>JAEZFW010000055.1 GCA_023417315.1 Pseudomonadota bacterium
GCCAGATCGATCGCGACGAGTTTAATCTTGCTCACGGTGGACTCCTCTCTCTTGGTGCCTAGACAACACCAATTCTGACGCACACCACGTCAGAAGTGAGGGAGGCGTCCATCTCAACATCCATCAATTTCCCGTGCTAGGAGATCGTGGGTGTCCTCGACTCACCCTCGGGAGATCGTGGGTGTCCTCGAGTCAGCTGTTGTCTGAAATCAGTGGGTGTGCTGGTTTCGCAGCGACTCATCTGTTGGTGAGTGTCCTCGCTTCGCATCGCTGTTGGTGAGTGTCCTCGCTTCGCAACACTCTGGGCGCGGACGTTCGCTCGTCTCACTCGGCTTCTCTGTCCGCGAGCGAGGAGTCCAGGAACAGCAGCACTTCACGGTTGAACTGTGCCGGGTCCTGCCCCATTGCGAGGTGGCCGACACCGCGGAGCATGACGAGCTTCGCGCCTGGAACGAGCTTGGCAAGCTCCTCGGTGTGCTCGCGGCGGATGAACTCGTCCTGCTCGGCACCCATGATGACGGTGGGCGTGCGGATCTTCGCCAGCTGCTCGGGCTTGAAATCCGGCTGTGAGCTCCACATCGCGGCCATGTCCTTCCAGAATGCCTCGTAGTGCGTAGGTGTCGGCGAGATCCGCTCGTACAACTCGCGGTTCCAGTCCCAGATACCAGCAAACACCGGATCCTGAGCCGGATCGTAGCCGTCGTTCTTGAGCCCGCCCGGGTTGTAGTTCGCGCCAAACGCGATCAGCTTGCTCAGCCGCTGGGGATACCTCATCGCCATATCGAGCCCGATGTTGCCGCCGTCGCTGTGGCCGAGGAGCGCGACCTTGTCGATCTTCAAGTGATCCAGGAGCGCAACGTAGTCATCGGTCATGACGGCGTATCCGAGCGGCTCCTTCGTGCGCGTGCTCCGCCCGTGCCCGCGAGAGTCGGCGACGATGACCTTGTACTTGTCCATCAGCACCGGAACGACTTCGCCCCAATATTCGCTGGACGCGACTCCACCGTGAATCAGCAGAACCGGCGTTCCTTGGACGCGATTGTTGAAAATCGCATACCACATGCGAATATCGCGCACGGGGGCGAGCCCGGCTTCGTCGGGCAAGGGCATCGCCGGCGGAGGCTTCAGAGGTATCCTCTCCGTCTGCGCAGTCGTTCGAGAAAGGGGAGTCAGGGCGAGAATCATTGCGGCCACGGAAGCAACGAACGTCCACTGTCCCGCTTGTCTGATCGCTGGAGTCTTCATATTTCACCCTCCAGATTGCCTAGACGGTTCGGAAGCGAGTATACGCCCCTGCCAGCGAATCGAATCAGAACGACAGGACGCCGCTCAGTGCAATATCTATTCGCGACGCACAAACGACTGCGGTGATGCAGCAGACCTCACTTGGACTCCATCGAACTTCCGGTCGAACACCGAGTTGATTGCCGATCGTCTTCACGTAGGCAGCGTCATGTTTGATGCATGACCTAAGCTCGCAAGTCACTCATCTCTCTTCCAGGACTATTGGTTGAAATGTGCTTCTGCGCTTAACCCATTTCCCATCCATGGCGGTCACACGCAGCCACGCTCGGGCAGTCATGGGTTCGCGGTCCGCAAGGCTAAGCGCATCTATTCGGCCTGATAGCTATTCTCGGTTGCGCAGCCGGATGGACATTCGCTACGGTCGCCTGCCGCGCACTCCGCCGAGCTTCCGATGAGACGAGTCGAGCGACATGCTTTCGACGCCGAGCCCACGCGACCGCTGTTCCAGCGCGGGGTGGACCGGCTCACGCTGTTGATCTCGCGCGAGGGCCCGGAGTCGATGATGCAATTGCATCGCATCGGCCAGCGCGGCCTCGAGGTCATGCAGGAAGCCTCGGTTTTCGCGCGAGAGCATCCATTGCTGCCCATTGCCGCGCGGACGCTCGCGCAAGCGCAACTCGGCGCCGTGCGGCACGCCGTGACCCCGCGAGGCGCACCGGTGAGTTTCACGCTGGCCGACAAGGTCGTCACCATGCAATCCACGGGCCCTGATGGTCAGGCTGACGTTGGCGCCTGGACCCAGGGCTGGTATGGCGCGCTGATCTCGCGCGATGCACAGGTGCTGGCGGCGTTGCGCGCCATTCCCGATGAGCCGCTCGATGCCGGCGCGCGCTACGACACCTATCACTATGCCTGGAAGAAGGCGCTGCTGGCGCTGGACCTGGACCTCGCGCTGTGCGTATCGCAGGTCGAACAGGCGCTGCGGCTCACCGACCCGGCCTTCATCACCGAGGCAAAGCCCGGCGTGCCGGGCGTAGCGGCCGCCATGTTCCCGATGCTCGCGGCCATTGCGCGCGGCGACGCCACGGCGTTCAACGATTCGCTCGTCGGCGCGCTGGAAGCCCACCGCCGCTTCTGGGGCGACGGGGTGCCGCATGGGCCCATCAGCTGGTTCGCGTTGGGCCCCACAGCGTTGTGCTGCCTCGCGCGGGATCGGGGTCTCGATCTCGACGTCGAATCCGACTATCTACTCCCGTCCCTGCTCTGAAGAGGTACACACCCAACACGTGTGCTGCGACTGTAGAGTCAATCGCGCGGCGAAATCGGTGCGTGTCCTCGATTCGCTCGAGCAAGCAGCCTGATCAAATCGCGGCAGAGAAGCAGACAAGTCAAACCTCACAACCGCCACTGCGAACTCGCGTCATGAACTGAATCACTCAGCCGATATTCAACGCGCGCAGCCACGTCCAGAATGCGCGCGCGGAGTGATTCCAGCCAGAGTCATCCCAGTAGACGCTTATTATTGCGTGTAGCGTGACGAGGATGGCTGACGCGCTCAGCGTTGCTGGATGGATGCGTCGCAAGGTGAGGAGGTCGTACACGACTACTGGCAATACCGCGAGCACGTACAAGCGCAAGCCAGCGTGCCAAAACATAGGCAACCCTTCATTCGGCAGCCAGTGCATCCGATCGAGCGCCGGCTGAACGAGAGAGAAGGTCGCGAACATCATGAACCGTTTGTGCCACTCCGGGTGGCGTCTCGCGAAGATGGCTACTGTCACGATGATCGGGAACACAATGATTGTGCCGAGCTGGATCAGCAAGGGTTGGACCAGGAAGCCGAACGTGTCTGGGCTGTAGCGCAGTAATGCTTCCACTGTGCCGACCGCCATGGAAATCCAGACGATCACTGCCCATACGGTCGCCAGCCAACCCAGTGTTCGATGCTGCTGCAGCTTCCCGCCGGCCATCAAGTTGGCTTGCGTCGTGAAGAGGACAAGCCAAGTGAGCATGATAAGAGCGTGAAGGTGAACGAGCGGCGGATAAGACAGCTCGCCTGCCCACTGGCGAGAGACGTTCGGCACGAAGCCGACGATGGTTAGCAGCAGGCACCAAAGTCCTATTGCGACAAAGAAGCGACGGACTGGCGCAGAAGGGACCGTGTGATGATAACTCATTATCTTCTCCGATGAGTTCGTGATGGGCAGCTCCTTTCGACGTGAGGACGGTACAATCAGCTTCCGGCACGGGCCTCAGGGAAGTCTTAGCTTCTTGCGATGAATCTCTTTGGAGCGCCGCAACGTAAGGCGAGTCCCAGCCACATGACCGAGGCGAGGCAAATCAGGATCGGTGCCTGGACAGCGACCCCGTCGCTGAATCTACTCGAGCGAGAGACGCGCTCGGTGAAGCTCGAGCCGCGAGCGATGGACGTGTTGATGTTTCTCGCCCAGCATGCGGGCGAAGTCGTTTCAATCGAGCAAATGATCGCGGCGGTGTGGCAGGGAGCGGTGGTCGGCGACGGCTCCGTTTACCTGGCGATCCGTCAGTTGCGACAATCACTCGACGATGCTTCGGAAGGGTCGAGCTACATTGAAACGATCCCCAAGCGAGGCTATCGCCTCACGGTTCGCGTAGAGCACCTCCAGCAGGACGAAGATACGACCGACGCGGCAGCGCTGACCGCACCCAGCCCGACCAGGCGTTCATTTCCGCGGTGGTGGATCGTAGCCGCCGCAAGTGCCGCCGCATTGCTCGTCCTCGCGTTGACGAGCCGCAAGATGACGACGCCGACCTCACCCGCTTCAGTTGCAGTACTTCCTTTCGACAATCTGTCGTCGGATCCCGAACAGGAATACTTCGCTGATGGGATGACAATCGAGCTGCTGAACAAGCTCTCTCGCGTGTCCGATCTGCGAGTCACCGGTCCAACTTCCTCCTTTCATTTCAAGGGCCGAAACGAGAACCCTCGAGAGACAGCAGCAGCACTCGGCGTTGAGCATCTTGTCGAAGGAAGCGTACGCAAAGCTGGCGAGCGCATAAGAATCACAGCCAGTTTGAGTAGTGCGCAAAGTGGGCAGCAGCTCTGGGCACAGACTTACGAGCACAACCTCGAAGACGTTTTCGCGATTCAAGACCAAATTGCGCAGTCAGTTGCGGATGCATTGCAGGTCAAGTTGGGCATCGGCCTCGGGCGTATGCCGGGCATGACGCGCAATGTCGCTGCATATGATGAATACCTGCGCGGCATGACGCGCAATCTGGAGCGGCGCCCGGAGTCCTTTGCGCTTGCGATCGCACATCTGCAGCGAGCCGTTGCCCTTGACCCGGAGTTCTCACTTGCCTGGTCAGGACTGGCGACTGTCTACACCAACGGCGGGTTCGTCGTGCCTGAGCGCGCGGGCGAATGGCAGCAAGAAGCGTCCAAGGCGCTGGAGCGGGCACGGGCTCTTACTCCCGATGCGCCGCACGTACTCTTAGAAATTGGTATCGCCCAGGTGCGCAGCGGTCATTGGAATGATGGAGCTGCAACCTATCAGAAGTTGGAAGATGCCTATACTCGATACGGCATGCAGAGTCGAATGTGGGGACCGCGCGGTATATTTCTATTGTCAGTCGGTCGCATCAGTGAGGCGGTCGATGCATTGGAACGCGCGTGTCTCGATGAACCATTGGCGCCAGCGTTTGCCTTGGTTCTGAGTGAAGCGCTCCTCGCTTCTAGTAATCCAGTCGCGTCGCTTGCGGAGGTCGATCGCGGTCTCGAACTCGGTGGACTCGAGTCGTTGCTGCTCCAGGCCGGTGTCATGGCGGCGCTTAGCAAAGGTGAGCGAGGCGAGATCGAGGAGCGAGTGCGCCGGTTCCCTGCCGACGCATCAGGTGCCATGAATCGCAGCCTGGTGAGTTTCATGGACACGCCCGCGCGCGCGGCCGCAGCAATTCGCGAAGCGGCTGTGACAGCGAGCTCTTCCGAAAAGGCAGTGCTGGCGCAGTGGGCTGCCTACTATGGAGAGCCCGCGTTGGCGCTTGAGCTGCTAGAGGACGCGACACCACACTTGAGCCGTCCGACTTTGCTGTGGATGCCGCTCATGAGTGATGTGCGAAAGCTGCCGGAGTTTAGGGCGCTGGTGCAGCGTCTTGGGTTCGTCGACTACTGGCGCAACTATCGCTGGCCGCAGTCCTGTCGCCCGATTGATACCCGCGAGTTTGTCTGCGAGTGAAACTCGCGTACTCCCGGAAGGGCTTCAGGGGAGGCACACACACTGCGACACGCGGTGGGAGGATGACGAGATGAGCGCTACCTCAGACTCTCGTTTCGATGCAATCGTCATCGGCTCCGGGATTGGAGGCCTCGCTTGCGCTTGCGCTCTCACCCACAGCGGATACAAAGTGCTCGTGCTCGAGCGACATTTCGCGGCAGGCGGTCTCACACAGACCTTCAGTCGCAACGGATTCAGGTGGGCAGTCGGCCTTCACTACCTGGGTGACCTTGGGGAGGGCGGCGCCACGCGTCGAGTGATCGACTGGTTGTCGAATGGCGAGCTTCGCTTTGCACCCGCTGGCTCGGTGTACGACACCGTGCATCTTCCCGGCGGGTTTGAGTTGCAGTTCGCACGCTCGCAAACCGCATTGCTGGCGGAGCTCAAGGATCGGTTTCCGAAATGTGTAACGCAGAACGCAGATCGATGCGTTCTTCGCTGCTCTCGTCGATGCCGAGCGTGCTGGCCATCTACTTTTCGCTCGCCGTGCAATGCCGACGCTGCTCGGAAAGGTGTTCGGATTCTGGCGTGGCTCTGAAATCGAG
The DNA here is from genome assembly GCA_023417315.1 of Pseudomonadota bacterium. Classification (GTDB taxonomy): domain Bacteria; phylum Pseudomonadota; class Gammaproteobacteria; order Steroidobacterales; family Steroidobacteraceae; genus Steroidobacter. Next base: position 6,044 of record JAEZFW010000055.1, read on the forward strand.
AAGTGGTGGGGCAGAACGACCGATGCCGTCCTAACCGAGATGATTTTCCGCGCCTAGTGACGCTGCTCGGCGTGCGTCCGTGAGTTGGGTATGGGATGTCGCGCGCGTCGATTGGACCGGTCGGACGCGTAGAGATGATACGAATTGTGGTGCGATCGTGGCGAGCGCCCTATGACTTTCTCGTCCGCGGCTTGTACTTGAACTTCTGCCCACCGACGGCTGCTTGATACATCATGCCTCCCTTGGCAATGGTGAACACGGCGATCCCCTTGTGATACTTGCCTACGGTCTTCGCATCTTTCTTGCCGCCACTTGCACCGGCGGAGGTTCCGACGGTGCTGGCACTCGCGCCCGCTGAGGCGGTGATCGCAACCGCCTGGACCGTGGCGTCGAATTCGAAGTTGCCCGCTGAGAATTCATCGAACGCGCGCTGGTCGGCGAAGAAGATGATTTGACTGAAGGCCTGACCACCAGCCTGCAACCCAACGCTGACCTGATTCATCGTCACGTCACCGACGTACTCATCATCCACGTAGGCACGTCCCTTTCCGTGCGCTGCGCCGACGCCGAGCCCACCTTTGCCTACGGTCGGGAGCACAGCGTACGCATAGCTGCTGTCGAAGAACGCTGAACTCTCTCCGGCATTCTTGAACAGCGAGATCGTATCGTCGTACTCGTCTGCGACGGCGATCGTCGAACAGAGGGCCAGTGTGACGAGCAGCAAGCTCCTGAATGGCGTGGTCATCGCTGCGCCCCTTCTGTTGAAGACGCCCGCAGTCGTAAACCAAAACTGATTGTTTGTAAGTACGGATCAAGGGCATCGGCAAACGACGTTGTACGATGCTCGTTCACACGCCGCACGCTGTCCCTGCTTCATCTCATCGCCGTCATCCTCGCAGCGCAAACGCCTCGATGTATCTCATCGAGATGAAGATTCCGCGCACGGTGGTAGCGAATCGCGACTGCTGCAGCGCGGTCTGCTCACGTCGATCTTCGCGATCGAGATCTGCGCGAGGAGATTGTCACTTCACCGCGTAACCTCGCGCCTCGAGGCACACCGACATGCCGCTCTTGAATTTGTCGAGCATCTCCTGCTGAGCCGCGGCGTGTTGTTGCTGCTGCGCCTGCGCCTGCTGCGCGGCTTGCTCCTTTTGTTGCGCTTCCGCTTTGCGCTTTTGGCGTCCGCCAGCAACGGCACCAGCGGCGGCGCCGATGGCAGCTCCCTCGCTCGCGTCATCGTTCGCGACTTCACCGATCACAGCGCCCGCCGCTGCGCCACGCGCCGCGCCGCGTAGACGCGAGCCGTCAGCGCCTGAGGACTTTTCAGCCTGAGCTGTTTCCGACGGCGCGGCCGCAGCGGGCGCAGGCGACGCGGGATCATAGCCGGATTGCGTTTGCGCCCAACTGTAGCATTCGGTCTCGTCCTTGAGTTGCAGCTCCGCAGCTTGCCCTTTCGAAGGATAGACCATTAGCCCGACTGCGGCGCCTGGCGACTTGGCAGACGAACCCGGCGGCGTTGCATTCGTCGATGGCGCTTGTGCAGCAGCGCCGATCATTGCGAATGCAAGCAGCCAACTGAGACCGTGCAACACGTAGATCGATGGTTTCATCGTAGTCACCTCGGCAGGTTGCGCGCGTTCCGTCTCCTACGCAAAGCTCGCGACTTGCTGATTACCGCTTACCGAGACGAGCATCAGGAGGGCACGTGCGAATGGGCAGTATCGGGTTATCGGACATGCTAGGTGCGGCCGCACTCATCGCTAATACGTACTGTGGGAACGTGACGGCGGCTCGGTTGCGCACTTGGGAGCAGCATGGAATGGAATTCGCTCGACAGGTTGTCTGGGAGGCGGACCGCACCCATTGGAACTCGTCCAGGGGGCATCCATCGAGTTTCTGGCGAAGGCGGAGTTAGTTGCTGATCGGTTCATGTGGTGAGGACACTCATGCTTGCTGCATAGAAACTCACGCGAGGACATCGATCGACTTTCCGGCAAACGACGAGTTGGTCGCTGACCGTGGCGCGTGAGCACTGTCATGCTTGACGCATGACCTACGCGCGCAAGTCACTCATCTCGCTCCGGGACACGCCGTACTACTGGTTGAAACGTGCTCCTGCGTTTCTGGCCCACACGGATGTGGGAAATGCAGGTGTTGCAGGAGCTTTCACCTGCAACCATTTCCGCCATCCATGGCGGTCATGGTCCAAAGACTTGCTCCTGCGCTTTGACCATTTCCGCCATCCATGGCGGTCACATGTCGTCGCGCGTTGCGTTCGTCGCGCATGGTTGTGGGGATAACACGAGTATGTCGGCCGATCCGCTCCAAGCATCCCTGCTTCCGCGCCATTTGTGCATCCATGCACATCAGACTACTCGCATCGAAAGGAGTGGGTTCTCGAGAGGCTCGAGCAGCTCACATCGATCTTCGCGATGGATATCTGTGCGTAACGCGGTGATGAGTAATCACTATCACCTGGTGGTACTACGTTGACGCGAACCGCGGGGCAAGTGGTCGTTGCATGATGTCGTGGATAGGTGGAGTGAGCTCTTCTCGCTCCCACGGCTGATACAGCGCTGGCGAAAGAACGGATCTACGGAAGCGGAGAGGGCGATGGCAGAGCGAGTGATTCAGAACTGGCGGCGCCGCTTACACGACGCGAGTTGGTTCATGCGGTGTGTGTAGGTTATTCGGTGTAAACCTTTTCGGCCCAGCGTGCATCCGACACATTTATAGCTGTGGAGATGCACACGTGCCTGTTTCACATAGATTCCTGTTGCTCGCGGTTGCAAACATTGCGATTTCGGCGTGCGGTCATGCGGAAAGCCGCTCGAAAGATGCTGATCGATACTCATCTGACATCGAGGATATCTCGACAGGGCGAGCGAGCCAGGTCGAGAAGGCTTTCTCCGATATATTGCTGAGTCGAGGTGTGCTGGCCGCAGGAGCGGCTGTGATTCGAAATGGCGAGCTCGTCTGGACCGGCTACTTCGGGGAGCAGTCTCCGGGGACCCCGGCATCGAAACATACGATGTTCAATGTCGCCTCGATCACGAAGACAGTTGCAGCGGAGACAATCCTGCGCTTGGCAGCCGTGGAGAAGCTATCGCTGGACGAATCCATGGCTTCGTACTGGGTCGATCCGGATATCGTGGATGATCCGAGGCACGCAGCACTGACGCCTCGTGTAGCACTCACTCACACGACGGGATTCCTCAATTGGCGCTTCTTTTCTCCGGATCGGAAATTGCGACTCGTGAGCGATCCCGGCGAGAAGTTCGGATACTCGGGCGAAGGATTCGCATACCTCGCTCGTTATGCGGAGCGCAAGCTCGGTCGCGACTTCGAGAGTCTCGCGAAACAGTATGTTTTTGAGCCAAACGGGATGGCGAACGTCTCGATGCGGGCACGAGGAGAGCTGTTCGACCGCATCGCCGTGATCACCAACGCGAAAGGAACGTACAAGCCGTTCTGTCGCCCGAGCGGATGGTGCGCCCCCGAAGGCACGTTCGGGGCTGCGGACGATATGGTCGTCACCGTCGAGGATTATGCCGCGTTCCTCATAGGAACCATGAAGGCTCAAGGGCTCACGCCGGCGCTTGCCGCGGATAGAGAGCGTATTCAGGCGCCACTAGACGAGGATTTCGATGCGCATTGTCGCGAGAGGAAGCGATGTCCCAGGGCTCAGGGCTACGGTCTTGGCTGGGAAGTCGCCGACTTCGGCGACAACAAGCTCATCGGGCATGGGGGCAACGATTGGGCCGAAGTGGCGCTTGCGTACTACTACACCCGCAGCCGCGATGGACTGATCATATTCATGAGCGGCGAGAACGCCGCCGCGCTGGGCGCGATGGCCGAAGCGATAGCGCTGCTCGATCCAGATTCAGTGATGGTCGCACGCTACCAGCGATGGCAGGCTGCGGAGATCGCGAGCAAGGATCGATGAACATGCTCCAGAGAAAACGTCGATAGCCATCCATGGCGGTCATGGTCCAAAGACTTGCTCCTGCGCTTTGACCATTTCCGCCATCCATGGCGGTCACATGTCGTCGCGCGTTGCGTTCGTCGCGCATGGTTGTGGGGATAACACGAGTATGCCGGCAGAGCCGCTCCAAGCATCCTTGCTTCCGCGCCATTTGTGCATCCATGCACATCAGACTACTCGCATCGAAAGGAGTGGGTTCTCGAGAGGCTCGATGATCTCGCGTCGATCTTCGCCATCGATGTGTGCGCCTGCGGAGCAGCGCGCGAAACTTACCTAGGCGCGGGAAACTCCATCACGAAACGCGCCCCGCGGGCCGCATTCGTGTCGAGCGACAGGCGTCCGCCTTGCCGCTCCATGATGCACTTCGCGATTGCGAGCCCCAACCCCGCGCCAACGCGCGAGGCATTGGTACCGCGGCGGAAGCGCTCGAACAGGGATGCAGCGGCGTGTGCAGCGATTCCGGGCCCATCATCCGCGATGATCACAGTGGCAGCATCAGCGGACAGCGTGATCGACGTGCCGGCGGGCGTGTACTGAATCGCGTTCTCGAGCAGATTGCGAAAGACCAGGCGCGTCAGTGTTGCATTCCCGTGCGCAGGCACGGAAGCGTCGGGGGTCGTGGCGGTCACGTAATGCTCTGATTCGAGCGCAACTGGCGCCAGCTCTCGAGCCACTTCCAGCGCCACGGCGTGAGCGTCGAACGCGGCAAACTCGAACTGTTCCTGCGAATCGAGGCGCGCAAGACAGAGCAGTTGCTCGACGAGCCGCGAGAGCTGTTCGATTTCGAACGCGACATCGCCCAGCTCCTGCGCCGAAAAGCGGGACTCGAGCCGTGCTCGCAACGTTGCAAGCGGGGTACGCAGCTCATGGGCGGCGTTGGCGGTAAATTCCCTCTGCACGCGATAGTCCGCTTCGAGCCGGTCGAGCGAGCCGTTGACTGCCTGAACCAGCGGAACGAGCTCTCGAGGAAGGTGTTTGGCATGCAGTCGCTCGTCCAAACGATGCAGCGACAACATCGAGGCCTGATGCGAAACCGCACGCAAGGAGCGAAGCGATGACAGCACCGTCACGACCACGACGCTGACCACGGCGATGAGCAGCAGGGCAATCGGCCAATACAGCTCGTCCAACGCGCCGAGCATGAGCTGAGCGACCAGGCTCTCCGCATCCTCGAGATTCCGCACCACACGCACCCAGTATCGGCCGTGATGATCATCGAGCTCGAGCGCGGCAGCCATGATGCTGTTGCCCGACGACGCATCCATTTCCCGCTGCAGGACGACCTGCCCATCGGCTCGAGCGGCCGGCAATGGCAGATAAGACGCAGTGAAACCGCCCGACTGCAGCACCGTGCCATCTGCGTTCAGCAACTGATAGCCGTTCAATGTATCCGGTTGGGCGTAGAACTCCCTTAAGGAAGGAGTCAACTCGAGACGGGGCGCGTCCGTCCCCGACACAATCGCGGCACGCAAGTGCTGTACCTGAATGGCGATGCTCTGGCCTTCCAGGCCCCACAGCCCATCTCGAAATTCGGAGTACAACAGCAGATAGCTGCCGGCGAGCGCTAGCACGACCACGATGGTCAGTCGAACGACGAGTGCTCGAAGTAGAGATGGGGCGCGCATCGAGCCGCGATCAGGAGGCAAGATAGCCCAGACCGCGCAGAGTCCGGAGCGACACATCGGCGCCCGCGGCCGCGAGCTTCTTGCGCAACCTGTGCACGTGCGTCTCCACCGAATTCGCGCTGCGCTCCTGCTCGAAATCGTACAGACATTCGGCAAGCCGCTCCTTCGAGATGACACGTCCCTGATGGCGCAGCAGCGCTTCGAGCACGATCAGCTCCGAGCGTGTCAGATCGAGCGGCGTCTCGGCGACTGTGGCGATGCGTGCGGACGTATCGAGCTTGACGCTGCCGAGGGTCAGCGTACGACCCAATGCCGCGCCCGGACGACGCAACATCGCGCGCAGTCGAGCGATGAGCTCCCGCATCGCGAAGGGTTTGACGAGATAGTCGTCCGCGCCGCCATCCAGACCGCGCACGCGATCCTCGATCGAACCTAACGCGGTGAGAATCAGCACCGGTGTCAGGTTGCCTCGGTCGCGCATCTCCTTGAGCGCCCCGAGGCCGCTGCCGTCCGGAAGCATGAGATCGAGCACGGCGGCATCGTAATCGGCCGCTCGCCAGATCCGCAGTCCCTCGGTCGCAGACGCCGCTGTATCGACTGCGAACCCTTGCGCACGCAGGCTCTCCGCGACGGCCTGACAGAGACGCTGGTTATCTTCGATGATGAGCAATCTCACTGGGCCATCGTCCCATTCATAACCATCGCGCGGGACATGGGCTAGATACCACGCATTTTACCAGGCGTACTCGATGGTCAGGCCGAGAAGCGGCAAAGTTTCCTCCTCCTCGTCGATGATTTCTCCCGTCAGGATGTTGAATTCGGGCTGCAGACCGGCCGGACCGCCGTAAACGTTCAGCACGTCCGCGAACAGCACAAGATCCACCGGGCCGATCGGACGACGATAGTCGACACGTATATCGAGTGAATGGAACGCATCGCCGCGCTCCGTATTCAAACCGAACCTTTCTTGCGAATAGCGCACGGGCGGGTTCGGCGCCAGCACGTCGGCGTGCACAGTGTAGCGGTACGTTGGTAGCCCGGAGCCATACTTCCAGCGTGCTGCTATCTGCCATCGATCGTTGATTTCCCAACGCCCGCCGACAGAGACGAAGTTCTCGCGATTGAAGTCCCAGTCGTACTCGCCACGCCCGTCGTTATCGTCCACTCGGTAGCGATTCCAGGAATAGACGAAGTCGGCCGACCAGCGCTCATCGAACTTGCGCGTCAACACCACGTCCACACCGGTGTTGGTGCCTTCACCCTCATTTGAGATTCGATTGTTCGTACGGCCGCTTTCCACGAGCCGGTTATCTAGATCTTGATAGTACGCCTCGACGAGCAGATTCAGGTTGTCGCTCAGCCGATAGTTGAAGCCCAGACCGAAATGCGTGAGCTTTTCGCTCTCGAGATCAAAGTTGTCCGGGTCGGCCGCGCGCGCGAGGTTGCTTGGTGCCTCATAAAAAATGCCAGTCGTCGCCGATAATCTCAAGCGGGGTGAAAACGCATAATTGAAACCGAATCGCGGCGACACAAGATTCTCGTCACTGAAGCCATTGCGGTCGTAGCGAACGCCGGCACGCAGATTGGCATCGCCCCAGTCGAACACCTGCTCGCCGTAAGCCGCGTAGTTGGTTTCGCTCGCGCTATAGATCGAGTTGATCTCACTGGGTTGCAACACAATGTAGTTCGCGCCCGCAGGGCGCGGATCGTCAGACTCGTAGAGATAGCGTATCCAGTCCTCCCGAAGCTCAGTGGAATAGTCGAGATCGTTGTTCGTAAGCTGCAGCCCGGCATTGAATATCCCAAAGCGGTTTCCGAAGGCCACATCGCTGCGCCAACCGAATTCCGATTCCTTTTCCTTGACGGTCAGGAGTTCCTCGCGCACCGGGACGAGGTCAGCCGACGTACCCGGCGGCACCAGGTCCGGGAAACCCTCGCCCTCGGACGACACGCGGTCGCGCTCACGGAAGTAGATTCGGTTTGTCCATTCGCCATTGTTGCCAAACATCCGCCGCCAGGTGGCACCGATGAGCACGAGGTCTTGGTCTTCGTTCTGCAACGTGACGTCCTCGATGGGATCGCCCTCCTCCTCGGCGGCGAGGATGTGGTTGATGTCGCGCGTGTACTCCTCAGGCGCGTAGATGGCGAGAAACTCGAACTCGTCGTTATCGTCGAGACGTGTATGCGTCTTCAGGATCACGTCTGTGGAAACCGGCGCACCCAAACTCTCCTCACCAATGGTTTCGAAGAACTGGCCGAAGTCGAATTGCCGCGCCTGCAGGAACATCGACGTGTTCTCGTGGAAGCCGCTCGGTCCCTCATAAAGGAGCTCGGCGCCGGCGAAATCGAGACGCAGGCTGCCGACAGGGGAGGGCGCGCCGTCCACAACATCGAATTGCAGGAGCGACCCATTGAGGCCGCCGAACTCCGCGCTCCAGCCGCCAGGCGAGAACTCCGCTCCGGCAACGGCATTGGGTGCAAAGATGGAGTAGCGGCCGCCGTTGAGGATCTCTTCCTCCTCGCCCAGCGTCTGCTCGAAGTGCACGACTTGCTGGAACGGAAATCCATCGACATAGATGAGGTTGCTCTTGGGGCCATGGCCCCGCACGGAAAAGGCCGCGAACTCGCCGTTGGAGACGACCCCTGGTAGGCCGCTCAGCGCGCGCATGACATCGCTGCCGCTGCCAGGCGCGTTACGCAACTCGTCGCGGCTCAAGAATGTGTTCGAGACGGCGCCGAAGGGATCTGCCTCGCGTGCACGAACCACAACGATCTCATCTATCGAGTCAGGCACTGGCTGAAGTTCGAAGCGAAGACGGCCCGTCCGTTGTTCCAGCACTCGCACCGCGGGCTCGACGGCCGGGACGTATCCCGCCGCTTCTGCACGCAATCTAAAGAAGCCGTCTTCCAGGCTGTCGAGCAGCGCCCGGCCACTATCTGTCGTTACCGAGCGCACCTCACCGTCACGCGACTCGGCCGTAATCGTCACACCATCGACGGGCCGGCGCGTCACGGCATCCACGACCTCTACCGATATCGCGCCAACGTCGGCGGCAGCGGGGGTTACCGCAAATGCATATATAAGAGCGGCAAGCGATACGCGATGCGGCATGGACTGATTCCTCGGCGGTTGATCGTTCATCGGAAGCCAAGCTAGCAATCGAATCTGTCACGAAACTTGCGGCCGGCGCGGAAGTTTCCAGTTAGGAAGTAATGAACTAGCGAGCGGTCCTCCGCCCACGTGCTGTGCGGGCTCAGGCGCGCGATACTGCGGCAAGAGCACGCTGTCGATCACATAGATCACGCCGTTGCCTGCCTGAATCACGGGCCCAACGACCTTCGCATCGTTGATCCGCAAATCGTTATTCGTCGTCGAGTCGTGTTCGGATGCATCTCGCGAGCGATGTTTGTCGAACTGTTCAGGGACGCTTGACAGCAGTGGCGTCATCACGGCAAATGCAAATCGCACCGGAGCACGCATGACTTCCCATCGATTCGCGTTCGCATTGCTCGAGGCGGGCGGCAGCGGATATGCGGCCGCGGCCGCGCATGCGCTCATCGAGCAGCAATCGGCGTTGGCAGAGAGGTACGGAGCGAAGGGCGCGGCGTCGTGGCGGTCTTTCATGATGCAGGCCGTCGCAGAGCTCGCGGCGGCGGTGCGCTTCGATCGGCCGGAGCTGTTCGCTGCTGCCGTCCGTTGGATGCAAGGAATGTTTCTCGAGGGCGGCGGGCAGACAGAAGACCTACGGATCGCATTGCAGGTCCTGCATGCGACTCTCCATGCTGAGCTTCCTGAGAACGCGCGCGAACCCGTGACGCGCTGCGCGCAAGCCGCGCTGTCGGCGCTCGACGCGCCATCGCCGCAGCCAACCAGCACGCTCGACCCCGCCGATCCATGTGGACGGCTCGCCATGCGTTATCTTGCCGAGTGTCTGGAGGGGCGCTTCGAATCCGCCACTGCCATCATCCTCAATGAGGCGCGGCCGATGATGGGTGAGGCCGCCACTTATCTGCAGGTGCTGATGCCGGCGCAACGCGAGATCGGTCGCATGTGGCACGCCGGCGAGATCGGCGTCGCCGAGGAGCACGCGGTGAGCTCGATGACGCGACGCTTGACCAGCTGGCTCAGCGCTGCAGAGCCGCATCCATCAACGGGAAAGACAGTCGTCACCGCCTCGGTGGCCGGAGATGCGCACGAGATTGGCATCACGGCGGTGGCGGATTTCTTTCGAGCAGCTGGATGGCGCACCGTCGCGCTCGGAGCGAATGTGCCGGTCGGACAGATCGCTGAGGCAGCGCAGATCTTTGAGGCGGATTTGGTTGCCTTGTCAACTACGCTGACGACGCACCTTCCGATGCTCGAAGACACCGTCGCCGCCGTGCGCGCCCTCGAGCGTGATATCAAGATCCTCGTGGGAGGGCATGCGCTATCGCACGCCCCGGGCCTATGGCGCGAGATCGGCGCGGACGGTTATGCAAAAAGTCCCGACGACGCGGTAGCGCAAGGAGCCTATCTGGTCGGACTGCGTCGCCCGCCCGCGACTACCGACGCGTCGGCGTGATTGCCGGCGAGCTGCAGTCCGATCTCTCCGGCGCGAGCGATGGAGTGCTGGTTTCGATCAGCGCTCTGAGCTTGAGCAGGCCGCGCCGCAGCTGTGCTTTCACTGTGCCAATTGGCTTGCCGGTGATTCGCGCAATCTCTGAATGCGTCATGCCCTGCACGACGCCCATCAGCAGAATCTCTCGTTGTGAGACCGCGAGCTGCTCGAGAGCACGAGTGGCCATCTCTGCGTCAAGCGTCTCGGCAGCCTCTACATGCTCGAGACCGTCGAGGCAGTGCACGGCCTCGTCGAACTGGTCGATGGCGGGTTGGCGTCCCTTGGCTCGCAAGCGATCGATCAGCTTGCGTTGCGCGATCGTGCGGATGAACGCGACTTCCGAGCCTGCCGTTGGATCGAATCGCCGAGCGCATCGCCACAGCTCGAGGAAGATCTCCTGCGTGGCATCCTCCGCGTCCGCAAGATCCTGCAGTTTAGAGCGTGCCATCGACCAGACGATCGCGCCGTGGCGCCGCATGCATTCGGCGACCGCGTCGGGTTCTCCTGCGGCGATGCGCACTAGAATGTACTGATCGCCCGCCACGACCTCATCGCAATGGACTCGGGAAGTCGCAGGAAGATGCTTCGCGGGTGCCTTTCGTTCCGAATAGCCTGCAGCGCCGCTTGCGCTCGTATGTGGTGAATACTCGCTGCGTTCGTCCGCGCTTGCCTGATAGACGTCTCGAACGGCCTGGATGCTGGATGACTCAGAAGACGGACGGCGCGCGAGGTCACAGCGAAAGGCAGACATGCGAACATCTTTCCGCGGGACGCATCGATCCATCAGCAGCGCACGCGTGTAACCGGTGCGCAGGAACTTGACTGACGCGCGAGGTGCAAGTGCAGCGATTCTTCCGTGAGGTGATGTTTGGAATTGGCTTGTGTTTGATCCTCGGTGACCAATCGATTGCTGCGGATTCCGCCTGTGTCGATCGGCTCGCGAGCAAAGAAGTTTCGAACGTCTTCAAGCGATTGCCCAATGGCAACTATCGCTGCTTGCGTTTACCAAGCGGCGTGCACGTATGGGTAGCGGAATGGGGTGACGCCGATCGGCCGGCCGTCATCCTCGTGCATGGCATGGGGCACAACGCGCATCGCGACTGGCGCGCGACTGTCCCCGCATTGCTGCCTCACTTTCGTGTCGTGGCGTTCGACTTGCCCGGCTTCGGCGCTTCCGAGGTGGCGAGCGGCATCTATTCACTTCCGGCGCTGACTGAGGTGCTGCGCGAGATGGCACAGCTCGTTAAAGCGCCGCGATTTCATCTCGTAGGCCATTCGCTCGGTGCGTCTATCAGTCTCGAGTTTGCTGCGCGTTATCCCGAGAGTGTCGACAGATTGGCACTGGTCGATGTCGCTGGTGTGTTGCTGCGCCCGGTGTTCATTCGTCACCTGGCGGAAGACAATGTGGCAGCGGTGGGACTCGATTCGCTCAATGTGCTGCTCGGGGCAGGTGGCACCTCTCAGCTGCTCGATCTATTGGAAGAGCAGTCCGCCTTGGTACAGATGGTGCTCGAGGCGCCCTCCGTGCGCGGAGCACTCTTCGGCCGTGCCGTCTTCCCGGACGCGGCCGTCGCGCTGCTCGATCATGACTTCACGCGTGCGATTCAGAAGGTGGCTAGGCCGACAACGATTATCTGGGGCGAAGAAGACACGGTAACGCCGCTGCGCGCTGGAGAGCTGCTCGCTGACCGCATGCTCAACGCGCGGCTGAGAATCATCGAAGGTGCGCGGCACATGCCGATGAATGAGCGACCGGACGCGTTCAACCGCGCGCTTCTGGAAGCGCTACAAGGACCCGAGATGCTGCGCGCGCCTGCGACGATCGATCCCGAATCTCAAGGGGACGTGAGGTGCGAAAAGCAAACGGGTGTTCGTTACTCCGGCACGTTCGATCGACTGATCCTCGAGGACTGCTCCGGCGTGACAATCGAGAATGCGCGTGCGCGGCGGCTGATTGCGAACCGGTCCTCGATTGCTGCGCGGAATCTTCACGTCATCTCCACTGACGTCGCGTTGGAGCTCTCAGATTCAACTCTGATGCTGACGAACGGGATCGTCGGCGGTCGCATTGCCATCGTGGCGGATAACAGCCGGCTGGACTTGGCAGGTGTCACATTGCGCGGCGTCGAGCGTGGCGTGCAGACGCGGCGACCTAGTCGCATCTACTTTTCCGTCAGCGAATACAGCGCACCAGAGTTCCAAGGGAATGCACATGTCTTGTGGCCTCCCACAGCCGTGAACGCCTCCACACAATGAGCTCGAGCGAGTCATGCGCTGCGCACCGCGAGGAGCTACTGCGCATCCAAAACAGCAAGTCGGAAATTATTGACCCTCACCTCGCCACCTCGTGTCCAAATTGCGAACGCCTCGCCCTGCGGTCCGAATGCAAGCTCCGGCATGAGCGTGCCTATCAACCCGCCGCTGCTGCCGATCTGCTCAGGGAAACGCCAGCCAATGTCGAGCGTGTAGCGATTCGACCAAATGCTATAGCTACCCGCGTCTAGCTCGAACCAGGCAGCGAGCGCATTACCATCCGAGCTGATCGCGACTTTCGGGTAGAAGACATTCCCCGTGCTGATCGCCTCTGCGCCAGTCCAACCGTTAGCGGGTGTGTAGCGGTTCGCAAAGGTCGTAATCACGGCGTTGCCGTTCACCGTGACAGGGCGCTGCCATACGGCGATTGCACTGCCGGCTGGCCCCGTCGCGAGCCTCGGATGATCGGCCCTATCACCTTCTCCAATCAGCTGCGGCGTTTCCCAACCACCCTGTTGCGTGTGCCGAGTGGCATAGACGGACCGATCGAAGCCCGGATTCTGGAGCCAGATGACCATCGCGCCGCCTTCGCTGTCGAAGGACGCTCGCGGTGAGGTTGCGCTCCCCGTGTTCGTCGTCGAGACGAGCTCCGAGGGGGCCCAGTTCGACTGTGTGAAGCGCCTTGCGCGAATATTCCAGGTCACGCCCGTCGGCGCTTGTTGCCAAACCACGAGCGCGTCGCCGTCCTGACTCATGGCAACGTGTGCATTACTTACGATCTCGTTCTGCTCGTTGAGCGCTTCGGCACCGAGCCATCCACTGCCTGCGACGTAACGGTTGGCATAGATATTTGCCTGCGCGCCGTCGAATTGCGTCCATACTGCGATCGCATCGCCATTGCCCGAGACCGCAAGCTCGACACTGCCCGACACTGCATCTGCACCGCTTTCGATGCGCTCTGGCACACCCCAGCCGGTGCCGGGAGTGAAGCGATTCGACCATGCGCTTTCGTTTCCAGTCACCGCGTCCGTCTGCACCCACACTGCCAGCGCATTTCCCTGCTCGTCGAAGGCGACTCGCGGCGCCCCGGCATATCGATCCGCATCGTTCGCTTCAACGAGTACAGCGCTACCCCAGCCCACGCCCGGCTCGTAGTAGTTCGACCAGATGTCCGTATGATTTCCCGTTTCCTGGTACCACATCGCAATAGCGTTGCCATCTGAGTCGAAGGCGATCTGCGCATCGTTCGCAACTCCGGCAGCAGCGTCGATCTCGACATCGGACTGCCAGCTTCCCCATGCGGTCGCATCTTCCTCGGTGATCGTGAGCTCCGCCGTCGCCGGCATACCGAGTGCAACACCTGATGGCGCCGACAAGGTGAGGTTCACGGTTTCGTCGGCTTCCGGTGCGGCATCGCTCACGATCACGAGCTCGACCTCGCGCGCGGCTTGGCCCGCGGCGAACTCGACCGTGGTGCTCAACGCTTCGTAGTCCTGACCGGCGGTTGCAGTCCCATCGTTCGTCGTCAAGGTCACACTCGCCGGCCCGCTCGTATCGCCGTGACGGGTGATCGTGATTGTCGCGCGACCATGCGTTTCCACGGCGGCGAGCTGCGCGGCCGCGAACTGCACCGTGTTCGCCTGGTTCTGATCGTTGTCTACGATCGTGACTGTCGTCGTCGCGGTACTGTTGATTTGGCTGGTGAGGCTGGACAGCGTCACCGCGAAGGTTTCGTCCGGTTCGCTCAGTAGATCATCGCCGATCGGCACTTGGATCTCGAGCGGGCCCGTCTCGCCATCGGCGAACGTGATCGTCGTGAGCACCGCCGTGTAGTCGCCTTCGCTCGCGCGCGCGGTTGCATCGCTCGTTTCGAGCGTGGCAGTGAGCACTCCCAACTGCCCGCCGGTGCGCACGATCTGAATGGTCGCGACGCCCGCCGATTCGTCGACTTGAAAGTCAGCGTTCGAGAATGCGATCGCGCCGGGTCGATTGTCGTCATCGACGATGGTCACTTGCGCGGATGCCTGGGCACCGATGTCGGCGCAGCCTTCCGGATCGATCAGCTCTACCGTCAGCATTTCCTCGGACTCGATCTCGACATCGTCGACGATCGGTAGCGCGAGCGTTCGCGGCGTGCTGCTGCCATCGCCAAATCGAATGACGAGCTCCTCGTCATCGAAGTCCTCGCCGGACACGGCGCTGCCACCCGCGAGACGCACGCGCGCGGTCACGAGCCCCTCGAGGCTGCCGGTGCGCGTCACCCGAACCAGCCCGGCCACGGCCTCGTGATTCTCCGTGACGCGGTAGGAAGCCGCATCGAACGCGAGCACCGAGCGTTCGGACCCAGCGTCGGTGCATTCTTGCGGCGCCGTGCCGCTGGTGCCTGCTCGCACGATGTCGAGCGGCACTTCCTCGACCTCGACCATAACGACGCCTTCCGTCGCTACCAGTGCGACACCGCCCGGAGAAACGCCGGGCTCGAATGCGCCTGGATCGCGCAGGAACGCGACGCTTCCGCCTTCATTCGTGTAGCTGTTGTTGGTCTTTACAAGCGCCTTCGCGATCACAAAGAAGTCTTCGCCCACGGCAAGATTCGTGAGATCGATCTCGATCGGAATCGTATTCAAGAGCTCTACATATGCCACATCGAAGGTGGCATGGCCGAAGTCGGGGTTGATCCGAAAAGCAGCGTCCGACCAAAGGTCGAAATCGGCCTCGGAGTCGACGAGGCGCTCGAGCCTCCATTCGGTTTCGTTCGGATCGAATTGGCTCCGCATGCCGGTAAGAACCACGTCTCCATGCGCCATGTAGAACGCTTCGGGGTCGATCTGCCCCTCGCGGACGCGGTGCGCGCGAACCTCGAGCGTCGCGCCTGCCTGCAAGGCGCCCGGCCAACCCGCGCCGACCCAATGCGTATCGTCGAACGCGTACAAATTGATCTTGGTCACCTCGAGTCTGAACTGCGTGTTCGACGACACTTTGCGGTAACGCCACATCGTGTCGAGGGCGGCGTAGTGAGCCTGGTTGTAGTAGGTGTCCTCGGGAGTTGCGAGCTGGTTCACGCCGGGCGGCGACTCGACGGCGAGCCAGTAAGTCTCACCCGACTCGTTCGAATAAACAGCGGCGTTACCGCCCGGCTCGTCGATGAGCTGCGCGAACAGCTCGGTTGCGCCGATATCGCTGAAGCTGCCGAGCGGCCCGGCCGGCCCGCGGTCGAACTCATGTTCGCGATACAGCATGCCGCCGGCCTGGGAGCCTGCTTCGCGCGGCGCAATCTCGGGGTTGCTGCGCGTATGCGTGTCTTCGAAGCTGTAGTAGCGCAGCGGCTGCGGGCACCTGACCTCCACGTCGACAACATCGCCTTCGATCGTGCCGGTGCCATTGATCACGCGGCACTCTTGATCGGGATCTGCAGGATGCTGGTACACGCTCACTTCATACGGCTCGCCAAAATCGAGCAGCGTATCGAACGTATATTCGCCATTGGCCGTGCGCTCGTTCCTTTCCACGAGGGACATCTGAACGTTGCCGTTGTTCTCGACCTCTCTGCTCAGGCCCACGATCAAACCGGAACCGAGAAGTCCGGTCACGGTGTATGACACAGTCGCGTCACCGCATGCGACTTCGACGTTCGTGACGTCTGCCGCAGCGATGCTGCCGGTGCCGTTCCTGACGACGCACTTCTGCACCGGATTGCGCGGCTGTTCGTCCACTACGACGTTGTATTGCTCGCCGTCCCATAGCGGCAAGTTGAATCTGAACGGGCCATTCTCCTTGAGCGTTTCCAGATCGCCCACGTCGAAGCGCGCGGTGAGGTTCCTGAGATCGATGCCGTCGAGCTCGGACTTCGGAACGTTGTCGAGCCCATCGACCGTCCCGGAAACGTAGTAAGCCGTGTCGCAGCGTACTTCGGCGTCCGTCACATCGGCGCCGCTGATGTTGCCGGCCGATGCGGTCATCACATCGCAGTACAACGGATCGCCGGGCGGATTGTCGGGCCGGAGCCGCCATTCATAACCGTCCGGGACGAGCATCGCGAACAAGAACGGCCCGTCCTGGACGCTGAGATCTTCGCTTTGCGTAGCGCCGCCGCCGCCCGCTTCGAACACCTCGAGCCGCAGCGTGCGCGATGTCCCATCCAATCCTGAGACAACTCCACCGACCCTATAGGCCTGCTCACTTGGCGGAGCCGGCGGTTCGGGCGCGGGCGGCCCGTCGTCGGAGGAGCCGCCGGAGCAGGCCGCAAGCAATATGAATTGAAGCACCAAGCATGCGAGCGGCACAGCACCGGGGCCGACGCCGTATCGAGCGCGGTGCACTGATGCAGTCGGTGCGAACAGGCGCGTGGCGGTCATGAATGAATCCCGCCGTTGCGCCCGATCTGTCTGCTGCGTGCCGCGCGCGTCCGCAGTCTCGTGTTGAATGCGTACCTGGCCACTCATCGACTGTCCTCACAACAATGCTTCCTGTTGTGGAGTACAGAAAAACGAAGCGCGGCGGATCAAACAGGGAGAAGCGGGTAGCGCTTAGGCAGAGGGTGGCGCTCGCTACTGCTGCAGCAGTGCCCGCGCTCGAAGCGTTTCGGGATGAGTGGACCCGAAGCCATTGCTCAGTGAAGTCAGTGCGGCCGTGGCATCCGCGAGGGCCCCAGTTTCATTGCGCAGCGCGCGTCGTGCCTGCGCTCGAATCAGCAGCGCCTGTCCCACATCGGCACTGAGGCGCGTCTCGCGTGCTGACCGGCTCGCGGCATCGATGGCGTCGCTCGCAAACTGAGCAGCAGCTTGCCAGTTATTCTCAGCGAGTGAAACTTCAGCTGCCAGCCACAGGCCGCTGAAAAGCCCGACCGCATCCTTTCGTCTTGGATATTCGAGACGAGCGAGAACCGGAACGATTTGCTCGCGCGCAGCGTCGATGTTCCCGGATCGCAACGCCATCTCAGCACGCATCAGGGCAATCGAATCCAAGAGTCGTTCGTTCGCACCAGGTGTCTTCCGGTACACGGCTTCTGCGGCAGAGAGATGGCGCTCCGCATCGTCATAGCGATCCATGCGCCCGAGCGTGCAGCCAATCATCAGGTCGTGCTGCGCGATCCAACGGGTATTGTTCGAGGCGATTGCCGCTTCGCGACCTGCGCTGAACAGCGCGAGCGCCTCTTCGTATCGCGCCAGTCGATACAAGCTGTTCGCATAGTGTCCTCGCGCTCCTATGAGCATCGGGCCTGTTTCTTCGAGTTTTGCAATGCGCTCGAGCGCTTGCTCCTGGGCTCGTGCAGCAACGGCGACTTCGCCAGCACGACTCAAGATTGCGGCGCGGTTGAGTAAGTAGATGACCTTTGCAACAGTCCCGCCGCGTCCTATTCGATCGAGAGTTTCGAGCAGCTCAGCATTCATGCTTAAGGCTTCGCGGACGCGACCAAGCTTCAGGTACTGTTCTGACAGGTCGTTCAGTAGTACCGCGCGCTGCGCTCCGGAGGCAAAGGTAGCCCCATCCAACTCCTCCAAAGCGGTGGAGATCGCGCGTACAGCGCCCTCGCGGTTGCCGTCCGTCTCGAGAAGTTGCGCTTCGGCCCGATAGCACTCCTGTCGCGCCTCCGGCGATGAGGCTCGCACTCTCTCGAGGGCCGAGCGTCCCCGTTGGAAATCCGTTCTTGCCCGTTCTGGATCGGTCATCAACTCAGCCCGAGCGCGGGCACACAGCGAAAGCGCGGCCAGATCCCAATCTTCGATCTGATGCGCCAAGCTCGCCGATCGATCGAGCAATGCGATCTGCTGATCGACGCGGCCGACAGTCGCGTAAAGAATCGATAGGTCGTATGAAACGCGTGCTGCGAAACGATCGTCGCTGCCGAACTGCTGATCCAACAGCTTGACGCCGCGATCGAGTAGCTCCACGGGCGTGAGGGGTTGTCCGGATGGACCGAGATCGCTGAGCAGTACCTGCAGAAATTCGTTCGTGCCCGCCGTTCTTTGTTGCTGATACAACGCAAGATCGCGTTGCTGTTGGGCGTCGATGCTCTGCCAAACAGCGATCGCACCTGCGCCGATGATGGCCATGAGGGTCAAAATCGCAGTGGCCACACCGCCGCGATGCCGCTGTACGAACTTGCGCATGCGATAGCGCAGCGTGTTGATTTGCGACGTCACAGGTTCATTGGCCAGGTAGCGCCGCAGGTCTTGGGCGAAGTCGGCGGCGGTCGCATAACGATCCGACGGATCGATGGCCACCGCCTTGCGCACGATGCTGTCGAGATCGCTGCGCAGCGTCTTGAGTAACTCCGCGGGATTCGTGCCGCGTCGCTCGGCCAGTGCGCGCAGCTGTTCAGGCGAGCCGTTGGCGCTCGCGGCATCGACGAGCGTCGTGGGCTCGCGGTTTGCAAGCTCGCGCAACTCGGCGAGCGAGCGCGCCGTGCGAGTATCCCTCGGATTCGTACCGACGATCAGGAGCCACAGCAGCAGCCCCAACGAATAGATATCCGTGGCGGTCGTGATTGGGTGACCTTCGAGCTGTTCCGGCGCCGCATATTCAGGCGTCAATGCCACGCCGAGCTGACGCGTCAGCCCGTCGGCGTGCGGCGCCCGCGGGTCCAGGAGTTTGGCGATCCCGAAATCGAGCAGCTTGATCGAGCCATCGGTCGACACACGGACGTTAGACGGCTTGATGTCGCGGTGAACGATCAGGTGAGCGTGCGCATGCGCAACCGCATCGAGTACCTCAATGAACAGCTCGACGCGCTCGCGAACGCTCAACGAATGCGCATCGCAATGCTTGTCGAGCGTTAGACCATTGACGTATTCGAGAATGAGATACGGCTGCTCACCGACACCGACACCTGCGTCGATCAAGCGCGCGATGTTCGGATGCGTGAGCTTCGCAAGGTAACGGCCTTCGAGCGCGAAGCGTTCGGTGTCAGCGCTATCGGCTGTACGAGACAGCAGCTTGACCGCCACCTCGCCCTCGAAACGCCCGTCGCTGCGAACGGCGCGCCATACTGAGCCCATGCCGCCGCTGCCGATGAACTCCGTCAGCGTGTACTGACCATAGTGTTCGCCGACCGCGCCCACCGGCGCTGCGGCGGCGTGCGCCCTCGGAGCGGCGCTGCTCCAAAGAGATGCAACGCCGAGGCGCTCCGGAAGCTTGTCGAAGTACTCCGCGCAGCGCGATTCGGCGTCAAGAAGTACTCTGACTTTGTGCTGTAGATCGTGATCGCCGGTGCACGCCGCTTCGAGAAACTGTTCTCGCTCATCTTCCGGAAGGCCAAGCGCCTCAACGAACAATTCCTCTATTCGATCGTTTTGCGGTGAATCCACCGAAGGCTCCAGACTTAGGGGCTCATCGACGCATACAGGATACGTCCGATATTCGGCGCAAGTATGTGCTAGCGGCCGGCCGACAACTCAGCGTAAATCTGTGCTGCCGCAATCTGCCATTCACGCTTGACCGTCGCGGTCGAGATCTCGAGCGCCTCCGCAATTTCCTCGACTGTCATGCCGCCAAACATGCGGCACTCGGCGATACGCCCGCGGCGAGCATTGCGAGCCTCCAGCTTCGCGAGCACTCGGTGCAGATCGAGCATCTCGTCCGCACTCATCTGTGATTCTACGGTGGCCTCTTCCAACGGAACGCGTACTGCATCGCCGCCGCGCTTTGCCGCGCCTTGCGACTGAGCATAATTCACGAGGACCTGGCGCATGGCTTTCGAAGCCGTTGCAAAGAAGTGTGCTCGATTCGCAAACTCGCTGGACGCAGAGCCGGCGAGTTTCAGGAATGCCTCATGCACCAAGGCCGTCGTGTTCATCGTGTGATTGCCACACCAACGGCGACGCTGCGACTGAGCGAGAGCCTGCAACTCTTTATATACCGCCGTGAACAGCGCGTTCGTGGCGCCGCTGTCGCCGTGTCGAGCGGCGTCCAACAATCGTGTGATCGGCTCTGCGGACATTCGATGTGTCCTTCCTAGTTCCCGTTTTCGAGTATATAACCGCCGCGATGAGTAGCGGACCTGTGCATTGGTTCAACCCACGGTTGCATGTACGCTGCGCCATCTCAGGTCGATAACGCACTGCACCATTGAAGCTGTTTGCCGCGCGTTTGCATATGACTGCAACACCGACTATCGAAACAGCTGAATATTGCGCTCGTCGATCGGACCGGTCGCGATACGCGATAACGTGATAGAAGCACACCACGCAGCGGGGGCCGGACTCCCTTGAGTTGGAAAATACAATGAGAAGCGACCATGTGTTCGTAGCAGTGCTTGCCCTGACGGCTGTGTCTCATTCCTCATCCGGCAGCGATGATCGTTACCTGCTCTCTTTTGCAAGTTTCGCACCGCTCAATACCGAGATCTTCATTGCAGACGCAGAGGGAGCTAACGCTCGCCCGCTGTTCGCGGATCCTGCGCAAGACTGCAATGCGACGTTCGGCCCCGACGGGTCATGGTTTGTTTTCACTTCCACCAGAAGCGGCTCGGGTGACATCTATCGGGCCAGGCTAGACGATCCTGAGCTCGAACGAATCATCGACGATCCTGCGTACGATGATCAGGCCGCCATTTCCCCCGATGGTAAAGCGATAGCATTTGTATCGAGTCGCAGCGGCAATGCCGATGTCTGGATTCTGGATCTTGCGTCGAAGTCCGTCCGCAATGTGACACAGCATCCCGCCGGCGATTTTCGGCCGGCGTGGTCGCCCGACGGAAAGTGGCTTGCGTTTAGTTCAGATCGCGAGTCGACGAATCCCATTGGGCCGGGTGGATTCGCCGTGCTTCACTCGACCGAGTTGTTCATCGTTCGTCCCGACGGCAGTGACCTGAAGCAGATTACTCAGTACGGTGAAGTCGCGGGTAGCCCCCGTTGGTCGGGCGACGGTCAGCGCCTCGTGTTCTATCACGCAGGGCTCGAGGCGGCAGCGAATATTTCATCGCCTCGATTGTTGCGCGGAACGACCCAGATTCGAGAGGTGGATATCAGGACTGGTCGCGTTCGTGAGCTCACAACCGTCGAAGGTGAGAAGCGTTCGCCGCAGATCCTGTCGGACGACCGTTTGGTCTACGTGAGTGGAGGGCCGGAAGGCGGCCTCGAGTTTGTGAACGAGCGCGCTGGCACACGAGGCGAGTTCCATAGTCCATCGTGGTCAGCCAAGGGCACGCACATGTTGTTTCATCGAAACGTGGAGGGGCGTTGGCCGCCGCATCAGGCAGTGCCTACGTTGGATCCCGGATTTCAGCTCTTGCGCGTGGGCGTGTTCTCGTCTTGGTCACCCTCCGGTGAGCGGATGGTCAGCAACGATCGCACGGCAGGCATTCTTCACAACAGCGTGATTTCGATGCGCCCAGACGGTTCCGAGCTCACGGTTCTGTTCCAACACCCAGAGAAGAGTGCATTGGCGCCGGTGTGGTCCAGACAAGGAGATCGAATCGCTTTTGCGTTGGGCCAATTCTTTCAGGCCGTCAAAGGCGCGGCGCGGGCCGATATCGTCACGATCAAGTCGGATGGCAGTGATCTTCAGGTGCTCACCGACGGGCAGTCGAATTTTGGTTTCCCAAGTTGGTCGCCGGATGGAAAGCGCATCGTCTATCGCGAGATAAGTCCAAAGAGACACGCCTTACATGTGATCGATGTGGAATCGCGCAAGTCGCGCGTCCTCATCGAAGGCGCTGCGCACTACAACTTTCCTGGATGGTCGCCTACGGACGATGTCATCGCTTTTACCAGCAACATGGATGGTAAATATGAGATCTATTCCATCCGTGCAGATGGCACGGACTTGAAGCGGCTGACTCACTCTCCTCAGGTCGATGGTCACAGCTCATGGTCACCCGATGGAAAGTGGATTGCCTTCTCGAGCGGGCGCCAGGGTTTCAAAGATGAGTTCCTCACCTATCGCGCCAACCCGCAGGCTTATGGCGAGATCTACGTGATGCGTGCGGACGGCTCCGGGCAGCACCCACTAACGGATAATCCATTCGAAGAAGCGACGCCGGGCTGGAAGCTGCTGAGGTAACAGTGCTGAGCACGTCGACTCTTCGCCCGCGCTGGTGAGTTGCACGACCCATTTGTCGAGTACGGAGGATCAGATGAAAGTGCTTCTGTCTGCGGCTGTGATCGCGCTCGTCGTAACCTGCACAGTGTTCGCGCGAGCCGAGGAAGGAAGTGAGACGCTGGAGCAAGAGATCCGTGAGCTAGAGATGAGAGACGCCCAGGCGGTCTTACACGGCGATTTCGCGGTGATGGAGAGGACCTGGTCAGACGACTTCACCGTAAACTCCCCGCGTAATCGCATTACGAAAGGCAAGCAGGAAGTTCTAAAGCTCATCCGCGCAGGCAACATCGGGACATACTCTGTCTTTGAGCGGGAGATCGAATCCGTAACGCTCCACGCCGATACGGCGATCGTGATGGGGATGGAAACCGTGCAACGCACGAGTAAAGCCGCACCCACAACGGATACCGTGCGGAGACGCTACATGAATGTTTGGACGAAGCGAGGGGGCTCATGGCTACTGACCGCTCGCCAGGCGAATGTGATCTGCGAGAACTGATCGGGAATCGCGAAACACATTGGACACAGAGGTTGATTGTGATGTGCCTTCATGCTTGGAGCGCGGTACGCATTCGGTGCCGGACTTGAACTAAAGGACTTCCGCGCTTGGGTGAAATCTATTCGAGCTCGGATGCGTGCCAAGAACGCGGCGAAACGCCAATAGTCAAAGTCCGGCACCGCCGTCACGAGCTCGCGCGGTACGCATTCGGTGCCGGACTTGAACTATTGGACTTCCGCGCGTTTGGGTGAAATCTATTCGAGCTCGGATGCGTGCCAAGAACGCGGCGAAACGCCAATAGTCAAAGTCCGGCACCGCCGTCCGGCGCCGCCGTCACGCTCTCGTGTGCGATAGACAGACGTGTGCAGGATCAGCGGATCACTGCTGCGACTTTCTGCCCTGAACCGCCACGCCTTGTCACATAGTCCGTTAGTGCCGGCTCATTCACCGTCGCGACTGCATTCGACATAGCAGTAGCGTAACAGTCGATGTACAGCTGCCGTCGGATCAAGTCTCTGCTGATGTAACCATCGCACACGGACTTCGCAGCGCTTCGGACGCGGCTGAACAGAGCGGCTGCACCTTCCTCACGAGTGAGGTCGAGATCGGCGAACTGCACGGTTCGCGACTGCGGCCCCTCTGCTGCCTGGGATGGGCTCAAGATGGCGAGTGCGAGAATCGATGCGCTGGCGAGAGTGATGAATCGCTTCATGGCGGTCTCCTGATGAATGGGTTTGTGACTTGGAGCCGATCTGATGCTCCTCGCGCCTCGCCGTCGACACAACGTCCAAACGGCACACCTGCAGTCATCTATTGGAGGGATGCTCAAAGTCTTTCGATACAGATCGTCAACATCACGCATTGCATGGCTTCACTGCCCTTTGGACACAGATACGGAGCCCTCGCTGGAACATCCATCGACTTTCCGGTTCTCTCGCTGCCACGTTTAAATACAGCTCTGCCAGAGGACGGTTCGACCGAAATCGATGCGTATATAGAGCTCGCATTTCGAAGGAATCGGTGCATGTCCTGGCTGATTCAAGATGCGCCAGACGATCGATTAGCGTCTGGCGGCGTTCAGCTCTTCAACGAAGCAAGCAGCTCATGCAGTTGCGAGATGACGTCATCGATCTGTGTTGTCGATTCCAAGATCAAACCGTGTTTAACGCGCAGGCCGTACGGCGTGGAGGTCGGGACCTTGCCTAAGTAGATGGGAACTATGCGGTGGTTTTGAGGGTCTCGACGCGCCAGATCGATCGCGGCGGCGACTTCTTCTCTTTGATAGTAGGCATCGTCTGTGCAAGTCGAGACAAGCACGATCGTGATGTGCGCGTCTCGTTGCGCTGCGGGTAACTCAGTGTCCCAATTGTCTCCGGGCTGTAAACATCGATGATCCAAGAACACGCGCCAACGCTTGGAGAGCGCGCCGAACAGCTCGTCGGCCTGAGCGCGGTCCAACGAGGCATATGCAATGAAGACGTCCCATTTCTTGGACGGAGACAGCAGCTCGCACAGCGTCGCTGCGCTGCGAGGTCTCGCGCTCGGTTGCGCCGTCAGGCCTCTCTTCAGAGCGACGTTGGCGGTTTCGCTCAGGAGTGGGTTGACCGAACGAGCGTCGGTGAGATTGCCCTGTACTCGGGCGAGCATTTGCTGAAATGGTGGCGCGGAGATGTCGAAAGGCAATCGGCCCGTCAACAACTCATAGGCGAGCAGACTAAACGCGTAAACATCCGAGCTGGCGGACTGCCGGTTCTCCGAAAGCTGCTCTGGGCTCAGATACGCGGAGGTTCCGGCGCCTCCGAGAGGCGCGATCGTCGTGGCGACTCGATCGATCACAGCGAAGTGCCTCGACACACCAAAGTCAGCTAGGTACGTCGTCTTGCGATCCTCGGAGAGCAGGATGTTCTCAGGCTTGATATCGCCGTGGATGATGCCTTGTGAGTGAGCGTAATCGATAGCTGCTGCCACTTGCCGCAGCAATGGCATCGCCGCCGAGATAGGAACGAACTCGGCGCCGGTCAACAAGCGCCGTAGGTTTCCACCGCGGCAATACGGGGACACGAGGAACCGCGCGCCCTCAGCTTCGCCGTGATCGAGAATCGGCAGAATGTTTGGATGCCGCAGCATTCGCACTGCTTCGAGTTCAGCGTAGAACGAAGCGATGGCACCGGGTTCCGCAATTTCCGGCCGAAACATTTTCAGGACGACATCTTCACCGGTGGTCGTCGCCTTCGCGCGATAGAGGACAGCGAGTCGTCCAAGAAAGGCAGGTTCCTGCGATTCGAGTCGATACGCGGAAGAGTGCCCTTGCAGCGTCTTTTCGCTCATGCAGGTACCGATACTAGCGCTAGCGGGAGGTTCTCGCACCGCTACGCAGCTTATGCTTGTTGATCAATGTCCTTGATAGACGCGCCGCCGCGAAGCCGTGCCGGCACCCATCCGTACCCTCGACGTCGGACTATCATTGTCTGTCCAAACCAGGCGTCATCAAGCAGCCGTCGGCTTGATGTTCGCATTCAATCTGAACAGATTCGTCGGGTCGTATTTGTTCTTGAGAGCAACGAGTCGCTGATAGTTGCCGCGAAAGCTTTCGCCGACGTCTGCGGACGTCGCTTCGCGTGACATGTCATTGATATAGAAGCCTCGCGTGAATGGCTCTAGCGTCTTCCAGTAGTTGCGCGTCGCTGCGATATGCGCAGTAGGATCGCTGTTCGATGGATAGGCCACGACTGCCATCATGTTGGCGATCGCATCACGATGGGCAAACGCGGTAGCTGACTCGGGTACCCGCTTGCTTGCACCGCCGCAGTGTTGGCAGAACCATAGCGTCGTACGGCTCGGATCCGGCTGTATGCCATCCACGATGGCTGCGACCAGTTCGTTAGGTAGCTGCGACACGAAACCGCTCTTCAGGTATGAAGCGAGCGCGCGTGAATCGGCGGAGTCATTGGCGCGCTGCACGTCCAGATAGTTCTTTGTCCCGATGCCGTCGTGCTCGGGCTTACCGAGCTTGCGGATGGGTGCGAGCGCGCTCTCCGCTTGTGCCGCCGTGCCGGCGTAACAAACCTCTAGCGCAACTGTGCCTGGCTGACCTCCTGGAGGCAGAACAAGCACCGGATCGATATAAAGATCATCGGGTGCTGCAGGTGCATAGTCCGCCCACATGCTCAGCACGTCGCGGGCTTTGGCAAATGGAAAACTGACGGTCCCGGCAATGACTTCTGGCTGTCTCGGGTGTAAGTGAAACTCGAACATCGTCACCACACCGAAGTTGCCACCACCGCCGCGCACGCCCCAGAACAGATCCGCGTTCTCTTTCGCGCTTGCATGGCGCAACTGTCCGTCGGCCGTGACCACATCGACCGATTCGAGATTGTCGATCGCAAGTCCATAGCGTCGCGCTAAACGACCAAAGCCGCCTCCGAGCGTGAGCCCGCCGACGCCGGTGTGGGATACGGTGCCTAGTGGTGTGACCAAGTTCCGCGCCACGCAGGCCTGGTCCACCTGACCCAGCAATGTACCGCCGAGAACGAAGGCACGCTGCCGCTGCGCATCTACGCGAACACCGCGCATGAGTGACAGATCCAGCTGCATGCCCTTGTCGCAACTCGACTGACCAGAATGACTGTGTCCGCCGCACTTCACTGCGAGAAGCAGATCGTGCGCTCTTGCGAACTTCACGGCGGTCTGGACGTCGGCCGCATTGGCAGGCAGTGCGATCAGCGCTGGGCGCTTGTCGAACGACGGGTTTAGCAGTAACCGTGACTTGTCGTAGCCCTGATCGCCAGCCAGCAACAATTGACCTTGCAGTTGCGCGGCGAGGTCGTCGATCTCGCCGCCGCGCAGCATGATGTCCTCACCGTTACCCGTCATGGCCTGAACGTCTGGGGCACGACCCGACCGAGCGGCGAGCACGAAGTGTGCGGGTAGGGCAACAGTCGCCCACAGAGAGGACTGAAGAAAGTGGCGGCGCTGCATGAACGCTCCTAGCGGCACATCGTGTGGCTTGTTCTGCCGTTAGTAAATGCTCACGATCATATGAATGCAAGAGCTGCAATGAGCTGGGCATCCACGCATAGGATGAAGTGGATGTCCACTTTCACTGCCTTCAGCGTTGATGCACTCGTACTCCGAGATGCCGACGACGGCCTTGGGGTCGAGCAAGTCCGTGATCATTGCAAGTGCGCGCGCGTACAGGTCATCGTCGATACAGCGCGACTTCTTAGGCATCTGCGAACAGATGAAGGGTTCGGCTTTGTCGATCCAGCGAGCCTGTTCTTCAACGCGCTCCACGATTTCGATCACGTCTGGACCCGGCTGAAATTCGTTGTCGCGGCTGACCCTCTACGAGGAGAGGCTATGCGCCGCGGATGAAGCATTTGCAGGCTTCGACTTCGGCGACAGCGAGGTGAGAGGTGCAGAAGGGTGGGAGGGGGTGACCCCGGAACTGATCTATTCCAGATCGTTCGGATCGCCTCGAATGATGGCTCGGTCGTTCAGCAGGCGTGCTTGGTTGTGCGCTTCAAAGATTTCGTTTCCGCTGAGGTCGCTGATGTATTCTCAGCAGTATGATGTAGAGCGTCCGTCCGATGGCGATCCATTGAGATCGTCATCGCGCTCCATGACTCTGTAAGTATCCGCTCGCGACGCGCGCTGAGTCTTCGTGCGCCGCATACGTTCGGTTCGCGTCCGACTCGCTGTAGCCCTGCGCGATCGCTCTCTTGTACATGGTGTAGTACTCGAACGCTTGGCCGCACATTGTGTTCAGTTGCCTGTCCCCACCGTCCTCGAGGGCTTTCGTTCTGTAGTTATTTTCGGTGAACCCGCTGCATGCGCTCGAGGCGAGATTTGGCTTCGTCGGATAGGACGCGCCGCTCGAGCTAGCTGCCGGTGTCACGCCAGAAGAGTTTCCGATCAACTGATTACTGACGTGCCCCGCGGCCGCCCCTACAGCATTGCCGTCGCTTGTGGCTTCGATGCCCTTCAGGACTGCGCCGAGCGTTTGCGAGTCGTCCAGTCCATATGCCTGGCCCGCGGCGAGACCGACGCCTGCGCCGATGAGCGCGCGCAGCCATCCATCGCTCGAGGGCTGTCTCTGATGGTGCTGTGAGATCGTCGCCACGAACTTCTGCTTTTCGGCGGCGATGAGTTCGCTGATCTGCGCCGGCGTCAGCGTGTCCACTCTGAGAATGCGTACGTACGAGGAGGGGACCTTCACACCATCTACGATCTTCCCGGAAACCACCTCGCGGTTGTCACCTTGATAGCTGCCTTCTGCGAACACTAGATCGTTGCCTGCCTGCGTTTCTTGATGAAATGGCTGCCCGAACGCGGAGGCCGATGCAACAGCCGTCTGGTACTTGAACACTTGTCCAGCGAGAGAACCGCTAACGTAGCGTTGCTCGACGTCGATCTTGGCTTGAGCCTCATCGAGCGTCATGGTTTCGACCCATTGAAACAGGGCGTCAGCAGGGAGCGGGCTGGGGTCTCCTTTCGCGCCGTAACCCCAGTTATAACCCGTCGTTTCGAGCAAGGTGCTTGTCTTCTTGAGTTGCGTGTCGCTGAACCACTCGTATTCGTAGAGAATCGCGCCAAACGTATAGTGCGAGAACTTCTTGTCGGGCATCATCGACTGAGTCAGTGCCAGCTGTTTCCCGGTCATTGCCTCCCGCGCCTGAAAACCCCATTTCGCAAGGAGCGCATCGCTCCGCGCCTTGTCGGCACTCGTCGTATCTTTCGCAGGCGCGGACGCTGCGGTGAGCTTTTCAACAAGCGCTTTGCGCAGCGCATCGCAGGTTTCGTTGCGCACGTCGCCACTGCACAGCTTTGCGTACGTCTCTTCAAGCGACTCGGCGTACGCAGTGGGTGACAGGAACAGCACGATGGCTGCAGTTTTCATCAGTATCCGGGTACGCGTCATTACAGGTCTCGATGGGCTTCAGACTGTGGCGTGTCAGGGTTTCTCGCAACCGATCGCACACGCCGAGAATGAGTGCATCGTAAAGATGGCGGCGACTTTCACACGTTATCGCGTCACGGAAACCACAGAACAAGGGGAGGCAACGACGACTCACTCACTGAGACGCGCGCCGGTCTCCGGCTGAATGACCCCATACTGAGCTACTGAACCGCTGCGCGCCGACATATGTATGTAGCGCCCAGAAAATCCCCAATGAATTACTTCGATTCAGTTGTCCGCCGGTGCCGGATAGGATTAGCGAGTCGCTGATCGGGATGCTGCCACCACGCTACAGGTTGTGCGTGAGGACATCCATCGCTCTGGCACATCGTGGATGTCCTCGATGTCGATTGCAGTATGCATCAGCGCACAGCCCAAGGTGTTTACGCCGACAGCTCACATGTCGATGTATTTATGTAGCGGAGAAGGAGCCCTCAGCGTGCCCCGAGGCGAGGTTTGAGGTTGGCAGCCGGAAGCTGCCCCAAGGTCGTCGCTCGTTCCGTGCGATGACCGAAGCTCGAGATCGGCGGATGGCTGAGCTCGATTGCGTTGAGCTCCTCTTCCAGCTTCGCCAGCTCTGCTCGGACCGGATCGATTTTGTCGATGGGGATTTGCTGTTTCCGGTCGCCCAGGTCCAAGGCTTCGACGTCGTCCAGTTTGCGGGCGAGTCGTTCATAGGCTGTTGCTGCGGCTCTATGCGCTTTCGCTGCTTCGGACGGTTGGAATGCAGCCACCGTCGCGGCGAGAACGGCAGTCAGGGTGCTTAGAAGGGTCGCGAGAAAATTCATGTTTGCCACGATCGACAAGCCGCTCAGCGCGGCGAGCACCGCTGTGAGCCACGTGAGCGGAGCGGCCCATCTTTGCCAGAAGACGGCTCTGGCGTCGTGGGCAAGAGCACGCTGCTCGCACAGCTCGCGTCGTTGGTGAATCCGACCTGTGGCCCACTCCCACTTTGGATGCGGCGCACCGTCGTCCGCTGGCACGTTGAGACCGACGAGCGGAATGCCGGAAGCAGAGGGAGTTTCTAAGGCTGCATTTTGAGATTCCATGTCCGCCCCTCTCGTCATCGGTCGATGCTGGTACGGCGCTCCTTGCTGCGGTGACCGCGGCATCCCGCTCCTCGGCGTACTGGCTGTACTTGAAACGAACCACATGTCGCACTGAAACTCGGCGAGCAAATCTGGAATGAGACAGGGTCTGCGCGGTCAGGGTATCAATACCCACGAGACTTTGTGTATGCGGCGACGTGCAAGGCCACATGCACCTGCACGCGGACTGAGCATTCACTGGAGAAGGCTCATGCGAGTCAGTTCGGCGCGCTGATGACGTAGAAGGAAATGTGTGCGAAGGCGATTGCACCGAAGTCGTTCGTCGCGGTGACGGATGCGTGATACGGCCCAGCCAACGGAAAGCTCGCAGCAATCCTGCGTCCGTTCGCGTATTGCCCGTTGCTGAACGTCCAAACGTAGCTCAGTGCACTCACGTCTTCACCAAGCGGCAGTGTCTCGAAAAAGACCGGCTCTCCTGCGATTGCAGGAGAGCTCAGCAGCAGGCCGAGTATTGCAGATGAGCTGCGAGACGAAACCACAACATCGGACGAGTCGCTGGCGATACTGCCGGTTGCGTCGCGAACTGTGAGCGTGATGCGATAGTTGCCGGGAGCAACGTAAGCATGGGCGGCTTGCATGCCGATCGCCTGTGCGTCGTCACCGAAGGTCCATTCGAACTGCAGGGGTGATGTGCCATCGCCGCTGCCTGTCACTCGCACGACTTCACCCACGCGTGGCATCGTGGGATCGATCTGAACGATGCGAGCAGTCGCCAAAGTCGGATTGCTCACAAAGGCACACTTGAATTGCGAACCCAGCAATGCCGGGCTGACGATCGCGATCAGCAACACACCCGGACGCGACACGCACGATCGAGGCCGCATACGCTCGTTCCCAGCGACGACTCATCAAGTAGACGCCTGAAGACGAGGGCTTCCGATCCGTGTTTAGGGAAGGGGACGTTGCCTGTGGATCGTGCGCCGATGTCAGCTCGGGCCGCAGTAGCCCTGCTCATTCCACCCAACGCTTGGCTAGGGCTTGCAGTCGAAGTATGACGTCGAGGGCGAGTACCGCCCGGGGCGCTGGCTGCGCGCTGTAGAACGCGAGCGACACACCGCGAGAGATGCGTCGGAAGCGGGATTGTCAGGATGGTCGGAGGCTGTGCATCCTTGCATTTGTCAAATCCTGTCGAAGTTTCTCCTCTCGCAGATCGGCGCGACTGGAAAACCCTGACGCGTCCTTAAGTAATTCGCTCCGTCTGCGGTTCTATTTTCGGGCGCGAGCTCACTCAATAGATCCCTGCCGCTGCCGATAGCGATCTAGGGCGTCCCTGCGATGTGGGAACCCATCGCAGTCACGGCCACGGCATGACCGAATCCATCCATCGAAAACCCACGCAATCAGCCACGTTACTGATCGGCATCCTGCTGACGTTGCTGGCTGTGGTTGGGCATCGCTTTCTTCCGGAACGCCGGCTGACGATCGACAGCGCGCGCGAAGGCGCGAACTTCTTCCCGGTGCCCATGGGTCATGGTGCGCCCGCGGACTTTCAGTGGATCGACCAGGCGAACTTCCACTATTCCTGCCGTTTTCCCCAGCAGGAGGCCTATCAAGGCTGCGGTTTCGCGTACATGCTGTCCAAGGCCATCGCGAGCCAGGGCATCGATCTCTCGCGCTTCAACACTTTGAACCTGACGGTCCGCTACTCGGGCAACGCGCAGTACTTGCGAGTCGGCATCCGCAATTTCGATCGGAGGTTCTCGAAGATCGAGGACCTGAATTCGCCGAAGTTCAACTTCGTCAACATCCCGACCGGGGATCTTGCTCAACCCCTGGCAATCAGCCTGAGCGAGTTCGCGGTGGCTGAATGGTGGACGGCCGCGTACAACCTGCCGCGAGAATACTCGCGTCCCGATCTGAGCAGTTCTCAACGTCGATCTGCAGGGCGATCTCGCCGGGACCGAGCACGAGATTCGGCTCGAGAAGATCGAGTTCGTGGGCGACTGGATCAGCGCGGAGTACTGGTACTTGGGTCTTCTGTGCATGTGGATGGTCCTAGGCACGGGGTACGGCACGTCGCAGTGGCTGATGATGCGACGCGCGCATCGCGCGCAGCGGCGGCAGATCGTCGAGCTCGCGCATGAGAAAGAGCGATACCAGAAGCTCTCGACAATGGATGCGTTGACCAACGTGCTGAATCGCCACGGCATCGAGCAGTTCGTCGCGTCGCTCGGCCTCACCCGTGCGTCCGCGAGCATCATCGTCATCGATCTCGATCACTTCAAGCGTATCAACGATGAGCGCGGGCATGATGTGGGCGATCGGGTGCTGCGCACGTTGGGCGAGATCCTGAGCGCCGGCATACGCAACACCGATGCAGTGGGTCGCTGGGGTGGCGAGGAGTTCGTGCTCGTCTGTCCAGGCGCGCGCCTGGCAGACGCCGCGGACCTCGCTGAGAAACTGCGGCACAGGATCATGGAGACGAACTTCATTCCGGAAGATCCGCTTCCCATCACCGCGAGCTTTGGAGTGGCGACCTCGGCGGACGCTCAGGGTTTCGAAGAAGCATTCCGAAAGGCGGACCAGGCGCTTTACGGCGCCAAAAGTCGCGGCCGCAATTGCGTCGTCGCCGCGGACGAAGAGCAGATGCACAGGATGACCGGGGCGAGCAAAGGCACTTGGGCGCTGCTCACGGGGCGCTTCAAGATACACAAGTGAAGCCCGCGTCGGCGCGAGGCAGAACGGCAAACTGGCCACTGGCAGCTGGCCAGAGTTTGTCGTGACCCTGTTGTTTTCTAGCCAGATGCGAGCTTTGGATACTCGAGCGAGTAGCTCTACCGTCTGCCTCGTCGCGTTTCGTTCTCGTCCTCAATACACGAGCGCCGCGCCCCACCAGGAGTCTTCCATCGGGTACGCACGAGAGCCGACTGCCAGTCGCTTGCCGGTAGCCGACGCAGCGAGCGAGTTGCCGAAGGACGTGTAGTTCGGCCACTGCGGCGATTCAAGCGCTGCGATCTGCGTCCACTGATGTGCGGCGCGTGCGAACACGACGACATACGGTCGACCGTAAGGCCCGTCGTTGCGATTCGCTGTCGCCACTAACGTGTTTCCATCGGTGCTCAGCGTGAGCCGCACGCGCGCGGGCGCGCACGGAGGCGGCCGCGTCGACACGTGCGAGCAGAACGTTACGTCATCACTGCTTAGGGCTCGCCGATCGGGTCCCGTGTGACGTTGTGCTTAGTCGTTGGCTTAGGTGCGAGCACCTTGCAGATCATCTCATGGTAGCGGCGCGAAACCAGACGCAGGAAACGGAAGTTCATCTCGCGCACCTTTGCGATTACTTCCTTGATCTCGTCCATCGTCGGTTCGGGATCGTCGTGGAAGAGCTTCGCCCGCACGGTCGACCAGATCTCGGACATCTGCGCCATTTCGTGCAGATCATCGTCGCTGTCGAATAGCTCGACCGTGGCATCGCGATCGATTTTGCCGGAGCCTCGCGACTCGGCGTCCGTTTCGATGATCTCGATCGCGCAGCGCAGTTGTTTCAGGATTTCACCTCTGCTGGCTTCCAGCTCCCGTGGGCCCATTGCCTTGATCCGCTTGCGAAAGCGCTCGAGGACCTCGAAGCGAAAGCGCATACCTAACCGCAACAGGGTAACGAGAGTCCCGAGGTCGTTCTGCACTTCCATCAATGGTGCCACTGTCGTTTCGACGAAGTGCACATGAAAGCGATTAGAGCCGTCTGGCAGCGTTACTTTCTTCGCAAGCTGCGGCTGATACGAACCAGCATCGGTGTGAAAGATGGCCTGCACATGGCGGAAGCCTTCGTTTCGACTCGCCTGGGAAATGCAACCTTCGAGTTGCTCGAGCCAGCGACGATCCTTCCTCTTGCGCGCGACCGCTTCGATGTCGCCCCATACGCGGCGAGCTGTGCCACGCAGCCCGAAGATCTCTAGCGAGACTTCGTTGGATTCGACTTGCGCGTTGAGAGGAATCGAGTCCCGAGCGAGCTTGCCCGGCGGCGGGATCAGAACATCGATATAGCGTTCGTACTGATGGATGTGCGTGTCCTGGAAGTCCTTTTCGAGCTCGTCGATGCGTGCCTTGACCTTGTCCAGATCCTGGATCTGCGGCGTGAAAGGCGACTGCAGCAACTTGCTCAAGCGTGCGTAAAGGCGAGGCAGATCTGCTGGGTCTCTCAGGTTGAGCGCCTCTAACCATGACAACGGGATAGGCAAGTCTTTGGCCGTCATCGTTGCGTGGCAGATTGGGATTACAGGCGTACCCCTCAGCCAAGCGCCGCCCAACTCGAACTGCACCCACGGTCGTTGTACCGAAGCGTTGCTGCAGAGGATGATGACAGCATCGGCCTGAGCCAGGGCATCTTTGAGCGTAGTCAGCCAGATCGCGCCAGCGTCAATGCTCGTGTGATCCGAGGACACGAACACTTTGACGTGCTCGCGAAAATCTCTGCTGATGACCTCCTTCAGTAGGAGGGCGATGTTGCCTTCTTCCGAGATGTGGCTGATGAAGACGTTGATGGCCATGATCGACCTCGCTTCCCATCCGTTCTATCGTGAGATAGAGCACCGTCAGATGGCGGAAGAGGTGGGCGGCTCCTGTCGCCAGTCGCGGGTGGGGCTCATACGGAATGGGCATCGCTCTGGAGAAAGCCCGCGCATAGCATGGATGCGATCGAACGCGCCGTCACTCCGACAGAGGGCTTAATCACGCAACGGCTAGCCGCGCTGCAGCGAGTGACGTTGGTATGCTCAGGTGCTTCTTTCGGGCAGTCCCGTTCCAGTTAATTGGTCATTCCGGCCTATCGCGATCGAGGTCGCTGGGTCGGCGTTACGCAGCGCTTGCTGAAGCATTTCAGCTTCTATTGCATTGGCTCTCGCATAGCTGATGAACACATCGAACTCCGCCTGCGTTGATACAATCAACGAGACTAAAGAGCATACGATCGGCATGCTTCACGGGTGTTTTGGCCATCAGGTCGCTGGCGCAAGGCCGTTCGCCGCCGTCAGCATCTTGTGGATCACGATGCGCCATGCCTCGGTGCGATTGCCGGATTGGACGACGGGTTTGTTGTGCGGGAGGACGGCCTGCACCTGCGCAAGGATGGATCCCTGCCATTCGCACGGACGAACGATGACCGGTACGACTGCAGCTTCCTTACGCGCGGCTCGCTCTAGAACGAGAGGGACTTCCACTTGCATGCAGAAAGTCGACTTGAGGAAATCCTCGCTGACTAGAAGCACGATGACGTCGGCTTCGCGAAAACGTTGATCGATCTCAGCACGCCAGTCTGAGCCGGCCGGGATCCAGCGGTCATCCCACGGATCGATCATGGAGTTGCGGATGGCAATGTCGAGGTGGCCTGCAAAGCTCTTTTGCAGACGATCGTCCGCATGTGCGTAACTAACGGCAATCTTGCGAGCCTTCCGTTGCGCCTGAAGCAGCGCACGGAGCTTCGCGGTTTCGAGCGGAGATCCCATAGGCAGCAGGCGGATGCTGTCGAACAGCGCCGTGAACAACTCCGCATCCAGCACTCTCGCGAGGTTCTCCCAGCTATCGCTATAGCGGCCGATGTTGGCGCCATCCACGACGTTGGCTGCTCCCTCAATCTCAGCGAGAGCGTCGGCAAGCGGCGCTTGGTCCATTCCGAAGCGCTGATTTCGACTCAGGCGAGCGGCCGTTCGAACCAAATATCTACGCAGCTCTTCGTGTGCGAGGTCGGGACCGTGGATCGTCAAACGTCCCGGAATCAAAACATTGTCGAGCACATACGCGAGCGTTTCCCGCTCTGAGTGGTGACGAAGCAGATTGATGCGCGCTTGACGCACTCGTTCTTGTCGGTCGGCGTCGACACCCGAGACACCGCCGTCCAGCCAACTGCGCGTGATCGCCTGCACGCCCGAGCTGAGAAACCAGTTGCTGATAGCCACTCGGTTGACACTGGTGCTCGCGACTGCGAGGCGCATCCCTCTGGGATCCGAAAGCGCTACCGAGCGTGCCGGCTTGGGAAGCTCGGCGAGCTCCGAAGATCCATATTCCACTAGGACAACGGGTGTTCGCGCCGCGACGCTCCATGCCGGCGGCTTTGCGCGGTTCAGATACGTCGTGGCGTGCAAGACCGTTTCAGCGAGAACCGGACCTGCGTTGATGAGGGGAATCGGCTCGACGCGCGGCGGGATGGTCACCGGCAGTATCAGACATGTCGTCAGCAAGGAGTTCATGTCGGATCCGTCGAGTGGCGGTCGCCCACCGAGGTCCAGGAGCAGCGCTACTTCATACCGAGCGAGTTGATGCAGGTCCTGGTAAGCCTGAAATCTGCGAAAGAAGACGGTAGCGGCGATGGGTGCCCCGCCACGTGGATGAGGTACTTCTCTGAACCCATCCGCGAAGACGACTGCTCGCCGCCCTTTGAAGTAAAGGTTCTCACCAGCATACCGCGCGCCCTGGCGGCGCTTACGTAACGGGCCGATGCTTCGGAGGAACGGCGCCGGCGCTTTGCCGCCGAAATCCGCTGTTGCTGTGAGCGCCTGTTCGGAGAAGTTCAGGCTAATCGGAATGCGCACATCCTCGCTGTCGAGGAATGTGCGCACATCAGCCAGCGGAAACTGGATGAATATCAGCATAGGCCGTTAGCAGAGGCGACAGGCGCATGCCTTCAGGCAGCGTGCCTTGTTGAGGCAACGATGGGTTTTCGTCTAGCCCAATTGAGCGGACCAGGCCCCACTACAGATGTGCGTGACGCGCACGCAGCAGTCCGTCCAATGATGATAGCAGATAAGAACATCGGTCAGCATGACGAGCAGCACTGAGCATCGCTACTTTGCGGCTCCCGATAGCTCTTTGCGATGCGCTTCAAACAACGCACGCACACTCGTTGCCTGTCGGCCGGTAAGCTCTGCGAAATCTTCGCTGACCACGGCAAATGAGGGGCCGCCGAATCCGCGGCGCGCAGTCGCGCTCGGGTCGGGCGCCGTCAGTTCGATTGGCTTGCCGGCGACCGCGCTTGCGGCGGCGGCAATCTCACGCGGACCGATGAGCTCGGGTCCGGTGATGTCATACACCTTGTTCTCGTGCCCCGGGTTCGAGAGCACGGCGGCGGCAGCGGCGGCGCAGTCTTCTCGTGTGATGTAACCGATGTGGACATCGGAGTTCGATACCGTGGCCTTGCCGTCCGAGAGCATCTTCGCCGCCTGCTGCACAAGGCCATTCGAGTAGATGGAATTGCGCAGCATCGTCCAGGCGGCGCCGCTTCTCTTGATGATCTCCTCGGTCTGGAAATGATCGCTTGCAAGCCCTGTCCGGTCGCCCTTGCTGATCGCGACGAACGAGGTATAGACGATGTGCTTGATCCCGGCGGCAACAGCGGCATCGATGGCGCGTTTGTGCGCTTCGGGCCGCGGTCCCGCGTTCAATCCGATGCTGATAAGCAGCATCTTCGTACCGCCAGCGTAAGCGGCCGGGAGAGATTCAGGCTTGCTGAAATCGCCGAAGCGAGTCGACGCGCCCAACTTTTCAAACTCATCGAGCTTCTCGGGCGTGCGGCTCACGAGAATCAGATCGCTCGCAGGCACGCCGCGGGCGAGCAAGTCTCGCACGACGAGCTCGCCGAGTTGGCCGGATGCTCCTGAGATGACGATCTTGTCTCGTGACTTGTTGCCCGCTGGCTCAGCAATGCCGGCGCTGCCGACGAGTGCCGCTCCGAGGGCAACGAAGACAACCCATAGCGTGCGCAATGTCCGGCTTGTGATTCGCACTTGGCGGTACCAACTGGTGAAACGAAAGGACTCACTTGAGGGCGGAATACTGTTCCGGACTGAATCCCACGAGCAGTGTCTTACCGCGCGCGAGCACTGGCCGTTTGATCATCGAGGGCTGTTCGATCATGAGCTCGATCGCTTTCGATTGCGTGAGATTGGACTTCTGCTGTTCGGGCAGCTTGCGGAAAGTGGTGCCCGCTCGATTGAGCAGGATTTCCCACCCGGCAACGTTCGCCCAGCGCCCCAGAGTGGCTCGGTCGATCCCTGAGATCTTGTAATCGTGGAATTCGTACGGCACCCCATTCGAATCGAGCCAGGCTCGTGCCTTCTTCATCGTGTCGCAGTTCTTGATGCCGTAGAGGATGGTTTTCATTCTCCTGATTCTAACCGCGCTTGGCTCAGTCCGTCTGGACGAGAGGCTTGGGGCGCAGTCGGACGCGTAGAAGAATCGGTGTGCGTCATCGATCTCGGCTGCGTTGCGCTCGGAGCGCATGTGCCGCCGTTGATGCTCAGCGCACGGCTCTCAGGTAGTTCTCAACCGCATATGCGCCCACCCGGTGGCCGAGCCGATTGCCGGCAACGGAGTCATAGCGAAAGTGAATTCCCAAGTAGATGCGCGAGATCGCGCATTCCATGGCCGCCGAGGAAAAACGCTCGAAGGAGCGGGTGGGCGGATCCATTCGTATCTTTGGCGAGAGTGGACCCGCTGAGTCGACTTCTCGCGTCTCCATCGTGAACCCGTAGTTATTGCCGAACGTGTCGGCGAGAACCGCCATTCCGGCCGCGCACACTGTGCCGTGCGCTGAAGGGTACGAGGGGAACGCATATGTATGCTGATGCAGATTGTTCCATGTCGGTTCAGGTTGCGTGCGCGGGTTGTCGTCGTGTTCGGCCGCGCGGATTGCGGTATAGGGGCGCCAGTGGTTATAGAAGTACTTGCTGTCGAACGATGCGATGTAGCCATCGAAGATGCTCATGTTGAGCAGCGCGAAAAGACGTGCAACCGTCCACAGATCCGCGCCGTTGGCAGCGATCAATTGACGCGCGAGCCGGTTATGCGAGCTCTCCGCGAAGTCTTTCCACCACAGCGCCATGTGTGTTTGATCGTGCGTGCGCGAGGTGCTCTCGTAGCGACCGTCTTCCATCACCTCTTGGTACGCTTGCGCGTACTCGCTCGAATCGGTTCGCGGAGGTGGGCCCACTCGAAACTGCTGCGGTGCGCGCATCGCAAAGGGTCGGGCTGTCGCCCAGCCGACACCGAACACGAAGCCTTGCGGTGTTCCGCTGTGATCACGAAATTCGGCATACACGCCGGGTCGCGTGGGACTCCATTGATACTCGACCTCCTTGTTCCATCCGTCATCTTCTCG
Organism: Pseudomonadota bacterium; assembly: GCA_023417315.1. Taxonomy (GTDB): domain Bacteria; phylum Pseudomonadota; class Gammaproteobacteria; order Steroidobacterales; family Steroidobacteraceae; genus Steroidobacter. Next base: position 45,201 of record JAEZFW010000055.1, read on the forward strand.
GTTGACCAGGATCGCCTGCGCGGCGAGCGTGCCCAGTTCGATGGCTTCTTGCTTGGCGCGATGGCGCGGCGCCGAATCGAGCCAACGGCGGAGCTCCTCGTCGAGTGCAATTCGTTGATCTGGATATTGAGCCAGCGCCACGACATGGGCCGCCTGCGCCGCTGCGGTCACCGGATCCGCATTCGGGCGAGAATGCGATTTGTAAGTGTACGCAGAGTAATGACGATGGATGGAGTTGATCGCATCGTGCATTGCGATATGCATCATGGCCGCGGTGCGCACTCCTTTTAGGGTCAGGAAATGATCCTCCGCCTCCGCGATCGCGAGCACGCGTTCGTTCCATGCGGTCACGACTTCGGCGTTACAGCGCGGCGCGACGGTCGTGGTGGAGTTCGCAAACGATGCAAGCACGAGGAGCGTCACAGTGAGCAAGAACCTGTGCGTCATGATCGTCTCTCCTGAGTGGTCGAAGACAATCTATCGCTTGTCATTCAAGATGCACTACTTCTGATTCTGTACTTCCGACCCGCAAGCAAGGGAGCGATAATCCCGCCATGTCGCGTGGCTACGGTCAGTATTGCCCTCTTGCGCTCGCTGCCGAATTGTTGTGCGAGCGATGGACGGTCTTGATCGTGAGTCGGCTGATCGATGGTTGTTCTCAGTTCAACGCGATCCATCGCGGCGTGCCGCGCATCTCCCCTTCCTTGCTATCGCAGCGTCTGACCCAGCTCGAGCGTGCAGGCATCGTCGTTCGTTGTGCGAATGGAAGTGCAACACGCTACGCGCTGACGGATGCGGGCCGCGCTCTCGAGCCGATCATCGAGCATCTTGCCGTGTGGGGTCAGGAGTGGGGTCGCGATATGAGAGCTGAAGATCTCGATCCCGCGTTCCTGCTGTGGAGCATGCACACGCGCCTCGATACCGCACGAATGCCTGCGGGACGAACCGTGATTCAGTTCGAGTTCAGTGGTGTGCCGCGCGATTGCCGTCGCTTCTGGCTCGTGAACACGGATGGCAGTGTAGAGATGTGTCTGAAGGACCCAGGCTACGAGGTCACGCTCGTCGTCAAGGCGGACCTGCGCAGGTTTGTGGAGGCGTGGCGCGGTATCCGCGATCTGCGTGCGGAGATTCGGGGAAACAGGATTCGCGTGCTCGGCCCGTCGTCTTTGTGCCGTCAGTTCCCAGACTGGCTCAAGTTGAGCTCATTGGCCGCGTATCCGCGGCGCAAACGAGGGCGTGAGACTCGGCTCGCGAGCGACGCAGCACAGACGGTCTCAACCTAGAGGACAGATTTATCTTCTGACATGTGTATGTAACGGCAGAAAAGGCCACTGCAGCCACTGTCGTCATCAATCGACATCTTGTTGAGGCGCGTGGTAGAAGGGCAATCTGCTGCTGTGTGTTGCGGCTCGCCACGCTCCGTAAAGGGATGTTCATGAACCTGTATGAAGATCAGTTCTCCGAAACCCACGATTTTCCGCGCGTAGACAAGCCCTCCAAGGTTCTCATCATCGCTTCAACGCCCCGCTGTGGAAGCCACATGCTGGGCCATGCGCTGCACCGAACCGGCAGCTTCGGATTTCCACTCGAGTATACACAGCCCGCGAATCTAGCCGAATGGCGGCGTCGACTCGCCGGCTGTGATGACGTCCTGACTGAGATTCAGCGTCGCAGGACTTCTCCGAACGGTGTCTTCGGAATCAAGATCCACTACTCGCACATCTCCGGTTACGGCGGCTTTCAACAAGTGATGCGCCGCTTTCCGAATGCGTACTACGTATTCCTCTTCAGAAGAGACGTCCTGAAGCAGGCTGTGTCTTTATCGATTGCCCAGCAGACCGGCGTCTGGATCGATGGTCAGGAGCCGATCGCTACGACGGCTCAGTATGAATTCGAACGCATCAACAAGTGCATGCGCCGAGTACTGCTGGAGAACGCCGGTTGGCGGTACCTGTTTGCTGCGCATGGATGCAGACACATGGAGGTGGAGTTCGAAGAGGCCCGCAATGACATTGGTGGCACCGTCGTGCGGATGGGCTCGTTTCTGGGGATCACAGTGGATGCAGGGCGTCTCCCAACGGACCCAGTCACCAAGAAACAGGGGCTGGACATCAACAAGAGTTGGGCCGAGCGCTTCCTCAAGGACTTCAACGAACGTGATGAGTATCTAATCAACGAGCGCACGCATCCGCTCAAGCTGATCAAGCGCGCCTTGATGCGGGCCTAATGCGGCCATCTCTTGTTCTTCTTGAGCTGCTACGCTAAAGCGCGGCTGCCTTGCGGTGGGACACTGCACGCTGCCGTCTTTGATTCCGCGTCGACCTCTTCTGCGCTACTGAGAAGTATCCCGAGTGGGGCGCGCTCAGTAGGAATCTGTGCGTGTCCTCACCGTTCCCACAGTGCGCGGGCTCTTGTGGCCCTCATCCGCTTCCTTACTGTCCACATCGCAGCTAATCTTTCAGGCCACTAACTCCAACGAGCAGGTCCTCCGCAATGACTCAACGAAGAGTGAGCGTGTGTTGGCGTGTAATGCTGGTGGTCATGCTTTCGGTTCTGGCCGCGTGCGAACGGCAGGAATCAGGAACAAGAGCGAACGAGCCAGAGCTCTCTGCACAGGCGACTGCTGAGTCGGCACTGTCGTCCTCGGCGGCTGCATCCACGCGCTCGCGATCTGCGGTTCCGGCTCGGCGCTCGTACGCGGATGCCATCCCAGCTGGGCTGCAGTTGTCCGGACCGCCCGATTTTCGAGCAGCACAACTCGCCGAGAAAGTGGCGGCGGGCGGGGCGCAAGCATTGCCGGCGCTCATCACAGCACTGAGTCATTCGGGCATCGCCGTGGGAGAGCGGGGTGAAGAGGAGCTCGTCGAGGCAGCGCAGCCGATACAGGGACTGACATTCAGAGCTTGGGAAGTCAACGCGCTGGGCGACCTCTTGGCGCGAGGACGACAGCCGCTGCAGCCTCTGTCGAGTGTTGCCGACGTGATCGCTTCATCGATCGACGGAATCGATCGTGAGCGCGTCGCGAAGCTTCTGCTCGAAGACTTGCGCGCGCATGCGCAAGGTGCGCACGGACCGCAGCGTTTCTGGGCGCGGTTCATCGTGGAGCTTGGACGACGCTCGCGCTTCGCCCCTCACGACATGCTCAGTGAGAATGACATCGATGCCATCGAGCTCGACGGCATTCAGCTCGCGCTCATCTCGCAACGTCTGGCCGCGGATGTGCTTCACAAGGCAGGTGCAGGAGCGCAGCAGGCTGCCGCAGGAGATGAAAGCACGGCGTGGCTCTTAGATCTGCTCGTTCAACGCGCGAATGCACAGTCCTCGCCGTGCACGTTCGAAGGACCCGACGGTGAGGTCTTGGATTGGCACGCGATCGCAACGGGTTATGGCTTCGGCCAACTGCTCGGCTACTTAGAAGGAGCGGGGATGGCCGCCGCAGGTCGACTCGCAACGTTGACTTCGATCGGCAACGCCCTATTCGCATATGCAAAGCTCATTTATATGCACGCTGCCTTCGAAGTGGAGTTCGAGCTCGAGGGCGGCCAACCCCTTGTGCGAACCCAGAAGCAAAATCCTCAGAGTGGCGAGGTGCGTACGCTCGTTGCGACCGTCACCATGAACTCGAAAGACGATCAATGGGTGAACTGCTTGCGCCCGGTGTTGAACGCGATGGGACTCGATTTCAACACGGAAGCAGATGGAGCCATGAAGGGCGTGAGCGTCACTTGGTCTGGCAGGGCGGGATTCGATCAGCGCATGGCCGCGAACGGCGGGCCGGACTACGTCGTGCGTTACGTCACGGACGATAGTCAACGCATCCAGAGCGGCGGCGGTGTCGGTCCCGGTCACGCGATCATGGACAATCGCACTGACGACCAAGGCAAGGCACGCGTCAACGTTGAAGGTGTCGGGCAATCCGAAGACCTCGGTCCCGATCCGGAACCCGTCATGAAAGCAGCGATGGCCGTCGCTAAAGTCGTGCTCAAGCCTGCGGACCTCTATCGCGATCTCAAGGATGCGACCGGCACCGCTTCGAGCGGACTCGGTGGGCTCATCGCGATGCCGGCGGAGTTGCTCTATCGCACGCGCTGGTCATTCGGTGCGACGTACCTGTTCGAGGTCAAGGATTGGCATATGCGAGCGCCCGCTTGGACCGGCACCATCACATATAGCCGCGAGGAAACCAAAAAGACCGAACAGGTGAGAGACAGCCATTGCTGCGGCGGGAAGCCGACGCGTAGCACGAGCAAGCACGAGTGGCAGCGCGTTTCCAATCAGACGTGGACGATCGACGCTTCGCAGCAGCCAACCTACGCGAATGAAAGAGCCTTCCAAACGCCTGCCGACTACTCGATGCACTTCGGCGGGCTCGAGATCTCTGATAACCACCGCACGGGCTACAACTCGTGCGGCCGCCAGGGTGGCTCACCGACCACGTTTACAAAGACGCACGAAGAAAAAACCCATAACACCGCATTTAGCGGCACCGCCTCTGTAAATGTGAATGTGGACTCACGAGACGGCGCTTACTACATCGAGGTCGCTGGTCCTGAGCAGGACATGGAAGGCGATTACACTTGGCTCCAAGTCACGGAATTCGGTCCCGGTTGCGGAGGGGACCAGCGTGCGCCGGTCCGGCGTACCGCCGCGAAAGCGTACGAGCAAGGGCATTGGTCGCCCCAGATCCGTGGCCAGCTCGATCCGAGCAACCCGAACGAGCTCTCGGGGGCCCAAGCGGAAACGAACGAGCGAAAAGACGGCACCGTGATTAGTGAGCACGTGACATGGGAGCTGCGTCGGCGCTAGCGTCAAGGTGTCCCATGCTCGTCAAGGAGAACCAGTCGATCTTCCAGTGAGTCGGCCTCGGAAGAAAAAGTCACGTGCGGGCAGCTCATATGAAATAGCGATCGAACGATCGCGAGCAGAGGCGATAGGTTAGAAATGACGACATCAATCGACTCTGACGCTCCGAAGCCGCGCACGAATCCAGACGAGCTGCCGTTCGTCGCTCCGTGTCGTCGCCTCGAGCTCGCTGCGCCCATTCGTTGGTTGAGTTTGGGATGGCGCGATATGCGAGCGGCGCCGCGACAGAGCTTCTTCTATGGCGTGCTCCTGACACTCCTCAGTTTATTGATCGCCATCGCTAGCTGGCGCCTCGGCATGGTGGCGCTGTACTTGGGCTTGGCGAGCGGATTCGTGTTCATTGGCCCGATCCTTGCGGTGGGTTTGTACTCGATCAGTTATCAACTCGGCATTGGCCGTCAGCCTACGCTCGCATACAGCCTGCGCGAAGGCCGCGCGCACTTGAAGGACACGCTCGTGCTCGGAATCTGTCTGCTCGTCGTGCTGTTGGTGTGGGCTCGAGCCGCGACAATCTTGAGTGTGCTTCGCCCGAGCCATGCGCTGCCTTCGTGGCGCGACCTGCTGCCGTACTTCGGGTTCGGCTCCGCGGTCGGGGCCGTATTCTGCGCGATCATCTTCTCTGCCACCGCGTTCGCGTTACCCATGCTGCTCGATCGACGCACGGATGCAATTACAGCCGTGGTGACCAGCATCAACGCAACCTTGAGGAACAAGGGCGCGATGGCACTCTGGGCGGCGATCATCGGGATCGCTGTCGCCCTCGGGTTCGCGACGATGCTGTCAGGGTTTGTCGTGCTGCTGCCGTTGCTAGGACATGCAACGTGGCATGCCTATCGCGAGACGATCGATGCGTCGCTTTGGCCGCCGACGCATGATGAGAATGCCTGACTCACTCTTTATGGCTCACTGCATTCACCGGCGCTCGCGTGCGCACCGGCCCACACCGGCGGCTTCGCGGTGCAGGTCACGACCTGCTTCTGTCCCGGATGCCAGAACTTGATGCGCCACGCATGTAAGCACAAGGGCGGATCGCTCACAGTCAGCGCCGAGGACACCCAACTGTTGAGTGACTGCACATACGAACCCGACGCGGCAGAGGCGATGTTGCCGGAGTTCGCGTCGTTGATGACTCCATGCACGCTCCAGAGGTTTTGTGCGGCTTCGACCTGCTGCAACGAGGCGGCGGTCGCGCGGCCCTGCCTCACCGCCGTGGCCTGGCTTCCTGTTAGGGTGGCTGCGATGAGCTCGGCGCTTCTGAGCGCCAGATTCCCTGTGCTCTCCTCGATTTCGGAGGCTGCGCGCGAAGCACAAGGCCCTGCGGGCAAGTCCAATACTGCAATGATGCAGGCGCTCATGAATCCGATGCTGGCATTCCGCCGATCCGCGATCCCAGATTTCCTGGCCGTCGCACACCCGCAGCACCTCGAGCCGAAGTCCGCGGTCTCCTTCTACAAGCTCGATGCTCTTAGAGGGGAACATGCGCGGCCATTCGTCCAAAGCTTCGGTCACACGCGGATCCGCTCCAGCTCGTGGGCGCGCCGCGTGAATGCATAGGGAGGCTCATCCAAGAATCTAGCCCAGCCGCGCCCGAGCCAGCTGCGTGTCTCATCGCTGTAGCTCCATGCGCCGGTATCGGCTTCGGTGCCAGAGCCTTCGGAGATGACGCGCACCTCGTACCATGGCCCGCGACATTTCGTGATCCGCGGGTCGAGTTCTCTCTTCAGGTCCACCGATCAGCTCCCGGAGCCTCGGCCTCTGCGTTCAAGGCGCGTGGTGTGTAGCTCATCGCTACTGCTGCTGAATGGATTCGAGGTAGTCGACGAGCCGGTCTATCAACTCGGCAACGCGCTCGCGTCGCGCCGGCGAGCACCATCGGCGCCCGAGCCGCTCCGGACTTTCACGCGATTGCGCTCGCCTGGGCGACACACCTTTGCGTGCGCTGCTGACTGTTCCAACCCAGAGACGGCCGGTGTGGGGTTGGGATTTCTACGCTATGGATCGAGCGGACCCGCTCAAGTCGCTAGTGCACCGCACGCTTCATAGCAGCCTCTCTTGCGACTTCGTACGCATCGTTTGTCGCCACCGATTATTCAAGTACGCCTCGCTAGCGTCCGGTACCCGATAGCGTGCGGCGAGCCGCGGTCACGGTCAGTTTTAACGTGAGCTCGTTGTTAGTCTCATCGGACTCTGCGAGTGCATTCTCCGTGTCGAGCCGGCACCGGATCGCGGTCTCTCCTGGCTCCGCGGGCTTGAATCGATAGAGACTTAGAGTTTCTTGAGATCCGCCGAGATGCCGCTGGTCGCCGCGGAAGCTGCGCACGGCGCGGCCGTCGATCTCTATGACGCCCTGCCATTCGGAGACGCGTACCGCCTCATCCCGCGGGGCATCCATCCTCAAGACGTAACTGCAGTCGATCAGCACTGCATCGCCGACGGCTGCTGTGGTAATGAGCGGCGCCTCTTGGGACTCGCCGATACGAGCGTTACGCTTCACGCCGGTAAATTGCGCGAAACGAAGGTCCATCAATGGAGCGGCGCCGCGTAGCGCGCGCGATTGTGCGGGCAGGGCGGCCGCAATGCGCGCCTCGCCTTGCTCGCGGGGCGCTCGCGCCGCGCCACGAACGTCGGCGGCGCGCACGGCGCGGATTGCCTTGTCCGGCTCGCCGCCAACGACTCGCGCGCAGCCAAGTTCGATGGGACCGGAGGCGAGCAGCGTGCCATACCAGGTTCGAACCGCGAGGTTCTCCGCGGTGATCGGCGCAGCTCCGGGCATCTCCGCCATGACGCGCCCACCTTCAAGGAATCCGATCGACCAAGGGACCGCCGGTTCCTGCGGCGGCACCGGCGGGTGTTCATATCGGCAGCGCACGGCGACGAGGTTGCCGACCGAGGGCCGATCGACGGCCGTCCACCCGCTGCCGCTGCGGTCGAAGTAGTCGATCTCGACATCGATGATCGGTGACGCTTGCGGCGGGAGACTCGCTGCAGCGTGCTGGCTCACCGGCGCATCGAGCGTCAGAGGGCCGTCGTAGCAGGGTTTATCCGCGCCGTCCTTTTGCGGATCCGGGTCGCACGTAGGCAGCATCGCAGCAAGCTTCTTCTTCGCCGCCTCCGCTTTGCAGTGGATGCGCAGCGGGTCCCATTCATCGTCTGCCGAGCGGCTGCACTCGCCCGGCGTGTATATGGCAAGGCCGCTCGTTGCACCACTCGCCGGATCCACGGTGCCCATTCCTGAGGAGGTCGCGCTGAGATTCTTGACGATCTCCGACGCGTCTCGCTTCCCTGCGGCAAACGCCCTGTCGTGCTTCAGCAGACAAGAGATCGTGGGTTTCTTGAAGGCGCCGCTGCTGAGCGAATCGAGCAGACTCTTACACTGCGCCTGCTTCCACGGCCGCTCGCACTCCACATTCGAGTACGATGTGCTGTGTGGCGTCGCGTGGCAGCGTTTTGTGCCGAGCTTGACGGCGATCGCCTTGGCTAGTGCGGGATCAGCTGCAAGCTGGTTGATCTGGCAGATGTTTCCCTCCGCAGATTCACCGCCATCGTAGAGCGCACGGCAGGCCTTGAACTTCTCATAACTCTGGCAGTAGATATAGGGAGCAGCGGCGTTCGATGCCTTAGTGCAACCGAGCGCCGTCATCTTGGGCAGCACGGCCTTGAGGATCGCCTTCTGCGCAAGCAACGCCTCCGCGAGCAGATCACCCACCTGCAGACACGCCCAGCCACGCGCGGTTGACATGTTTGCTTTGTCAACCGCATGCACCTCGTAAGGCATGGCCGGCATCGACAGCGGGAGTTGCGCGCCGCACTTCGCGTTCAGGTCTTTGAACGGTGCATCGGACTTGAGCAGGTACTTACCGTGCTGGCTCTGGTGCGGCCCCGTGTGGCCACCCGCTACTTGGGCATATTCCTCGAGCTTCGAGTAGTACATGACCGTCCAGCTTCGTACGTTCGGCGCCGCCCAGCCGGCGAAGAATGTCGCGGGAAACGCTTGCCAGACCTTCGTGACCTCGTCCACTTCTTGCAAGAAGCGCTGCTTCATGATGCCGCAGACCTTCTGTGCGTTCGAGGCGCTCATCTTGTGTGAATCGAAGTATTCCTGGCAGCTCGTGCTGCTCATCGCATAGTTGCCCACGTGCAGGTAGTGCGGCTGGCCGGTATGAAGATTCTTGACGACCGCATAGTGGAGCCAGTTGCGCCAGTACTTGAGGTAATACTCTTCGACGGGCATGTGCTGGGACTGACCGGCTATATCTTCGAGAAGATTGCCGAACGTACCGACCATCCCGCCGACTGCGTCTGCAACGCCTTGCACGATCTCGCCGAGCACACCGCAAAGTTCGCTTGCACCGGGCGCATCAGGGAGCAAGTCGCAGGCGTACCCCACGCCGACGGTCGTGACGAGACCCAGGATGTCGCCGTCTATCACTGCCTTGTACGCCGATGCGATCACCGGCTCGGCAACGTCGAATATTTCTCCGCAGAACAAGTCTTTGATCGTGCCGCCTGTCGGAATCAAGCTGCACACGACCTGCTCGCCGGCGAGCATGAAGACATCGAGCCAAGCCTTTGCTTGCACGGCATGGAAGATGTCGACGACCTTCTTGATCTTCGGGTCGTTCGGGACGAAACCGTGTGCCTTGCCGGCTGCTTCTTCCGCGCAGATCTCGACGGACTGGCCGTTGACGAGACACTGAATCATCGGTTTCGCTTCGACGACGACTGGGTCCACCACGCCCGCGGTGCTCAGCACGGCGAGGACATCGTCCAATGTGTCTGCACGCGCGCCGCCGGCGGACAGGCCCGCGATCAGGACGGTGACGGCGATGACAGTTCGCGCAAATGCTCGCACCATGATTCGCTCCGAGATCGTCATTGCAGCTTCTCGAGCGCCTTCTCGGTGATGGCGCGCGCGGTTTTGAGATCGGGCGCGTACACCGAAAAGTAGACGCCGCCTTTGTCCTTCGCGTACACGTGCAGCCCGACCGGCGCGTACTGTTCGCGAGCATCCTCGAGCGCCGCGGGCGCGCCGAGATCGTCCACGGGCTGCAGCCGGATCTGCTGCATCGCTGCTCTACAACCCGGGGTCTTTCTCGCTCGCGATCGCCCGATCGCGCTCGGCCTGCACCTTGGCCGTCCATGCGTCGACGCGCGATTCGCCGCTAAGGTAGGGATGCCATGCCCGTACCACTACGCCGCCCTCGTAGACGCAGCTCGACATCAGCGAGCTGCCCCCGGAGTAACTCCGGGACGAGTATTCGTCGGGCTCCCCGATCGGCGCCGCGGTGACGGCCTCGACATCGGCTGGCGTGACCAGATCGCAGGCTGCGATTCGGTCGGTGTCGGTCGCGGCGTTACTGGGCTCCTGGCCGCTACACGCAGCGAGCGCAGCGACAAGGATCGTGGGCGCAAGCCGGATCACCCTTTCGTTCATGACGAACCTCCCGAGCTGAATCTCGTGTGTCAACCTAAGATACGTAGCCGCACCCATTCCGGGGCCACCGAGGCTGGCACGCAAACGCGCGGCAGGCGAAACTCTTCGTTAGGCACCCGCGGCGATCGAGTACGATGCAATGCAGCGCGGATGCTTACCGCACATGGCGACCACCGGGATTACGAACCTGCTGCATGCCTGGGGCCAGGGCGACGAAGCCGTGGTCGACCGCCTTTTCGCGCTTCTCTACGATGAGCTTCGATCGCTCGCGCGCCGGCAGCTGCGCGGGCGGCGCGGGCAGACGCTCGATACCACCGCGATCGTGCATGAGGCGTACGTCAAGCTCGTCGATCAATCCCAGTTGGGTCTGCAGGGCCGAGCGCATTTCCTCAATCTTGCAGCGCGCGTCATGCGACAGGTGCTGATCGACCGCGCCCGCCGCCGAGTGGCGTCGAAGCGCGGCGCCGGCGCGGCGCACACCGATCTCGATGCGAACGATGCCGGCGCGCCCGAGTCGGCCGAGCAGCTGCTGCAACTAGACGACGCGATCCGAAAGTTGGAGCAATTGGATCCCCGCCTCGCGCGTACCGTCGAGCTGCGATTCTTCGCCGGCCTTTCCGTCGAGGAGGCCGCCGATGCGCTGTGCGTATCGCCGCGGACGGTGAAGCGCGCGTGGATGAAGGCTCGCGCATTTCTACATCACGAGCTCGAGGGCGGGCGGTGAGAGCGCGACCATGAGCGATGCGGCTCGCCGGCGCTGGCAGCGGATCGATACGCTGCTCGATCGGCTGATGGATGCGGCTCCCGAAGAGCGGCGGCACATCCTTGCCGATCTTCCTGGAGAGGATGCCGACCTGCGCGCGGAAATCGAGGCGCTCCTCGATGCTGCGAATCGCGAAGACGGCATTCTCGATCGGAGCGTCGGCGAGGCTTTCAGCACGCTGCTCGAGGAAGCCTTCGAGGAGCCGGAGCCGCGCGGCGTTCCGGCACCGCCGGAGCAGGTCGGTCCGTGGCGCGTGCTGCGCGAGATCGGTCGCGGCGGCATGGGCGTCGTTTATCTAGCCGAGCGCGCCACGGGAGATTTCGAGCAGCGCGTCGCACTCAAGCTCTTGAAGCGCGGACTGGATACGGATGAGATCGTCGCGCGCTTCGCGCGCGAGCGGAAGATCCTGGCGCGCCTCGAGCATCCGGCCATCGCGCGCTTGATCGATGGCGGTGTGAGCGACGACGGCAGACCCTATCTCACGATGGAGTACGTGGAGGGCGTGCCTATTACCGAGTACTGCGCGCGGGAGCGTCTCGAGCTGCGCGACACTCTGCTGCTGTTTCGCCGAGTGTGCGAAGCGGTGCATCTCGCGCATCGCAAGCTCGTCGCGCATCGCGACCTCAAACCTTCGAACATTCTCGTGACGGCGGACGGCGAATTGAAGCTCCTCGACTTCGGGATCGCAAAGCTGCTCGGCGGCGAAGAGGATGAGGACGCGCAGACGCTGACGCGCCTTCGCGGACCGATGACTCCAGCCTACGCGGCGCCGGAGCAGCTACGTGGCGAGCCGACCTCTACGGCGACGGACGTCTACGCTCTCGGCATGATCTTGTTCGAACTGCTCGTCGGCCGTCCGCCGCGGCGTGCACCGCCAGCGGGACGGCACGAAGCACGCGCCGAAGAGCCGTACGACTCGGAACCGCTGCGTCCCTCCGAAGGGCTCCGCATGGATGACGGTAGGGCTCGAAACGATGTGCCGGACGATTCGTCCGCCTCTGTGCGCCGGCGCGTTGCCGGCGATCTCGATGCCATCGTCGCTACCGCGTTGCGCAGCGAGCCGGATCGACGCTATCCGTCTGCGGAAGCATTGGCGGAGGATCTGCGGCGCTATCTTGCCGATGAGCCTGTGTGGGCGCGGCCCGACGGCGCCGCGTATCGAGCGCGAAAATTCGTGCGGCGTCATCGGATCGGCGTCTCCGCTGCCGCGCTGCTGCTCGCAGTACTCACTGCCGCGGTAGCGATGATCTATTCGCAGTCGCAAGCTCGCGCGCAAGAAGCGCGCAAGGCCGAGGAGGTCAAAGAATTCGTGCTCGGTCTGTTCGCGGCTGCGGACCCGGCCGTCGCGCGCGGCGAAGAAGTCACTGCCCGGCAGCTCGTCGATGCCGGTGCGCAGCGCGTGTCGCAAGAGTTGGCGCAGCAGCCCGCAGTGCGTGCAGAGATGGAGACGGTGCTGGGCGAGCTGTACAGGATGCTCGGAGCGTCGAATCAGGCGCTTTCGCTGCTCGACCGCGCTATCGCTTCGTACGAGACGGCCGCTGGAAACGTGGACGCGGGACTGGCGAACGCGCTGCGCGCTAAGGGCGCGACGCTCAGCGATCAGGGCGAACTCGAAGAGGCCGAAGCTCTGCTCCGCAAGGCCGTGGCGATCCACCGGCGCGCACTCGGCCCGGCGGACCTCGAAGTTGCCGAGGATCTCGACTGGCTTGGTCTCGTGCTGCGGCAACAAGGGGCTTTCGAGGACTCGGAAGCAGCTTTGCGAGATTCACTCGGGATCCGCCAGTCGGCGCTCGGCGACGATCATGAGAAAGTCGCGGCATCGCTGAACAACCTTGCGGTGCTGCGGCGCGAGCGCGGTGCTTACGGCGAAGCGGAGGCGCTCTATCGACGAGCGCTCGACATTCGCCTCGCGACGCTTGGTAAAGTGCACACGGACACGGCCGACACGCTGAACAACTTGGCGGCGCTACTGTACTTCCAAGGCCGCTGGGCCGAAGCTCGCGAGCGCTTCACGGAGGTCGCGGCGATCTATACGCACCTGTACGGCGAGTCGCATCCGCGTGCGGTCATGGCGCAGAACAACATTGCCGCCGTCGCGCTCGCGCTCGGTCTGAACGAGGAGGCTGAGCGCCGCTTCGAAGCGGTGCTTGCGGCGTGGCGCGCGAGCGGCGGCGAATCGCATCCGAACGCGTTGTTGAGCCGCTCCAACCTGGCGTTGATCGAAGCGGAAGTAGGCGACATCCGCGCAGCGGAAGCCGTGTTTCGCGAGCTCGTTGCGAGCGCTCAGGAAACGCTCGGAGACAAGCATCCGGTCACCGCGCTTTTGGCGGCCCGTCTGGCAGGCGTGCTTCGACAGTGCGCTCGACACGACGAAGCGGTCGCGCTCTACATGCAATCGCTTGCGGTGACTCGCGAGCTGCGCGGCGAAGACAACCCGACCTATGCTCAGGGACTGCACGATCTCGGCGTCGCTCAACGAGACAGCGACGATCTCGAGTCGGCGGAGCGCTCGTTGCAGCAGGCATTCGATTTGCGCGTACGACTGCTCGGCGCCGAGCATCCCGATACGCTCTCTTCGCAGATGGCGCTCGGTGCCATCCTCAGCGCGCGCGGCGATGCGGGACGGGGAGAGCGGCTGTTGTCCTCGGGCCTTGCGACGACGCGGCAGATCCTAGCGGAAGACCATCCGCTCGTTCTGCGCGGGGCGTTCGATCTTGCCAAGTCATCGCAGCGCTCAGCCGGTGCGGTCGAGGCGATGCGGCACATCGAAGCATTGATACCCAGCTACCGGCGACGCTACGGCGAACCGCATTGGCGAACCGCCGAGGTCGAGCTCGCGCGCGCGGCTCTCTTAGCGGCCGGAGGACGCCGCGACGAAGCGCGCGCCGGCGCATCGCGCGCGCATGCAGCGCTTGCGAAGGCGCTCGGCCCCGACCACGATCTAACGCGGCGCGCCGAGGCGCTCGCTGCGCAGTAGCGGACTCGCTGTATACATATATAAGAAGGTATATCCGAACCTTCGTGGCGGCGAATCGCGGCACAGTGTGACTTATCTCAAACATAGACAAAGCACTCCGCGTACGGACTTGCGGCGCGTCTCACAGTTCGAAGGCGGGTGGCAGGACGACCGGGCGAAAGCACCCTCCGAGGAGCCGTTAGCTGAGCGCCTGGCGATGCCGCACGTCTTCGTGACCGCACGTATTTCGTTCGAACTTCATCTGCGGCTCTTCGCCGTGCCAGTTGCGAACACATAGCGATAGCCATCGTCGGCGCTTAGCTCGATGACAGCCTTGCCTCCATGACGGCAGCGAAATGACAGATATCGCCGCAGCCGCCATCCGGCAAACAGCGCCGGGGCCCGACTCATGGGCACGCCGCGTGAACGCATAGGGAGGCTATCCAAGAATCTAGCCCCCTCGCGCCCGAGTCAGCCGCGCGCGTCGCATCGCTGTAGCTCTATGCTCATTCATGCAGCGCTCGTACGTGTCTTCGGCATATGCGCCGGACCGGAGGTTCGCGACACCTTTATCGTCGAGAATGGAACTGCCTAAGAGTTGCGCTTGCTGCTTGATGCTGAGTGCAAGATCGGATCTCGCTGTATCGCGAGGCACGAGTTCATGCCTCTACAGTCGAATGAGACGTTGCAGATGGAGAGTCCCGTCGAGTCCCGCCGACGCGCTTGCGTGCGCGCTCGCCCACGCGGGCGGCTTCGCCGTGCAGGCCATCGGCTCTTTTCGCCCGGGATGCCAGAACTTGATGCGCCACGCATGCAAGCACAAGGGCGGATCGCTCACACTCAGCGTCTGACTATCACCGAGCGCATTGTCTAGCAGATACGTTCGATCGCCGCAGATCGGCAGGCCCAGATGCCACAAGTGAACTCGAATCTGGTTCGTTCGGCCAGTGAGCGGCCGCGCTTCGAGCAGGGCTGTGCCATCGTGGAGGCGCTCGAGGACACGGAAGAGCGTGCGCGACGACAAGCCCGCGTCCTCATCGACCACCCTTGCGCCTAAGTGGCCGGGCTCTGTGCTGATCGGCGCTTCGCAGCTGAACTCGTCTTCTTCCGGGTGGCCCTGTACGCGCGCGAGATACACTTTGTCCACTTCGCCGCGTGCGAACTGCGGTTGAATGAGGCTCGCAAAGTGGCGTGTACGCGCAACGACGACGATGCCGGTCGTGTTTGCGTCCAAGCGGTGGCACGGGCGCGGCTTCTGCGGGCGATAGAGCGCTTCGAGCACGTAGTGCAGCGTGTTTCTGTAGAACCGTCCCGCTGCGTGCATCGGGAGCGGTGCGGGTTTGTTCAGCACGATCAGCGCCTCGTCCTCATGCACGATCTCGAGCTGCATGTTCACATCCGGCTCGATCACGCTCGGAAACTTGTGCAGATAACGCTCGCCGCTGCGCACGATCTGACTCGCCGCAACGGCTCGATGCTCTCGATTCACCACCATGCCACGCGCGCACTTTTCTTCCCACACGTCCGCAGGGATGTGTCGCACGACGCGACAGAGCGCTTCCAGCAACGTTCCGCCATCGCACTCTTCAGGGACGTTGATCGGCTTGAACTGATCGTGGGGCTGGCTGCCCGGGAGCGGTGAGATGATCCGCTGCACGGCCTCATGACGGCGCGCGATCGTCGCTGCCATCTGCTCGGCGGGTGTTCGATAGCAGTACGGGCAACTGCGCTCGAACACATAGTGCTCGTGCGCTCGGTCAGCTGTGCTGAGCGGTGTGAGGCAATTGAAGCAATAAGTGGATTGAGTCTCCTGCAGCGTCGGATCGAGTCCGGTGCGGTGATCGAAGACGAAGCATTCACCGTCGTAGTGAGCGCCGCCGCACTCCTCGAAGTATCTGAGGATGCCACCGTCGAGCTGAAAGACGTGCTTGAATCCTTCACGCTCCATGTACGGCCCGGCTTTCTCGCAGCGGATGCCGCCTGTGCAGAACATGACGATCGCCTGTTCTTTGAGCTCAGCGGGCAGCTTCTTCACTGCGTCCGGAAACTCGCGGAAGTGCTCGACGCCGATCGGCCGGGCATTGCGGAACGTGCCGAGCTTCACTTCGTAATCGTTGCGCGTGTCGAGCAATGTCACCGGCCGGCCCTCATCGAGCCAGCGCTTGAGCTCTGCGGCCGGCAGCTTCGGTGAGGTGCGTCTTGCAGGGTCGATGCCTTCGACCCCGAACGCGATGATCTCTTTCTTGATCCGCACCAGCATGCGCCGGAAGGGTTGATGCTGAGTTGTGCTGAATTTTGCCTCGAGATCGGCGAGCCCGGGCCAGGTGTGCAGCTCTGTAAGGAGCCGATCGATCTTGTCCTCAGCCCCTGCGACGAACAAGTTGATCCCCTCCGGGCTCAATAGAATCGTGCCTTTGAGATCCCACTCGCGACAGAGCGCGAGCAGGCGCGCGCGGCAACGCTTGAGGTCGGTAAGCGGGAGAAACTTGTAGGCGGCAATGTTGACGACTGAGCTCATCCCGCCATTTTGCCCTGACTCAGCGCGGCGCGCTCCTGTCTATGGCATCGGACATACACGGTGTCTGTGTAGCACACATCAGACCTCGAGGCCTGTACGGATGGCCAGCTGAAGGTCGGATATTTGGTCGCTAACGCAAGGCGGAGTTGTCGCTGGGCCTCTGATCCTTCACTCCAGAGACGTGGGATGCGATGGCCTGCCAGCGGCCCTCACGCTTAATGAAGATATTGGTGGATTGGTACTCGGTGACCGCGAGATGCGCACCCTGTCTGTTGCTGATGAATCCCGCGCCCGCTACCACAGCGCATCGCTCGTCGAAGATCTCGAGCCGCTTGATGACAAAGCGGAACGACTCATAGCTCGGTTTGTGCTCGCGGACGTAATCGAGCTCCTCGGCCTTGGACGACCACACGCCGTCAGCGTCAATCATCTGAAACTCGCTTGCGAGTATTCGATCAAGGAGCTGCGGATCCTGCTCGCGATAGGCCTGAGGCCACTCGACTTCCTTGATGCGGCGCAACTCCTTTTCATCATCAAGCGATGGGCTCGTGTGTGCGCTGCAGACAACCAATGCAGTGGTGAACAACAGCGTCAAGCGAGCCACGAGCATGGCGAGAATCCTCCAACTGGAGACATCGCCTAACTCTATCGGAGCAGTTCACTCTCGATGGGGCGTGTGCGGCGAAACGGTCTCGAGATGCGGCCGGCCGCTGGCCGATCTTGCGCTCATCGATATCGGGTGAAGTACACGATCGCTGTCGCCACGATCAATGCCGCACTGCCGACTCCGAATACGCTCGAGAGCCCGAAATGAGCATTGATCATGCCGCCGCTCAACGGGCCGAGGAATGCGCCGAGGAAGGTTGCGCTGCCGGTCAACCCGAACGCGCGCCCGCGATGCTCTGGGGCGACGCTGCGAGCGACGAGGGAATTCGCAAGCGGGATCACACCGGCGAGAAAAATGCCGGCGACAAATCGTTCGGCCACAAACGATAGATAAGTCGTCGCGAAGCCTTGCACGAGGGTGAAGAGTGCGGCGAAGCTGAGCACGATGGTCAGCAAGCGCTGCTGGCCGATGCGATCGCCGGCTCGGCCAACATGAGGCGCTGCGATGAGGCCGCTCACTCCGATGACGGAGAACGCGATGCCCGCGAGCGTCGCAAGGTTGTCAACGGGTCCGACGAGACTGTGCACATACAAGGATACGATCGGCTGAGCACTCGTGATCGCGAGCTGTGCGAGCAAGAGGACGAAAATCGCAGTGCGCAGGTCAGGATAACGGGACAGGACTTCACCGGTGCGAGGAGAGTCCTTTGCAGCGTCGGATCGCGAAGGCATCTGCTTCGGCAAACGCAGAACGACGAGTGCGACCAGGAGCGATGCGCATCCGCCGGCTACGAACGGTGCTCGGTAGCTATCGAGCGCATCGGCAATGGATCCTCCGATCAGCGGTCCAAGCAGCATTCCCGCGAGCTGTGCCGTCGATAACCATCCGAGCGCCCAGCCGATTCGAGCGGGCGGACACACGCCGGTCACCAAGGCCAGCACGGCAACGATGTGGCCGCCGAAGAATCCCATCACGAAGCGCAGCGCGAGCAGCTGCCATGCAGCGGTCGCGATGCTCATGAGCAACGTGCAGATGGCTGCAGACGCACACGCGCCGAGGATGACGCTGCGCCGATCGACTCTATCCACTAAGTGTCCCCAGACGGGGGCCATGATGCCGGCGGTCAGCGGCGTGACGCCGAGCACCAGCCCGGACCAGATGCTGATCGCATCGATCTCGACGACGCCGATCTCAGGCAGTAGTAACGGGATCACCGGGGGGACGATCGAGAACGCGGCAGCGATAATGAATTGCACGCTCACCATTGCGGCGAGTGTGCGGTGCCAGGACGCATCAGAATCCGAAGCGTTCACAGGGGCATCAGATCGATAGCGACAACGATAGTTGCATAGCCAAACAATAAGCCACAGCGTGTCGGACGCGCGAGCATCCTGAGGGATGACTGAAAGCTCTTCATTCAGTATTGTACGATGCGGTCAACCCAGATCCACCTCGCCGACGATCGCCACGGCGCACTGTACTCGAGAGGACATCCATGAATACGCCTTCGCCACCGCCATTTCGCGCCGACCACGTGGGCAGCCTGCTGCGGCCGAAGTTCTTGCTCGAAGCGCGCGCGGCTGCCGCGAAGGGCGAGCTGTCCGCAGAGAAGCTGCGGGAGGTAGAAGATCGCGCAATCGAAAACGCGATCCGCCTGCAGGAAGACGTGGGTCTACAAAGCGTGACCGACGGTGAGTTCCGCCGTACCTATTTCCACATCGATTTCCTCGAGCAGCTCGGCGGCGTCAAGACCGATATCCCGGTGACGATCAAGAAGCCTGACGGAACGGAAGAGCTTGCTCCGCCGGTGATGCGTGTGGTGGGAAAAGTCCAACACGCGAAGGACATTCAGCTCGCTGATTTCGAATTCCTTGCCGCGCACACGAAGCAGACTCCGAAGGTGACGATTCCGTCCCCGACCATGCTGCACTTTCGCGGCGGCCGCGCCGGCATCAGCAAAGAACACTATCCGGATCTCGAGCCCTTCTATGACGATGTCGCGCAGGCGTATGCGGCGGAGCTGCGCTCCCTTGCGGAGGCGGGGTGTCGGTACGTGCAGATGGATGACACGAATCTTGCGTATCTGTGCGATGAGAAGATGCGCGAGGCGGCACGACAGCGCGGTGACGATCCGAACGAGCTGCCGTATCGCTATGCCTCATTCATCAACCGAGTCGTTGCGCTCAAGCCTGCCGGCATGACGCTCGCGGTGCATCTGTGCCGCGGTAACTTCAAGAGCACGTGGGCGGCGCAGGGCGGCTATGAGCCGGTGGCCGAGGCATTGCTCTCGATGATGAACGTGGATGCGTACTTTCTCGAGTACGACGATGAGCGCAGCGGCGATTTCCGTCCCTTGCGATTCTTACCCAAAGGCAAGACGGTCGTTCTCGGGCTGGTCACGACGAAGCTGGGCGAGCTCGAACGTAAGGACGATCTCAAGCGTCGCATCGACGAAGCCGCTCGTTACGCACCGCTCGAACAGCTCGCGCTGTCGCCTCAGTGCGGGTTCTCGAGCACCGTTCACGGCAACGACATCGCGGTCGAACAGCAGATCGAAAAGCTCCGCCTCGTTGTCGAAACTGCGCGCGAGGTGTGGGGATGAGAGCAGGTTAGCGCGCTTGCAGTGACACATTAAGACCTGTGATCGGTTGATCGTTCGCATCGAGGAAGCGCGCGCAAAAGTCCGTCGCGCCGCCCCCGTTCACGACAGCGGCGACGATGACATTGCGACCCTTCTGGAGCGTAAGCCGCTTCGAGACGCCATCGTCGATGACGGTCTGACGATCGTCGTACAGCTCGATCACGCGTTCGCCGTTCAACCACCAGTTCGAAGCCGAGTTCGAACCGATTGCAAGGCGCACGTCGGTCATTTCCTTGGGCGAATCGACGGTCGCGACTGCCCAGAACACGACATTCGATGTCGGCTTCGAAAGCGCCCATGCGAAGTGATAAAGGTTGACGTTATAGAGCTTGGTATCGACTGCATGCCATTTCGGCTGGCCTTCGAGATCGGCGGCAGCGCCTTCTTGCGGTACCTCGAGCATATTCGTGAGTGGCTTCACCTTCAGTGCGGCTTGCACCGCAGTTTCGGTGAGCGGCCCGCTCGTCGGGATCGGCTCGAGAACCAGCCAGCGACGAATGAAGCCGCGCGCATCGACGAGCTGCGCCTTGGTTGCGGGGCGTGAGAGCGTCGCTGCTGGAGGTCGCGCGCCAGCGTCTTCTGCGCTCGTGACATGGACGGGCGCGATGAGTCCGAGCGCGAGCATCGAGAGTGCGCGATCGCGGAATATCTTTTTGATTTTCATTACGGCACCTTGATATGCCAACGCTGACGATCGCTCGAAGGATCGAACTTCGCGAGCGTGGGCATGCTGCTACCGACAGCGGAGAGCGCGAGTTGCTGCTGCGATCCGGGAATCGCCTTGGGCATGATGCGGTACGTGCCGTCAGTCAATTGATCGATGCGCCACAATTGCTCGGGCGCACCGCTGAAGTTGCGCACGGCAGTGAGCTCGCCATTTGCGGAGGCCGCGAGCGCGCGCTCCGTTCCCTCGATCGTGATCTTGAAGTAGGGCGAGCCGGGGTATCCGCCAGCGCCGCTCACCGGCGTGATCGCCCACTTCTGTTGTGCTTGCAGCATCGCGGGCGCAAGGCGCAGATCGACATCACCCGTTGGCCAGTTCGCGGCGACGTGCGCGGGCGTTTGGTTTGGAATTGCGGGTAACGGCGGCGGGTCTTCCGGTCGAGGCGGCGGAGGGGTGCCGCTGCCTGGAGGTGGGCCAGGACGACGCGCTCGGAACCCGCCCACCGGCACGCCCTGCACCGCAAGCTCGAGCACCGTGCCCGTGCGCGCGGATTCGATGACGTACGTACCCGCGACCATGTTCTCACCTGCGACGGGCCAGCCGTCGCGCCACAGTAGCGGTTCAATATCGAGAACGCTGATGCCGCCGCGATCGAGGTCGGCTTCCCAGTGAAGCGAGAACTTCTCCACGCCGTCGCCGAGATCGAGCAAACCGAAATGGCCGGGCCCCACTTGGCGGCCGCGCGATCCGAGAAACAGCTTGCCGCCGCCTTCGATCATGTCGATGCCCATGTTGTCGAGATAAGGGCCCGTGACTTTTCGCGAACGACCCATTCGGATGTTGTACGTGGAGCTCGCGCCGCGGCAGCACGAGCCGTGTGTCACGAGCAGGTAGTACCAGCCATCGCGATAGATGAGGATCGCAGCTTCGGAATTGATTGCGACGTTGATGGGATCGCGCTTCGGGTAGCGACGCATACCAGTCTTCGGATCGAGCTCGACCAGACGGATGTAACCGAAGTACGAACCGTAGACCAACCAGAGTCGACCGTCGGTTGGATCGAGGAGCACGCCCGGATCGATCGCGTTAGAGTCTTCGATGCCGTCAGACCATACGACGGGTCCAGCGTCTTCCCATTTGTAATCCGGCGATTGCGGATCGAGTGTGCGGCCCACGAGCAATCCGATCGCCGACTTCGGCTGTGTGCCCGGAGCGGAGTAGTAGATGAAGTACTTGTCGCCGAGGTGAATGACATCCGGCGCCCACGTGTTGTTGCCACCCCGTGCGAGCGTTTCCGGTCCGGGCTTTCCGCCGGGCACTGCGGACATCAACGAGCCTGCTCTTCGCCACGTCCAACCATCATCCGATACAGAAATCGGTAGGCCGTTGCCTGTGCCGTACGAATAGAAGCGGCCATCGTGCACGATGATCGTCGACGGATCGTGCATGCCGGGCTGGCCATCGAGCGCCAACGCGCGCGAGCAGAGCGCTAGCACAGCAAGCAAAGCAAAGGTCGTCAGTCGATAGCGCATGAACGTACAACCTGTCTTCTCGAGCGTGGCTGAAGAGCGGAAACCATAGCACGCTGCAGCAGTGTTTCGAGCGCAGCAAACACGTAGCCCGGACTGGGGCGCGCAAAGTTTTATCTACCCTGTTCGCCTGTCGATCCACGATCTGATATCGGTTGATATGCCAAACCAATCAGAGTCGCTGGTGTACTAGCGTTGCGCCGGAGACTTTTGTCTGAGTAAATAGAAGTCAGCAACCTTGACGAAAATATGTGCAAGCCCGATGAGCGGATCACGATAATCCTGCGTTTCGGTCTGGCGATTCACGTTCTAAGACGAACCGACGAAGGGGGATCTTCATGGTCGATTCTATGAAACGTACGGGGCTCACTCGCCGTGAGGCGCTGATTTTGTCCTCCACTGCAGGGCTAGGCGTTGCGACGGCGAGTTATGCGGCCGCGTCCGACGACGCAAAGAAGTCGGCTGCTCCCCAAGGATCGGGCGCGATCTCAACGCCGCGATCCGCAATCGCGAAGACCCAGTACGGCAAAGTGCGCGGCTACCTCGATGACGGTGTGCTCATCTTCAAGGGCGTGCCGTATGGACAAACGACTGCTGCCGAGAATCGATGGCTCCCTGCAAAAGCGCCTACACCGTGGAAGGATGAGCGCCCGACGTTGGTCTACGGCGCAAATTGCCCACAGAACTTGCACCCGTGGACAGCGACCGAGCAAACGTTCATCCAGGATTGGGTGGACGGCTGGCTGAGCGAGGACATGCTCAAGCTCAACATCTGGACGCCGAGCTTGAGCGGCAAGCGTCCCGTGATGGTCTATCTGCACGGTGGTGGATTCAGCTTCGGATCTTCGTATGAACTGTCCGCGCATGACGGTGCGCAGATGGCGAGACATCACGATGTCGTGCAGGTCTCCGTCAATCATCGGCTGAATATTCTGGGCTTCTTCGATGTTGCAGAGATCGGCGGTTCCGCGTACGAGGATTCAGCAAACGTCGGTATGACGGATCTCGTGGCCGCACTTCGCTGGGTTCACGACAACATCCAGAACTTTGGCGGGGATCCCGATCGCGTCATGATCTATGGACAGTCGGGTGGCGGCTCGAAGGTGACGACGTTGTTGGGCATGCCGTCAGCGGCGGGTTTGTTTCATCGTGCGGCTGCGCAATCGGGTGGCGGTGGAAACATTCCCAGCAGAGAGCAGCAGCGTGAGCTTGCGCGATTGGTGATGAAGGATCTCGGGCTGGCTCCAAACGACATTCAATCGTTGCAGAAGATGGAGTGGTCCAAGCTGTTCGAGGCGGGCAATGCGGCGGCAGCGAAGATCAATCCGCCCGGCCCACGAATGGCGGGGCCAGGGGCGCCGGGCACGCCACGGGTGGGGTGGTCGCCCTGCGTCGATGGAAAGATCATCAACATGCGATCGTTCTTCGATGCCGCGCCCGAAGTCTCGAAGCATGTACCGATGCTCATCGGATCGGTGACGGAAGAAGGCAATCGCATGTCGGAGCGGCCGACAGAAGATGAGTGGCGTGCCAATCTCTCCAAGGCGTATGGCGACGAGAAGGCGGTTGCCATAATCGCTGCGCTCAAGAGGACCTACCCGCAGAAGCAGATTCCAACGCTCTCTTATATATGTAGCGGCACGCCGGGACTCAATGGCTTGGCCATTCGCAACAATGTCGTGAAGATGGCGCGACTGAAACATGAGCTCAATGCGGCACCGGCGTTCGCGTATTACTTCACTTGGCAGACACCGATCTTGGATGGGATCCCTGGGGCTTGG
This sequence comes from Pseudomonadota bacterium, assembly GCA_023417315.1. GTDB lineage: Bacteria > Pseudomonadota > Gammaproteobacteria > Steroidobacterales > Steroidobacteraceae > Steroidobacter. The sequence goes on from JAEZFW010000055.1 coordinate 68,957, forward strand.
CACACCGCCGAGCTGCAGTTCTGCTTCGACAACACGAAGCGTTGCGCACAAGGCACCGGCAATACGCCCGAAGCGCAGGCACTGGCCAGGAAGATGGCGTCGTCCTGGGCAACTTTCGCCGCGACAGGCAATCCCAGTTTGCCTGGTCTCAAGTGGGAGCCGACCGATCCGCAATCGAATCGCACCATGATTTGGGACGATCACTGCCGGATGGTCGATGATCCTGACGGCGAAGCTCGCAAGCTCATCCTGACTTAGCGCTTGTCGCTACCAACTGGATAGCGATTAGCCATCGAAGAAACAAGGGAAGGCAGCTGTCGGGGCCTCCCTTGTGTCACATTCACACATCAGTGCCTTGTTGCAGTGTCCGGTCATCGATTGCATGAATCAAACCAAGAAGAACTCCATCCGCCTCCTGCCCATCGTTGCACCGGGTTTCATGTTGGCCTCGTGTTCGACGCCCACTGAGGTGTCCCACGCGCCCGCCAAAACGATCGCCGCTTCTGCGGCGCCGCCGACCATGGCGCTGTCGCCCGAAGCATCGATCGCGACGATGGAGCTTCCGAGCGGCTACCGACTCGAGCCGGTGCTGACCGAGCCTCACATCGCCGAGCCGGTGATGATCGCGTTCGATGGTAACGGCCGGATGTACGTCGCCGAGATGCGCACGTATATGCAGGACCTTGACGCCACCGGCGAGCAGGAGCCCGTGAGCCGCGTGTCGCGTCATGAAGATACGAATGGCGACGGCTCTTTCGACCGGCACACGGTGTTCGCCGACAAGCTGCTCCTGCCGCGCATCATGCTTGCCCTCGATGACCGCATCATCATCGGCGAGACGAACACCGATAATCTCTACATCTACCGCGACAGCGATGGAGACGGCGTCGCCGACGAAAAGACCTTGTGGTTCGAAGGGGGTCCACGCGGCGGCAACATGGAGCACCAGCCGAGCGGCCTCGTTTGGGCCATGGACAACGGCATCTACTCGACTTACTACGACTACCGCCTGCGCTTCGGTCCCGACGGCCAAGCGATCAAGGAGGCGATCCCAGTCAACGGCGGTCAGTGGGGACTCACGCAGGACGACTGGGGCAAGGTCTGGTTCGTCAACGCCGGCAACGAAACCGGCCCCGTGCACTTCCAACAGCACATCATCTACGGCCAATTCTCCGCGCCGGACGAACACATCGGGCAATACAAAGTCGTCTGGCCCATCAGCAATATCCCAGACACACAGGGTGGCCCTGGGCAAGTACGCGCCGACAATACACTCAATCACTTCACTGCCACCTGCGGACAAGATGTCTTCCGCGGCGATCGGTTGCCTGCCGAGTTGCGAGGCAATCTGTTCTTCGCCGAACCCGTCGGCCGTCTCGTTCGCCGAACATTGATCTCGGTCGAAGATGGCGTCACTCGACTCGCGAATGCCTACGAGAATCAAAAGAGCGAGTTCATTCGCGCGACCGATCCGCTGTTTCGCCCCGTGAACATGACCACCGCTCCCGACGGAACGCTCTATCTCGTCGACATGTATCGCGGCGTGATTCAGCAGGCGAACTGGACCCGCGAAGGCACTTACCTGCGCAAACAGATCGAGGCCCACCATCTGCAGCATGAGATTGGGCGTGGCCGCATCTATCGCGTGCGTCACGAGAACTTCGAGCCCGGCCCGCAACCCCGCATGCTCGACGAAACACCTGCCGACTGGGTACGGCACTTGTCGCATCCGAATGGCTGGTGGCGCGACACCGCGCAGAAGCTTCTCGTCCTGCGCCGCGATCTCAGCGTTGTGCCTGCGCTCACGCAGCTTGCACACGCTGAGGCATCCGATCCTCGTCCGCGGCTGCACGCACTGTGGACGCTCGAAGGTCTCGGCGCGCTCGATGACTCATTGATCCAACGTTCGCTCGAGGCCCAAGATCCGCAAGTGCGCATCGCGGGTTTGCGCCTCGCAGAGTTGCATCTCGACGCTACGGCTGCATCCGAGGCGCCGCTACTCGTCGCGGCACACAGCGCTCTGAAAGATGCCGATCCAAGCGTTGTGATCCAAGCGATGCTTTCATTGCGCCGCGCGGGAATACCCGAGGCCGAGAAGGTGATCCGTGCCACTGCCGAGGCGACTTCTTCCGCTGGCGTGTACGCAATCAACGAGCAGCTCTGGGACGAATCAAACACCGAAGACCCGCAGCTCTTGCGCTTGCTCGGCGCTAACGGTCTCAAATCGTATCGTGCAGGAGGCACGCTCTACGGGTCGCTGTGTTTCTCATGTCACGGCACCGATGGTCGCGGCGCGCCCGCACCTGGCGCAGACGGTCGCACCCTCGCGCCGTCGCTGGTCGGTTCACGGCGGGTGCTCGGCGATGAGCGGGCGGCGATTGCCATCATGCTTCATGGCCTCGAGGGCGAAGTGGAGGGTGTTGACTATGGCGCGCCGATGGTGCCGATGAATTCCTATTCCGACGCCGAGTTGGCGAATGTGCTCACCTATATTCGCAACAGCTTCGGCAATCGCGCGCCAGCGGTGGAGCCTCAGGCCGTCGCCGCTCGCCGCGCTGCAGATGCGGGACGCACCTCTTTTTGGACGCTCGAAGAGCTCGCCAGGCAAATCCCCGCGATCGGAGTGCCGCGCGAGCGATTCCAACGCCGCGCTGAATGGAAACTCGCCGCGAATATCGCGGCGCGCGACGGCGCGCCACTCGAAGCAATGCTCGATGGCAATCCAGCCACGGGATACTTCACGCAGGGCTTCAAACCCTTCCCCGTGGAGTGGCTCACGGTCGAGCTGCCTGCTCGCAGCACGATCGTCGGAATCGAGATCGATTCGCGCGGCGAGAAGTCGAAAGACGGCAAGGATCTCGGCTGGGCGCCAGCCTACAGCTTCGAAGTCTCTGACGATGGCGAAACCTGGACCAAGATCGCGAACGTGGTCGGCGAGCCCCACGCTCGCCTCAATCTCGCCGCTCCGGTTGCAGGCCGACACTTGCGTATCGCCATCACGGAGAAGGAAGGCTGGCAGCCCTGGGTGATCAAGGAGCTCAACCTCTACGGCGAGGAAGACACGGTTCCGTTAGAAAGCGAAACTTAGCGACTCGCAGTCGCAAGCAGTTGTGCTCGCAAGGCTGAATGAGCTCGGTTCAAGCTCTGGATTTCGAACGCGTCTTACCGGTGCGGCGCTCATTGAGCCGCTCGACCATATCGTGAAGATGCGTGACGACTTCCGCCTGCGTGCCTTCCCGCATACCGGCAATCGTGTTTGGGCCCTGCGAGATCACGTAGCTGTGCCACGTCCCTGCTGCGCCGTTCGGCGCCGTGCTCTTCGCGATCGAGTCCACTTTGAATGGGAGCTCGAGAACCGCTTCCGTCGGGTTGGCTAGTTTTGTCATTTTACGAAGGCGAAGCTGCGGACTCGATGGCAGGCGTAGCGCGGCGTTGCTGCACTTCGAGAATCTGTTGAAGAGAAAGATCAGTCTGTTCGGCAATGATGCGCACGAGTTTGTGCATCGCCGACTGCGGCAATCTGAGCGCATGCACCTTTTCCCATTGGCGGACCCGTGCTTCCGGATCGCTGAACGGGGAGGATTGCAACGCGATTTGCGCTTGGCGCTCGATGGCGCGCTCATGTTCCTGCCGTTCGACCTCCGCCCGTCGGTCGGCCATATTACCCAGACCACTGAACGCTTCGGGACGAAAACTGAATTCATTGGACATGTGTTTCTCCCTTGGAAACTCGTTGGAACCGCGGCTGGCGATGCAGCAACAAAGTCGCGCCATCGTTCGCCAAGACTTCAGACGCAGCATCAGCCGGTTTTGGCCCGCTTTCGCTAAGGCGATACGGCGCGGCGATAGGCCTGAGCCGCTCGGGTTCGAAACAATTCGGTTTAGTTGACCAGGAGCGCCGGACGGCGTTGCCCAAGAGTGGATAAAGAGAACGGTTGCGATCCGAACTAGAGTCTATAGGGTTCGGCCAACACTTGCTTGGCTATTTCCGGCAGAACGACTCAATTGCGCCGCTTCTGTGCTGCTTCGCGCGAGTGGCGCGCAGTCTCGGACGGGGGATGTCCTGCTCTGTTCGTGCGCGCATCGCGATGTCGTCGCTCTCGATCTCTACCAGGCCCAGTCTGCCCATGCAGATACTTTCGTTCCCTCTTGAACCTCACACGCGAGCGCACGCAGAAACTGCACCGCTTTGACATGCACCAGCGCACTCGTCGAATGCGCCTGACCGAGGTCCAGCCACGGCGCTTCGCGAGTGATGCGGCCTTGTATTCGCACCTGAGCCGTTCCGTCGATCGCGATCTGAATCACCATATCCGCCGGCGCTTCGCGCGATCCGATGACGCGCAAGACGACTTCGGAACCTACGGTGTCGCGAGGGGCTGCATTCAAGAGAGTGGCGACTGACATCCGGAATCATCCAGCAAACAGGGTGTTCGCACGATGACACATTTCTAGCCAAGTTATCCGACGCGCTGCTCAGTTTCGTCTTGCAACTACACACGTAGACTGAACCGTTACTTCGGCCGATAGTCCTTGTTGCGAACCTCAAATGCACGGATCTCGCGTTCAGCTTCAGCGCGCGTGATTCCGTACACGTTCTGAATACTCTTCAACAACTCAGCTCGCTTACCGGCGATCGTTGCAAGTTGCTGTTCGTCGAACTTGATCCAGCGGGCTCGTATCCGTCCCTTGAACTGTTGCCAATTGTTCTCTGCCACCGTCCAATTCATGTCTTCTCCAGGTGAGATGGCAAATCGCTCAGCGTTCGAGGGAGCGAGAAGTTGCCGGGTGGCGCAGCCTACAGGAAGACGCGACGCTGCACTCGATTGTTTCGCCCCGGTCGCATGCGCGCCTTCCGAGCTTGCGCTCGCGGACGCGAATGCACAGCGGCGACGGATTACTTCTGTGGCGTGCCTTCGTTCGGCCCAGCCTTGTTCTTGCGCTCAGCCTTGCGAAGTTGCTGTTCTGCGTTTTTGCGCTTTTGCGCCTCTTCGCGACGCTTCTTATCTTGCTTGTAGTTCGGCGCTCTTGGCATGGATTCTCCAGAATAGGGTAGGGGAAGCAGCGCGTTGGGCTCGCACGGGATGTGAAGAAACGCGTGTTCGGTGAGAACGCAGCTTGACGCATTCTGCACCGGATAGCGAATCCGACTTCAGTCAGCGCAGATACGGGCGTGCAGTCCAAGCGCGAGCGAGCGAGTGAACACTCGGAGCGTCTCGGGTGCGGATGCCGCTCGCAGTCGTCGCCTGCTCAAGTTCGTCACGCGAATGCACGAGGATGATGTCGCGCTCGCCTACAAGAACCGTACTAACCGCAGCCACGCAGAACAGCTACTAGACTCGACCGACATGAGGTTAGATCCTGATGAATCGCGCTCGTTTGTCGACAGGCTCGACTAGTGCGCTGAGGTGCCGCGGCAGAGTTTCAGAACCTTAGTGGCCCATCGAGTAAACGAATGCGCCGCCATAGCAGTATTCCGCGAATTCTTTGACGACACTGACGAGCGCATAGCGCGGCACCGCAGTCGGACCGCGCTGTTTGAGGAGCTCCGGTAAGCGTGGAGATCGCAAAGCGTCATCTAAAGCGGTGGCCCAGGCGAGCGCATCGTGTGCGTCAACGATCTTGAGATCTCTCGTGTCTCCCGGCTGGTAGTCCCTCGTGGCGGGTAGCTCATGCTTCGCGCCTGGAGGGACGACATATACGCTGCCGTTGGCCTGCCAGCCGAACTCGCGCGCGAGGTCCTGTAAGCAGTCCCACATCGGTAGTGAACAAGAGTAGCGGTCTCGACCTTTCGGCTCCGCCGTGTCGCGAAACATCTCGACTGTTGAGTTCATCTGCGAGAGCCCATGGGGTGAGTAGGAGGATGGGCACGAGTGCGCGTGACGGAGCATGGCACTCACATCAACCACGGAACCTGACGCCGCCTCAGTCCCGGTAACGCGACTCGGACTGGATTTCAGTATACGAGGTCCGGGTCATCGAGGGACCCTGTGAGAAGCTCCCATCAAACACCAGCGATTATCGGCATTCTGTCGCAGGGTGGATCCGAGCATCCTCAGTGGGAGCTTTTGTCCGCGGTGCGGATGCGCGAAGATTGGACATGCACAATCGCGACGACTACGAACCGATCATCGCAACCAGGCCCTCACGCAAGCCGCAGCGTGAAGAGACGCAGCCTCTCTGGCGTGTGGTGCTCGTGCTTTGCGCAGGTCTAGCCGGAGCAGTATTGCTTGCCTGGTGGTGGATAGGCAGATCATCGAGTGACGGCGCATCGACGACCGCGCAGTCGGAAAGCTCGGCACCAGAGATTGCCCCAGAGATTGACCCAGAGATCGGCCCGGAAATCGGCCCAGAGACTGGGCCAGAGACTGGGCCAGAGATTCAAGTGGAGCAGGACATCGTGCCGCCAGCGCGTGATCCCGTACCGAATACCGTATCTTCGCAAGAACCGGTGCCGCCGCCACCCGCCACCGAATCTGCGGGAGGCTCCGAGCAAGCAGCCACACCCGAGAATATTCCTGAAGTCGTTCCGGCTGATGAACCGCAAATGCCTGCAGCACCGGCACCGGTATCGGTGCGGTTCATGAGTCCCGACCCGCAAGTGCGGATCGAATTGATCCGTCCGCCCGATTCATCACCTCTGCTGACGAGCAAGGCCGGCGACGTCGTTGCCGTTCCACAAGGAACGTATCGAGTGGTAGCTTCCGGCACTCAGTTGGAGACGTTCGAGCAAGAGGTCGTATTCGACGGCGAGCGTCCTTTGGAATACACACTAGAGTTGTGTGCCGAGCCCAAGCGCGTGCGCGAGGACCTCGCCGGCCAAGTCGTCGAGGAACGAGCGTGTGCGAGCACCGCGGAATGCGAATCCCTGTTCCTGATCTTGGGCGAGTACGCAGACCAACTCGTCAAGGACCGCGGCTTCCGAACGCAGCAGTGCGGGAAGTGGCGTGCTAACGCAGCGCCTGAGGGTAGCTGGACGTTGAACATCAACTGTGACGGCGCAACACCTGCGACCACATGCCGCGTCTCGATCGCTGAAGGTGCCTGTACGTTCGCGGAATCGCGCCGCAGTATGCGTGGCGGGGCCTGTCCGCGGGCGGAGCTCGAGTAGAGCGAGGTTCGGCGCGCACCGATTCTCGTCGGATGAATCGCAGAATCGATGCGTGTCTTCGGCCTGCGGACGTTTTAGCTCGGACGACGTGACAACTCTTCATCCGTGGGCACGTGGCCCTCAGGCGTGAGCTCATCGATCGCGTTCGGCAGTTCGTTGCTCAAGCCGGAAAGCAGTTCCTCACGTGGCAGGCCGGTCTGTTCCATGAGCCACTGGATCCGCTCCTCTCCCAAAGTCTGTTCGAGCTCTTGTGGGGCGATGGGTTTATTAGACTCTTTCGACACCCAGCTCTGCGCCTTGTCCTCCTGACCGCTCTGTCGGAAACGATCGAGCAGATCTTTCAAGCCGCCGCCTAACGAGCCATCAGACAACGCATCGTCCGACCGGTCGGGCGACTGCCCGGATCCAAGTATGCCGGCGAGTCCACCCTTGCCTTTGAGTGCCTTATACGCAAGCAGGCCTAGCACTCCCAATTGAATGGGAGACATGCCGCCGACGCGCCGACCACCGCCTCGCGAGTCAAACATTCCCATAAGTCACCTCCGGTTTGGCGATCGCTGATTGTTGCACCGTCGAGGCATCAAGGATGTAGGCGAACTGAGGATGAAATCGATCTGCCCAGTATCGGGTCTGCCTCCGATAGCGCATCCGAACCTTCACCTGACTGCATAGCGTCGCACGTAATAGACTCTCTCATTCCAATCATTGCGCAGGACACGTGTGATCGTCTGGTTGCGAATCTCGATGGGTGTGCTGTTGTTCGCCGTGAATACCGTCGCTCACGTCGTTCCGCTTCTGATCGTCGCGCTCGTGAAAGCCGTTGTGCGCCTGCGCGCGGTGCGGCGGGTGTGCGATCGAGTACTCATGAGCATCGCCGAGAGTTGGATCGACGTGAACACGTGGATGATTCGAGCGCTCACCCGCACGCGCATCGTCGTCCAGTCGAGCGCTGCACTGAGCTACACGGGCCACTATCTCGTGCTCGCGAACCATCAGAGCTGGGTCGACATTCCCATTCTGCAAGCCGTATTCAATCGCGAAATTCCATTCCTGCGATTCTTTCTCAAGAGCCAGCTCATGTGGGTACCGTTGCTCGGCCTGGCGTGGTGGGCGCTCGATTTTCCATTCATGAAGCGCTATTCGCGAGAGCAACTCGCGAAGCGTCCCGAGCTCGCCGGTCGCGACGTCGAAACGACTCGGCGCGCGTGCGAGAAGTTTCGCGGACTTCCCATCTCCGTGCTCATCTTTGCGGAGGGCACGCGCTTCACTCAGCTCAAGCATGATGCGCAACAATCGCCCCATCGTCACCTGCTCAAACCGAAAGCAGGCGGTGTGGCGTTTGTGCTGGAAGCGATGGGCGATGCATTGCATAGAGTCGTAGATGTCACGATCGCTTATCCGCATGGAAAGCCAACCTTCGCCGATCTCTTCGCAAATCGAATCCCTGAAGTGCGCGTGCACGTCCGCGAACGCGATATTCCGTCAGCTCTCGTGAGCGGTAACTACGAGAAGGATCCAGTCGCGCGGGCGCAAGCGCAGCGCTGGGTGAATGCCATTTGGCAGGAGAAGGATGACTATCTGTCGACGGGAGCGGATGACGCGAATGAGATCGAGAAGCGCGAAGCGAGCGGATGAGCGAAGCGAGCTCTTATGTTCACACACCTCGCTCGATTGATTGTTCTGCTTGGCTCGCTGGCGCCGCTTCAGTCTGCTCTGTCGAGCACGATCGAGGTGGTGACCGAGATTGCCTCGATGATCGAGAACAACTACTTCGATGCGCAAACTGGGCAGGAGGTCGCGCGCGAGTTGCGTCAAGCGGCTCGATCGGGCGCATACAGCAAGTATGCAGAGCCGCGAGACCTCGCTGCCGCTCTGACTGCGCAGCTCAGGCGCACCGGTCGGCATTTCAACGTCGTCTGGTTTCCTGCGCCGCAAGTAGGGCAATCGTCGGCGTCTGAAGATGAGAGTTTTACCCGGGCGCTCGCTGGTGGCAGCTACGGCATTCGCAGTGTGTCGATGTTGTCGGGATCGGTGGGCTATATCGATATGCGGAGCCTTCCGTATATCAGTTTTCGGCGTGCAGACGATCCAGCTCGATTGGCCGCCGATGCCGCGTTGCAGTTGGTTTCCGGCGCATCGGCGGTCATCCTCGATTTGCGGCACGCGATCGGAGGTTACCCGCAGATGGCTGGCTACCTGATTAGTGCGTTTATTGAGCCGGACGCTGAGATCTACAACGTCTTCCATAGTCGCGACGGCAAGCAAAGCGAGCGTCCTGCGCAGACGTTTCACCGTCCCATGTCCGACATTCCGCTATACGTGCTGGTGAGCGGCAGCACCGCTTCGGCGGCCGAGTCCGTTGCCTATACCTTACAAGCGGCAGAGCGTGCAGTGATTCTTGGCGAGCGGACGCGGGGCGCGGCGAATCCCGGCGGGATGCTGCCGGTCGGCCATGGCTTCAATGTGTTCATCTCGAATGCCACGCCCGTCAATCCGGTCACCGGAACGAATTGGGAGGGCGAGGGCGTGCAGCCAGACATCGTTGTTCCCTCTCAGCAAGCTGTGCAGCGCGCGCACATCGAGGCGCTCCAGCAGATGCTTCGGCAGTCAGGCAGCTCTGCAGCGGCAGACATCAGATGGACGCTCGAAGCGTTGACGATCTCAAACACGCCGCCGGCAAGGGCCGCGCTGAATACCTATGCTGGAGAATACTTAGGTGCATCGATTTCGGTCAGCGGCAATGGCTTGCACCTGCTGCGCGACCGCGGTCCCGTCATGCGATTGCTCTATCTCCGCGACGATACTTTTCTGATTGAAGATGAGCCCAGTCGCCGTGTGATGTTCGAGCGCGATGCGGAGGGTGCAATAACCGGATTCCAACTCGTGCGTTCCAACGGCTACAGCATCTGGCATCCGCGAGGGTAGACAAACCCTCTCTTCGGATCGTTCGGTCTTGTGGGCGGCCAATGAGTCAAATGGCTATAAGCGAGTTCCAACCTGCGCTCAGGAGGTCCGGATACGCATCGAGGGCGTGTCGAATGGCAACTGGTTCGAATAGCTCCCCGCATCGCCAGTGGCGTAGGGTGTCACCGCACGTTTGATTTGTCACCGGAGACCTGCCAGAGAAGGAGTTCGCGATGACGTATCTCGTCACGATTGAGCAACATCATTCGTATCTGCACATTATCGGCACTGGTCCTCTCACTGCCGAGAATGCTCGCCAGTTCCTGACCGATGCATACCAAGCGGCCATAGAGCGGAACTGCAGCTCGATTCTGGTGGAGATGCGATTCCATGGGCCCAGTTTGGGTCTGGGCAGCATCTACTCTGTGATCGTCGACAGGAGTCCCGACGGCTCGAAACTCGAGAAGATCGCGTACGTCGATGCGAATCCCAATCAAGTGCCGGATGCCGCGGAGTTCGCGGAGCTAGCCGCGCAGAATCGAGGGGTCAATGTTCGACTGTTTGGAGATGTGATGGAAGCGTCGTGCTGGCTCACGGAATAGGCGCTCCATCGAGCTGGGCTTCTCACTGGGACGCCCCTTGCTCCGAGACTGCGTCGATCTGAGATAGCTAATCATCTCGAGTGAACATCTAATCGAAGATCACCGATGACGACCGGCAGCGCCGAGGTCAACCGTAACTTCCGTACAGTTCCGCCACTTCGCATTTTCTGCGTTACTAAGACTGCTAACTCGTCGGATACGCGCACGGCCACTAAGTCGAATCGCGCAGGTGTTCTCTGCGTGCGTGCCGTATCTGCATTGAGTGTCCACGGCTATTCACGGCAGGGAGACACGCATCATGCCCGTTGCACCTAGTTATCCGGGTGTCTATATCGAGGAAATTCCGAGCGGCGTTCGCACAATCACCGGTGTTGCGACCTCGATCACCGCATTCATTGGTCGCGCGCTCCGCGGACCGACGGACGAGCCCATTACGATCAACAGTAACGGCGACTTCGAGCGCACGTTCGGAGGCTTGTGGGCCCAAAGCGCGCTTGGGTTCGCCGTTCGCGACTTCTATCTCAACGGCGGCAGTCGCGCGATCATCGTTCGCCTATATCACGCGCAGTTTGCATCCGAAGAAGAGCGCAGTGCTGCGCACGCTGCGGCCGCGGACGTTGCCGCCGCGGCCGATGGAGCGGATGCAGCGAACGCCGCTGCAGCCGCTCGCGCTCGCGCCGCGACATATACGGAGGAGCCGGAGAAAAGTGCTGCGGAGATCGTTGCGAGCGCAGCGGAGGATGCCGCATCGCAAGCGGAAGCAACGCTCGAAGACGTGCAAGCCGCTGCCGGAGCGGCAGTCGGTGTTGCCGCGCCGCGCAGCAACGCCGTGCTCTCGCTTGACGAGTTGTCGCTCGAAGCGCGGGATGCAGGCGCGTGGGGCAATGGTCTGCGAGCTCGCGTCGACTACGACACGTTCCCCGTGTCGCCTGAGTTGTTCAATCTTTCGTTGCGCGATGGCATCACGGGCCAGATCGAGATCTTCCGCAATGTATCCATTTCCCCGGGTCATATACGGCAGCTCGACAAAGTACTCCTGAACGAATCGACTCTCGCGCGCATGACAGGCGCGCTGCCCTCGACGCGGCCGGCCGCGCATCCGACGCCTGAGGGTGTTACCGATGTGTGGGCTGACAACCCGACGCCAACAAACAGCAAGGTTGACGCTGCAGACATCGCATCCGATGGCGACGGGCTCGGCGTGGACGACTTCACCGGGATCGGCGCCGAGGGCGCGAAGCGCGGGTTGTATGCCTTGCATAAAGCCGATTTGTTCAACCTGCTCTGCATCCCTCCGTACTTGGACGATGGCGGCATCGACACGAGTCTGATTGCAAGCGCCGCCACCTACTGCGAACAGCGGCGGGCGATGTTGCTCGTCGATCCGCCACCTACGTGGACGAACAAGGCAGCCGCTGTCACCGGGATCACGAGCGGCGTCGGCACGAGCAGCAAGAATGCCGCGCTCTTCTTCCCACGTCTGAGACAGCCCAATCCGTTGCGCGGCAACCAGATGGAGGACTTCGTGCCGTGCGGCGCCGTGGCGGGAACGTTCGCTCGTACCGATACGAATCGAGGTGTTTGGAAAGCGCCGGCGGGACTCGATGCCACGCTCATCGGCGTGCCGCAGTTGTCGGTGCCGCTGACGGACGCGGAGAACGGCGAGCTGAATCCTCTGGGCGTGAACTGTCTTCGCACGATGCCCGCTGCGGGCAGCGTGATCTGGGGCTCGCGAACCCTTCAGGGCGCGGATCGCCTGATGTCGGAGTGGAAGTACATCCCCGTGCGGCGCACCGCTCTATATATAGAAGAGAGTCTGTATCGCGGCACGCAGTGGGTCGTGTTCGAGCCGAACGATGTCTCGCTGTGGGCGCAGATTCGGCTGAACCTCGGTGCGTTCATGCACAACTTGTTTCGCCAAGGCGCTTTCCAGGGCGCCTCACCGCGCGAGGCCTACTTCGTCAAATGTGACAGCGAGACGACGACCCAGAACGACATCAATCTGGGAATCGTGAACATCGTCGTCGGTTTCGCGCCGCTCAAACCTGCGGAGTTCGTGATCATCAAGATCCAACAGATGGCCGGTCAGATTGCGAGCTAACGGAGATCGCCATGGCTCAGTTCAGCGTCAACACGCATCGCTTCGATCCCTACAAGAACTTCAAGTTTCGCGTGAAGTGGGACGGCCGCTACGTAGCGGGCATCTCGAAGGTCAGCGCGCTCAAGCGCACGACGGAAGTCGTCGAGCACCGTGAGGGTGGCGATCCGAGCACCGGACGCAAGTCGCCTGGGCGCACGAAGTACGAACCGATCACGCTCGAGCGTGGCACGACTCACGACCGCGAGTTCGAGCTGTGGGCGAGTAAAGTGTGGAACTTCGGCGCAGGTCTCGGCTCGGAGGTCTCGCTGAAAGATTTCCGCAAGGACATCATCATCGAGCTGTACAACGAGGCCGGGCAGCTCGTGATCGCGTACAAAGTGTTTCGCTGCTGGGTGTCGGAGTACCAAGCGCAAGCGGATCTCGATGCGAACGCGAATGCGATCGCCATCCAGACGCTGAAGCTCGAGAACGAAGGGTTCGAGCGTGATGAAGCGGTCACCGAACCGACGGAACCGAGCTTCACGGCGACTTGATCCATGCGCGATGTACGCCCGCTCGCGTTGACGGCCCCGATGCTGCTCGAGATCTGGGAACGCGGCGCCTCATGGCATCCCATCGACCGTGCGCTCCTGGTTCTCTCGAATGCCTATCCGCAATGCGTACCAGAACAGCTGAGGGAGACCGCGCTGGGTGAGCGAGATGCCCTGCTGCTCAAAGCACGGCAATGCGCGTTCGGCGATCGTCTCGATGCGTACGTCGAGTGCCCGGCGTGCGCCGAACGTCACGAGTTTTCGTTATCGTGCGAGACGTTGCTGTCCGGCTCGACAGCACTGCCGCACTCGGCGCGGATGCTCACGCTCGATGGCATCGAGTGGCAGCTTCGACTCCCGACGAGCGTCGACCTGGCTGCCGTCGCGGACTACGAGAGTCGCGCGGCGGTCGAGGCGCTGTTGGCGCGCTGCGTGGAACGAGCCGATGGCGAGGCAATCGTGTGGTCCGAAGCGTTGCGGGTTGCGCTGGTCGCGGAGCTCGCGGTGCTCGATCCACGAGCGGAAATCCAGATCGAGCTCACGTGTCAGCGTTGCGAGCACGTTTGGCTTAGCGTGTTCGATATCGCAGCGTTCTTCTGGTGCGAGATCCGTTCGCGTGCCCGCAGGCTCTTGCAGGAGATCGACGTGCTCGCGCGATGCTATGGGTGGAGCGAGTCCGAGATCCTGCAGATGAGCGATACGCGTCGTGGGCTGCACGTGCAGATGGCGCTGTCATGAGCGACTTCCTGACGCGACTCGTGCAACGTCAGCGAGGCGAGCTTCCGACGCTTGCGCCACTCATGCGGCCTGCGTTCTCGGGCGCGACGGCGCCGTCGAACTTCGAAGCGACCGAGCAGGCGATGCTCGTGCGTACGAAGGCAAAGACTGACGAGCGAGTTGCGACGCCCGATGACGTGGAGGTTTCGCACGCCGATGCCCCCGTGCATCCCACTGCGACAGAGAATCGAAAGGTGCCAAGAGTTGAGCCGGCGCCCACGCGTGAGGCCTCGGCGGTCTTTCGTCCGCGCCTGACAGAAAACGCGAGCGCGCCAAGCACTCCGGCACTCCTCGAGCGACGTTCGACGCATGAGTCCACCGTGCACGAGTCGACCCGAGTAGAGGCCAGAACGGACCAAGTTTCGGCTACGGTTCCAACGCAGACGATGACAGTCGATCACAGGTCGCCTCCGAGTCACGTGCCCGCCGAGCCGCGAGTGCGCCATGAGCCGACGCGACTGGTGACGCCTGTGTCGAGCGGAATCGCCGATGTCTCCGCGCCACTCGCTGCACCTATCTCGGTGTTCGAACGACGCGCGGAACCCGGCAGATCGCGCGATGAGCAGCCGCCTTCCTCAGAAGCATCTGTCCACGTGACGATCGGTCGAATCGAGATTGCAGCGATACCGGCGCCTGCAGCTCCGAAGCGCGCGCCGTTGTCCCGCAAACCGGCCATGTCGCTGAATGACTATCTGGCGCGTCGCCGTGGAGACAGGACGTGAGCAGCGCGCTCGCAATCGCAGGCGTCACCGCCGTGCTCCGCGATCTGCTGAACGACGGCATGATCAATCACAACGTGACCGGAGTGCTGGGTGGATCGGTCACGGTGAGCGCACTGCCGCCCGACCGCGTCTTGCCGGTCAACGGGAGCGAGAGCACTCAGCTGAACTTGTTCTTGCATCGCCTCACACCGAATCCGGGCTGGCGCAATCACGATCTGCCTTCGTGCGACAGCTCCGGGCGCAATCGGCTGACCAATCCGCCGCTCGCGCTCGACCTGCATTATCTATTGAGTGCTTACAGCGCCGAGGAGCTTCATGCCGAGATCTTGCTCGGCTATGCGATGCAGCTACTGCATGAGACGCCCGTTCTCGATCGGCGTGCGATCGCAACGGCCTTAAACCCTTCACCGCCGGTCGGTACGGCGCTGCCGCCGGCGCTGCAGGCGCTCGCGGAATGTCGGCTCTCTGAGCAGCTCGAGCAGATCAAGCTCGTGCCGGAGTATCTCAGCACTGAGGAGATGTCGAAGCTCTGGACCGCTGCGCAATCTCACTACCGTCCGACTGCCGCGTACCTCGCGACAGTGGTGTTGATCGAATCGACGAGACCGGCGCGCGTGTCATTGCCAGTATTGAGTCGCGGCATCGCGGTGCATCCGAGTCTGCAGCCGCCGTTCCCGACGATCGAGTGCATCGCGCTCACGAACAAGCAGCCTATTGCGACTGTCGGCGCAACGCTCGAGATCACAGGCCACCACCTCGATGGCACATCACTCACGATCGTGTTCGCCAACGCCCGGCGAGGTATAGAGCAGGAGATATCCGCAGAAACCGGCGCAACCGCAACGCATGTTCAGGTCATCGTACCCTCGTTACCCGTCGGGACATATCAACTGTCCGCGCGCGTCGTCCGCCCGACGGAAGCAACGGCTCGCACCAGCAATGCACTCGCGGTGACTGTTGGCCCAGAGATCACGACGGCGTTGCCGATGAGCGTCGCGCGTGATGGCGCCGGTACCGCCAGAATCGTGCTCGAGAGTCGGCCCGCGGCCGAAGTGGGCCAGCAAGTGTCGCTGCTGCTTGGCAGCGAGCAAATTCCGGCACAAGCCTTTGACGAAGCGACGGGCACGCACACGTTCACCCTTGTAGCAGCCTCCGCGGGCGAGTACCTCGCGCGCTTGAGAATCGATGGGATCGACAGTCCGCTGATCGATCGCCTCGCAACCCCTCCCGTGTTCTTCAACAACCGGATTACGATCCAATGAGTGAGCCGCGCGACATGAATTGGAGCGAGGCAAATCGGGGCGAACTGGTGAGCGAGCTCGCCCGTATCAAACAGAGGTTCGGTGCACAGCAGATTGAGGTCGCCGCATGCACGCCGGAGGCGCCGTCCACGCCCACGGCGATCGACCGGCTCACGCATCTGTTCGGTCTCAGCCGCTTCGAGCGCGACGTCTTGCTCTTGTGCGCCGGCGTCGAGATGGACGCTCAGCTCGCCGCGCTGTGCGCCCACGCACAAGGATTGACGCGCTCGGCCGTCACCTTCGCGCTCGCGCTGTCGATTCTCGACGAGGCACACTGGAGTGCGCTCGCACCGCTTGGGCCACTACGCCGCTGGCGACTCGTGGAGATCGACGACAGTACTGGGATTGCGCATGGAAAGCTGCGAATCGACGAGCGGATTCTTCACTATCTTGCGGGCGTGAATCATCTCGACATGCGCCTGCGGCCGATTCTCCAGCAGCGAAGGCCCGGCGGCGCAATGGCGCCCTCGCATCGAGACATCTGTGATTCGGTTCTGGCGCGGATTGCCGAAACCCAATCGGGCGCCTCGGTGGTGATGCTCGCGGGCGATGATCGATCGGGGCAGATCGACGTTGCGGCACAGATCGCAGCCGACCTCGGCATGCATCTACACGTGCTCAAATCCGAACGGCTGCCAACGTCGGCGGCAGAGGTGGACGCGTTCGCGACGTTGTGGACACGTGAATCCCTCCTGCTCGGTAGTGCGCTTCTCATCGAATGCGCGGATCGGGACGCACCTGCATCGTTAACGAGCTTCGTAGAAAGAGCGGGTGGTCTGGTCTTCGTCGTGGGTGCGCAAGCGCAGCGCACGCATCCGCTCATCGAAGCGATCGTGGACAAACCCGAAGCGATCGATCAACGCACCTTGTGGGAGCAGGCGCTCGGGCCTGCGGTGTCGCGTATCAATGGTGCCTTGAGCGGCATCGCCGCTCAGTTTCGCCTCAGTGCTGCGACCATCGATGCGACTGGCAGCGCGGTGCGCGAAGCGATCATGAAGAGCGCATCGCCCGATGCGCTCTTGTGGCGGGTGTGTCGAGAGGCGGGGGGATCGAGCCTCGATGAGCTCGCACAAGGCATTCGCGCTCGGGCCACTTGGGATGCGTTGGTCCTGCCCGATGCGCAGAAGGCGACACTCCATCTGATCGTCGCGCATGTTCGACATCGGCTCGCGGTCTACGAAGACTGGGGTTTCGCGGCGAGCAGTACGCGCGGCCTAGGCATCACGGCATTGTTCGCGGGCGAAAGCGGTACCGGCAAGACGATGGCGGCCGAAGTGCTCGCGAACGAGCTGGATCTCGATCTGTATCGAATCGACCTGTCGACCGTGGTGAGCAAGTACATCGGCGACACGGAGAAGAACTTGCGCCGCGTGTTCGATGCCGCGGAGGAGAGCGGCGCGATCCTGCTCTTCGATGAGGCGGATGCGCTGTTCGGCAAGCGAAGCGAGGTGAAGGACAGTCACGATCGCTACGCGAACATCGAGGTGAGCTACCTATTGCAACGCATGGAAGCGTATCGCGGCCTTGCGATCCTGACGACGAACATGAAAGGCGCGCTCGATTCTGCATTCAAGCGGCGCTTGCGTTTCATCGTGCAGTTCCCATTTCCGGACGTCGCTCAGCGCGAGGCGATCTGGCGCAGCATCTTCCCCGCGGCCACGCCCACTGAAGGTCTCGATTGCGAGAAGCTCGCGAGGCTGAACGTGTCCGGCGGAAACATTCGCAACATCGCGCTGAACGCCGCGTTTCTCGCGGCTGCCGCACGTGAGCCCGTCCGCATGGCGCATGTGCTGGAAGCCGCACACAGCGAAGGCGTGAAGCGCGATCGTCCGCTGTCCGACGCGGAAACGAGGGGGTGGGTATGAGGCGTGTGATCGTGAAGATTGACAGCCTCGTACTGAAGGGCTTCAGCCCGCGCGATCGGTTGGCGATCGCGCGCGGTTTGCAATCGCAGCTCACAGAGATGTTTTCGGCGCCCGATGTCGCTCAACGGTTGTCGAAGATGGAGAACGTGTCAGGCCTTCGGCTGCAAATGCCGAGTGTAGGGCCGGGCGAGCGAGCTGAGCGCGTCGGCTCGGCCGCCGCGAGTCGCATCGGCAAAGGACTCGGCCTATGAGCGCGAGCGTGACCCAATCCGCTGCATCGACACGCGCGCAGTCGCAAAGCGCTTCAAGCCCATCATTGGTTCTGCAGCGCAAGTGTGCTTGCGGAAGTTCTTCTGCGCTGACCGGCGAATGCGATGAATGTCAGTCGCAGCGTCTGCTCGGTAAGCCGTTGCAAGCGAAGCTGCGCGTCGGGGCAGCGAATGATGAGTATGAGAGGGAGGCGGACCGGGTCGCGGACCATGTCGTGCGGATGTCGGACGCGACGGCTGCAAGTCACACGCGTATGCCTCCCGCGACGGGCCTCGTGCAGAGGCACGTGCGAGGCGAAGGCGGCGCGGGCCAGACATCCGTGCCAGCGATCGTCCACGAGGTCTTGTCTTCGGCGGGTCAACCGCTCGATACCTCAACGCGCGCGTTCTTCGAGCCGCGGTTCGGCTACGACTTCAGTCGCGTGCGTATCCATTCCGATGAGAAGGCCCGTCAGTCCGCGCGCGCGGTGAACGCCCACGCATACACCGTGGGCAATCAGATCGTCACCTCCGGCGCTCGATCGCTATCTCGCCATCTGCTCGCGCACGAATTGACGCACGTCGTGCAACAGGGTGGGGCGGAGCATTCGTCAGCTGCGATGCAAACACCGATCGCGCAGCGGTTGCAGCGTCAGCCGGCACCGGATACAGCGGAAGCTCGTCCAAGCGCTGAGCGATCCACGAGCACACAGACGTTCGCTCGCCTAGAGCGCGATTACCCGGTCTTCGCAGATCGCCTCACTCGAATGTCGCAGCGCATCGCAGATCTTGTGGAGACGATGCAGGGCCCGCTCATCCTATCGGGCATTCGCGATTCACAGTCGCACCTCCAGGCGAGGGAAGAGTTCGACTACTACGTCGATCACCTAAGGCGCCAAGAGCGGCACATGACGCAAGGCGATCGTTACTCGCCACGCGACGTGCACAACTGGTTGGTCTACGTCGATGGTGCGCTCGGAGCGGTCGGCCCGCTCATGGACCTCGCAGAACGTGGGGTTGCTGAGGACGTGACAGAGATGACCGCGATTCGGCAGGTCCGGCGTCAGCTCGCAACGATCTCTGCCGAGGTCCGCAGCCTGCAGAATGTCAGTTTCATTCGCGCCGAGCGCGAGGAGATCGAATCGGCGGCGGAAGCATCGCGCGCCGCCGCAGCAGCTCGCGCGGAGGCCGCGGAAACGCCAGCGGGTCGGCAAGAGGCCGCGGTGGCATACATCACGAAGTACGTCGATGACCATTGGCGAGCGGACCTCGATCAAGCGAGTGCGGGCATCCATGCGATCACGATCGGCCGCTATCTGGTACACGACGAGGGATTCGATGGACCGACAATCCAAGCCGTGTTGGATGGACTGCGCGTATCCAGTATCGAGGTCTACGATCGCGCGCAGTTCGGCGGTCGGCTCCTGGTCTACCTACTCGAAGAGGGCGTCATCGGATTGAACGTTGGTTCGCTTCTCTCCGCAACGGAGGAGACTGAAGAGTTCCACATTTCCGGCGCGGGCTTCTATGCGGGATTCGAAATTACCTGGCTCGATCTGCTACAGCGCGAACCGCTCACTGCTCCAAATCCTTCCGTTTCGGGTCCTAGAGACTTCGTTTCGCTCCAACTAGGTTTCGACAAGGGAATCCTGTGGGGATTCGGCGGCGCACTAAACGATGCGTTCTGGGACGTCGTATCGACGTTGAACCCGATGACTTACGTGCAGCTCCACAAGCTGCTTACCGAACAGATCTCGGATGAGCTTTGGCGATTCCAAACAGGGCAGGGTCTGGCGGGCAGCCTTCACAAGTACATCCAGGATTTCGCCGATGACTCGGCCTTCGAGATCGGCGAGCACTTCGGACGTGGTGTCGGCTTCGTGTTGGCGCAGATCTTCCTGACTTGGGTAGGCGCGAAGGTAGCCACACTCGCGACGTCGATGTTGAGAGCGACGACGTGGGGCAAGCCTGTCGTCGAGTTCGCCGAGAAGGTTGCCGATGCGATGCCATGGAAGGAGCCGAAGATCGTAGAGGGTGACACGTCGCCGCCGAATCTTGGTGCTCGCGCAGACAACGAGATGTCGGCCACCGGTGCGCAATCGCAGCCATCTGTCGAGCACAAGATGGCTGAGCCAGGCAGCGAGTTGCTGCCGCAATCGCAGGCTGTACCTGCTAGCGATCTGAATCGCCGCGCTGTTGCCGAAGTGCCGTCAGCGGAAGCCGGTCATGAGTGGATGATGCACGAGAACGGACTCTTCTATCGATGCTCGGATCCCGTTTGCACGAGCCTGCGGTTGCAACACGAGGCATTCTTGGCACAGCCGGACAATGCCCATCTGTTGAGTGAGTTGGAGGCGCTAGAACTTCGATCTGCAAAGAATCGAGCCAACCCCGTAGTGGAGAAGAGAATCGCTGATGGTGCTGTCATCCTCAGGGAGATCAGCGAGCTGGAGGGACGAATTCTCGCTGCTCGAGCGGCACACCCAGTACCGGCGGCGAACTTGCCGTTTCCTTCCGCACTGGATCTTCTCAGAGAGATTCGCGGAGCTCGACGAGCGAGCTCGGCGAAGCCATCGCGGCTACCCGATGCACGGCAAGAAGCAACTACGCGAACATTCGCGATGGAGAGGCCGGAGATGCAAGGTGGTGGCGCTAACCCGCCGTTGGCAATGACGCCTTCTCCCTCTCCCGGTGAGTTGCCGGCAAGACCGTTCAAGGAGATCAGCCAAGCAGACTTGGAGTTAGAGGAATTCCTGCTCGATACCGCCCACCTCGACGAACAATTGCGGGCTCGGACTAATACTGGAAGCTCGGACGCGCCCACGACGCAAGCTCTCGAGGCAGTGGGCTCATCGGTTTCAGCGCCAGCACCAGCATCGGCCACACAAGAGTTGCCTGCGCTCGTCGTCGTACGGCGTCGTGGAGGTAGAGCTCAGGCGCCTGACTACAGCAGTGAACCAAAGACTGTGAGCGCAGACAAGTCGACCGAGCTAGGAAGCACCTCGGAAGAAATCATGTCGACTTTCGATGAGGAGACTTCAGGCAATCGAGATATCGAACAGGCAGAGTATGAGCAGGCAGCCGACGTCGTTCATGAGCCGGACGAGAGCGGTCACCTCAATGTGCATCCGACTATTTCGACCACCACCACAGCCCCCGAACGAGCGCGCGCTGCTGAAGAACGATCCGCTCTGCAACCCCTCACGGAACCTGAGGAAGGCATCGAGTTCGGATCTCACCGCTCCGAAGACTACGACATACCTACGACGACCGCATTCCGTGGTCCTGAGATACGCCCGGACGATGTCAGAGCCCGCGAGTACTATCTGGGCGCTACACCCGATAAGGCC
The DNA here is from genome assembly GCA_023417315.1 of Pseudomonadota bacterium. GTDB lineage: Bacteria > Pseudomonadota > Gammaproteobacteria > Steroidobacterales > Steroidobacteraceae > Steroidobacter. The sequence continues at coordinate 90,468 of JAEZFW010000055.1, forward strand.
TCTGTCGTGGGCCAGGCCGTGATCTTCCGGATGCGAGCGGAGGGGCTCATCCGCGGCAACGGCCCATGGCTCGCAGGCAATCCGAACAACTTGGAGGTGCTTGCGACCGATGGCAACTGGTATCCGATCGACGACCGAATACACATGGCGCACATCATCGATGCAGTGACGTGGTGGAACGAGGCCGGCAGATTCACGGGAAGAAGAAGCGAAGTTGTGCGTGAGTTCATGACGGACCCCGACAACTATCGACTCGATCTCGGCACGCTGAATTGCGCCGCCGGGGCAGGACTCTGCGAGGTATATCTTCCGGAGGAGGACATTTGAGCGCCAGCAACGCGAGGAAGAGTGCGATTCGAATGCTGAAGCCGTCGGCGAGGCTGGGCGGCGACCGCCGCGGACGTGCTTGCACGAGCAACTCAGACTCCAGAGCGCAACGATCATGACGACGACTTCCCCTCTATTGCTCAAAGGCGGCATCGTCCTCATCGCCCCCGACACCGGCAACGTGCAGCGGATCATCACGCTGCAATACAACCCCGAGTCGGTGAGCCGCACGCTGCAGATTCAGGGGTCGGCTGAGGGTGGCGATCGTTCGGACGCGCTGCGACTGAAGGGACCGGCGATCGAGACGATCAAAGTCGATGCCGAGATCGATGCCACGGATCAGATGGAGATCGGTGATGAGACGACGGGTGAGCTCGGGATTCATCCGCAGCTTGCAGCGCTCGAGGTTCTCGTTCATCCGACGAGCGCGCAGCTCGAGGGCAACAATGATCTCGCCTCGTTCGGCACGTTGGAGATCCTGCCGATGGAGCAGCCGCTCGCGCTGTTCGTGTTCGGCAAGCGGCGCGTGCTGCCCGTGCGCATCACCGACTTCAGTATCACCGAAGAGGCGTTCGATCCAGACCTGAATCCGATCCGCGCGAAGGTGAGCCTCGGAATGCGCGTGCTCACGGTCGATGATGTCGGCTTCAACCACAAAGCCGGCAGCTTGTTCATGAGTTATCTGCAGCAGAAGGAAGGTTTCGCTGCGAAGACGGGCGGTACGTTGGGCGCGCTCGGGCTCACCGGGATCCCTTGAGATAGCGCACACGGAGCAGTCATGACGGACCTCCTGCAATCCCTGCTGCAACAGCAAGCGCTCGCGAACAACGCGTTTGCGCCGACGAGCCGTTACTACGGCATCGAAACCGCAACGTTCACGCTCGCGGACGGACGCATCGCGACGTATGTGCGGCGTCGCTTCTTGCCCCGGGCCGACGCATTCACCGTACTCGTCGAGCACACGGTTCGAGAAGGCGAGCGTCTCGATAACATCGCGGCGAGCTATCTCGGAGATCCGGAGCAGTTCTGGCGTCTCTGCGATGCGAACGAAGCGATGCAACCGGAGGCGTTGGTCGAGCAACCGGGCGACAAGCTCAACATCACATTGCCCGAGGGCGTCGCGGGAGCACGCGATGCTTAGAGGCGTGCATCTCACTCTCCTTGTGGGGCCGGCGGTACCGGCGCCGGTGCCGCGCGAGTTGCTCGACGCGCTCACGAGCGTCGAGGTGACGAGCACGGCAGGGGAGATGAGCGGCTTTCAGATTTCGTTCACGCTCAACACGAAGTCGGTCCTGCATTCAGCTTTTCTGGTCGCAGCAACCCGCACACCTCTGATGCGCATGATCGTCATCGTGACGATCGATTCGCAGCCGCACGTGCTCATGGACGGCGTGATCACGAATCAGGAAGTGAGCGCCGGCGGTGAGCCGGGCCAATCCGCGCTCACCGTGACGGGTGAGGATTTGAGCAAGCTCATGGACCTGCAGGTGTTCGACGGCGTGCCGTATCCGGCTGCGCCAGCGAACGTGCGCGTGATGGCGATCATCGGAAAGTATGCGGTGTTCGGCATCGCACCGGTCGTGATTCCACCGATCGCGATGGACATCCCGATTCCGACGATGCGCATTCCAGCACAGCAGGGAACCGATCTCGAATACGTGTTGCAGCTCGCCGAAGAAGCAGGTTACGCCTTTCACGTCGAGCCGGGGCCTTTGCCAGGTGTCAACACCGCGTACTGGGGCCCGCAGATCAAGGTCGGCGTTCCTCAACCCGCGCTCAATCTCGACATGGACGCACATCGCAATGTCGAAGCGCTCAACTTCAAGTTCAACTCGGCGCAGTCCGAGCTGCCGGTCGTGATGGTTCACAACGCGTTGACGAAGGCGCCTGTGCCGATCCCGATCCCGAAGATCAATCCACTGCAGCCGCCGCTCGGCCTCTTCTCTCCGCCGGTGACGAAACTCTCGTTCTTGAAGGCGACGGGCAAGCTGTCTGTGCCGCAGGCACTGAATGAAGGGTTGAAGGCGGTTGCGGAGTCGCTCGATGCGGTGAGCGCGAGCGGCTCGCTCGACGTTTCCCGCTATGGTCGACTGCTGAAAGCGCGTGGGCTCGTCGGTGTGCGCGGTGCGGGCGCTGCATTCGATGGCCTGTACTACGTGCGCAGCGTGACGACGACAGTGAAGCGCGGCGAATGCAAGCAGAGCTTCGAGCTTACACGCAACGGGCTCGTGCCCACGACACCGATGGTGCCCGTATGAACAGTGTCGCCACCGAGAGCGGTCGCTACTACGGCAAGTATCGCGGCACGGTGATCAACAATATCGATCCCATGCAGATCGGACGCTTGCAAGTGCAAGTGCCCGACGTCGCAGGACTCGTGCCTACGTCGTGGGCCATGCCCTGCTTTCCCGCGAGCGGCAAGCAGATGGGCGCATACCTCCTGCCACAGATCGGCAGCGGTGTGTGGGTTGAGTTCGAGCAAGGCAACGCGGACTACCCGATTTGGAGTGGATGTTGGTACGGCAGTGCGGCCGAGGTACCGGCGCTTGCGCTCGCGGGCATTCCGGTGAGTCCGAATATCGTGCTGCAAAGTGCAGCTCAGAACGCGATCGTGATCAGCGACGTTCCGGGCCCGACAGGCGGCATCATGTTGAAGAGCACGACCGGTGCGACGGTCATCGTGAATGACACCGGGATCTACTTTCAAAATGGGAAGGGCGCCGTCATGACACTCATCGGCCCCACGGTCACGATCAACAACGGTGCCCTCGTGGTCGTGTGAGCTCGCAATGCCTGGTTATCTACTGCATGTCGGCGCGACGGTTCTCTGTGCACACGGTGCACCGGCACAACCTACTGTTCCGAACCCGCGCGTGACCGTGAGTGGGATGCCGATCGTGACGCTGCCGTCCCCATTCGTCGTCACCGGTTGTCCGTTCGTTCCACCAGCAGGCAATGGTCCATGTGTGACGGCGCAATGGACGACAGGCGCAGCGCGCGTGCTCGCAAACGGCCAACCCGTCCTGCTGCTGACGAGTCAGGCCGTATGCGCACCGACCGGTACGCCCGTGACGATCGTGGCAACGCAGACGCGGGTGAGCGCAATTTAGGTCGCGGCACATGAACATTGACTACCCGTACCACTTCGATAATCGGGGCCGCACGGCCGAAGCCGGCAACGACGATCATCTTCGCGATCTCATCGAGCAGGTGTTGTTCACGGTGCCGGGCGAGCGCGTGAATCGGCCGACGTTCGGCAGTGGACTGCTGCAGCTCGTGTTTGCGCCGAACAGTGATGCCCTCGCGGCGGCAACGCAGCTCTCCGTGCAGAGCTCCCTGCAGCAATGGCTCGGTAGCTTGATTCAAGTGGAGTCGGTGAGCGTGGAGGATGAAGATGCGACGCTTCGGATAAGTGTTCAGTACGTGATCCGTCGCACGCAGGAGCGGCGGACCGAGCAGTTCGCGCGCGGGGTTTAGGCATGGCCACACTATATGCATGCCGAAGCGTACTGAGACGCGATGCCGTGCGTGCGGCGGACGGTGCCGACGGCACCCCTGCCGTCAACGGCATCGACTATCTCGAAGTCGGTGCAAATCAGACGACACTGCGAGTCCACTTCATTCGTCCGTTGCCTGGCGAGGCGAACGGCGTCCCCTCGACGCCAACGCTGACGCGCGACAACATCTCTATTAGCGGCGGTGTTCGCATCATTGGCATCGAAGTGGTGGCACTCAGCGCGAACGACCGCATCCTGACGGTCGAAGTCCGCGCCCCTGGCGACTTCTCGACGTACACGCTGCGCGTGGTCAACTCGGCGACGGATGAGAAGCCCCCGGAGGGGTTCGATCCGCGCCTCGCCGAGATCGGCTTCTCGTTCAAGATCGAGTGTCCGAGCGAGTTCGACTGCACCCCGGGCAGCGGTGTCGCGCGTGTCGCGACGGTCGAACCGCAGATCGACTATCTCGCTAAAGATTACGCCGGCTTCCGTCGCCTGATGCTCGATCGGCTGAGCGCGGTCATGCCCCATTGGCGCGAGCGCAGTCCCGCCGATCTGCAGATGGCGCTCGTCGAATTGCTCGCATACGTCGGCGACTCGTTGAGCTACTACCAAGATGCGGTGGCGACCGAAGCGTATCTTGGGACGGCGCGCAAGCGGACGTCCGTGCGCCGCCACGCTCGCTTGCTCGACTACTTCATGCATGAAGGCAGCAATGCGCGCGCATGGGTCTGCGTCGAAGTGGAGGAGGGTGGCGCGGCCGATGGCGCGACGCTCCCGCTCGGCACGCAGATGCTCACGCCAGGCCGCACGCCCGGCGCGATCGTGCGGCCAGCCGAGCTGCAAGCTGTTCTCCAACAAGATTTGCCGGAAACGTTCGAGACTGTAACGCAGGTCGCGCTGCGCAGCGCCCACAACGCGATCCGGTTTTACACGTGGAGCGATCGTGAGTGCTGTCTGCCAAAAGGCGCGACGCGAGCGACTTTGCTCGACTCTATCGATGCATCCGGCACGCGCGCTCTATCGCTCGCCAAGGGTGACGTGCTGATATTCGAAGAAGTGGCGAGCCCGGTGACCGGTTCGAATGCCGATGCCGATACGATGCGTCGCTGCGCCGTGCGCCTGACGGACGTCGTGCGAGAGATCGATCCACTGACCGGGACCGCAGTCGTAGAGATCACATGGGAGGACGACGACGCCCTGCCTTTCGCACTGTGTGTGTCCGCGATCGCGAATGACGAACATGGGCAGCCGTTGCTCGTCGAAACGAGCATCGCGCGCGGCAACGTCGTGCTCGTGGATCATGGCGCGACGATTCAAGAAGTGCTGCCGCCCGTCTCAACGGACAGGTATCGCCCCTTCTTGCAGCAGGCACCTCTCACATTCCGCGCTCCACCCGATCTAGCGGATTCAGCGACAGCTTTGATGACTTCCGATCCGCGCTTGGCTCGACCGGTCATCACGCTGCGAGGCGATGCAGGCACCTGGTACCCGCAGTACGACCTACTCGCGAGCGACGAATTCAGCCGCGAGTTCGTCGTCGAAATGCAGTCGGACGGTCGGGCGCAACTGCGCTTTGGCGACGGCGTATCTGGACGGCGGCCGCCGTTAGGCACTGCATTCACAGCGACCTACCGGTGCGGCGGCGGTACACGGGGCAATGTTGGCGCAGAAGCCATCGCTCGCGTCGTATCGGTTCACGGCGGGATCGTGCGCGTGCGCAATCCGTTGGCCGCGTTTGGTGGTGCGGATCCCGAGACGTTGGAGCAGGTACGACAGTTCGCGCCGCAGGCTTTTCGCAGGCAAGAGCGAGCGGTCACCGAAGCGGATTACGCCGAGATCGCAACACGCAACAGTGACGTTCAACAGGCGGCGGCAACATGGCGGTGGACCGGCAGTTGGTACACGGCGTTCGTCACGGTCGATCGCAAGGGCGGAAAGCCGGTCGACAGCGACTTTCGCGGCACGATGCGCGATTACCTCGAGCGCTACCGCGTAGCCGGTTACGACGTCGCCGTCGATGCACCCCGATTCGTGCCGCTCGATCTCGTGATCGAGGTCTGCGTGGACTCTGGATACCTTCGCGGCGATGTGCAGCGCGCGTTGCTCGATGCGTTCAGCGCCCGAGACCTGCCGAACGGCGAGCGTGGATTCTTTCATCCAGACAACTTCACGTTTGGCCAGCCCGTGTACTTGAGCCAGATCTATCGCGCGGCGATGCGAGTCGCGGGCGTAAGGCACATCGATGTCACGAAGCTGCAACGCTGGGGCTTGCCAGCGGACGGTGAGCTTGCAAGCGGGGTGCTCACGACAGCGAGCCTCGAGATCGTGCAGCTCGCGAACGATCCCAACTTTCCCGAGAACGGCAGGGTCGAGCTCATCATGCGAGGGGGCGTATGAGCGACGCCGGTCGACAGCCTTGCTGCGACGAGCACGCGCCCATCGAGGCGGCTCCGATCGAAAATCCCGCGGGGCTCGACGCGCTCGCCTATCGCGTCGGCCGTCACGGTACGTTCAAAGCGGCGATGCAGAAGGCGATCTCCGGGCAACCGGCGCTCGCGAAGCTCACCGTACGACAAGATGACGATGCGTCCATCGCATTGCTCGATGCCTGGTCGGCGAGCCTCGATGTTCTGTCGTTCTACCAAGAGCGCATTGCGAATGAGGCTTATCTGCGCACAGCGACGGAACGCCGGTCCGTTCTCGAGCTCGCGCGCGCGATCGGCTATGAGCTGAGCCCTGGTGTCGCCGCTAGTGCGTATCTCGCCTTCCAGCTAGAGAGTGCGCCGGGCGCGCCGCCCGTCGCAACCATAGACATCGGGACGAAAGCGCAAAGCATTCCCGCGCAAGGCGAGTTGCCGCAAACGTTCGAGACCGTCGAGAAGATCGAAGGGCGCGCCGCTTGGAATTCGCTCAGGCCGCGTTTGTCGTTGCCGCAGGTACTCGAATCGATCGATGGAGTCTTGCACCGGGTCGATGTCGATGGCGTCGCGCGACAAACGACCGAGCTGTTGTTCGCGGGAACGACGACGGGTTTGAAGGCAGGTCAGATGCTGCTCGTCGTGCTCAAGGATGAGTCGAATGCACTCGTGACAATCCCACTCAGAATACTCTCGGCGGTGACCGACCATGCTGCGGGCTGGACGCGCGTGACGTTCGAGCAAACGAGTCTTTCCGAATCGAGGACCCAGCCGCCAAAGGGCGGCCGAGAAGTCGGGTCGGGCTCGCTGTTCGACGCGCCGAGCTCAGGGATCGTGCCGCTGACGGACGCGATCGTTCGCGAGCTGATTCTAGGCAAGTCGTGGACGGACACTCAGTTGAGCGCGATCTCACTGATCTACGGTTGGAAGCTCGAGGCGTTGCTCGCGATCATCGAACGGCTGTCGAAGGTCGCGCCGTTGCTCGCCGGTGAGGGGGTTTTCGCGCTCACGACGACGGTCGGTTTCTTCGGCCACAACGCGCCGTACCATGGCAGTCTCTTGGATAAGAAGGGCAATCCGCTGTACGCCAACGATTGGGACGGGCCCGATGGATGGGAGATCTGGCGTGATCCGTTCACTGTGCTCTATCACCCAGATGCGGACGTGCATCTGGAACGCGTCGTACCGGGGCTCGTGAAGAACAGCTGGGTCGTGTTCGAGCGCTCCACGCCCGAAGGCTCAGAGTTTTCCGTCTTTGGTATTCGTGATGCTGTCGAGAGCTCCGTCGTGGGCTTCGGCCTCAGCGGCAAAGTGGCGGCGCTGAAACTCTCCAAGTCCGATGGCGGCTTCGTGAGCTCGATCGACAAGGCCGGGCTCGCGAACTTCAAAGTGCGCACGAGCTCAGCTCATGTCGCGAGCGAAATGCTGGCGCTTGCAGAAGTACCGCTCGAAAGCACGCTCGATGCTGGCGATACGCACATTGTGCTGAATGCGATGGTAGCCGACCTCAAGGCCGGACAACTCGTCGCGTTGAGCGGGGAACGATCGGATGCCATCGGCGTGACCGCGAGCGAGATTCTGACGCTGACTGCGATCGCACACGCGGAAGGGTTCACGACGCTCTTTCTTGCTAGCGGACTCGTGAATAGTTATGTGCGCAGTACCATTCGGCTCAATGCGAACGTGGCACGTGCCACGCATGGCGAGACTCGAACCGAAGTGTTGGGCAGCGGCGATGGATCGCGCGCGTTTCAGGCATTTCGGCTCAAGCAACGGCCGCTGACGTATATCTCCGCGGCAACGCCGAACGGCCGTCAGAGCACACTCGCCATTCGGGTGAATGGTGTGCTGTGGAGCGAAGTGCCATCGCTTTTGGGCTGCGGTGCATCCGATCGCGTCTATGTGACGCGAACGGCGGAGGATGGCACCGTCAACGTCAAGTTTGGCGATGGTCACACCGGCGCGCGTCTGCCGACGGGAGTCGAGAACGTTACCGCGACTTATCGCGTCGGCAGTGGCGTGAGCGGTGCGGTGGACGTGGGGCAGATCAGCCTTCTCGTGACACGTTCACTAGGACTATCAGGGGTGACGAACCCCGTCGCGGCCTCTGGCGCAGCGGATGCAGAGTCGCTCGATCAAGCACGCACGAGCGCTCCGCTCACAGTGCTCACGATGGATCGCATCGTTTCGCTCCAAGATTACGAGGACTTCGCGCGCGGCTTCGCCGGTATCGCGAAGGCGCAGGTGGCGCTGCTCTGGCTCGGCGATCGCCAGGTGGTGCACCTCACGATCGCTGGTGTGAATGGAAGCGCAGTCGAGGAAAGCTCAGCCCTCCACCAGAACCTCAGTGCAGCGATCGAAGGCGCCGGTCACATCGAACGAGCGGTCGAGATCGATTCCTATCAGCCCTTGCTCTTCAGCGTGTCCGCCCGTGTATTGATAGACGAGTCTCATGGTGCGGCTGACGTGCTTGCCGCGGTGGACGCGGAGCTGAAGTCTGTATTCTCCTTCGAGCGCCGCAGCTTGGGTCAGAGCGTGCTCAAGAGCGAGGTGCTCGCCGCGATCCAAGATGTCGCGGGTGTGATCGCAGTGGATCTGGACGCGCTCTACCTCAGCACCAATACGAGCGTCTTGCATGACGTGCTACCCGCGCGACGCGCGGCCATCGAAGGGGAGGTTACTCGGCCCGCGGAGCTCCTCACGCTGCACCCTGCAGGCATCACCCTCACGGAAATGCTCTGATGGCGTACACGACAGATCAACTCTACCGGCTCCTGCCCGCCATCTATCGCATCAGAGATGCCGAACGCGGTGAGCCGCTTCGAGCGTTGATCGCCGTGCTTGCAGAGCAAGCGGCGATCCTCGAGCAGGACATCGAGCGTCTCTACGAGAACGGCTTCATCGAAACGTGCGACGAATGGGTCGTGCCCTACATTGGCGATTTGCTAGGCGTTCGCGGGCTTCATCAGATCAGCGGCGCAAGCTTCAGTCAGCGCGCACGCGTCGCGAACACATTGGGCTATCGTCGCCGCAAGGGCACGGCGTCGATGCTGGAGCAGTTGGCGCGCGATACGACCGGCTGGCCCGCGCGCGCCGTCGAGTTTTTCCAAGTGCTGGGTACGACGCAGTACATCAATCACGTCCGCCTCGGAAACGTACGCACCCCAAACCTGCGTGGTGGTGAGACGCTGGAGCTGCTCGGGGGTCCCTTCGACACGATTGCCCACTCGGTCGACGTGCGCCATATCGACACCGGACGAGGGCGACACAACATCATGAATGTCGGGCTCTTCCTCTGGCGCTTGCAGGCGTATGCAGTTCCAAGGTCGCCTGCGTATTCCCACGGCGATGGCTGCTTCAGTTTCAATCAGCTCGGGCAGGATGCACCGCTCTTCAATCATCCCATCACCGAAATCGATCCGGCACACCTTGCGACTGAGCTCAATGTCCCTGGACCGGTTCGTCGCTCTGCGTTGCACAGCTCGCTCGCATCGAATGAGGAACGGCTCTACGGCGAGAATCTGAGCTTGAGGGTATGGGTTGATGGCAAGGCCGTGGAGCGGGAGCGCGTCGTGATGTGCAACCTCAGCGGATTCGAGCACCGACCTCGCAAAGAGCGGGTCGCAGTGGATCCGGTGCTAGGTCGTATCGCCTTGCCGGCGGGAGAAAACGCGAGTGCAGTGCATGTCGAGTACTACTACGGGTTTGCAGCGGACGTTGGCGGCGGCTCGTACGAGCGCTCGTTGACTGCGAGCGATCAACGCGCGCGGCGCTACCCGGTCGCCAAATCTTCCGCGAACGACACGCTGCAGAAGGCGCTTGATCAGTGGGTCGAGGAGGGTAGACGAAACGCGGTCATCGAAATCGAGGACAGCGAGCAATACGAAGAATCGCCCCATCTTACGATTCCAGCCGGGCGGACACTCGAGATCCGTGCTGCGGGCGGCAGCAGACCCGTCCTTCGGCTCAACGGGGCCATGGCGATTGCTGGTGCGGCTCTTGACGATCCGCGGGAAGTCGGCGCGCGTTTGATTCTCGATGGGCTCCTCGTCACAGGGGGGCGGATCGAGATTCGAAGCGGCGCCTTGGACGCGCTCGAGATACGCCATTGCACGCTGGTGCCGGGCTGGTCGCTGCAACTCGATGGCACACCAAGAAACCCTCGGCGTGCATCGCTCGTCGTCCTCGGCGGCAACGAGCAACTCAAGATATCTGTGATGCGAACGATCAGCGGTCGATTGCATCTTCCAGGGATCGAGCGAGTGTCGCTGACCGACTCCATCGTTGACGGCTTAGATGACGCGGCGCTCGAGGTGACGCGCCTTTTAGCCAAGCAGAGCACTGTGCTCGGCCCAGTGCACGCAACCGTGATCGAGCTCGCGAGCAACTGCATCTTTACCGATGACGTGTTCGCCGAGCGTAAGCAGGAAGGGTGCGTTCGCTTTTGCTACCTGCCTTTCGGTTCACGGGTGCCGCGTCGCTTCTGCTGCGAGCCGGAGACGACGATTGGGCGTGAGATCGAGCAGGCACGCAAGAGCGGCAGGGCGTTCGACCGCGAGCAGATCCGCGAAGCGGTGCGCAAGCGGCTGCAGCCACGCTTCACGCACAGGCGCTATGGGCAGCCGGGCTACGGGCAGTTGCATGTGGATGGCGCCGTTGAGATTCGGCGCGCCGCGGATGATCAAGGCGAGCTCGGCGTGTTTCATCACCTGCAGCAGACGCAACGTGAGGCGAATTTGCTTGCGAGCCTGAGCGAGTACCTGCGTATCGGGCTGGAGGCGGGGCTGTGTTACGTGACGTGAGGCAATGGCGATGTAAGGAGAGGATCGCAACGCGCGAGCTCGAGGGACGTGGTTGCGAAGCGTGCGAACGTATCAGGAGAGGAGCATGAAAGGCGATTTCACGCGCGCGACATTTCGGCGCAACAAGCATTACAGCGGCGTGCGCATGCAACAGGGACGCGTGCAGCTCGATGCCGACTGGAATGAAAGCATCGATATCGCCACGCACCGAAGCCACACGCAGACGCTCGATCTCGTCGGGCAATCGGGATGTCCGATCACGAATGGCGGATTCGCGCTGACTACCGATATCGCAGCTCTTCCAGCACACCAGCAGGCGGCTGCCGCACAGCTCATGCCGCTCGATCCGGGAGACTTCATCATTTCGGCGGGGCGCTACTACGTCGAGGGCGTTCTCTGCGAAAACGATCTGCCCGTCAAGTACTCCAGGCAACCCGACCCGACCGGTGCACTGCTCGAGACGACGCCCGGAACTTACCTTGTTTACTTGGATGTTTGGTCGCACCACTTGACGGCGCTCGAGGATCCGGAGCTTCGTGAGGTTGCGCTAGGCGGGCCCGACACCGCGACGCGGACCAAGACCGTCTGGCAAGTGCGGCTCATCGCCGTGGACTACGTCGATGGCGGCACGGGAGAGGTTCCGCCCACGCTGGTGCCGAGGTCGACCGGCCGCCTGACCGCTCGCGCAATGCCAGGCGCCGACGAGACTGATCCGTGCTCGATCGAGCCAGGCGCTGGTTATCGACGCACTGAGAATCAACTGTATCGCGTCGAGATTCATGAGCCCGGTCCAATCGACACGGCCACGTTCAAGTGGTCGCGTGACAACGGGTCCATCGTACTTGGTTGGCTCGCGCAAGCGGGCAATACGTTGACGGTGAGCGGGCTCAAGGATGATCGCTCGCTCGGATTGAAGGAGGGCGATTGTCTTGAACTGAGCGACGACTCTCACGAGATCAGCGGCGCTGTTGGTCAGCTCGTCACACTGTTGAGCATCGACGGACAAAGGCTGACGGTCGAGCCGAAGAACGCGATAGAGCAAATCGATTTCACGAAGTATCCGCTGCACCCGAAAGTGCGGCGCTGGAGCGGGGCGGGCGTCGTTTCACAACCTGGGGGCAATGACGGGTTCGTCGAGCTCGAAGGCGGTGTCGAAATCCGGTTCGAGCCTGGTGAGTACAAAGCAGGCGACTATTGGCTCGTGCCGGCTCGCACTGCGATCGGCAGCATCGAGTGGCCGTTCGAGGAGCCGCAGGCGCCGCTCGGGATCGTGCATCACTACTGCCAACTGGCATTGCTCCAGTACGACGGAACCACCTTTACGCAGATGCAGGATCGGCGGCGTCTGATGCCTTCGCTGACCGAGCTCACGAGCTTGTTCTACCTGAGCGGCGATGGGCAGGAGGCAAGCTCCGGCCTGCCGTTGCCACAGCCCCTGCGCGTCGGTGTGGCGAATGGACAGTGGCCCGTCGTGGGTGCGACGGTGCGCTTCTCAGTCGTCGGTGGCAGCGGAAAGCTGCGCGGATCGACTGGGCCGGTCGATGTGGCGACAGATGCGAACGGCGTTGCAACCTGCGAGTGGACGCTCGACACACAGACCGCGAGTCAACAGGTGCAGGCGCTGCTAATCGATGAGGCAGGTAGTCCCCGACATTTGCCGGTGCGCTTCAATGCGACGTTGTCGTCGGATGCACGCGACATAGGTATTCGTGTGCTCGAGATCGACTTGGTTGGCAGCGGCGCATTGGCGAACGATTCCGATGTCGACGTGACGCGATTCGCGAAAGGTATTGCGTTCACGTGCGGCGGCGCCGTCGCGCCAAGTAGCATCGATCGTGCGACGTGCGTCGCTACGCTCGAAATGCCGTTTCCGCTTACGCCGGCGGACCGGGCGCTCTGGGGACCCGCGCTTCTGGGGCATCAGCCGCTCGTGCTCGCAGGCACGACATCGGTCAGAGGCGCAGTGATCCAATGGAGGCCCGCGGCGAGTGTGAATACGTGGCTCGCACAGCGATTGTTCGCGCAACTGAAGCAGAACAGCCTACAGCCCCGCTTACTGGTCCGGTTGGCGCTCCACGGTGACTTCATCTGGCGCGCGGACAAACCCGAGGTCGCGCTCGATGGCGATGTCTTCGGCATGCCTGTCAGCGGCACTCAACGAACCGCGCTGCGGCTGCCGAGCGGCGATGCTCGGCGAGGCGGTGACCTCCGCATGTGGTTTTGGCTGGTCGAGGACTCGGGTATCAGCATCACGATTTCTCCCAAGACCACGACGCTCGATCTCGGCGCGTCACGGCAGTTCACGGCCAAGGTGGCAGGCTCGGCGAACACGGTCGTCGAGATGAGCGTCAACGGCATCGTCAACGGGAACAAGCTCGTCGGAACGCTCAAATCGATCAAGCAAGATGTATGGACCTACACGGCGCCACTGCGTATGCCGGAGAGCGCTCAGGTCACGGTGACGGCCACGAGCAAAGAGGATACGACGAAGACGGCGAGCGCACTGGTAAAGCTGCAGTCCTGAGCTGAACGACATGGTGTGACAGGATCGGCGGAAGATCTATCGAACGCCGCTTCAGAAAGACCACAAACGCGCGTAGTCAGGACAAACCGAGGTAGGATCTTAGGTCTCGGGTACGTTGCGAAGGTCGACGGTTGCGACGTCGATCGGGCAACCTCATTCGCGAATCATTCGCTAGCACACGCACCGATTCTCGTTCGGATGAACCGCAGAATCGATGCGTGTCCTGATCAGTCGTTAATCACTGCTCTGCGCGCCTGCTGGCGGTGAACTCGGTGCTGTTCGACTCCATCACAGCGGTGGGATACGCGCCTGGCAGTTGCTTGGGTACGGTCCAGCCGGTGGCCTTCAGCGCCTCGGATGCAACCGGCAGCTCCTCCATGCCCGGCAGACGTTGGGCGAGCTCGAAGCGACGTATCTCAATGCTACGGAACACCGTGCCATGATACGGCGCCCAGCTCTTGCCCTTCGCTTCCACGCCGGCCGCTTTGCGGAATGCTTCGAGTGTCGCGTACTCGGTTTGGCACTGCTTACCGCGTACGGGGCTCCACACGATCAACGGTTTTTCGACGACAGTCGCACGCACATACGCATTGCCGTCCACGCGAGTCGTCATCGGCTGCGTCAGCTGTCCGCATAGTGCGGGTGGCTGCTCGAAGCGCAGCAGTGGCGGCTCGAATCCTGCGCTCGCCACGAGCAGGTTGCCCTCGAACACATGCCCGTGCCGCTCGTGAACGTCCGGTCCAGTCTTGGGATGCCACCCGAAGTGATCGCCCTGCGCACTGCGCTCGTTGCGATCGAATAGCACCGGTGAGTCGAGGAAGGTGTTGTGGTACACGCGGGCGCTAGCGCTGTTCAGTACTCGGACACCTTGAGCGTTGTTCACGAAGACGTTGCCGGCGGCGACCACGCCCTTCGAGATTTCGAAGAAGAGACCGATCTGCGTGCCTTCGACGTAGTTGTTCGCGAACACGCCTTCGACATTGCCCACGTCGTACCACACGCCGTTCGAATACGGGTGCTCGATGACTAAGTTGTCACGGACTACGACTCGGTAGGATTGATTGAAGATCTTCACTGCGGCCGGGTAGTAGCCGGTCAACTGCTCGATGTTGTTGCGGCGAATGATATTGCGCTCGAGCAGCACGTCCGAGGAGCCGATGACGTAGATGCCCTCGGTGCCGGTGTCACTGACGAGCGAGTTGCGGATCGTAAGCTTATCGCCGCGGAAGTAACCGGCCACGCGCGAAGTGAAGCTGATCGTCACGTTCTCCAGCGTCGTGCCGACCACTTCTTTGCCGTGATCGGCCGGATCGGATACGCCCACTGGATCGTCGGTCGGCTCCTGTTCGGCTGTGGTTGACGGCTTCTTGCCCTCGATGTCGATTGCCCGGTAAGCGTACTGAGTGAAAGTAACGCCACGGATGGTCGGACCCTTCCGGTCGGATTGCTTGCCATGCACCGGCCGCGACGGGCGATGCAATGCGATGTCATGCGCGGTGATCTCGACCAACTTGTCCTTCGGATCGACACCAACGTAGACGTAACCGTTGTCGTAATCGATGTAGTACGAGCTCTCGTCCAGCTCGCCTTCCCAACCGACCGACTTCAACAACTTGCCATCAATGAAGACCATGTCGTTGTTGAAGCGATGGAGCGCAGTGCGCATGCCTTCGCGCTCGCGTCGCCACCAGCCCAGCGGCTTCGCCGGGAATAGGGTGGTCCACTTCGTGCGCCAAACGCCGTCGCGCAGCGCTTGCCATTCCGTGGCGACTTTCGTGCCTTTGAGCACCGGTTTCTCGTCCCGGTACGGTTGGATCGTGATGCCCTGATTGAGTTGCAAGCTCCCGGTGCGATAGGTTCCACCGCGCAGCACGATGGTGTCGCCGGTGACCACGCGCGCGATGGCCGACTCGATCGTGGTCGGACGTTCGAGCGCCGTGCCCGGCGCATCGGCATTGCCGTCGGGCATGACGTAATAAACCGTCCCGGCAGCCGGTACTTCGTAAGTTTGCGGAATCGGCCCATACGGGCCACCGGAGGGCTGTGCCGTGGCCGGTGCGACGAAAAGCGCCGCGATGAGGGGTAATGCGCTCAACAGCGAGCGGGGCACACGCGAAAAACGCGCCAATGGCGCGGAAGAAGATCTCAGCATTCGTTTCCTCCAGAGGGTTGCCGGTCGCGAACCACCCGCACGCACCCGGCATGTTATCGATAACAATGTAGCCGAGTCCTACTGCGACATCCATCGTCGAACGCGAAGAAAAATGGAGGCGTGCGCGAGCGCGCGGCTCACATAACGCCGAGGGACGGTCTCGACTGCTCGCTCAGGGGATGAAAATGAAAGATCAGAAAGCGGTTGAGCAATTCCCTGTCGGCGTTACGAGGGGTCTCAGCCGCGCGGGGACCCGGTGGTCGGTGAGCTGCTGGCTTACATATATGTAGTCGCAGCACGTGAAAGTTCAGATCGGCTTATCGAACCGATCACTCCAGCGGAGGACCGATCGAGGTCGAGTTCGCAGTGGGAAAGTTCGACGGCACCTCAGCGTTTACCGGTTTGCGTGCCAACCACTGAATGCCACGCACGAGTAGCGTTTGCACACCGACGTCGCGCACCGTGACGGGTTGAGAATCACCCACCCACACGTGGCCGAACGTCGAGGTGTAGACGCGGCCGCGCCCGTACTGCACCGTCCACTCGGTAGGCCAGTTCAATCCGGTCTTCGGCTCGCGCGCATATGACAACACTTGCAGGCGCTTCGCCGGCCCACGCACGAAGTAATAGACTTCGATGTCTGCCGCAGTCCATTGACGCGGCAAGCCGCGATGAATCGGATGATCGCCTAGACGTGTGATCAGCGCATCGAAGCGCGGACCATGACCCGTGCTTTCGCCTTCACCGGGAGCGAAGCGCTGCAAGCGACCGTCATCGCGCACGGCGATTGCGGTACCGAACGTTTGGTCCCTCCAGGCTAGTCCGAGCATTTCGTTATAGGCGGGCCAATCCGGGAACGCGTTATTTCCGGAATGCCACACGTAGAGCCCGCCGCCACGTCGCACGAATCGTTCGAGCGCGTCGCGCACGCGCTTCGGCCATGCTGGACCACTGTTGATATCGTTGCAGTTCTGAACGATCACGTCGTAGTTCTCGAAACGCGGATTCCACTCTTCCCACCCAGGCGCATCAGACGTCGGCGGCGCGGTCGACACATGCACCGCGAAGTGGCCGGCGCGATCGAGAATGCTTCGGATGTAATGCGTCGTCAGACGCCAATCGTGATTGCTGAAGCCATCGACGATGAGCACGCGAATGCGTGTCTGCGGTGTGCCGGCGAAAGCAACGGGTGCGAGCGCGCAGGCAAGGACGGCGAAGATCAACAGCACTCGAGAATGGGTTTTCATGATCTCATGTGTTCGACCGGCGAACCGCGGCGGCACCGGGGTACTATAAACGCGGAGCTCGCCTCTGCTAATCGCAACGCAATCACGGAGCATGAACTATGAGCGCGCAGTCAGCACGGCTGGGAGACGTAGAGCCGCTCGATGCGGCGATCGACGCTATCGTGCCGGACAACTGGAGGATCGAGAAGCTCGCGGACGGATTCAAATGGTCTGAAGGGCCGGTATGGATGAAGGCAGGTGACTATCTGCTGTTTGACGATGTGCCAGGCAACACGATGTATCGCTGGTCGGAGCGCGACGGACTGAGCGTCTTCCTCCAGCCGTCGGGCTACACGGGTACGCAACCGGAGCTGTTCGCCGAGCCCGGCACGAACGGCCTTTTTCCGGATGGCGATCACACCATTCTCATGTGCGATCACGGTAATCGCATGGTGGCCCGCTTCGATGTCAGGACGAAGCAGAAGGTGCCGCTCGCGACGCACTTCGCGGGCAAGCGATTCAACAGTCCGAACGACGTCATCAAGCGCCGCGACGGCGTGATCTTTTTTACCGACCCGCCTTATGGCCTTGCTGGCCGCAATGCGTCGCCCATCAAGGAACTTGCTTTCAACGGCATCTACCGAATCGATATCGATGGGAGCGTTCATCTGCTTGATCAAGAGATGACCTTCCCGAATGGGCTTTCGCTTTCGCCGGACGAACGAACGTTGATCGTTGCGAACTCGGATCCGAAGCAGCCGATCTGGATGGCATTCACGCTCGATTCGGCAGGCAACGTGGTGAGTAAGCGTGTGTTCGCCGATGCGAGCGATCTTGCTGCAAACAATCGCGGATTGCCCGATGGACTGCGCATTACGGGCGAGGGCATCGTGTTTGCGACCGCCCCCGGTGGTGTCCTCATCATGGATTCCATCGGCGAGCGACTCGGCATGATCCGCACGGGCAAAGCAGTCTCCAACTGCGCCTTCGGTGATGACGGCAAGACGTTGTACATGACGTCGAGCGATTTTCTGGCGCGCATCAAGCTCAAGATCGACGGTAGCCGCTAACAGCGACGAGCTTGCGCCGCGGATTCATCGAACGAGCACACGACGCAACGTCAACCTTGCGAGCACATTCCATCAAATCGCGTGCTTGGAGATCGTGGATGTCCTGAATAGTGCAGGACTGAGTAGTGCAGAATCATCGCTGCGCACGCTTCTGCTCGCGCGCGAATACGCTCGCGAGAGGATCGCCTTCATACCAGAGCGGCTTGGTGGATGCGTTGGCGATCCCGCGCACGACGCCTTCAATGTACGTCCCCCATCGTTCTGCCACATCCCAGCGCAGCGGCAATCTCATGTCGTCGGAAGGTTTGTGATAGTGATTGTTCTCGTAGTCATCCCACGCCGCGACGTCTTCTGTTTCCCCATGCGTGGAGCCTCGTGCGGGATTCGGGAAGAGCACCGGGATTCCGGCGCGAAGGAAAGGATATTGATCGCTCAATGCCAGATTGCCGCGCTCTGGAATGGGATCCGGAGCGTGTGTCGCGCCGGCCGCTTCGGCGGCGGCGAGTGAGATCTCGCCAAGCGTGGAGTGCTCTGCGCCGAGCGCCACGATGCCGGCGAAGTCGTGCCAGGCCATGAGTCCGTCCACACTGATGGCAGCCACGATCTGCGCGAGGGGAATGGTCGGATGCGCAACGTAATAGTCCGAACCCAGCAATCCCTTCTCTTCTGCGGTCGTTGCGAAGAACACGATCGAGCGCCGCGCGCCGCCCGCCGCCTGAATGACGCGCGCGACTTCAAGTATCGTGGCGACCCCGCCAGCGTTGTCGACGGCGCCGTTGTAGATGCGATCCTCGTGTGCTGTCGGACCGACCCATGTATCCAGGTGAGCCGCGACCACGACATATTCATCGCGAAGTGTTGGATCGGTGCCGCGAAGCACGCCTAGCACATTCGGGCTTCGCGTATCGTCGTGCCGCGAGGTGCGCGCAAGATGTATGTGCATCGGAAGCTTGAGCGCTCGCGGTGGGACTGCGTCCGCCTCGCGGAGAATCCGATCGAGATCTTGGCCCGCCTCTGCAAACAGATCTCGCGCAAGCGAGGGGCCCAAGCTGATCGTAGCGCGAACACGGTCGCGGACTGCAGCGCCGCGTTCGTACCACGAAAGCTGCGGCATGGGCCGCACGCGGCGAACGAGATCGAATGGCGAGAAGCGCTCTCTGGCGGGCGACTTCAGCGTGAGCACGGCGATCGCGCCATGTTCCGCGGCCATTCGCTCCTTTTGTTGAATCCAGGAATAGTGGGCTCGCAGCGCGCCTGGAAAGCTGGCTGGCGCCCCTTCGATGAGTACGACTGCTTTGCCTTTGACGTCGAGCCCCGCGTAGTCATCGAATCCCAGACTCGGAGCCGTGATGCCCCAGCCGACGAAGACGAGCTCCGCCTCCAACTGCTCCTCGAGCGTGCTTGGACTTGCGTCGATGGCGACGTCAACGCCGTTCTCGAGCGCACGCTCGCGCCCGTTGACGGTGATGGATAATTGCGCGCCTGGAGGCACGAGCGAGCGCCGCCGCAAAGGAACATACTGAAAGTAGCCGTCCTCGCCTGCAGGATGGAGTGCCAACGCCCCAAACTGCGCGGCTACATAAGCCGCGGCAATCTCGTGTCCCTTCTCACCCGCCTCACGACCGCCGAGGAGGTCGCTCGCGAGAAACTCAGTGTGAGCTTTGATTGCGCGACCCTGCACCTGTGCGGGAGACGATCCGGCCCCCGAGTGGACGCCACTATGGGCGGTCGTATCTGCTGTCGCAGGTGGCGTAAGAATGGCGAGATGGATCGCAAAGATTGCGCAGAGAGCCGATCGCACAGGCATGCAGCGATTTCCTTCGATGAAGGTCCGAGCGTTCTTGGAAAGCGCTGACACATATCTTGAGCGGCGCTGGGCCGTCAAGCGGCGAGTTCGGATGAAGACACCCGCAGCGGTAAGTCAGAACGAGGTCCGGCCTCGAATCGAATGACGTGTCTGGGTGTCGCGTGGCGCATCTACCATGCCGGCGCACGAGTAGTCAGTGCGCGCTATGACTTTCCCGTGCGCGGCTTGTACTTGAACTTCTGCCCACCAACGGCTGCTTGATACATCATGCCTCCCTTGGCGATGGTGAAGACGGCGATGCCTTTGTGGTACTTGCCCGCGATCTTCGCATCCTTCTTGCCGCCGCTTGCACCCGCGGAACTGCCGACAGTGCTGGCACTCGCGCCCGCTGCCGCGGTGATTGCAACCGCCTGAACCGTGGCGTCGAACTCGAAACTGCCGGCTGAGAATTCATCGAACGCCCGTTGGTCGGCGAAGAAGATGATCTGGCTGAAAGCCTGGCCACCCGCCTGCAAGCCGACGCTGACCTGATTCATGGTCACATCGCCGACGTACTCACCGTTCACGAACGCGCGTCCTTTTCCGTGCGCCGCGCCGACGCCGAGCCCGCCTTTGCCGACGGTCGGGAGCACAGCGTAGGCATAGCTGTTGGCGAAGAACGCTGCACTCTCACCGGCATTCTTGAACAGCGAGATCGTATCGTCGTACTCGTCGGCGACCGCGATCGTGGCACAGAGCGAGAGTGTGGCGAGCAGCAGGCTTCTGAAGAGGCTGGGCATGACGGCATCTCATTCGGATGAAGACACGCGCAGTGGTAAACCAGAACTGATTGCTTGTAAGTACGGATCAAGGGCATCGGCAAACGAGTTGTGCGATGCACGTCATCATCCTTCGTTCCAGTAGATGAAGAATCGGTTGAATGCACTCACGCTCAAGTGACTCGAGAGACCGGCGCGACGCTGTGCGCGGGAGGCCTGCGGGATCTCCGTGAAGACGCGCTCACCATTAACCTCGATCGAGGTCTTGCCCTCGAATCTTATGACGCCCAACTGCAGCCAGATGTCGCGCTCACCCTCCCAGCGCGAAGCGGCAACGACTCTGCGTACTCCCTCGATGACTTCCCAAAGAGTGGCGGTTCCGTCTTGCGCAAGAGTGAACTCATAATATTCAGCTGGGCTCACGAACTCGAAGACTATGCCGATGGAACTATCAGGGTCCGTGAACTCGGCGTGTGCATTTGTATCCACGGTGTAATTCTCAGGAATGCCTACAGTGCCGAACGGTGTCGGGTCATCCGGAAACGTCGTGAGCGCATGAGCTTCAGATTGCGTGTTCGCATAGGAAAGCGTGGTCCTGTCAATGCCCCAAGTCCCGCGGTGAACGATCCAGCCGAGTAGATCGAACGCAGACACGAAGTACGCCTTGCCCAAGGTGAAGCTCGGGGGTGCTTCCGGCGGAAACAAACGGGGCTCGTACAGCTTCACCGAAAAATTTCGGAGCTGGATCAGATTCCAGCTAGAGAACACGCCGAGCTGACCCTCGGAGAGCTCCGGTTGATGGAGTCTTGTAAACACGGGCTTACCGTTGACCGCGATCATCGTGGTCTCGTTTCGACGAACGACATGAATCGCCGCATCCACTCCGGGTGGGCACTCTTTGCGACTTTGATACGGCGACATTGACTTCGAGCTCGCGGTCTCGTCCTTCCGCCAGGTCTTGCATGCGGCTACTGGAGCGCGCAGGAACGATGCCGAGGCGACTACGCTGCGCTTGCCCTGAACCACCTTGCTGGCGGTAGCGGTACCGGTCGGAGACAAGCGCAGCTCGTAGTAGTTGTTCGGGTCGGAGTAGTTATAGACGAGCCCCAGTGTGTTGCCGCGGGCATTCCAGCGCGATTTCAGATGTGCATCCAACGTGTAGTTCGTTCGCACGAGCGACACGTGAGCTCTCTCCGAACCATCGTCAGGTCGAATCGGAAACTGCCCGATGAACAATGCAACCGTAGACGAATTCACCGTGGTGTTCGCAAAGTATTGCCGGGGCTCCTTGCAGCATGGTTCCGTTCTGACCTCCCAGGCACCTTGCTCATGTGTCCAGTTGCTGCCAGGAGGTGCATTCGTTTGTGGTGGGAAGTCGCCATTGGCGTAGAAGTCTTTGCCTCCTTCATTCGGCGCCCGCAACCTTATCGCATTGAGTCGCGCGACGGCTCGGACTTGCACGTTGCCCGTTCGCTCGGAAGGAGGTGCAGTAATCGTCAGCTCCCACAATTCCGGCGGTATCGAAGTGAAGGGCACATCGGGAGAGAGCGACGACAGGACCGAACGGTTCGCTGTGCGCGCGACGAGAACGAGCTCGAGGCCGGGCGCACCTGTTTCTCCGAACACATCGCGAGCCGTGGCGCGAATCTCTTCATAGCCATCGCTTGCGGATCTGTACAACCGAAGTTCATTCCGTCCGTCGACACCGCGCAAGTAGCGCATACGGACCCACGAGCTCTGAATATCGAGCTCGATGGTCTTGATCACGCCGCGATACACCGCGATATCCGCCTCCGGATCATGGTCCGCGGCGTGTTTCACATCCAGCGTAATGGCGCCATACAGGGGTATCGGAGCCTGCGGTACACCCCCGGTCGGTTGCTCATCGGGCAAGTAAGTGCGACTGATGATGTTGCCGGTGAAGTCATAGGTCAAAGTTCCTGCGACGCACCAACAGGGCAGCACGATCAAGAACGTGCATAGCAGTCGCCGCAGGGCATCAACATGCGATGTGCTCATATGCGGTATCAGCTATCGGCGCGGAGGAAAGAGCGGAGTCGCGCTGGACACGCAACTACTCGAGAGCCAAAGCGACGTGTCACGCAGGCATTCGAGCGATGATCTTCGTGAATTCATCGACCGAAAAGCCGCGCAGGGTTTGCGAGCGCACATTTCCTAGCGAGCCTGCTCGCAGCAGCGTGGCCATCGCAGCTTCTTCGTCGCCTTCCGTCACGACGACGAGATCGTATGTCCCGAGCGTGTAGTACACGGTCTTGACTGTCACTCCGAGTGATCCGGCCATTTTCTTGAATGCTTCAACACGACTCGGCGACTCCTTTACGTTGCGCATGCCTTGATCCGTAAAGGTCAGCAGAGTGATGAACGTGGCCATGCTCGTCTCCTCATGAATGAGATCAACAAAGTGTCTACCGCAGAGGTGCGAACGTCGCTATACGCAATGAGTGAGATCGCAATGCGATGCCTCCGGAAGAGGCATGATGCGTTGTTCAGCGTTGGCTTCGAACGCGACCTCGAAGTCGAAATGCGAGACGTAGAAGTCGCGCACTTCGGTGAGCGCAAAGGTGGTGACGAGCGGATACAGGTCGCGGACCTTCCGAGTTGCAGGTCCGCTGTAGGTCGGAATTCATTCCGACAAAGGGGTGTCGGGGTGAGAGCCCTACCTACGAATCGAGCGGCGTGCGCTCGCGCGAAGATAAAGTCGCACCGACGAATCGTGCGTCTATCAAACTGATGCCCGCGCGAGACGGGCACGTGCGAATTCACCCGGAGCAGGAAGCACCATCGCTTCCGGTGGTGCAAGAGCCTCCTTCGTACACTGAACTTAACAGTGGACGTTCGACTCGCCGAAAGCTTCGCGTTATTGTTCGAGCGAGACCCCGCTCAATGCGATATGAATCGCAGGTTCGTGCGATATGAAAATGCGTATTTGGATATGAAAACGCGTACGAAGGCGCATGTCACCGTTTCGCATTCCGTTCTAACGGTGGCTGAGCCATCGATGATGCCGCGCCGTTCACGACCGGGCGCACTGCGAGCCTTCATTGCTGCATCGCTGATGTGCGGCGTTGCAGTTGCCGACGACCCGCTGACGGAAAAATCGATCGAGTTCTTCGACGAGTACTGTGGTGAGTGTCATTACGAGGATGCGAACGGTGGTCTAGACCTGAGCCTGCTGACGTTCGAGCCGAGCAACAGGGATAACCTAGCTACTTGGGTCAGGCTTTACGATCGCGTGACTTCCGGCGAGATGCCGCCGAAGAAGAAAGAGACACGTCCCGCGCCGGCTGAGGTCGCGACGTTCAGCCAAAGCGTTTCGTCTCATCTCACTGCGTTCGAGAAGGAGCTCACGGCCCGGGAGGGCCGCACGGTTCAGCGCCGTCTCAACAGCTACGAATACGAGAACGCCCTTCGCGATCTTCTGAATGTTCCTTGGGCGCAAGTGAAGGACAAGCTGCCGCTCGACGGTGAAGCGTATCGTTTCAACAAGAGCGGCGAGGCGCTCGACATCTCCTACGTGCAGATGGAGCGCTATCTGAGCGCGGCGGACTATGCGATGCGCCAGGCTATGTCTGCAGCATTCGAGCGGCCGAAGGAATCCGTGCTGAAGATTTATGCGCGCGATGCCATCGGACAGCAGCGCTATCAACCGCGTGAGAATGGCACGCTGCCCGACCGCCTCATGTTTCCCGTGCTCGATTCTCGCGCGCAGCCCGACGTGCGTGCCGGACGTGTGCCCAATAGCAGTCCGCAGACGCGCGAGCGGGAGGCCGTGGGCAAGGTTTCCAGCATCTTCAGCGATGCAGGTTTTTATGCCTGGGGTTACAACGCGCCAGTCGCCGGAAACTATCGCATCCGGCTGAAGGGTTACTCGATCTGGGTGAGCGGCGGCGGAATTGGTCGCTGGTTCTACGAGGGCCAGGGTGAGGAGAAGGCGCCGGTCTATTGGTTGCCTGTATGGCACCGGCCCAACGCTGATGAGATCTGGCCCGGTCGTAATAACGAGCCCATGGGCATCTATGCTCAGAGCACGGGCCAGACGCGGCCGGTCGGAGTCATGGACTTCACACCGAAGTCATCCGTTGGCGAGATCGAAGTGCAGCTCGCAGGCGGCGAGGGCATTCGCACTGACGGCATGCGGCTCTTCCGCACGCGCGTCAACGGCACCGACGAGCAGTACGTCAATCCACTGGCGACGGAGGAGGGCATGCCCGGCTACGCAGTGCAATGGCTGGAAGTCATTGGGCCGTTGGAAGATCCGCATGCCACGAAAGGCTATGAGTTGCTGTTCGGCAACCTGCCGATGCGGCGTCTGAGTGAGGGTGAGAAAGGCGGTGTGCCGATCGAGACAGTGGCGCCTTACAGCAGTCCGCCTGTGGGTGGTCCGACTGCCGGTGCGCCGTTTGTTTTTCCACGCAGCCCGATCAGCAACGTGACAGTCGAAGTGGTCTCGAATTCCCCGCAACGCGACGCAGAGAAGCTGCTGCGCAATTTCATTCAGAAGGCGTATCGAAGGCCCATCGATGAAGCAGATGTGCAACCGTTCCTGGGGCTATTCAATCGCGAGCTCGGGCTCGGCTCCGGCTTCGCACGTTCGATGCTCACCGCTTACACCGGCGTGCTGGTCTCGCCGAGTTTTGTTTTCGTCGAAGAGCGGCCGGGCAGACTCGATGACTGGGCGCTCGCCACGCGACTGGCACTGTTCTTGTGGAATTCCACACCTGACGACATGCTGCGAGCCCGTGCCGAAAAGGGAGAGCTGCGAAAACCCGAGGTGCTCAGACAAGAAACGCAGAGGCTGCTCAACGATCCGAAGTCACGCCGCTTCGTGGATGCGTTCACCGATTACTGGCTCGACTTGCGCAAGATCGACGACACCTCGCCTTCGGCGACGATCTACAACGATTACGAGCTGGACGAGCCGCTCAAGCTCGCCGCGATGGAAGAGACGCAGTTGTTCTTCGCCGAGCTGCTGCGTGAGGATCTGCCCGCGCGAAATATCGTTGCGTCGGATTTCACTTATCTGAATGAGCGTCTCGCTACGCACTACGGCATCGATGGTGTGGCGGGCGCGAAGATGCGTCGCGTCGCTCTTCCGCCCGGCAGCGAGCGCGGCGGCCTCATGACGATGGCCAGCGTGCTCAAGGTAACCGCTAACGGCACGACCACTTCGCCGGTGCTGCGCGGCCATTGGATCACCGAGCGGATACTCGGCATCGAGACACGCCCGCCGCCGCCGAATGCAGGGTCCGTCGAACCTGATATCCGCGGCGCAGTGACCATTCGCCAACAGCTCGCGAAACACCGTGAGCATCCGAGCTGCGCGTCGTGTCATGTCAAGATGGATCCAGCGGGCTTCGCGCTGGAAAGTTTCGATGTGATGGGAGCGCACCGCGAGCGCTACCGGGCGGTCGATGAAAAGGTGAAGCCGGAGCCGGGCTATGGGATGAACGGTCAGGCATTCGCGTTTCACTATGGGCCTCCCGTCGATGCTGCCGGCGAGTTGCCCGATGGCCGCACCTTCCGCGATGCGAAGGATTTCAAGCGTCTTATCTTGGCCGACGAAGTGTCCGTCGCTCGCAACCTCGCCAAGCAGTTAGTGACTTTCGGGACAGGTGCACCGGTGCGCTTTACCGACCGCGACGAGCTCGAACGGATCTTGCAGCGCGCGAGCGCGCGCCAGTACGGCGTGCGCACGCTGGTCGAGGAGATTGTTCGAAGCGAGTTGTTCCAAACCAAGTGACGCTGAGCGTTGCCGGGCCTCAACATCATGAACATAAGATTTCGCGCTCCCTTCATCGCCACCCGTCAGGCCGTATCGCGCCGTCGCTTTCTCCAGGGGTTGGGCGTCGCGATGTCGCTGCCGTTGCTCGAGGCGATGCTCCCGAGAACAGCGCGCGCCGCGTCCTCCTCGCCGCTCGCCCCGAGTGCGACGCCGCGACGCATTTTCGGCATCTGTAACAACCTCGGGCTGTTGCCCGACCAGTTCTTCCCGACCGACACGGGTCGCGAGTACGTGGCTTCGCCCTATCTCAAACTGCTGGAGGCGCACCGCAACGACTTCACCGTGATCAGCGGCGTTTCGCATCCCAATGTGGACGGCGGACATCCATCCGATATCAGCTTCCTGACGGCGGCGGCGCACCCGGCGAGCAGCTCGTTCCGTAATACCATTTCGCTCGATCAGTTCATTGCCGAGCGTATCGGCACTCTCACGCGGTTCCCATCGCTCACGCTCGCCGTCAATGGCGCGGCTCGCAGCCTGTCATGGACTGGCACCGGTGTCGCCATTCCGCCTGAAGAAAGTGCCGTCGAGGTTTTCAACCAACTGTTCCTGCAAGGCACACCCGAGGAGGTCGAGGCTCAAGTTCACCGGCTCGACACCGGACGCAGCATCCTCGACGCCGTCGGTGCCCAAGCGAAAGCGTTGCAGCGCGATGTCGGCGCGCGCGACCGTGACCGTCTCGATCAATATTTCACGAGCGTCCGCGATCTGGAGCAGCGCCTGCAGGAATCGCGGGAGTGGGAGCGTAAGCCCAAGCCCGTCGTCGACTATGCCGTGCCGGCCGGGCTCACGAGTCCTGCGCAATACATGGATAAGGTGAAAGCCATGTACGACCTTGCGCGGCTCGCATTCGAGACCGACTCCACGCGCTCGATCACGCTCATGTTGAACAGCGTGGCCACGCCTGTCGTCACCCTTCGTGGCGCGACCATCACCGACAGCTACCACAATCTCTCTCACCACGGAAAATCGGACGATAAGCTCGCGCAGCTCAAAGTGCTGGACGAATGGCACATGAAGCTGCTCGCGAATCTGTTCAGCGATCTGAAGGCCGTGAGTGAAGGGGAGGAGACCTTGCTCGATCGTACGATGATTCTTTATGGCTCGAATCTCGGTGACGCCAACGCGCATTCGACGACCAACCTGCCGACGCTGTTTGCCGGCGGCGGTTTCCAGCATGGCCAGCACCTCGCCTTCGACCGGGCGCAGAATTATCCGCTGCCGAATCTTTTCGTTTCGATGCTGCAGCGGATGGGTTTGGAAGAGGAGAAGTTCGCCTCGTCGACCGGCACGATGCGCGGCATCGAGATGACATGAGTCGCCGCTTCGCGATATCGCTTCTCGCTCTGCTGGTCGGCCCCGTTTCCGCCGCGCGCGCGGAGGAGGTCGTGATCGACTTCGAGCAGGCTGAGATCGGCAAGCCCATTCCTGAGTGGACTGAAAAAGGTGTGGTGTTCAGGCTCGCTGGCTCACCTACCAAGAGCAAGGCGGCGGGGCGAATCATGTTTTTCCCGCACATCGCGACGAAGCGCAAAGGCATTCTGAATGCGATGGCAACCGAACAGGCCATCCCGGTGCAGGCAACGTTTCCAAACAACGCTTCATCCGTCACGCTCGTGCTGTGGGGTTCGACCGCGTGTCCGGCATTGCTCGAGGCGCTCGACAAGAATGGCAACGTCGTTGACAAGGCATCTGTCGATGCTGTGCCCAGCCGCAAGACCCCCGCCGATCCCGACCCGTTCGTCGAGCTGACCGTTAGAGCACCAGCCATCGCGGCCATCCGATTCAGCGGGCCGCGCGACGGCGAGTTCCTCGCCGCGGACGAGATCCGGTTCACGACAGTTGCTGCGGAGTGATAGGGACGTTGCGCGAGGCTCGCCGCGCGTGACGTTGCCGTTGAAACTGTGCCCTGTGCGCTGGAGCTTTCTGTCCCTATCGCTCGGGCCGCCACGTCATTAATGTTTGCTTGGCCCTCGCGTCCTCCTCGTCTCCACGAGCGGAGCTCTAACGTTCGATGATGCCTGTAAGCGATTGGATCCTGTTCATCGGCGCCGCGCTCCTGATGGTTCTCACGCCAGGGCCGAACATGATCTACCTGATCTCGCGTTCCATCTGTCAAGGCAGGGGCGCAGGCGTCATCTCGCTGCTGGGTGTCGTCGCTGGCTTTCTATTTCACATGTTCGCAGCGGCGGCAGGTCTTACTGCAATCTTCGTTGCCGTGCCGTTTGCGTATGAGGTGCTGAGATGGCTGGGGGCGGCCTATCTGCTGTGGTTGGCGTGGCAGGCGGTGAGACCGGGCGCGCGTTCTTTATTCCAGGCACGCGAGCTCGCGCACGACAGTCAGCCCAGATTGTTTGCGATCGGGCTCTTGACCAACGTGCTCAATCCCAAGGTGGCCGTCTTCTATCTATCGATTCTTCCGCAGTTCGTTGCGGTGGAACGCGGCTCCATGCTTGCTCAAAGCGTGGCTTTGGGTGTCACGCAGATCGCTGTGAGCTTCTCGGTCAATTTGCTCATTGTGCTTTTTGCGGGCGGGTTGGCTGCTTGGTTTAGCCATAAGCCGCTTTGGCTGACCGCGCAGCGCTACATCATGGGCACCGTTCTCGGTGCGCTCGCGATGCGAATGGCGCTCGAGGAGAGAAGGGCGTAGACGCTGGCTTATTCCGCAATTTGCTTGATCGAGATCGCGACATGCGCGCCAGCTCAGCGAGCTCGCTTCGATGGCCTCTGTCTTGGCGGCTCCTCGATGGGCGGTCGACGCGCTGGATCGTCGGGCGGCATCGGCACATCATCAGGTCGTCGAGGCGATCGATCTTCCGGATCCGAATCTTTGGGAGGCTTCTGTTCCATGAAGAAGGAATCTGCCGAGGAGGATGTTTGTTCCTGGTGTGGGCGTCCCGTCCCTCGTATCCGCAATCAGCACTGCTCGCTCTTGTTTACGTAAGGCATCTACGCTCAGCGCACTGGCGGACGCCTGCGTTCGCCCTCACGCTGGCGCCCACGATTCGTCTTCGCCAGCCGTGCCTCGCATGCACGCCTTGCTGCTACAAGGCTCGCAGCTTGCTCATGATCTCTTCGACCGGCGCAACGTCCGCGTACTTCTCCGACATGTCGAACAGGTTGATCGCGTGCGACACCGTGCTCCTGTCGTACACACATTCTTCCGGAACGGCGACGCGGAAGTTGTACGAGAACGCATCGACGACCGTTCCGCGAACGCAGCCGCTCGTCGTGCACCCTGTCGCGATGACGGTATCGACGCCCAAATCGATGAGATGGCTGACGAGCGCGGTTGCGAAGAATGCGCTCGGGTGCTTCTTCGGAACGAGAATGTCGCCTTCGCGCGGTGCGATTTCGCGCACGAACTCGTAGCCGCGATCGGCGATCGACATGATCGAGGGCACCTTTGCTGCGAGGCGCCCGCCGTCATAACTCTGCTTGCGCGCGACATGCGGATACAACACGGGCCACGAGCGCGCGCGGAACTCTTCCAATAGCGGCTGGATCGCGTGCACGGCTTTCCAGCCCGCCTCACCGCAACTCGTCGGAAACTCTTCGATGGATTCCCAGAATGGCTTCGACTCTGACCCGACGGTTCGATACTGCACATCGATGATGAGCAGTGCGGGCTTGTTGCCGAAGCCTGAAGGCCGCCCGAAGCCAGCCGCACGATAGCGGCGTTGCTCTTCTTCACTGATGATGTTCGACCACGGGCGCATGTCGTCTCCTCTTCGATCGTCAACGAAACTTGGCATCGAGCCGCGCAGCGACTCGCGAACAAGTGCCCTCTTCAGTAGGCTACCATCTCGATGCGCACAATCAGAGTATGAAAGATGACGGAGGATGCCTCACACCGAATTCCGGTCACAGTACTGACGGGATTCTTGGGCAGCGGCAAGACAACGCTGATCAACACGCTCTTGCGCAACTCGGATTTGCGCGACACGGCCGTGATCGTCAATGAGCTCGGCGACATACCGCTCGATCATCTGCTCGTCGTGAGCTCGACCGACAACGTTGTCGTTTTGGATTCCGGCTGTCTTTGTTGTGTCGTGCTCGATTCGTTCAAGGAAACGCTCGCTGACCTGTATCATCGACGTGCACGCGCAGAGGTTCCGCCGTTCTCGCGCGTCATCGTCGAGACCACGGGCCTCGCAGATCCCGCACCTCTGATGCAAGTCCTGTTGCGCGATAGCTTCGTCTCTCACTATTTCGAGTTGGCTGCTCTCGTGACCACGGTCGATGCCGTCTTCGGGTCGCGTCAGTACGAGACGAATCGTGAAGCGATCAAGCAGACGGCGCTCGCAGATCGGATCGTGATCACGAAGGCTGATGTGGCCTCTGCTGAAGCGCTCGCACAAGTGCGGAAAGGTATCGCTGCGCTCAATCCACACGCGAGTCTCCATGTTGCGCACGACGCATCGTTCTACGTCGAAAACGTACTGCTGGATACGGCAGTGACGACGCAAGCCCCTTCGCGCGGAGGCGATATCGTTTTCACCGCCACGGACGCCGAGCGCCACGATGGTTCTGTGCGTTCGAAATCGTTCGTTACGGATCGGACAGTGCACTGGGCCGGGCTCGCTGGCTGGTGCGACCTCGTGCGCAACGAATTCGGCGCGAAGCTCCTTCGTTGCAAAGGGCTCGTCCGCATCGACGGGCTCGATGCCCCCGTTCTCGTGCAAGGCGTGCAGACCGTGTTCGCTCCGCCGACCCGCTTGCCTGCGTGGCCCTCCGATGACCGTCGCTCGCGCATCGTGTGCATCACGCAGGACGTACCAGAGGAGTTGCTCGATGCGAGCTTCGCGGCACTGTTCGCTGAGCCGGGCACTTATCCACCCGCATCGATTCATGAGCTTCTCTCCAGAACTTCTTAACGATCTGATTTCGGAATCATCAGATCGGCTTGTAAAGGCTGATTCCCACCATGGTGAAGATCATCAACCACAGCAAAACCAGAATCGACGTCGAGATAATGTAGGTACGCTTCACGATGGCGTTGGATTCATCTGAAGCTCCTTCGCACTGCATGACCGCCCAGGTCCGAAAGCGTGCGAGCACCGACAATCTGATACCTACGCCACACGCCATGACTCCGGCAAACAGCGCCAGCTTCAACCGGATCCACAAAGGCAGATTCCACTCTCCACCGATCAAGCCGACGGCAACGGCCGCAAGGCAGGTCATCAGTACATAGCGCGAGTAGCGATCGAAGGCGGCCAGTTTCTTTCCGATCGCCCGATGCCGAAGCCAATGGATCACTTCGATGTAGGTGAGCCAGGCCGCGACAAAGAGCCCAAAGGCGACCGCAGTGGGAGTGCCGCCCGGCAGATATCCGAACAGCGCAGCTATGGCGAAGCCCAGCCCGAATTGAATGACCAGCGCATATCGAACGTGCTGATCGACATCCATGACGTGGTGCATCAACCGGGTGCGCTCATCCATGGGCATGGATCCGCTAAGACAGACGTATCTCGAAGTGGCGTTGATGACTAATTCAGCACCGAACCAATAGCCAAGCACGGCGATGTGAATGACTAAGAGAGTCTTCTCGAGCATCAGTTACTCCGTCGCGTGAGTTTCGGGCCTAGTTCAGTATTCGTTGTCGACTGCGATCACCAGTAGCGTCGACATGACGGGCGCTCTCGGCTTGCGGCACTCAATCGAGTGGAAGGATCTGTCCTATGCCTACCAGCACGTTGTCTGGGTCATAGACGATCATCTGGCAGTAAGTCCCGGCGGGCGAGCGCGTGCTCGCCGCAGACTTGATGTATCGATGCGGAGGAGTGAGGAAGCGGACTTTCGCTCGTTCCAACCGAGCCGCCAGCTCATCGAACTCATCGGTCTCGAGCACGAGGGAAGTTTGCCCGGTGGCGGGCCGCCGCACTGGCGGAGCCATCGCTTCGAGATCCGGTAAAGCTATTTCGAAGAGCCCGACGATGATGGGCGATTCAGGCGACGCTGCAAGAAACAGGATGCGCATGCGGCAGGGCGGAAGCTGCAGCAACGTGCCTGCAGCCGCTCCTTCGATCACCTTGTCTTCAACCACGACCAATCCAAGCAGATCCCGGTAGAAGGCCAGCGAACGTTCCGCGTCTTTGCAGAAGACCGTCAATCTCGAGAACGACAAACTCATGATGATTCCACTACCGTCAGGTAAAAACTCGAACGCGCGTATGCGAACTCGGACTTGAGGATCGGTTGTCGTATACGAATGAGGATGCCTATCGGACTTCTGTCGGAGCGGCTTCCGCCTTGAGCCGAAGCGATGCAGCGATGAAGTCTTTCCAGCCCACCAAGATGAAGCAGATTCCGGCAAGTGAACCGAATGCATAGACCGAGGCGAGCGAGTAGGAAACGCCGTCTGCTGCAGTGAACACGTAATCGGAGAGCAAGCCGACCGCGAGAGGCCCAAGCGTGACCGCGATCAGCCCATAGATCATCGTGTAGAGCGCCGTCATCTGACCACGCAGTCGATTGTGCGTGATCTGCGTCAGTCCGAAGAACGCGGCGGGCAATCCGAAGTTGGCCGTGAGCGAGGTGATGACGTGGAACACGAGCGAGCTCGTGACGCTAGGAGCCAGGCTCTTTGCGACACCAAGGCCGCCCCAGATCAACGCCTGCACGAGCATCATGATCAGGGGAGCATCCAAGCGGCCACGTTTCACGAGCCAGGCCATGATGAAACCGCTCGAAAGGGCGCTGATCACTCCGGATGGCACACCGACGACGGCGAGCATTCCGCCCACTTCTGCGGGCTGCATGTCGAAGACTCTGATGAACAGCGTCGGATACCAGCTGAGCTGAGCGGCGATCAGGAACACGTTCATTACCGCACCGCCGATGATCGCCAGATAGGCAAGCTTCTTCGCGTTCAGGTTGGAGATCAGCTCGCGTAGCACCTGCGCGAGGCCAACGGTAACCGCGCTCCGCGGTGCCGTTTCGCGCCGCACGGGTTCGCGCACCGTCAGTGCGAAGACGATGGCGAGAATCATGCCCGCGACCCCACACAGTATGAAAACGACCTGCCAGTCGCGGAAACTCCCTAAAACTCCCGTCCGCGCCTGTAGCCAAGTCGAGAGATAGATTGTCGAGGCGCCGACTAGGTAGGCCAGGCTGGTACCAAGCGAGCCCCCCAGCATGTAGAAACTGAACGCCTTGGCGCGCAGTTCGGGCCGGAAGTAGTCCGCGATCAACGACGACATGGTGGGTGTAACGGCTGCTTCCCCGGCCCCAACGAAAAGCCGCGCGATAAACAGCCCGACGAAGGTCGACGCGAGGCCGAACGCTGAGGTCGCAAAGCTGAACAGCACGAGGCTCGCGACCAGGACCGGCACGCGTCGGTAGCGGTCGATGAGTATTCCGACCGGCAAGCCGAGAGCCGTATAGAGAATCGCGAACGCGAGTCCGATAAGGAGCGATATGCCCGTATCGCTCACATTGAGATCGCGCTGCATGGAATCGACGAGCAGGCCGATGACCACGCGATCGAGCGTCGCGATCGCGTAAACCAAGATCAGCAGGAACAGGACGTACCACGCATAGGCGGGTTTGGGCCAACTTACTGCCTCGGCTGCATCTGCGTCGGCCGAGGTTTGCGGTTGCTGCATGACTAGTGGGTATCGGAAAAGCGCCTCGGCGCATCAAGCGCTGAGGTCTATGCGCTCTTTCACGATCTTCGGGTAGTCCGAATCGAGCCGGGCCGATGGCGCCGTCGTTGGCGCGAGAGCCGACATCGTTGCTGCGACTGCGCTGCGCCCCATCGATAGCTTCTTCATGCGATCCCCTTGCGACCTGTTGCTCGGTCGACAGGCCGAGCAGGTTCTAAGGATAGCGTAGTTACCTAGGTTAGCGCTACGATGCCAATTCGCTGCAATGTGCCTGCATGCGGAGCGTGTTTCGCAGCGCTATCCAACGCTGTCACCTTGCTGCGGATGAAGAGTCAGACATCGCTCGGGCGCGAACCATCTTGACAAGCTGCGCCTCCTCGGCAATGTTGTCATGTAGATAACATAGACAACGTAGTAGACGACGCGATCGAATGATGACTGCGAGTTGTCGTCCGCGCCAACTAGTGACCAACGGTGTTGGTCGTTCTGCAGGGGGGAGTACAAATGAAGAGCGAATCGATGATCAGCCGCCGATCTCTGCTCGCCGCCACGACCGGCGTCGCCGCACTCGCGGTCGGCGCGCCGCTGAGCGCGTCCGCAGCAGGTCGAAACAGTGCGAAGTCCGCGCCGCGGACGGGCGCGCGTCCTCCGACGCTACGCAATACCCGAGGCAAGATTCTTTACATCAGTGACGACGGCACGGAACGCGGACGCGAGTGGTTCTCTTTCACCTGGCGCCGCGACGGTCAGATCACGCTGCGCGCCTATTGCGAGATCGACGACGGCCAAGTAGAGCGGGACGTGGTGCAGACGATGACGCCGGACTTCGCGCCCCTCGACTGCTTCATGCGCCTGCATTCGCGAGGAGCATTCCTAGGCACGGGATGGGTTCGCGTGACCGATACGCAAGCCGAATGCGAGGTGTTCAACAAGGATATCGGACGCGTGGAGCAGGTCATCAAGTTGGATAGACCTGTGCCGACCCTCGTGACTCATCCGTTGTCTTCCGATTCGCTACTCGCGCGTCGCTACGATCATTCGAAGAGCGATCGCGTCCAGTACTGGGAGGGCGGTCTTTCGACATCGCCCTTACTCGATGGTG
The DNA here is from genome assembly GCA_023417315.1 of Pseudomonadota bacterium. Classification (GTDB taxonomy): domain Bacteria; phylum Pseudomonadota; class Gammaproteobacteria; order Steroidobacterales; family Steroidobacteraceae; genus Steroidobacter. The sequence goes on from JAEZFW010000055.1 coordinate 125,566, forward strand.
CCAGCGGTCCGCTGCTTTCACAGAACGGACGACGGGCACTCGAGTATGTCGGTCCGGAGCGTGTCACGGTGCCGGCCGGCACCTTCGACACGCATCACTACAAGATCCTCATGAAGCCAAAAGCAGATGGCACGCCGACCTCTTATGAGCTCTGGGCTACTCATCCCGACTACCTATTCGTGCGCGGTACGGTAAGCGGCTATCTCAACAATAAGACCGGATCCGGCACGTACGAGCTCGTGGAGTATGAAGGTTGATGGTCTGCGTGAGCGCGATCCCTCGTAATCGTTGCTTCGCCGGGATCGCCAAGCACATTTCTTCTTCGCCGCGCTCCGACCAACTCTAGCAGCGCACTCGGAGATTTGGAGAACTAATGGACCGTCGTACGTTCCTCGCCGGTGCTGCTGCAATCGCAGCCGCGCCGTTCGAAGTCAGCGCCCGCGATACACGCGGGGAGTTGCTGCTCACCGATGCGATCGTGCTGACGATGAACGGTACGCGCCGTGCTTTCCGCTCTGGCTACGTCTGGATTCGCGGAGAGCGAATCCATCGTGTCGGGCCGATGCGGGATCTGGGTGAGTTGCCGCGCGGCATCAAGCATAGACGGCTCAACGGCCGCCTGATCATGCCCGGCCTCGTGAATTGCCACACGCATCTCGCGAGCGGCATTACACGCGGTGTCTACGATGAGATGCCCCTGGAGGTTTGGTTTGCGAAGGGTATGTGGCCCGTGCTCAACGCCTTCGATGCGCAAGCTTCCGAGAGCGGCGCGAATGTGTCGCTACTCGAGTTGCTGAGCAACGGCGTGACGACCACCGCAGTGGGCGAGATCGGCAGCCGACATCCTGACCGGCTCGATGGCGTGCTCACCGCAGTCGAGCGTTCCGGTATTCGTGCGAAAGTGGCGCGAATGGCGATGGATAGTGCCGACGAAGCAAGCCCCGCGCAGTTCATTCCGGAAGGCTATCGCGACACTCCGAAGTTTGCTGCCGACGAGGTCCGCCGGTTGCGCAAGCGCTTCAACTCAGCACGGGTCGAGGTCGTGCCTGAAGCGTTGGGCGTACTTCGCTGCACGCCCGAGATGGTACAGGCGATGCACGCGGTGTCTCGGGAGACGGACAGCTTGTTCTCGATGCATGCCGCAAGCTCCCAGAACGAGCGCGATGAGAGTCGCCGCCGATTCGGCCACGGGAGCATCAGCGAGCTTGAGCGACTCGGCGTGCTCGGGCCAAAGACGTTGCTGGCCCACGCGATCTGGCTCGATGATGCCGAGATCGAACTGGTCGCGGCACGCGGCACCGGCCTCTCCTATAACCCTGTTTCGAACGCGTACTACGCCTCCGGGATCGCACGTTTGCCCGAGTTGCTCGCTGCGGGCGCTCGCCTGGGACTCGGCGTCGATGGGGCATCGACCAACAATGGCCAGAATGTCTGGGAGACCATGAAGATGGCGATGCTCTTCCAGAAACAGAAGCTCGAGAATGCGAACTTCGGGTCGGCAGAGCTGGCGCTCGAGTTGATGACGCGCGGCGGTGCGGCAGCACTCCACATGGAAGACAGCATCGGCTCGCTCGAGCCTGGGAAGTTCGCTGATCTGATCGTGATCGACACCGAGCGGGTTTCGCTCACGCCAGCGCAGACACTCATCTCCAATCTCGTCTACTCACCCGATCCTGGTGCAGTGCAGGACGTCTACATCGGGGGCGAGCAGGTGATCCAGAACGGTCACCACCCCCGGCTCGATCGCAAAGCAGTCATCGCCGGTGCGCGCGCGGCCTCCGAGCAGGTGTTGAAGGGAGCGGGTCTCGACGAGTACGTGCGCACGCGCGGTGGCTGGCGCTGGGAATAGCGCGCCGCTCCATGCGGCAACCAGGCTGATCGTGATGAGTCTGGATATCGCGCTCTAGCATCTGCCCCGATGAGTCGAGCGACAGCGTTGTCTTGCTCGCTTGCGTGAATGTCGCTCGACGTTGGATTGACAACGATCCTGAAATAACGATACGGTGGGTATCGTCGTAGACGTAGATAGCGAAGTTCACTAAATCAGCTATTCGCGATACATTCGTGAAGCCGCTTTGGGCAGCGCGTGCGAGCACATGACGCGTACAAGCACTTATGAGGGGACAATCATGCGGGTTAGTCATCCACGTCGTTCAATAGCAGTGCGAGGGTATGCGTTGGGCACCGCGCTGCTTGCATCGGGCGTTGCGTACTCACAGACGACTGAAACGACATCGCTCCCGGACCGCGGCGCAGCCTCGGGCGAGCTCACTGAGATATCGGTGACTGCGCAACGCACCACTTCGACGGTTCAAGAAACCCCGATCGCGCTGACGGCGGTGGACGCTCAGATCCTGGAGGAGCGTCAGATCATTTCCGTAAAGGACGTCGGAGGCATCGTGCCCGGACTCCTCGTGGAACCGGTGACGAGCACGTCGAACTCGGCGCGTATCGTGTTACGCGGCGTCGGTCAGGAGAACAGCGGCATTCTATATGATCCGGGCATCGGCGTTTACGTGGATGATGTCTACCAGCCACGCCTGAACGGAGTGTTCTTCGACTTCTTCGATATTGAGCGTGTCGAAGTCCTGCGCGGCCCGCAAGGCACGCTCTACGGTCGTAACACCTCAGGTGGTGCGATCAAGCTTGTCACTCGAACGCCACGGCTCGATCGTGCGGAAAGCGGCGGCGATCTCACGTACGGTTCGTACGACTCCTTCTCCGCTCGTGGCTATGCAAGCGTTCCGATCGTGACGGATACGCTGGCCATGTCGGCCAGCTTCGTGAAGCGAGAGCGCGACGGCTACATCGAGTCCACCAGGACCGGCCAGAAGCTCGGCAAAGTCGATTCGCTCGCAGCGCGCACCAAGCTTCACTACGAGCCTACCGATCGACTCCAGGCTTCGCTTTCGATCGACTACATGCAAGACCGCGGCGATTCGGGTATCGGTGTCCCAATCAGCACGTATCCGACGGTCACTAACCCAAATGCGACGCCCGACCGAGATTTGTTCACTACAGAGCTAGATGGTCCCCAAGTGAGCAATCTGGATTCCATCGGCGCCGTCGCGAATATCCGCTACGAGATCAACGATGCACTCTCGATCGCGTCCATCACCGGTTACCGTACGCTCGATCTCGAGCAGGCGGCACACTTCGCTCAGCTTGCGACCGGCGAGCTCGGCAGCGACTACAAGGCGACGGATGACAGCTTCAGCCAAGAAGTCACGCTCGAGATTCAGTCCGGAATCTTCTCGGGCGTTGCCGGTCTGTACTACTTCAAAGAGCGCGGTGAGATGACGCGTGGCTATCTCGACGTTCCACCGGGCTTCGTCTACAGCACGCCGCACGAACTGCGCCGCGACACTGAAGCGTACGCTGTATTCGCCGAGCTCAATGCTGAGCTTTTCGCCGGCTTCAATCTCATCGGCGGTATCCGCTGGACACAGGAAGATGCTTCGCTCACACAGATCTATCCCACGATCTATAACGTCTTACAGTCGGCGGACGAATCCTTCAGCGACGTCACGCCGAAGTTTGGCTTCAACTGGCAGGTCGCAGAGGACACCATGATCTATGCGACCTACACGGAGGGTTTCAAATCCGGTGGTTTCAACAACGTCACGCCGAACGTGAATGCCAGTACAGGGGAGCGCTTAGGTCCTGAGGTTTTCGATCCCGAAACAGTCGAAAGCTACGAGGCTGGCATCAAGCTGACCACGCCGAACCGCAGGGGGCGTTTGAACCTCGCCGTGTTCCGAGCCGATTACGAGGGCGTACAGCTACCGGCTTTCATTCCCGGTACGGCCATCACTACGGTCAAGAACGCTACGAGTGCGCGGATCGAGGGTATAGAAATCGAGCCGACCTGGCGTCCGACCGACAACTTCGAGCTCTATGGTGCGCTGTCATTTCTTCACGGCGACTACACGGGCCCGTACACGTGTTCGAATGCCTCAGGGGTGTTCGTCGATTGTAGTCAGAACGAGATCAAGGGCGTGATCCCAACACAGGCGACGCTCGGCTTTACCTATACCCCTGAATGGAGCATTCCCGGCGAGATCAGTCTGGGCGGTGACTGGAGGTACACGAGCTTCTATTACAACAACGTTTCTAACGAGACCGAGCTTGCGCAGTCGAAGGCCGTGGGCGTGTGGCAGGGATTCATCAAATGGACGAGCCCGAGCGACACTTGGAACGTTGCATTGGAGGGGCGCAATCTTGCAGACAAGATGTACTACCGCGCGGCCCTGCTGCTCTCCAACGCTACATCACCATCAACGACTGTCTATCCGAGTGAACCTCGAATGGTGAATCTGCGGGTAGGCTTCAAATTCTGATGTTGCTCGAAGGGACGTGTATTAGGTGATACGAGGTGATTAGCCGGCTAGCTCGACGCGCCGGCTAGTCCGAACCCTCCATCTCGCGGGCGTCACCGGAATGTGCATGGATATTTGAGCTCTTCGACGTCCCGAGACCAGCGAACCGCAGGCCGAACCGCGATGTCCACGCAGCTTTCCTTGCTGACGCTCATGCATGTCCTCGTGTTCGTCTACTGGCTAGGCGGGGACCTGGGAGCGTTTTTCTCTTCCTATACGCTCATTGATCCTAAGAAGCCCGTCGAGGCTCGCCTGTTCGCGCTCAAGGTCGTCAACAATGTCGACATGGCGCCGAAGACGAGCCTGATCCTTACGCTTCCTACCGGATTGACACTCGCAGGTGTCAAGGGCTGGCTGGCCTTGTCTACCGGAGTTCTCACCGCGGTCTGGATTGCGAGCGCCATCTGGCTGTTCCTGGTGTGGCGCATTCACTTGAAGCATCTCCCAACGAGCGCGCGCGAGCGCCGCCTCGACATCGCTATTCGTTGGGTTCTGGTTGTCGCGCTGATACTGCTCGGAGGTGTACGGGTGATCGGCCTCGTTCCTCAGGTACCTCTATTCATTGCGATCAAGCTTCTGCTTCTGGCAACGGCTATGATCGCGGGACTGATGGTGCGGCGGGCACTCGGCCCGCTCTTCACAGCCGTTCGCGAGATGGCTGCGAACGGCCCCACTCCCGAGGGCGATGCGGCGATGCGCCACATCATTCTTCGTCGCAGCAAGCCCACGGTGGCCTTCATCTGGATTCTGATCACTACCGCAGCATTCTGCGGCATCGCAATTCCTGTCTGAGGCTCAAGGCGGATGCACTCTTCGCGTGCTCAACTACGAATGAGCGATGTCTTCAGGAGCACTCCGCGATGAAACTCGATTTAGCAGTCGTCAACGGTACCGTTGTTTTCCCCGAGTTTGGTTCATCCGAAGTCGACATTGGCATCAAGGATGGGCGCATCGCCGCCATCCTTGAACGTGGCACTGCGAGTGCGCTCGCGGCACAAACGATCGACGCGGGCGGCAAGCTGGTCTTTCCAGGGCTCATCGATGCGCATATTCATTTCGGCTTCGCCGAGCCGATCACCGAGTACACGACCGAAACGATCTACGCGGCGCAAGGCGGATTCTCGACCGTCATCGGGTATTTTCTGAATAACGAAGACTATGGCGGCGTCTTCGAACGAGAGATCCAACATGCGAAGCCGCGGGCACACGTCGATTTCGCGTTTCATTTCAGCACAGCGAGCGAGCAGCACATTCAAGGCCTCGAAAGCTACGTGCGCAGATACGGTGTGCGCTCCTTCAAGTACTTCATGAACTTCAGAGGTGAGGAAGGTCGCTATCTAGGACTCGACGGCACCGACGACGGCTACCTGTACGCATTGCTCGAAGAGGCAGCGCGCATCGGCGGAGTCACTGTCGTGCTGCACACGGAAAACATCGAGCTCGTCAATCGGATCCGACGTGAGATGCAGGCAGCAGGCAAGTCGACCCTGCACGATTGGAGCCTGTCGAAGCCGCCGTTCACCGAAGCCGAGAGCGTCGTGCGAGCCATGTACTTCGCCGAGCATCATGGCGCGACGATCTACATTCCGCATCTCTCGACGCGCATGGCGCTCGATGAAGTGCGGCGCTGGCGCGAGCGCTACGATCGCATCTACGTGGAGACGTGTCCTCACTACTTGACGCACACGATGAATTCGCAGCTCGGCCCACTCGGCAAAGCGAATCCGCCTTTTCGCTCGCAAGACGATGTCGATGCGATGTGGGAGGGATTGGCCGACGGCAGCATCGATGTCGTCGCCTCGGATCACGTCCCGCGTAAGCGTGCGACGAAGGAAAAGGGTATATGGCAGGCTTCGCAGGGATTTCCGGGAACCGCGACGATCCTGCCCGTCTTGATGAGCGAGGGCTATCACCGCGGCCGGCTGTCACTGCAGCGCATCGCTCAGGTGCTCACGAGCGCGCCTGCGAGAATCTTCTCCATCGACGCGACGAAGGGCGACCTACGCGTCGGACTGGATGCGGACATCACGATCGTGGAGCCCGACTTCGTTCGCGAAGTGCGCGCGGAGGAGCTCGGCTCTTATTCCGACTACAGCCTCTACGAGGGGCAGAAACTCAAGGGCTGGCCGCGCATGACGATCGTGCGCGGCGTCCCGGTGATGCAAGATGGCAAGATTGTCGGGCCAGCTGGACACGGCAAGTACTTGCCGCGTTCTTGAGGCATCCGACAAGCGCCGAAGCTTTCTGTGGCTGTTGAATGCGAAGGTACTCTGATGCGCTGGCTACAATCATATAGTCTGCTGCTGGGGCCAATGGCAGTGATTGCTCCTGGCAGTGCCCGTGAAACCACGCCGGAGGTCGAGGCCTTCTGGCAGACATGCGTGCGGCAATCAGCAATCGTGCCAGCAAAAGATTCTTATCGAGTGCGGTATTTCGGCGCGGATGAAGCGACGGCACGCCGGTTGTTGGACTTCATCGCGGCCGGCGAGAAAACGGTGACGTTCACTTCGCCTTGGATTTATCAGGATGATCACAACCGCACGCCGGTAGCCGGAGGCTATACGGTCGTAACCGACTTCGACGGACATCCAGAGCTGCTGCTACGAACGACTCACGTCAAGACCCTGGCGTTTTCCGAGGTCACAGAGCAGGAAACCCGTTTCGAAGGGCCAGGTGCAAGGCCACTCGATGCTTGGCGCAGGATTCACTGGAATTTTTTTGCTCACGCATTGAAGCCGCTCGGTAAGCAACCCGCGGAGGACATGCCGGTGACGGTGGAGTACTTCGAGGTCGTTTGCAGATTGAGCGACACGCGCACCGTTGCGCCACGATGACTGCCATTTGCCGGTCTGCTTGGGTCTATGTGGAGCTCTTGGCGAGCGAAGCGCCTCGATCGGCTGCGATACGTTCTTCCTCTTTCGGTTTCTGCGGGTCGAGCACTGAGACGAGCCACGCTGTTACGAACGCAAGCGGCGCTGAGATCAGCGCCGGATACTCGAGCGGCGAGATGGCCTGCGGATTTCCGAGTACGCGCACCCACACCTCAGGCCCAAGCACAATCAACACCAATGCGGACACGAGCCCCACCGCGCCGCCGGTCATTGCGCCGCGCGCGGTCAACCCTTTCCAGTAAATCGCAAGGAACAACACCGGGAAGTTCGCGCTCGCAGCGAGCCCGAGCGCCATTGCGATGAGCACTGCAATGTTCTGATTCTTGAAAAGGATTGCAAGTGCGACGGCTGCGGCCGAGCTGGCAACAGTTGCCACACGAAAGACCCGCAGCTCTCGACGCTCGTCCACTTTGCCTTCGTGCAACGATGCATAGAGATCGTGCGCCGACGCCGAAGCGACGGCGATCGTCAGTCCAGCCACAACAGCAAGAATCGTCGCGAACGTCACGGCCGCGACGATCCCCAGAAGGACTTCCCCGCCGAGCGCAGCCGCGAGATGCACGACGACCATGTTCGTGCCGCCGCGAATTGCGCCGCTCTCCGTCTGGTACGCCGGATCTCCCATCACGAAGGCGACTGTGGCCGGTGCGACGATTGCGTACACCAAGCCAACGACGATCGCGATCAATGTCGCACCGACCGCGATCGAGCGCTGCGCCGCGAGCGCATCCCGTACGGTGAAGGCGCGGATCAGAATATGCGGCAACCCCATCGTGCCGGCCGCAACGCCGACGACCAAGGAAATTGTCGATAGCATGCTGAGGTCGAGTCCGCCGAACTGGAAGAGCTGCGCGCCTTCGGGGAAGACGCTCGTCGCACGTTCGTACAGCGCACCAACGCCACCTGCGCTCACAAGTGCGAGCACGCAGATGACCACGACCGTCGTGATCAGGAGACCCGCCTTGATGATCTGCACCCAGGAAGCTGCAAGCATGCCGCCGAACGCCACGTACACCGTCATGAGCACGCCGACGATGAGGACGGCCCATTCAAAGGACAAGCCGAACAGAATTGCGATCAACATGCCGGCGCCCACCAGTTGGGCGATAAGATAGGCAATCGAGATCGTGATCGTGCTCAGACCGATATAGATACGCAGCCCGCGAGAGGGTACACGCGATGCGAGCACATCGCCGAGCGTGTATCGGCCCAGTCTACGCAGCGGCCCCACGATCCAGATCAGCATCAGGCACAAGCCGAACAAGAACGGTGCGAGATACAGGATCATGTCGACGCCCGCAGTGAAGAACAGGGCAGTCGTACCGAGGAACGTCGAGGCCGACAGAAAGTCTCCCGCGATCGCAAAGCCATTCTGTCCCGGTCCGAGTGCACCGTCTGCGGCGTACACGCCGGAGCGACCTTGCGAACGTCGGGCTGCCCAACCAGTGATCGCAAGCGTCGCGATCACGAGCGCAACGAAAGATACGATCGCTGTCACGACCGCGGCTCTCCCGCGTCATCCTCGATGCTGAGCCACGCGCCTGCGACGAGCGCAGCCATGATGATGAGTCCCATCAAGACGCTGATGGGCACGCCGACAAACAGGGCGGCGAGCCGAGACGGCGACTCCTCTCCCATTCCCGTGACGATCGTCAGCGGTGTCATGACAGTGCACGCCGCAGCTGCCAAGACGAGCTTCTTACGACTCAGGATCATGTCCACCTCTCCACGGGATTGAGAGCCCCGCGAGCCTCTTTGGGATCGTGTCGCCGCAAGGCCCGATCGGGGGCGCGACGGTATCTTATTAGATCACGGTTAGCACGTAGTTAGCGAGGTGAGGATGAGTTGATCTAGCTCCGATGGGGATCGCCGCCGTTAGTCAACTTGGAGCGTGGCGACGCAGAGTTATCTTGTTGTTTCGCAGCTGTATGACCCCGCAACGAGCAGCGTCCTCGATCGCGCCTTCCAGCGCATCGATGTTGCGCCTGAAATGCTGCCCGAGCTCCTCCCGCGGTACGTCGAATTCGAGCCCTTCCGAGTCCATACCTCGCTGCGCGAGCCGCTGCGATAGGTTGGTGAAGAATGCGCGAACACGCTCGGAGAGCGTGCCGCTCACGGGTGTCGTTCGACGAGCAGGTTCGGCAGTCTGCAGCTGAGAGACAGCAGCCGCCAGTTGCGGAACCCGTGCATAGTTCTCCGGCGTGAGCGCGGAGAGTGGCAGCGAACAGTAGATCGTGGGTGTGACGGCAACGATGTCGGCGGCTAACGTTCTCGTTTCGATCGCGCTCACACCGATCGCTTCGCCGGGTACGTGAACCGAAACTAGACGCGTGCGATTCGCATCGCGAGTCACGGACTTCAGCATTCCTCGATGCGCTGTATATAAGTAGTCGACGCGATCTCCTGCGCGGTAGACGGTGCCACCTTTCTCCACGAGGCGCATGCGGCCGCTTGGAAGGCGATTACCCTCGAGCTCGAGCGCTCGACAGACCTTCTGAAGATCGCAGAAGTCGCAAGGCACCGGTCCGGCGACCTTTTGCTTCGTTACATGTGCTGCCATGGCGGCCCCCTGCAGGTGTTCGAACGCGCTCATACGCTGGCGTTCTCGATATTGAGCCGATTAGACCCGCTCAAAGGGCGAAGCGCATTGACTCAGATCAAGCAAAGTAACCGCAAACGGATCATAGGGTGAGGAGCGGATACGAGAGCGCTTCGAGCGCCGCCAGTGGCGCTTGATCCGAGAACGACACTCACTTGACTTCAACGACTTCGACGCGCTCGCCGCCACGGCCCAGGAAACAGACCGCGCGCGCGTGAAGGAATGGAGGGCACGAGTTCGATTCGACCTCGGCAAACTCCATTCTCGAGCTCGCCAGTACCGACTTCACGGCATCGAGGTCGCGCGTGGTTAGGGTGCACATGCTCACGCCCGGGGCGAAGCATCCCGGCGTAGCGGGGCGCTGCGGCGTGGCTTTGGGATACTCATCGATCTGCAGCGCGCAATACTCGGGCGCTCTCACGGCTGCCATCTTGTAGCGCGCGCCGCTCGGAACGCCCAAAGATTGAACGAGGTTCGTTCTCGGGGTTTCGATTTCAATCCGCATCTTCATTCTCAAATCCTTGAGATAGAAGTTCAGCGTCTCTTGATAGGAAGGCGTGGATACCGTCTGGATGAACAGCGGGCCCACATTATTGCGACCGACTGACATGATCTGATCGAGTTGCATGTGCTGCGTCATATAGAGCGGCTCGCCCGAAGGCCCTTTGAACTGAGCCGCGCGATAGAGCGGCTTGCCTTCGCGATCGTTTGCTGTGCCTGGCCCGCCGGTGTGAACGAATGGCAGGCCTTTGAGCTGAGCGGGGAGCTCATCGGGCGAGCGAACATGAATTTCGAGCGCAATCCATCCGAGCGTTTCGTGATAGGAGACTTCTTTGAAGTCGTTTCCGAGCTCGACGATGCGGATCATGCCGCGTTGGTAGCCCGGTGGGCCGACTACCGCCACTGCGCGACCAGCCATTGCTGGAACGCCCCAGAATTCAGCCATCTCCCTGGCTATGCGACCACGATAGTGCTCGACGTAACCGAAACCTTTCGAATAAGCCTCTACCGTCTCTGCAACACTCGAGGCCGCGAGGGTGCCAGCGCCGATCGCAGAGACTAAAGTGGAAGCGTCACCCCAGGGCGCTGGCGCCGCGGCGGCGGCAGCGGCCGCGCGTCGCGAAGGCAGCGCTGCGATGGGTGTCGTCAGCAGAAGGCACGCTGCCGATTTCAGTAACTCTCTCCTGCTCTGACCGTTAGGGGTGGATGCATTCTCGACATCAGCAGTCTGGTCAAACGACATGCAAGATTCTCCTCGAGGTCACAGCGACGAAACAGCCAGTTGAGATGACATCGGCGCGCTATCGCCACGCGCAGAAAGATGGCTGAGCGGCCCATGGGAACCCTCGGACCGTGCACCTTCATCCCCAAGTCACCGAGTGCTGAAAACAACTGAGCGACGTTCCAAGGCAGTCTAATGCGTAAATTCACCTCGTCAATGCCTATGATAACGTAGTTATCGTGGTGGAAGCCGGAAGCACGGGCAAGAGGCGTGCGGACCCCGTGCCAAGAGCGACGTGCGCTCCTCAGCCGCGGCAAAGTGATGCTGCGTGAGTTGCGGCTACCGTCTCGAGTGCTTACGGCCGAGGTTGGAGCAGCGCGTCGATCTCGTCGCGCTGCCCTGTCATCTGCCAGCGGATCAGAGAGACAGGGATCATCCCGGCCGCGTTGACCTCTTCGAAGTATCTGCTGAGCGAGAAGGCCGAACCGAGTTGCTGCGATCGCTGCTGCAGGAGCTGTTCGAGCAGGATCTTTCCAGTGACGTAGCTCGTGCCGTATCCCGGTTGGCGAAGGTAGAGATGTTGCTCGAAACCCAGCAGGTCGAGATCCGGACGCATCCAGCCGCGCGGCGTCCACTTCACATGGAAGTCGGCAGCCTGTTTCATCGTGAACTCGTTCGCGTGCGCATAGAGGGACCCGAGTCCGCGTGCGGCCCGCTGCGCCAGCATGATCCACACGATCTCTCGTGCACGCGGTTGGTCGTCAAAGAGTCCTGCGTGCATCATCATCTCTTCCATTCCGGTCGCCATGCCTTCGGCGCGGCTATCCCAGATGTTGAAGAGCAGGGGGCCGCGGCGGATCCCGCTCGGGTGGGGCTCCTCGCGCATCTGGGCGAGATCCCACCAGTGGTAGAAGTGCGTGTAGAGCGTCAGCGGTTCGTAATGCGTCGCGATGGCGAAGAAATTGCGCGTCGCCTCTGGAACGTAATGGCCGATCTGTGCGCGCAGCGCGGGGTCCAGGTAAGGCCGGACCGGAAGGATCTGCCGGTCGGCGAGAAACTTCATGTACTTGGTTACGGCTTCGTTGCCGCGCCTTTGAAACTCTTCCTCGCTCGCGATCATGCGCATCGGTGGAAGATGACGATTGCGTTGCTCCTCGAGTCTGAGGCCGGCATGAGCCCGTGCCAGCTCGCGCTCGAGCAGTGTGACTTCCTCTTCCCATGAGAGCGGCACCAAATGCACGTGGCGCAGGCTCCAAGTGTAGTTCTCTTTGCCGATTCCCGACGGGCCTGTCTTCGTCGGCGCCTGTTCTTCCAGCCACGCAACGAACTCTGAGGTCGCCTTCTGCGCCTCTGTGATTGCTCGTCGCATTTCCGCACTCGGCTCGACGATTGATTCTTGAAGTCGGTCCAGATCCGCCGCTTGCTGACGCAAGCTACCGATACCTGCGATCCACAGGTCGCGCGCGTTCCCTGTGAGGTTGATTCTGGCTTGTGCCAGCAGAGGCGCGATACCCCGCAGCTCTGCCGCGAGCTTGGCCTGGTCGGCCGCCGTCAGGGGAAACGAGTAGGTCCACAGCTCGATCAGCGCATGATGCGTGGGCCCTTCGTGGGCCGGCGTGTCGCTTTGTGCGGTCCAGAGCGACACATAGAAGGCGGGGTCGCGCTCCCAAGGTCGCAACACGCGTAGGTTGAAATCAAGTCCATTCATCTCAGCACGCACCAGGTGATAGTCGATCTGCTGGTCGATCGGCCAGGGCGATGGATCGATCCCCTGGAGCCTGCGCTGCAGTGCTTTCAGTCCAGCTTCCTGCTTCTCGAGCGTCGCTGCCGTGTAGTCGGGAGCACCCTGGCGCAGTGCGGGTCGTTCGAGCTCGCGCCACTCACCGAATAGACTGACGAGCTCATCGTGGGTGTTGGCGCTGCTGACCTGAGTCGAGATGACCATGAGGACACCTATGAGACATCGATGAATGCGAACGCGATTCACGCAGAGCCCTCGCTCGGAGGATCGTCCGTCGGCTGTGGTTCGTGCCGGTGCGTTTACTGATGAGCGCACTATCGCAAGAGACTCGTGCCCGAACATCCGTAGTGCCCGCCACTGCTCCATTCGTGCGCGGAAGGAACGGCCTTCAGGCGGCTGCTACGGTGTGAGCGATCCGGCGTAAGCGGCCAGTGCGATCATATCGTTCATGCCGAGCTCGGATGCGATGCTCTCCATTGCGGCCGCTTTCGGCGTCGATCGCGTTCTGTGTTGGAACGCAAGCAGCTGTCGCGCGAGATACGTTGGCGAGCGCCCCGCAAGAGGCGGTCCGAGCTCTGTTCCTTTCAGGGTTGGTCCGTGACATGTGGAACAGACAAGCGTTGGATTGGTCGCGCCAGCCGCGATCGATCTTCCGCGTGCGATGCTTCCTGTCGGCACATACGCCGTATAGATCATTCGATCGTCGCGGCGTTCGTGGCGCACGATGTCAGGTGCGACTTCGATGATTCGTTGGCCGAGCTCCTCTTCGCCGCCCGAAGAGTCTGCCGCGTACACCCATCCGGCTCTCACGACTCTCGGAATGCGCTGCGCTTCGATGATGTTGACGCGTGCGCCGAGCTTCTGCTTCGAGAAGTAATCAGCGGCATCGGCAATCTCGTCGTCCGTCAAGGGCAACGCGACGCGAATCATGTTCGTGATCGGCAGGTAGGTGTCAGGCCCGACTTGGCGGCGAGCACCGCTGCGCATGTTCTTCAGCTGCTCGGCGATGTAGGCGGCAGGCAGTCCAGCGAGCGCTGAATTCTCCGGGCGTCCTTGCCCGGTCGGTGTATGACAGTAAGCGCAGGCCATGATGCTGGGCGCACGCCCTTGCGCGACAATCTTCGGCATGGAGCGGTGATCGCTCGGATGCCAGTCCGGTGCATTGAATGGATTGTTGATACGAGCGAGTGTGTACTCGACTTCGCCTGCGGGGATCGACACCTTCTCTACATCGTCGAACGCAGGTCGCGGTTGACTGGCCGCGGGGTCGACGGGGAAGAGCCAATCGGGCAAAGGCCTGGAATCGCCCGCATGAGCCGTTGCGTATGCGAGCGATAGGAATACCGCGAAAACGATTGTGTAATGAGTCGCCGCACGGTTCGCAGAAGTCATTTCAAGATCGTAACGCAGGTGACGGGCGCGCCGAGTGAGGAAGCGTCAGCCCGTTTCCCGACAGTCGATGTGATGGTTTCTGTTCTTCTCATTGCGATGCATTCGCGCCTGCAAGCAGTTGCGCTGCCTTCTCGAGCATCGGGCCAGTTGCATCCCCGGCGAGGGCTCGTCTTCCGTCGTTGGAAGTGATCGCGATGATGGTGCGGGTCTTCGGCGAGATCGCCAGCAGTGCATCCCACATTCCATTCGAACCGTTGTGCCATATCACCGGACCCTTAGACCATTCTGCGTGAGGATTCACGACCCAGCCGTAGGCGTAGTGATCCAGCACGGGTCGATGCAGCTTCCGATAGCTCTCAGGCTCGAGCAACTTGCCTCCGCCAGTTTCACCCTGGAGGTGGTCGTTTGCATAAACGAGCAGATCGCGAAGCGACATGTGGATCGAGCCCGCAGGTCCAATGACAATTGTTGGATCCTCGTCGACAGAAACGGTGAATCCTAGGAAGCTCTTGTGTCCGCGCGGTTGCTCTAGATCCTGTGCCTGATCTTCAGGGTGTCCGAAACCGCCGCTGTGAATGCCGAGCGGCGCGAAGATCTCTCGTCTGATCAGATCTTCCCACGATGAGCCCGTCGCCCTCTCCGCCATTACGCCCGCAATGAGAGCGCCGGCGTTGGAGTACAGGAACTTGCTGCCAGCCGGAGCCACGGGTTCATCCTTCAGAAAGTCGAGTACAAGCGCTTCTCTCGCAATCATTCGATCGGGACCCTCGGGATGATCGCGAAAGAGATACGAGAAGGGACGTTTGAGTTTGTTCGACGCGCCAGAGGTATGCGTTAAGAGTTGTTCGACCGTGACCCGCTGCCACGCTTCGCTGATCTCCGCGGAACCCGCAATGACATCCCCGATCGTCGTGTCCCAACTCAGCTCGCCTCGCTCGACCAAGCGTGCGATCAACGTTGCGGTGAATGACTTTGTGATCGAGCCGATGTGCCATTTGTCTTGCTCAGTCAGGGGAATGCCACTTCCGTGCTTGCGTTCACCCGCAACGGCGGATGCGATGATCTCACCATCCTTCATGATCATCACACCTAACCCCACTAACCCGAGATTATCTCGGTGCTCGGTCACAATGCGATCGAGTGCAGGGCTCCAGCTTTGCTTTTCGACGTTCGGTGCGGCTGCGGCAAGTGAAGCAATGGTGAGCGCGCAAAGCGCCGGCAAGCTACGAATAGCGCGTGTCATACAGCTCCTCGGGGACGTGTGTTCTAGCAGGATGAGTCTTAATAGCGTTGTCTCATCTCTGCTGGAGGAGCGGCGGATGTGCAGCTCCATGTGCCTACAACACCGGAGCTGACACTGAGTTACAGATTTTTTTCTCGCGATCTCCGCCTGGATCATCGCGATCGGGAGTGGATGGATCGGGTGAGTTGCTCGAAGCATCCCTGCTCCAACGGTACTGCGCTTCCGCGCACCTCGGGACTTAGGACTGCTGCGTGTCTGCTTGCGCACCTTTGCCCAGGTGCTCCAGCAAAAACGCCTCGACTTCCTTCAGCAGCGTTTCGCGATCCGACTTGCGCCCGAGCTCGTGCGTGCCGGCCTCAACGATGACGGCTTTGTGTGCCTTCTTGTGCCGCTTCAGCGCTTTTGCCATCGCTTTCGTCTGGTCAACCTGCACTTCCCAATCCTTATCTCCATGCACCATCAAGACTGGCGTCGAGATGCTCTGCACGTGATTCAAGGGCGAACCTTCACGCAACTTATTCTTATCTGAGCCGACCTGCTCGCGTCGATACTCTCGATCGAAATGCACGACCGCGTGGTCACGCAGCAGGCCCAAGTCGCTGAAGCCCGCAATGCTGATAGAACATCGATAGAGATCGCCGTTGCGCACGGCACCGAGCATTGCGGCATACCCGCCAAAGCCCCAGCCCGCGATGCAGATGCGCTCGGGATCGGCGATACCTTCGTTGATCGCCCAGCGCGTTCCATCGACGATGTCCGAGTAGCTCAATCCGGCCCAGTCCTGATGTGCAGCGAGGCGCCACTGTTGACCGTATCCGGCGGAGCCACGGAAGTTCATCTGCAGAACTGCATATCCGCGGTTCGCCAGGAAAGTACGCAGGAATGAGAAAGCCCAAGTGTCGCGCGCGTCGGGACCGTCGTGCGGCAAGACCACGAGCGGCAATTTCTCTGCGCGAACCCCCGTCGGCACGGTGAGATAGCCGGGGATCTCGGTGCCATCGGAGGCCTTGTACGTGATGTTCGTCATGCGCCCGAGCGTTTCGGGGTTCAGCTCGGGATAGGCGCTGCCGAACTTCTGCAGCAGATCCTTCGTCGTATCGTAGATGTAGTAGGTGCCCGCATCGACATCGCTCGAGGACTGCACGACGAAGGTCTTCTCATCCTCCGTGCTATCGACGACATGATGGAACTTCGTTGGGTAGTGTGTCTGCAAGCGATCGATCATCTTGCGAACCGTCTCCGTCTCGTAGTAGGCATACGGTCGCTCGAGGTCGTAGCGAATTCCGAGTAGGCGCTTATCTTGCGTCAGCAGCGGCTCACCCACATCGACGAGCGGATGATTGAACAGCAAGCGCGGTTCTTCCTTGTCTGCGAGATCGATCGCCCACAGCGCATCGCGGCCCTGATAGTCGCCGACAGCGTATGCGGTGTCCTTCCAGGGTGACATCGCGATCGGGCGGAGCGCCTTCGTCGCCGTGAATGCGTTGCTGCGCGACAAACGACGCCACTCGCGTTCGCCCTCCAGCCTCGCGAAGTACTGCATGTTCACTCGGTCTGCGCTGCCCCAGCCGAGGCGTACGTTGCCTTTCCCGTCCGTTGCGAAGTTGTGAATCGGTGGGTTCTCATTCAACACGAGGCCAGTTTGACCCGTATAGATATTCATCGAGAACACACTCGGGTAGGAATCGGCATCGTCATCGACTTGGATCAGGATCCTCTCATCGTCACCCGGCGTCACGTCGATCACCCCATCCTGCTTCTCGGGGTTGTACATCGCAACGGACTTCGCTCCAGTATCGAAACCCCCCGTATCGCCCGTGTTCTGATAATCCTCGACTCGCATGCCTTCATCCATGCCTTGGGGTTCGTTCATGTTGAAGTTTCGCAGCGACGTGGTCGTTGCGACCATGTTGGCTTTATCGGGCCGCAGCTGCAGCACTTTCAGCTCGCGTCCATCCACATCGACGCCGATCAAGCGGGAGTAGGGAGGCTCCGCATACTTCTTGCCGCGAATGTTCCCCTGAAGTGCGCACAGCAAGCGCTTGTCGCTCGCCCATCTGCACCAGGTCAAGTCGAACTTACCAGGCTCGGAGCCGGCGATCTGTCGAAACTCGCTGTCACCCGAGCGGTTGAACGTCATTAGCACCGAGACATCGCCAATTGCGGATAAGAAAACGAGATGGCGGCCATCAGGTGAAATCGTCACGTTGCGGATTTGAGGCATGCGCGCAAAGTGCTCGATTGGTTGCGGCGCTGCATGAAGAGAAACGGTGCTCATGCATAGCGCGGCGGCGCACGCCGCGAGACGGGCAGCAGTAATCATGAAAGAGTCCCCTGTACGCGAAGTTGTTGTTTTCTGGCCCATTCCCGGCGCCACAACCATCGTCCGTTGGCTCTCCGGAGGGTAATGCATTTAGGTGGGGCCTGCCACCTGATGGGGTTCTCGCGAGGAGTGCGACTCGCACCAACAGGGTAGGCCCTAGATTAGCGCGAAGGGTCGCCCCTGGTGACTCGTCGGCGGGATTGTCACAGGGCCATAGATGGCGACGACATTCTCGCTCTCGGTCCTGGCGGGTCCGCTCGTGCTCGAGCCCGTTGTCACGATCCCGAGCCCCGAGCGACTTGCTCGTGACCCAGCCATGAGGACGTGCGGACGGTTGAGAGGGTGAGTCGATCGCTCAATGCGTGACAGTACTCTCTCCGCCGCGGCGACCGTAAGCGACGCGACTTCCGACGGCGCTATAGAGCTTCGGTAGAAAGGGCAGCAGGGTCGATAGCTGGTACACCTTTCGTCCCCGCTTGCTGTGCTTGAGAAAGACTTTCTCCACGAATTGAATGTCGGTGAAGAATCTGGAGAACTGCTGCTGCAAGGTTCGTTTCGATAGATAGTTCGTGTGCTGCCTGAGATAAGTCCAGTTCGCATCGGTTGCTTCCGCTGCGCTCATGGACTTTTGAAATTGATTTCTGACCCCGATCATTGCCCAGGACCTCAACCACCACCGCGCGCGCAGCATCGTTCCGAGCGGTACGAACACGTGCGGTTCGATCGGCTTGTATCTGGCAGGGAAGATGTGCAGGAATGAGCCGCCCGGCTTGAGCACTCTATGGATCTCACTCAGCGTCGTGGGATAGTCCATCACGTGCTCGAACACTTGATCGCTGATTACGATGTCGAAAGTGCAATCATCGAATGGAATGCGGTAGGGCTGCGGGTTGATCTCACGCAAGATCCCGTTCTGCACGAGCGCCTGATCGGCTGTGTTGAAATCGTCGTCCAGATTGAAGCCGGCGCCGAAGAACTCGAACCCCTTTTCGCGGCCGGCCTTCACCATCAATCCGGCGCCGCAGCCGAGATCGAGAATCTTTGTTTGCTCTGTAATGGGCGTCTTCAGATCTCGCAGGATCTTCAGGAAGACGTCTACCCGCTGTGTCTTGGTCATGGTGCCCCTCACGATGACTGTGCACGTGGAGGAGAAAACCAACGGACTTGACCCGAAGTTCCCTACTTCGTAACTACACTGACATGGCGAACCTGAGATTGTGCAGGGCAGCAGCGCTGCTTGGCCCGTAGGTCGAGCTTAGATGCTAACGAGAACAGTCGTCGCGCATTCCGGCGACGCGGGTCCGCGCCGGCTTGTCTGGCGTGGGCGCGCCACGCGCGGAGATGCCTCGGTTAGCTCTTGCGAACGAAGCGGTTGATGAGTCGCTTGAGTGGCCCGGTGTCTGCGGTCTTGATCTGCTCGTGATTGAGCTTCGCGGGTCTGCTCGACTGTTCCTGCCACTCGTAGTAGCTGACGGCGCGAGTCTCTTCTCGAGGGGCTTCGGAGTCGAGGAGCATGAGCTGCGAGTTCTCCAGATCGGAGAGCTGTTCATCCGTGATGTTCCGCTCGAACACGCCTGTCGCAGTCTGCCATTCCCAGATTCCGCGCCCAGAACTGTCGAACGTCGTCCGTCCGGACTTGCGGTCGCGCGTAGAGTCCTTACTTGTTCGTGACTTGCCCTTCTGCATCGACTCGCCCTCTGTTCCGCGCATGACCGTTGAAACGTCAATCGAGGCGCGGAGTATTGAGGGGCCTGGGGTATGTGCACATAAGACCGCCGCTGAATCGATGCTACGACGGGCGTGTGTAGGAGATTACGTACGAAGTTGAGAATTGCCGGTTGAGGGTTCTTCGGTCAGGGTGGATCACGACGCGCTGTCGCGAACGGCACCACTAGAATCGATCGTATTGATCTTCTAAGGAGCTCGTTCATGAAGATGCTTTCGAGAGCCGCGGCGGTGTGCCTCGCCTTCGCTGGTTTCGGGTTGGTGGGGAGCGCGCATGCGATCACGT
The DNA here is from genome assembly GCA_023417315.1 of Pseudomonadota bacterium. Taxonomy (GTDB): domain Bacteria; phylum Pseudomonadota; class Gammaproteobacteria; order Steroidobacterales; family Steroidobacteraceae; genus Steroidobacter. The sequence continues at coordinate 145,367 of JAEZFW010000055.1, forward strand.
TTGGACAGCCGGACGGGAACGCGCATCCTCATGTCGGCACACTTCTGTTCGTCCAGAACGGTCAAGGCTATTTCAGTTGTACCGGCACGCTGATCAGCCCTACCGTGATGCTGACCGCAGGTCATTGTGTTGAAGGCGGCGGCGTCGAGAACTCGGAGACGTATGTGCGTTTCACCGAACATGCGCTCGATGACATAGAGGACTATCCATCGACGCAGGCGTGGCTCGATGCAGAGTGGATTGCGGCCGCGGACGTGATTCCTCATCCGCAGTTCGATGACTTTGCTGCTTTCCCAAATACGTATGATGTGGGTCTCGTCATCCTGTCGGAACCCGTGTACTTGCGTGTCTATGGCATTCTGCCGACCGAAGGGTTGCTCGCCAGCGTGCTTGCCGAGAAAGGCAACAGAACAAATTGGTTCACTGCCGTGGGCTACGGTGCGCAAGGCATCCTGAACCCCTTCGAGAGCGATGAGTATGCTCGGTATCGCACGACAGCACGGCTCATCGAGCTCAAGAGCACGAATACGGGCGATGAACAGAGCGCGAAGTTCACCAATAATCCAGGACGAGGGCGAGGCGGGACTTGCTTCGGCGACTCCGGCGGCCCCGTGTTCTATCAGGATACGCCCGTCATCGCGGCCATCGTGTCGTGGGGGAACACGCCCTGTATCGGCGTAGATTTCCAGTTCCGCATCGATACCGACATCGCGCTCGACTTCATCGAAGCAAACATGCCGTAGGCGAGTGCAGGTCTTCGCTGGTGGAAGCGTGTCATCGTGCTTCGAACAGTCACACTCGAGCGGGCGCTATCCCGCTGACTCGGCACGGGCGGTAGGGCCTTCCCGCGTGTAGAAGAAGCGCACCAGCATCGCGCGCTGTTCGGGAGACTTCGTGGGCGTAAATGTCCAGTTCCGTGCGGCCTCGAGAGAAAGACGCTCGAAGTATCGGCTTGGACCCGGAATTTCCGAAGCCGCGGAGACCACTGTACCTTCCTGATCGATCGTCACTCGAACCGCCACTCTGACGGTCCCGCGAATCGTGTCCAGTGCGCTTTGCGGAACGTTCGGAATCACTTCATTGAGAGGTGATGGCGGCGCCTCGGGTGGGTCTTGCGCTTCTGCCGCCGCCGAAGTCGTCTCGACATCCGTCGGCTCGGTGGAAGTGAGGGTAGGAGACTCGGCTTTGGCTGCCGGAGGAGCGGGCGTCATCGAACGCACGGATGATGAGGAGTCTGTCGGCGTCGCGAGTGGAGCTTGGGATCGGGGCACCGCGCTAGCGGGGGCGACGGTCATTGCCGCAGACGAATCGCTCTTCAAGACGCTTGCGAGAATCCAGATCAGAGCGAGCGCCGCAACCGCGCCGATACCAAGCGCAATCGCGAGTGCGCGTTTGTTCAATGGACCGGTGGCAGGTACCTGGGGTGGATCATCCGGGATGATCTTCACCCGGATCACGAGCCGTTGCGTGGATGTCGTGCTCGGCTGTGATGCACCAGCCAGTTCCGTATTTGGCTGTGACTCGTTCGCTTCCACTCGCGTCGTTTACCCTCGCATCTGTGCTCGTGAATCGCGCGAAGAAAGTTCGCAACGGAACTTTACACCATTCGCACTGTGGCGATGAGCGTCGCTGAGCGATGCGACCTTGCCCGCCCGCGACGCTACCGCGTACGTCGATCGCCCGCGTGAGCACGGAGCGCCAACTGGCATTGCCGCCCAAAGATATTCACACGCGAGAGAGTGAATGTTGACAAATTCGTCCGACAATGGCTCACTCCGCGGGGAGCATCGGCACACGATCGATGCCAAGAAGAGGGGGATGCGATGGAAGCCTCTTGTGCGACGATGGGCGCGGGCATTCAGTCCCGAGATGGGGCCCAGTCACATCAATTCGATTTGCGATTGAAGGCGCTCTGACGTGCATGCGCGCAGCGAGATGTCTGCGCCCATTACGGCGGCGCCATCTGCGCAGCCGAATGCGCGCGCGTGGTCGGCATTGGGCATCCTGTGCTTCGTCTACGTGCTCAACTTTCTCGATCGACAACTGTTGTCCATTCTGGCGAAGCCCATTCAAGACGACCTGTGCGTGACCGACGGTCAATTGGGCGTCATCGGCGGCTTCTACTTCGCATTGTTCTACTGCGTGCTCGCGATTCCAGTCGGCTGGCTCGCTGATCGGACGAACCGAGTGCGCGTCTTGTCGTTCGCTTGTGCGTTGTGGAGCGCGGCGACCGTTGCATGCGGTCTTTCGACGAGTTACGCGCAGCTCGCCATCGCTCGCATGACGGTTGGCATCGGAGAAGCAGGCGGCGTGCCGCCATCCTATGCGATCGTCGCGGATTACTTCCCACCGGGTACGCGCGGCACGGCGCTCAGCATCTATAACCTCGGGCCGCCTATCGGGCTCGCATTGGGCGTCGCGTTCGGTGCATCGATTGCAGCCGCGTACGACTGGCGGTGGGCATTCATCGTGCTCGGCGGCATCGGGATCGTTGCGGCGCTGATCGTCATTCTGTTCGTCCGCGAGCCCGTGCGTGGCAGGCTCGATCATGGAATCTCGCGGGCGAGCGCGACCGCGAAGGCGCCGTTCTGGCCGACGTGTCGGATGTTCTTTGCGCACCCCGTTCTGCGCAGCGTATCGCTTGCGACCGGCGCGACGCAGTTCGTGACGTACGCGCTCTTGAACTTCGCGACGCTGTTCTTGATGCGCGAGAAGGGCATGACACTGAGCGAAGTCGCGACCTACTACTCAGTGCTGGTTGGCGTGTCCGTCGGCGCGGGGATGTATCTCTCCGGCCGCTTGATCGATCGCTTGGCGCCGCGCTCCAAGAGCGCTTACGGCTATTTGCCTGCCATTGCGCTCGCGCTCGCGATTCCATTCTTCATCGGGTTCGTGTGGGCGCCGGATTGGCGGCTGGCACTGGCGTTCCTCGCGCTGCCGATGTGCCTCAACTACTTCTACCTGTCACCGGCGGTCACGCTGGTACAGGAAGAAGTGCAGCCGAACGAGCGCGTGCTGTCCGGTGCATTGCTGCTGCTCGTGATGAATCTCGTCGGCCTCGGTTTCGGCCCAACTTTTTTGGGTGCGATGAGCGACTACTTCCAACCGAGCCATCCGCAGAACTCGCTGCAATTGGCCTTTTACACGCTCGTGCCTTTCTACGTGCTCGCCATCCTGTTGCACTTGTGGCTGGCTCGCATGATCAAGCGCGATGAGCTGCATCGGAGTCGTACGTGAGGCGGTCGTGCTGCTCGCTGATCCTGGCGCTCTGCGCAACGCTGCCCGTCATTGTCGGAGCGAATCCTGTCGTAGAGGCGCCGGCGGGCAAGCTGCGCGGTGTCTCGGCCGATGATATTCACATCTTCAAGGGCATTCCTTACGCGTTGCCGCCCGTTGCGACGAACCGATGGAAGCCAGCACTGCCGATGCCTCTCTGGAGCGGTGTGCGCGATGCCACTGCGTTCGGTGCGGCTTGCGTTCAACCCACACCGCGAGCCGAGAGCATTTACGCCGATGAGCCGCCGGCAACGAGCGAGGACTGTCTCTTCCTGAACATCTGGGCACCGAAACGTGCAGGCAAGGCACCGGTGTTCGTGTGGATCCACGGTGGAGCGCTCGTTTCTGGCGCATCGAATCTTTCGATGTACGAGGGCAGCAAGCTCGCACGTCGCGGTGTCGTGGTGGTGTCGATCAATTATCGGCTCGGCATCCTCGGCTACCTAGCGCATCCCGAGTTGAGCGCCGAATCGTCCGAGAAGGTTTCCGGAAACTATGGGCTGAAGGATCAGATCGAAGCACTGCGCTGGGTTCAGCGCAATATTGCAGCATTCGGCGGTGACCCGACGAACGTCACGATCGCTGGCGAATCAGCGGGGGCACTGAGCGTGATGCATCTGATGACCTCGCCGCCGGCGCGCGGATTGTTTGCGAAGGCGATCATGCAGAGCGCCTACATGATCACGCTTCCCGAGCTGAGGCGGGCGAAGCACGGGATGCCCTCCGCCGAAGACATAGGATCGCAGCTCGCGGCGACGATCGGCGCATCCGATCTCTCGGCATTGCGCTCGATGGACGCCGCGGCGCTCGTCGCGAAGGCGGCAAGTGCCGGCTACTTCCCGTTACCGAATCTCGATGGCCGAACGCTGCTGCGCCAAACGGTCGACGTGTTCGAGCGAGGTGAACAAGCAAAGGTGCCGATCATCGCGGGTTTCAACGAAGGCGAGATTCGGTCGTTACGCATGCTGATTCCGCCGGTGCCCGCCGACGCTGCAACGTACGAAGCAGCCATTCGCGCGCGTTACGCGGATCTGGCCGATACCTTCCTCAAGGTCTATCCGAGCACCGATCTTGAACAGAGCATTCTCGCCATTACCCGCGATGCGCTCTACGGCTGGACTTCAGAGAAACTCGTGCGCAGCCAAACTGAGCTAGGCGAGCGGGGCTATCTTTATCTATTCGATCATGGGTATCCCGCGGCGGACAACGCACGTTTGCATGCGTTCCACGCGGCTGAAATTCCGTACGTATTCGGCAACATTGATCGCACGGCAGTCGCCTGGCCAGAGATTCCCGAGACGCGAGTCGAACGCGCGTTCTCGGATGCCATGTCCGAGTACTGGACGAGCTTCGCGAAGTTGGGGGAGCCACGAGCGCGAGATCAGCTCGACTGGCCAGCGTATGGAACGAGCGGCGCATACATGCACTTCGCCGAGAAGCCGACGCCGCGCACGCGTCTGATGCCCGGCATGTTCGAGCTCAACGATGAAGTCGTCTGCCGCCGTCGCGCGCACGGCGAGCAAGCCTGGAATTGGAACGTGGGCATCGTCGCGCCGGCGCTTCCGCCGCGCGGAGGGTGTGCTAGATGACCGACGGAGCGATGCAGGAATTTGCGCTCACGCTCGAGAAGTTTCTCGATCACGCCGCGAAATGGCACCGGGATGCGCAGGTCGTCACGGGACGAGAAGGCGGCCGAGTTGATCGCATTGGCTATGCAGATTTACGCGCGAGGAGTCTGCGCATTTCGGCGACACTGCGTGATTTCGGCGTGCGGCAAGGCGACCGCGTCGCGACACTCGCATGGAATACACAGGCTCACGTCGAAACGTGGTACGGGATCATCGGCATGGGCGCCGTATGTCACACGCTGAACCCGAGACTCACGGCCGCACAGACGGCCGCAATGTTGTCACAGTCCGCATGCCGCATCCTCATCGTCAGCGCAGATCTCGTGCCGCTCGCCAAGCAGATCGTCGCTGAAGCGAAAACCGTCGAGCGCGTGCTGATCATCGATGGCGAGAACGTGACCTGGAGCGGCGAGCGCTCGAGGCCTGCGGTGATGACGCTCGAAGAGGCGATGCATGAGTCACGTGCGTCAGCCGCGTGGGGCGGATTCGATGAGCGTGCCGCATCCGGATTGTGCTTCACCTCGGGAACGACCGGCGCGCCCAAAGGGGTGACCTACACGCATCGGTCGAGCTATTTGCATGCACTGCGTTTGCTTCAGGCCGATTCGATCGCGATCACGGCCGCCGACAGCGTACTCGCGGTCGTACCGATGTTTCATGCGAATGCCTGGGGATTGCCGTTTGCCGCGCCTGCAGCCGGCGCGAAGCTCGTGCTGCCGGGTCGCCATGCAGACGGTGCGCATCTAGCTCGCCTCATCGTCGATGAATCTGTGACGATCGGCGTGGGTGTGCCGACGGTTTGGCTCGGGCTCGTCGAATATCTCGATGCGATCGACGGCGAAGTGCCCTCGCTCAAACGAATTCTCGTCGGCGGCGCGCCGATGCCGCCTGCGCTGATGAAAAGGCTGGAACGCAGGCTCGGCGTCATCGTCCAAACGAGTTGGGGCATGACCGAAATGTCGCCTTCGGGAACCATGTCTTCTCGCGACGATCCGCATCGATCCGCACTGACCGCGGGACGTCCTGCCGTTGGCGTGGACCTGATGCTCACCGATCCCAGTGGCATGCCATTGGCAGAACAGCGCAACGTCGAGGGGCATCTTCGCGTACGCGGCGTGGCCGTCATCGAGCGGTATTTCGGCGAGGAGCAGCGTGCGACGGATGCGAATGGTTGGTTCGATACCGGCGACTTGGCGCGTATCGACGATCATGGACATCTGATCATCACCGGGCGCGCAAAAGATCTAATCAAGTCCGGCGGCGAATGGATCAACCCCGCCGAGATCGAGGGGATCGTCTGTCGACAGCCAGAAGTGTCGTTCGCAGCCGTGATCGGTCGGTCGGACCCGAAATGGGGTGAGCGCCCGATTCTGGTCGTCGAGCTGCGAGAGCATCAAACGATCAGCGATGAGGCGCTGCTCGGGTCGCTGCGCGGCAAGATCGCATCCTGGTGGATGCCGGAGGCCGTGATTCGCCTGGAGCACATGCCACTGGCATCTACCGGAAAGATCGACAAAATGCTTCTTAGAACCAAATATGGCGGTGGATGAGGCGCGCACCCCTCGCGCTTGCCTCGTCAGCGGGAGCAAGAGACGGAGGTTATCGTGTCTGCAGAAGTGAAGACGCAACGTAAACGCCGGGTCGCTGCGAAGCGGGGGAGAGCCCGCGGTAAGCGCGTGACCAAGGCCGAACAGCGGGCGGAAATGATGGAGCACATTCTCGACACGGCGGAGGCGTTGTTTTCCAAGCATGGCTTGTATGGCGTCACGCTGAAGGACGTCGCCGGCCGTGTAGGCGTGCATCACACGCTCATGAACTATTACTTCAAAGACAAGAAGAAGCTGTTCGATGCCGTCTTCGCGCGCCGCGCGGTCGTCACGAGCACGCGCCGCTTGCGGGCGCTCGATGAGTACGACGCCGCCACGAAGGGGAAGCCCACCGTCGAAGGAGCGCTGCGCGCATTCTTGGACACCGACCTGGATCTCTACATCGAAGGCGGTGAGCGTTGGAAGAACTACGGTGCGCTCGGCGCTCAGGTCGCCAATACGCCGGAGTGGGGCGCAGAGCTGATGGATAAGCATTTCGACCCTGTGGTGCTGCGGCTGATCGGACTGTTGAAGCGCGCGCTACCGAAGTGCTCCGACGAAGACATCTTCTGGGGTTATCACTTCGTGACGGGCGCGCTATTGCTCACGCTCGCACGCACAGGTCGCATCGATAAGTTATCCGGCGGGCTGTGCAAGTCCGACGATTTCGCCGCCGTGAAGAAGCGGATGGCGACGTTCATGGCGGCTGGATTGTTGGCGTTGTGCGGCAGCAAATGAGACTCATATAACCAATGTTGCGGGCCACTGTAGGTCGGGTTCCAACTCGACGCTTAGAAGGTCGGATTGAGATCCGACCTACAGGTACAAAGGGCGGGCCGCGCAGGCCCGTGCGTTGACAGGTCATTGAGCCGGTCATCCGGCATTTCCTAGGGAGACGGCGAATAACCATTGACGGGGCGTGTCGAACGTAGAACACTCACTCACGTGTGAATGAATGACAATGAAGTGAATAGGGGGTAGTGATGAAACTCGCATGGCGGAGCACATCGAGCGCGGCGGTCCTGATAGGTGTGGCGTTCCCCGCGTGGGCGCAGCAGTCTTCGCAGAACGTCCAACGTCCTGATATCGAAGACGGCGCGCTCTCCGAGATCGTAATCACCGGATCCTTCATCCGCGGTACGCCTGAAGACGCGGCATTGCCGGTCGAGGTCTACACGCGCGTTGAGATGGAGAAAGCAGGCTCGCCGACTGCACTCGAGTTCGCGAAGAACCTCACGATTTCCGGCCCGACAACCGGCGAGTCGTACTACTTCGGCGGTCCGACCTTGATCGGGTCCGTCAACTACAACTTGCGCGGTTTGGGTTCAGACAAGACGCTGATCTTGCTGAACGGTCGCCGCATGGACATCAACACGGCGAACATCCCTTCGCTTGCGCTCGAGCGCACCGAGATCCTCAAAGACGGCGCAGCGGTCATCTATGGCGCCGATGCGATCGGGGGCGTCGTCAACTTCATCACGCGCGATCGATTCGTCGGCCTCGACATGAACGCGCAATACAAATACATCGACGACTCCGACGGCGACTACGCCTTTGCGGTGCTCGGCGGGTTCGGCGAGGGGCGCGTCAACCTGATGGTCTCCGCGGAATACGAACATCGCTCGCGGCTGCATGCGCTCGACCGCGACTTCACGCACGCCTCTCTCGATCCGACGACTCCGGGCTACAACCCCGCGCCATGGTCGACACTCACGAATCTTGCCGGTTGGTTGCCGCTCGGTCCCTTGCCGGCCATCCCGAGCGCCGCGCCGAACGGAGAGTTTGGTGCGCCGATCGCCGGCATCGTCTCCGATTTCACGCCGGAGTCGTGTGTCGCGGTCGGCGGCCGATACGACAACAACTTCACCTGCGCGTACAACTACATTCCGTACTACAACTTGGTCGAAGACAACGATATCTACCGCGGCTATGCGCAGCTGAGCGCGGAGATCTCCGAGCGCATGGACTTGCATGTCGACGCTGCGTATGCGCGCGTCGTGACACCGGACGTGTTCGCCTCGCCGGCGCAACCTATGGTGCGAGGGCCCGCGATGGCATCGGGTGCAACGTTCCAGCTGTATGTACCGATGACGAATCCGTATGCGCAAGAGTTTGCTGCGCGCAATGGCATCGTTGGCGCATCCGGTTTCACGCCGGTGACCTATCGACTGCTCGGCCACGGCGGCAACTTCGCGTTCGGCAACGGCGAAGGCTTCGGCGTGCCGGATCGCATCGAAAACGAGATCTGGCGCGTGTCCGGGGGCATCGAAGGAACGCTGGGAGATTGGGCAGGCATCGCGAGTGACGTCGGCTACGATTTCGCCGTCACATATAACCATTCCGACGCGTTCAACACGCATCCGGACACGATCGGCTATCGCGTGCAGCAAGCGCTCAATGGATTCGGCGGCCCGAACTGTCAGGCGCAAGATCTGGACCCGACGCGCTTCGGAACTCAGAACCCGGCGGCGGCCGGACAGAACGGCTGCATGTGGTGGAATCCGTTCTCCACCTCGTTCGCAGGTCAGCCCGTGCGTGGACTTGCCAACCCGAATTACGTTCCGGGCGCCGAGAACTCGATCGAGTTGACACGGTGGATGTTCAACCCGCGCGCAACCACCATCGTGAGCGAGAACACGACCCTCGATCTGGTGTTCGACGGTACGCTTGGGCTGGAGCTGCCGGGCGGTGAAGTCGGTTGGGCGCTCGGCGGACAATACCGCGATGTCAAGAGACGCGAGGACATTCCTGATCCGATCTTCAACGGCAGTCTAGCGTGCGAATGGCCGGCTGAGTTCACGAGCGCCAACGGTCCTGGTTCACCGAATTTGCCCGCGATGCCGCTGCCGACGACCGATCCGAATTACCGCGGCTGCACGCCGGACGCACCTGGACCTTTCGTGCTGTTCGCGCCCGATCCGCCGAACGCGTTCCGTCGCGATCAGTACTCGGTGTTCGCCGAATTTCGGCTCCCGGTACTCTCGAACTTGGATTTCCAAGCCGCTGTGCGTCACGAAGAGTTTGAAGGTGGTTTGGGTGCGACTGTCTACAAGCTCGCCGGCAAGTGGAACGTTTGGGGCCCGCTGTCATTTCGCGGCTCCTACGGCACGAATTATCAAGCGCCTCCGCTTGGTGTGGTGCCGGGCGCCGTCACTGTCGCGGCACGCACCTATACGGTTGCCGGAGGCAATTGGCTGGGGGCGCAGTTCATCACGGATTCCGATCTGGAGCCCGAAACCGCGACTGCGAAGAATTTCGGTGTGATCTGGGAAAGCGACGGCTTTACTGAGGGTCATCGGTTCCAATTCATTCTCGACTACTTCGATATTCGCACGCAGGATCAGATCGCTCAGGTCGCCGATCCGAATCAGGTCGCGAGCCTCGTCTTCAATGGACCTGGCGGCACGATCACGACCTGCGATTCGAGCGCACAGCCTTTGTTGAACCGCATCACCTTCAACGTGCCGTGCACAGTCGGCATGAGCGGCGTCGGTACGTTCTCGTCAGTGTCAACTCGCTATGGAAACGGTCCCGGGCAGACGACGAACGGCTTCGACCTGCAGACCGCATACAACATGCCACTCGCGGGCGGCGATCTGGTGCTCAGCATCAACGCGACCAAGATCACCGAGCTCAACACCGGACCGACTTCGCTCGATGGCGTCGTGGTCTCGAGCGGAGATGATCGCCTCGGTATGCTCAACTTCGCGACGTTCGCGCAAGCGGCGCCGGAGTGGCGTGCAAATTTCAGTGCGAACTACGGTATCGATCGGCACAACGTACGGATTGGCGTGAACTACGTTTCAGCGGTCGAGGATGAGCGGCCGGGCGTGCAGTACGGGGAGACGGGCGAAGATTGGATTACCGCGGATTTCACTTATCGCTTCGAGCTCGACGAAGGACTCGCGCTCACAGGAACCGTCGCGAACATGTTCGACCGTGATCCGCCGCCGGCACAAGAAGAGTTCGGCTACGACCCGTGGACGGCGAATCCGTTGGGTCGCACAATCGAGCTGGGCGTTAGGAAGACGTTCTAGACATCGCCACGCGATGACTGGAAGGGCGCAACTCGACCGGCATGGAGATTCGACTTCAGTCGAGCACGTTGCTGTGCGGCTGAGGTCGGATCGTCCGAGCCGTCGAGTAGCGTGTGGGCTCGGCGCGATTCACAGAGGGACGCAGCATCGCTGCGTGCTCATCGCTTCACTTCTTATCGCGTCATGTGCGCAACCGCCCGAGACATCGCCAACGCAATCCGAGGCCGTGCGCGCAGCGAGCACGGAAAGCGCGACGAATCGGCCTGCACCCAATCCGTTGCGGAACGTGTACTTCGGCGATTTGCATGTGCACACACGCAATTCATTCGATGCATATGTCTTCAATGTGCGCGCGAGCCCGGACGATGCTTACTTCTATGCCAAGGGCCGCACGATCGAGCACGCGATGGGATTCCAGATCAAGCTCAACGACGGTCCGCTCGATTTTCTCGCGGTTACGGACCACGCCGAATACCTCGGCGTCGTGCAGGCAATCGACACGCCCGGCACGACATACTCGAAGGTTCCCTATGCTCGTGAGCTGTTCGCGAGCGAGCGCGCCGGCATCCTCGCAGCGTTCAAGAGATTCGCAGACAGTTTGGTCAGCGGTAAACGACTGCCGGAGCTCTCGGACCTGACCGCGACGCGTTCTGCGTGGCAAGAAACGATACGCAGCGCCGAGCAGCACAACGAGCCGGGTACGTTCACGACGTTCATTGGGTATGAGTTCACCTCGATGCCCGCGATGCGCAATCTACATCGCAACGTCGTGTTCTCCGGCGAACGCGTGCCTGCAATGCCGTACTCCGCGGTGGACTCGCAGAATCCGGAAGATCTGTGGCAATGGATGGAGCAGCGCCGCGCGCAAGACATGGAATCGATCGCGATTCCTCACAATAGTAATGCTTCGGACGGCATGATGTTCGAGCGTACGAAATGGAATGGCCAGCCGATCGATCGTGCGTACGCCGAGCTTCGCTCCCGTAACGAGCCGCTCGTCGAGATTACGCAGGCGAAAGGTCAGTCGGAGACGATGCCATTCCTCTCGCCGAACGATGAGGTCGCGGGCTTCGAGTTGATGACGTCCTACATCGGTGCGAACAAGCCCATCACGAACTTCGCAGGAAGCTACGTGCGCGATGCACTCGAGCGCGGACTCGAGATCCAGCGGGAAGTCGGCGCGAATCCCTACAAGATGGGTTTCGTTGCCGGCAGCGACAGCCACAACGCGGCGGGCTCATACGAAGAAGACGATTACTTCTCGAAGGTCGGCATGCTGGATGGCGAGCCCGAACAACGCGGTGCTGTGCCGCCCGCAGACTACAAGAGCTGGGACGACTTCTATGCCGCGGGAAAAACGGTGTCCGTGACCTCGACGTGGGGTTCGGCAGGTCTCACCGGAATATGGGCGGAAGAGAATACGCGTGAGGCGTTGTTTGCCGCGCTCCAGCGCAAAGAGACATTCGCGACGAGCGGTCCACGCATTCGCGTGCGTGTCTTCGCCGGCTATGACTTGCAGGACGTCGATCTCACGACGCAAGCGGGTCTGCGCTCCGCCTATGCCAACGCGATCCCGATGGGAGGCGATCTCGTGGCGAAGCCCGGAAAGCAGCCCGAGCTCCTCATGATCGCCATGCGCGATATCCATTCGGCGCCTTTGCAGCGCATTCAGGTGATCAAGGGCTGGGTCGATGCGAGCGGCCGAGCCTTAGAGAAAGTGTTCGATGCTGCGTGCTCTGACGGCGGCGCGGTCAACTCCGCGACGCAGCGCTGTCCAGACAACGGCGCAAGCGTCGATCTGAGCACGTGCGAATACCCGCGTGATAAGGGCGCTGGTCAGCTACGAGCTGCCTGGACCGATCCCGAATTCAATCCAAGTCAGCATGCGTTCTACTACGTCCGTGTCCTCGAGAATCCGACCTGTCGTTGGTCGACTTGGGATGCGATTCGTGCCGGCGTCGCAGCGAATCCTAAGCTTCCCAAGACCATCCAGGAGCGAGCCTATACCTCGCCCATCTGGTTCGTGCCCACCGATGGACACTGAAGCACACGGATCATCCTCCGCGCGACACACGCGGCGAATCGTGACAGCGAGTGCACGCGAGCCGCTCGTGCAATTCATTGCGATTGCGCTCGTGCTGTTCGGTGCGAATCGTCTGATCGATGGCGGTGAACCAGAGCGCTCGGGCGAATCGATCACGATCTCGGAAGGGCGCGTGCAACAGATCGCCGATCGTTATCGCCTGCTCGCCGGTCGACTGCCGAGCCGCTCGGAGCTGCAGATGCTCGTGAGCGATTTCGTGGACGAGGAGGTCGCGTATCGCGAAGCCGTCACTCTCGGTCTCGATGTCGACGATACGATCGTGCGTCGCCGGCTGCGTCAGAAGCTCGAGTTCCTCCTCGAAGATGGCGCGGCGATCGAGGAGCCAGCGGATGCGCAGCTCTCCGCATGGCTCGACCAACACGCGGCGCAGTACCGAATGCCAGAGCGCGTTGCGTTCCGCCAGATAATGGCGAGCAACGATGCGCACAGCACGCGCGCGCGCGCGAACGCGCAGGCGATACTCGAGGAACTGCGATCGGGAGTCGATCCAACGCAGCTCGGGGATGCGTCCATGTTGCCGTCTGCAATGCCGCTAACGACGCAGCAGGGTGTCGCGAGGCTCTTCGGAGAGGCGTTTGCCGCGGCAGTGTTCGCGCACGCGAACGCAGGATGGTTCGGCCCTGTCGCATCGCCGCTCGGCGCGCATGCGGTCTTGATCCTCTCTCGCGAGCCGGCACGCGATCCAGCGCTCGAAGAGATTCGCAGCAAGCTGCGGTCCGATTGGATCGAGGCGCGTCGCCGAACGAAGCGAGAGGCCTTGCAGGCTCGGCTTCGAGAGAGTTACGAAATCGAGGTCGAGTGGCCGGATGTCTACGCCACTGAGCTCGTTGCTCCCCGCGCATCGGCTGTCGCACGCGAGCCGGATGCGGTTGCGGCCGTGCGGAAGCGTCCGTAATGCAACGTTTCTTGCTTCTGCTCGTGCTCCCATTGTTCGTTGCGCCCGCGCTCGCACACGAAGTTCGTCCCGCATTCTTGGAGATTCGCGAGATCGCGTCGGCGACCTACGATTTGTTATGGAAGACGCCCGCCCAAGGCGACATGCGACTCGCGCTGAACGTGATCCTGCCGCCCGAATGCTCCGACGTTGGCACACCTCGAGTGACCCCCGTCCATGCGGCGGCCGTGGAACGTCGCCGCACGCATTGCGACGGAGGGCTGCTCGGAAAACGTGTGGTCATCGAGAATCTCGAGACGAGCCTCACCGACGTCATCGTTCGGTTCGAACCCATCGAAGGTACACCGAAGACGCTGCGCATCGACGGCGCCGAGCCCTTCCTCGTGATTCCCGAACGACAATCGTGGCGCGCCGTCGCAAGTGCGTACTTGTATCTCGGCGCCGAGCACATCTTGCTCGGCTTCGACCATTTGTTGTTCCTGCTGTGTCTTCTACTGCTCGTCAAAGATCTCAAGCGGCTCTTGATCGCGATTACCTGGTTCACCGCCGCGCATTCGATCACGCTTGCAGCGACGACGCTCGGTTGGCTGAGTTTGGCGGTTGCGCCGGTCGAGGCGTGCATCGCGCTATCCATCGCGCTCATGGCCGCGACGATCGTCAAGTCACGAGACGCGATGAGCGATGTCGCACGGGGCTGGCCATGGATTGCGTGCCTCGGTTTCGGCCTACTGCATGGCTTCGGCTTCGCCTCAGCATTACGCGACATCGGCATGCCAGAAGATGCCGTGCCACTCGCGCTGTTGTTCTTCAATCTCGGCGTCGAAGCCGGGCAGATCTCGTTTGTGGTCGTCGTGCTTGCGTTGTTTTGGCTGTTACGCAGGTATGTGCCTCGCCCCCACCCACGGTTCTGGCGAGTGCCGCCTTACGCCGCGGGCATCGTCGCGAGTTACTGGTTCGTCGAGCGCACGATGCAAATTTTGGTTTGATGCTCTTGCGCGGTCCGGCGCGGAGTACGCAGTTTCATAAGGCCGTAAAGGCTCTTGGAGAGAACAGACCATGATGTTGAAAGAGCGTGTTGCAATCGTGACAGGGGCGGGCGGCGGGCTGGGCCGAGCTCATGCCAACCTGCTGGCCAGATACGGCGCGCGCGTCGTCGTGAACGACATGGATCCCGCGGTCGCTGCACGCGTGGCGGATGAAATCGAAGCGAATGGCGGTCAGGCGATCGCCGTCGCCGCTTCGGTGACCGATGAGGCACAAGTCGCTGCGATGGTCGATCGGACGATCGGCACCTGGCAACGTGTGGACATCCTGATCAATAACGCCGGCATTCTGCGGGACAAGAGCTTCGCCAAGATGACGCTTGCGGATTTCCGCCTCGTCGTCGAGGTGCATCTCATGGGCGCCGTGATTTGCACCAAGGCGGTTTGGGACATCATGCGCCAGCAACGCTATGGACGAATCGTGATGACGACCTCGTCCTCCGGCCTGTATGGCAATTTCGGGCAAGCGAATTACGCGGCGGCAAAGATGGCGCTGGTGGGCCTCATGCAGACGCTCGCGCTCGAAGGCGAGAAATATGACATCCGCGTCAACAGCCTTGCGCCGACTGCGGCGACACAGATGACGAGAGGGGTCCTGTCGGACGAGGCACTTGCGCATCTCGATCCGCGGCTCGTGAGCCCGGGATTGGTCGCACTCGTCGGCGATGACGCGCCCACACGCGCAATCTTATGCGCGGGTGCGGGGCACTTCTCCCGCGCCTATGTGACGCTCACAAGGGGATGTCAGATCGGCCACGATGCGGACGTGGGCGAGCGTCTCATTCAGCGATGGGATCAGGTGAGCGATGCCGACCAGCAACTCGTGCCCGCGTACGGTTTCAAGCAGGCGGAGATCGAATTGGCGAGCGCGGGGTGCGACGCGCCGACGATGGCCGAGGCACGTTGAGCACCGCGCGACGCTGCGATCAACCCCTCAGCAGCGCCCCGTGGCATCGAATCCGGCGATCGCGAGGACAGCGCCTCGCTCGTCGTGCGACACGAGCGTCTCGGCGAGACGCAAGTGCGCATAAGTCTCGGCTTCTTTCGCCCAGTTCTCGCGGCTACGCTCCGGTGCATGCACTTGCGGTAGTCGAGCGATTTCATGGAGCTCAACGCAGATTTCTCTCGGCGCGCCGTCGTTCACGCGGCGCGCCTGCCCTGGGTACCCTCACCGATGCCGGGCGTCGAACGACGAATGCTCGATCGCATTGGGAATGAGGTCGCGCGAGCGACGTCGATCGTGCGATATGCACCAGCGAGCCACTTTTCGCCCCATGTGCATGGAGGCGGCGAGGAGTTCTTTGTTCTCGAAGGTGTGTTTCAGGACGAGCATGGCGACTATCCCGCCGGCTCATACGTGCGCAATCCGCCGCAGTCCAGTCACACGCCGGGTTCAGATCTGGGCTGCGTCATCTTCGTGAAATTGTGGCAGTTCGAACCCGACGATCGCACTTCTGTTCGCATCGATACGAACACCGCGCGGTTTGAGGCAGCACACGGTCGATCGTGCGTCGAACGTCTAACGCTCTTTCGCGACTCGCGCGAAGACGTGCGCCTCGAGCGTTGGGCTCCGAGCTCACACGTCGTGTTGTCGTCGCGAGGTGGGATCGAAGTCCTCGTGCTCGAGGGCGAATTCGTCGAAGGGCAGGAGAGCTTTACGTCTCAGTCATGGCTGCGACTGCCGCCAGCATCGGCACTCGATGCGCAAGTCGCATCGAGCGGATGCAAAGTGTGGATCAAGACGGGCCATCTCGCCTCGAGCACACACTGACCACTCGAGATGCTGACGGGTCTGCGGCAAACGCTCCTCACACTTGCGCCGTCTTCCACTTACCGCGCGTGAACAGCCACAGTGTGAAGAGGCCGACTGAAGTCTCCGAGACGAAGACGGCCCAGAACACACCGGAGTGTTGCCAGTCGAGGCGGATCGCGAGCAGCCAGGACAACGGAATCTGAATCAGCCAGAAGAACACGACGTTGATCCACGTCGGCGTCGTGGTGTCGCCAGCGCCGTTGAATGCCTGCACGGAGACCATCCACCATCCGTAGACGAACAGCGAATACGACAGAATCCGTAGCCACTCGGCGCCGATCTCGATCACCGTTGGATCGGCGGTGAAGATGCTCATCAGCTCGTGAGGCAGCGCGAAGTAGGCGACCGACACCGCGAGCAGGTACACCATGTTGTAAGCGCCAATGCGCCACACCGATCCCTCGGCTCGCGCCGGCTGCTGCGCCCCCAAGTTTTGGCCGACCAGTGTCGCGGCCGCATTGGACATGCCCCAGGCGGGCATCATCGTGAACATCATGATGCGGATCGCGATCGTCGCGCCGGCGACAGCCTGGCTGCCGATGTCCGCGAGGATTCGCATGAGGAAGATCCAAGAAGTCATCGCGACGATCATCTGGCCGATGCCGCCGAACGATGTTCGCACGATGTTCCACAGCGTCGCGCCGTCCAACACGACCTGCGAGCGCAGCACGCGTAGGTGCTGGCCACCGCGGAATAGGATCCACAACTGCAACAACACACCGGCGCCGCGACCGATCGTCGTTGCGATCGCCGCGCCTTCGATGCCTAGCGCCGGGATGGGGCCGAATCCGAAGATCAGAATCGGGTCGAGCACGATGTTCAAGGCGTTCGCGACCCACAGCACGCGCATCGCCGCAGCAGCATCGCCTGCGCCACGCAAGATCGCGTTGATCGTGAACAGCAGCAGGATGACGGCATTCGCACCCAGTGCCCACTGCATATATGGGTAGCCTTCGGTCAGCGTCCAGGTGTCCGCACCCATGAGGCGGAGCAAATCTTGCGCGAAGACGATGCCTGCAATCGCGAACGGGACGGATGCCAGCAGTGCGATCCAAATTGCCTGCACGGCGCTGATCGCAGCTTCTTCTCGCTTACCTTCGCCGATTCGCCGCGCGACGACCGCCGTCACCGCCATCGCAAGTCCGATGCCGATTGCGTACAGCAGGAACAAGATGGTTTCCGTCAGTCCGACCGTCGCCACCGCCGACGCGCCGAGCTTGCCGACGAAATAGATGTCGACGACCGCGAACGTGGACTCGAGTACCAGCTCGAGCACCATCGGAACCGCGAGCAAAAACACTGCACGTCGCAGCGGAATCTTGGTGTAGTCGGCGCCCGTACCGCGAACAGCCTCACGCACCTCCGCCCATAGTGATCGTCGCTGGCCGAGCCCACCCACTGTTTCATGCATGGGTACTGATTGCGGATCGGTCATCTGGATTCCTCGTCACGGTCGCCGGCTTATTGGCGCGCGATTCTTACACCTTCGGATTTACGTTGCGGCCGCAAGATCCCTGACCTGGGCTCGCACGTGTTTGGAGTCCCAGCATCAATCGTCTACTGCGTGTGACGTCAAGGACGATCTGGAGGGCGACGATCCGACATCAAACGACACTTGAAGGGCAAGGGCTGGTCCGGCCCGAGCAGTTCTCAACTGCGGCGCATCTCCGCGCGATCATTGCGACAAGCAAACAGGGCCGCGCAGCCGACGACTTCTAGGGAAACATCCGCGAAGCGTTTGTGGAGCTCTGCTGTGAGGCCATCGAGGTCATCGAGCTCGTTCGAGAAGATGCCTCGCTCGTTGTACACGTTCATCAAGCGCTTCGCGAAGGGGCTGCGCTGAACGCCGCCTTGCAGGAGAGTGGAACCGAACAGTACGGCTCCAGGATTCATCGCTGCCCTCATGTGATCGACGACGACGGTCTTCGATGCGATCGATCCAGGAAGGCAGTGGAGAAGGTAGTTGAGGGCCACGGAGTCGAACTTCGGGGCGTCGATGCGCAGCGGCTCCAAGACATTGCGACGGTAAACATGCGGTCTATAGCGAGCGATTCGCCTCGATGCGAAATCGAGCGTGTTCTGATTCAGATCGATCAGTGCGATGCGTGGATTCGGCGAAGGAAAGCGACACCTGTCGAGAAAGAATCCCGTGCCGACGCCCGCGTCGGCATGGTTGGCTGTGACGTGCGCGTCGTAATGCGCCAAGAGCCGTGCGGTGGGACACTTCCATATGAATCGGTTCGAAACGCCGAGCACGACGAAGTCATACGCGCGTAGCGTGCGCGTCGAGTAGACGGCCTGTCCGGCGTAGAGCGGTCTTCGGTGATGGTCATCGCGGACCTCATTCCTCAAATCGAGTCGCGGCGTCGCGATCTCGCTCATATCGTTTCGTGAGCGGGAAGGCGGGCAACCAGGATTCGCGACGGATGAACCAGTTTTCGTAGGTCGGTGTGAATTGATTCGGTGCATCCAGCGTCCCTAGATGCACCTCGATCTCGTCGGCCGTGCGTGCGAAGACCGATGAGCCGCAACGAGGGCAGAAGAAGCGTGAACGGTACTCGCGAGTTTCGCCATGGATCGTCACCGCATCCTGCGGAAATATCGCGGAAGCGCCGAAGACGGCCCCATGATGCTTGCGGCAGTCGAGACAGTGACAAACGCCAACTCGATAGGGGCGACCCGATGCCGCGATTCGCACGTCGCCGCATAGGCAACCCCCGGTGAAACGGTCCATGCTGCGTCTCCTTTCGATAGAGTGCGCGGAAGTGAGTCGACCGATTCGATTCAGCTAGGGCCGCTGGGGATGATCTTCGTCAGAATGCTGTCTACTGTGGCCTTCGCATGTTGCTGTTGCTGGGCGGTCGACGCGGCTGCGGCGTGGATCGAATCGAGCTTCTCGAACAGCTCTGCGAACGACGTGAGCTGATCGCCAAGCCCATCCTGCGCGTGGCTTGAACCCAGACTCAAGACTTGCTTGAGAGAATGCTCGGCGAGCGCGCGGTAGCTTTCGAACTGCGACTCGCTGAACCATTGATCGACCGTTGACTCATGCGGGAAGTCGGCTACGGATTGCGTATAGCTGTAAACATCGTACGGAATCGGACTGCCTTCACCGCGCACGGTCGGCTTGATGTAAAGCAACCGGCCGTGCGGCGCGTGCTGATCGACTGCTTCGTAGTGCACGCGCGCCGTTGCACAGTAGACGCCGCGATCCGATTTGCTTCGCGGGAAGATTCCAATCTCCTTCTCGAAAGTGATCGGAATGCCGAAATCGATGCGCACCTTGCGAATGACGTTGCCGAGATCGCTGAAGTGAAAGTCAGGATCGCAACCCGCATCGCTCACGATGATGTACCGGCAGCGCCGCAGAATCATTTCGTACACGCCGAGATTGTCGAAGTGACCGCCATCGGAGAGGTTGATGTATCTCGGGCGCTTGTCGGCCAGCCCAAAGAGCTCACCCAACAGTGGGCGCAGCGCTTGCCTCGGCCCCGCGCGTCGGAAAGAACGTTCGCCTTCGCTGCAGGTGTTCCCGAGCCACGCGCCGAGGCGCACATTGAATAACGTCATCAGGAAGGCGAGGGCGGGAGAAGATGAGGATCCCATGTGCGGGTTTGCCGCGGCACCCGAGATCGTCACCGCGGTACCGAGTGAGATTCCGCCCACGCCGCCGTAGAAGCGCGAGGCCCGGTATCCGTTATAGAAGTTGCCGCAGTAGTAGGGCGTGATCGAGAACGATTCCGCCTTGCGCTGTTGCCACGCGAGCTTTTCGTCTCGCAATAGGTTGAGCGTCACGTTCACTACAGGAACGAGGTGTTCGCGCTGCTCCGGTGTCTCGCCGGTCGCGGCGACCGACCCTGTGGGCAGCTCGCGCAGCTCATGCATCCGCAGATTGTCGCTCGGGTCAAAGCCAGTGAAAGGATCTGGTTTGCGTCGCGTATTCGACGCGCCGAGGTAGGCTCTCACCAGTCGATTGCGATACATCCCGTGGAGCGAGAAGCGATTGACGTTCACTACCCATCCCATCAGGAGCGAGACCGCCGCGAGCGCAAGCGGGATCACCAAGAAGACCGTGTACTCGGCGAGCGGCTTCGCATCTGCATGACGACTCAAATCCGCACTGAGCTCGAACAGATTCGGTTCACCGATGAGCAAAGCGCCGAGACTCGCCGTGCCCCACGAAACCAATGCGACGACGCACAACGCAAAGATCGGTGCTGCGAGCCCAAGTGCGATGCGCTGGGCAATAGAGGGTCGCTCGTTGGAGGATGCCGTTCGATCTCGGCTGCCGAGGAAGGCGGCGAGCGCGCCGGACAACCCGCCGGCCGTGGCGATCGAAGACGCTACCCACGATCCGCCCTCGACGAGCAGGTAATGCCCGAGCAAGCAGATGCCTGTCACCGCCATCCACCCCACCGCGATCGCGAGCACCCAACCCGAAAGACGCGCCCACCATTCACGATCCGCATCGTTCAGAAGTGCGAGGCTCACGGCCCGAGATTCCTTCTTTGTCTGCTCACTCAGGCTCGCAAAGGCGACGTGCAAGGTGCGGGCGATTAGATAGATGGCGAGCAGGGCGGGGAGCACGAGCATCACGTACAAGACTGGATGCTCGAATAGGTAAGGGAGAGCGAACCGAATGAGCCCCATGAGCAGCAGGGTCGCAACGCCACCTGACACAACGATGCCTGCTGCTTCCCATCCACCGGCTCTAGCAAGCTCTGATTTGCACAGCCCGGGAAGCTTTGCGGTCGGATCGATGCGTCGAGCCTCGAGCTCTTTGACCACTGCGAGCCGCAGGGCTACATACATGATCAGCCAGCCGAGGAACGGAACGACGATGCACCACAGTGCCGCGAACGCCCACACCTTCCAACCCCAAGCCGCGAACTGTGCCTCCGCTTGTGCTGCCCAGGAGATGCCGACGCACACGCCGGCGATCGACAACAATGCCGCGGCGCCGATCACCGGCGCCACGCAGCTCAAGATCATGCTCCGCCCCGAGACCTGATGATCCTTCGCAAAGTAGCGATGCCAGTGCGCCGTCGCGCTTGCCATGAGCTCGAGGAGGAGCGCACCGATCAGGAACCACTCCCCGTTGTCCCAGCGACGCGCGCTGTCGGTGAACAAATATAGGAACTGCGGTAACGCCACGAACGCGGCCAAGAGCGGTAGAACGACGAGCCAATTTAGAAGCAGATTGCGAATGACGATGGCAGCGGCCGTCCATGTGTCCGCGCTGAAGAGCCCAAGTCGCGGCGTGAGATAGTTGCTGAACTCGCGCAGATGGTCGATTGGCCGCGGCTCCGGCTTCACCGGGTCGATGGGTTCTTGGCGCCGCAACTCGCGATCGACAGCGTCGAGCCCGCGTCGATGGATCCACGCACGCAACCAGCTTGCGATGTATCCGCCGCCTGAGACGCTGGATAGATAGTCGACGCGGCGCAGAAGTCCGCATCCTGCGAGGGCCTGGATCACACCTAGATTGAAGGTGGCACTGCGTATTCCGCCACCTGAGAGGCACAGGGCCGTCAGCGGTGCGTTCGTGGCGGACGCATCAGCATGCGGGTCGAGCGAATGGGTGACCGCATACATCTCGGGGAGTGTCTGCGGCGTCTCTGTGCCCTCGTGCTGTGCTCCGCGACTCTGCGCGACTTGAGCCTGCCATTCACTCGCGTGCGTGGGTCGAAGTGCGCGGAACTCCCTCCACAGCACTTCGCTTGTCTTCGCGATCGCCGGAGACTCGGTCTCTGTTGCGGTGGCTGATCTCGCGACCTGCTCGATGATCGAGTGCACGCTCATAAGGCACCTCCCACGCCTATTTGTCTGACGCTAGCACCGCGCGTGGCGCGCTGCATTGGACGAAAGGGAAGCGGTGGCTGGCGGCAGATTGGCAAGCGCTGGTTCTATTCAGCATGTTCTAAGAAACCAGCCCCATTCCCTTGAGTCTCGCGCAAGATCGCGTGTCGTAACGCCGCTGTCAACAGAGACCTTCATCTTCGCGGTGATCGCGGAAGAGCCTATTCGAGCCGAGCGCACGCTATCATTGAGGTCCGGCAGCATGACGAGCTCGTGTTGGCGATAGATAGGCGGCGGGCCTAGGAGATAGCGGTGCTAGACATACAAAGGATTCTCGGCGGCCTGTTGCTCGGATCGAGCCTCGCAGCGCCGCTGGTCGCTGCGGAGCAACCGGTCGTGTTTGATGCGGCGAGGATCTACATCGCGCCAGATGCCCCGCCCCTGGACAACGCGGTCATCATGATTCGGGGCGACAAGATTGCCGCGGTAAACACGCGCAAGCAGCCGAGTACGCCCGAGAGCACGCTCCCGTCCGAGTGCCAAAATGGCGTCGTGCTTGCGGGCTTTCAGAATAGTCATGTGCATTTCATCGGAGAGGGCTTCTTCGATGCGAATGCCAAGAGCGCAGTGGCGCTAGCCTCTCAGCTCGAGCGCATGCTGACGCGCTTCGGCTACACGACGGTGGTCGATACTTCGTCAGAGCTGGAGAACACGCTGACGATTCAGCGCCGCATTCAAAGCGGCGAGATCTCCGGTCCTCGCATCCTCACAGTAGGCGGTGGAGTGTTTCCGCCGGCGGGTCTGCCGATCTATATCGCGCATCTGCCCTCTCGATTTCTCGATTCTCAACTGTTGCCGGAATCGGCCGACGCGGCGCGTCTCGCGGTGCGCGACAACCTCGAGCGCGGTGCGGATGCCACGAAGCTGTTCGTGGCCACGCCGCAGGCGGATCGCTCGGTCAAGCGAATGCCGCTCGAGATCGCACGCGCTGCGGCCGACACCACCCATGCGAAGAATAGGCTCGTCATGGTGCATCCGACCGACATCGAAGGCGTTCGCCTTGCGCTTGCCATCGAGGCCGACGTGCTCGTTCACACAACGCTCGGAGCGGAAGCCCCTTGGCCAGCCGATGTAGTGCAGCAGTTGCTGAGCAACGAAGTCGCCATCGCGCCAACGTTCAAGTTGTTGAACTACGAGTTGCAGAAGCAGAACGTCCCCGAAGAGATCGCGAAGAGACTCGTGGCGATGACGTTGGAGCATTTCAAACCGTTCGTCGCCGGCGGCGGCTCGGTCATCTTTGGAACCGATGTGGGTTATATGACCGATTACGATCCCACGGAGGAATATGTGCTCATGGAACGAGCGGGTATGACGCACCTCGAGGTTCTCGCTTCGTTGACGACGGAGCCGGCGCGTCTATGGAACGAAGCGATGCGGCGCGGGCGAGTCGAGGCGGGGATGGATGCGGACCTGGTCGTGCTCGCAGCCGATCCGGCTGAAGACATTCGCCACTTCGCCGATGTCCGCTGTGCGATCCGTGCCGGGAAGGTCATCTACCGTCAGCAGAAGCGTCCGGCCGCAAGACCTATGTGAGCTCGAGTCCGCTCGCGATGAACCACGCGAGCACGACGGCCAATACGATCCCGACGATCGCGCGGGTCACGGAGGCGAATGCGACGGGTGCTTCGGGCTGTGGCGATTGGTTCGAAGACTCGCGACGGCCGTGAATCATCGCGCCGATCAGGTTCTGTTTCTTGAAGAACACGTAGAACAACACGGCCACGACATGCAGAGCGATGACCCAGACAAGAACGTCGAACACCGTCGCATGCCACTCTGCACATGCGCGTCCTGCTTCGAAGCTCACTAAATGAGAGAGCGGACCGGACTCGAGGCCATCGACATCGACCGCGAACAGCCCAAGGGTGATCTGGATCAGGAGCAACAGTAAGAGTGCGACGACGCTCAATGCGCCGAGCGGATTGTGACCGATCGATGCTGCGGTTCCGTCTCGCAGATACTTCAGAATCGCGCGCGGGCCTTTGACGAACTGGCTGAACCGCGCGCTCGAGCTCCCAGCGACGCCCCAGTAGATTCTGAAGAGCAGTAATCCCAACAGCAGGTAGCCGCTGTAGCGGTGATACTCGAGGTTGCCGCTCTCGGCGGTCCACCACGAGATCGGGATCAACACCACCATCAACCAATGAACGAGGCGCGTCGGAACATCCCAGATCCGAATGCGCGCCACGTTCGGCGCAAGATTCTCCGTCATCGCCCAGAATTCTCCATCATCGATCAGTGATCTTCAGGCGAGCGGAACGTGTCGTGGCAATTCTTGCAGGACGCTCCCACTTCGCGAAACGTGCTGCGGACCGCATCGATGTCCTTGGACTTCACTGCTGCCAGCAATGTCGGTGCTCGATCCGAGAACATCTTCTGTGCCGCGACGAATTCAGCGGGCTTCGCCCAAATGTCCGGCAGCGCACGCGTCTTGCCTGCTTCCGGACCGCTGCCCTTCGGAAACCACTTGCCCTGATCGATGGATGCGTTAACGACGTGCTGTGCCGCCTTTTCGAGCGCGGCGAAATCCGGCTGTGACGCTCGAGACAGATCACGGATGGCTTTGCTCGCTTCACCCAGCTCGTGATAGTGATCGTGACGCGCCTTCTGCACTTCGGCGGGCGTCGTAGGCGCGTCCGCATGCAGGGCCGTGAAGGGGAGCGCAATCATCATGGCGAGTGGAAAACACAATTTCGTGGAAAACCTGAAGTGCATCGGTGGATACCTCAACAAAAAATCACAAATATGGCTGGCCCTACGCGCCAGAACCGCGGATCGCGCGGAATCTGCTCGTGACCTGACCGAAAAAAAATCGCAGAATCCCTACGAAGAAGCAGGGTGGGACGCTGGACGATGTTTTTCTGGATAGCCGCTCCTAATAATAGTGCACGAACTGCCGCGGCGGCGTCGACGCTTTTGCTTCTTGCAAGTTCTTTACTCACGCCATCGGATGCAAGCGCAACCGACTCGGCCATCCAGGAGTACGAGCGACACATCAGTCCCATACTTGAAACGCATTGCTTCGAGTGTCACGGGGATGGCTACGACAAAGGAGGTGTCGCGTTCGATACGTTGTTCACGGACGAAGAGATCCTGAACGAAGAGCTTTGGCTTCGGGTGTTGAACAACACGCGGGCGGGTTTGATGCCTGCGGAGGACAACCCGCGGCTCTCGTCCGCGGAACAGCAACGGCTGGAACGCTGGATCAAGGATGATGTATTTCGGATCGACCCGTCGAATCCCGATCCCGGCCGCGTCACCGTTCGACGCCTGAATCGCGTCGAATATCGGAACACCGTTCGCGATCTCCTCGGGGTGGATTTCAACACGGAGGTCGAGTTCCCGCCGGACGACACCGGATTTGGTTTCGACACGATCGGCGATGCGCTCAGCCTCTCGCCAATGCTGATGGAGAAATATGTCGCGGCGGCGCAGGCGATCGTCACGCAGGGCGTGCCGACCGAATCGATGAGGCCCGGGGAGCAGGTGGTGCCGAGCGACGCCTTCGCAGGAGCGAACGTCGTGCACAAGAATGGAAGAGCGCGGCTGCTCTACACCACGCCTGCAACGGCCGAGGCCACCGTCAGGAACGCAACTGCCGGAGATTATCGCGTGGTGCTCGATCTCGGCGTAAGCGGTAACTCCTATGTGGATCCTCCTCGTGCGAGAACGGTCCTCAAGATCGATGGGGAGGAAATCTTCGCGAAAGAGTTCGTCTATAACGACGGCAAGCCCTTCAGCTTGGAATCCACTCACCGCTGGGATGTAGCTGAGCACCGGCTGTCGATTGAGCTGCATCCGCTCGATGCGATTGCGCGACCGGACAAGACCGAATCGGGCGAGGACAACAAGAACCCCATCCACCTGGCGATCGACAAGATCACGGTTTACGGGCCGCTCGACAAGAGGCAATGGGTGCCTTCGGAACGTTACGCGAGCCTATTTTCGAAGCCTGTTCCCACGAAGCTTGCACAACGCCGCGCCTATGCGCGCGAGCTCATGGAGAGCTTTGCGACCAAGGCATATCGTCGTCCGCTCGAGGACGACACGGCGGATCGCCTCGCAGCCTTGGCAGAACGTGTTTATCGCCAGCCCGGCAAGACATTCGAAGAAGGCATCGCTCAGGCGATGGCCGCCGTGCTCTCATCGCCGCGGTTTCTGTTCCGAATCGAAGAGCCGGCGGCGCATCCGGTCACTGCTCGGTACGCGGACGTAGATGAGTACTCGCTCGCGTCGCGACTTTCTTATTTCTTGTGGTCGACGATGCCGGATGCAGAGCTTACGGGTCTGGCCGCGCGAGGCGAGTTGCGCAAGAACCTGAGCGCTCAGGTGCAACGAATGCTTGCAGACTCGCGGTCCGAGAATCTGGCGCGGCACTTCACCGGGCAATGGCTGCAAGGTCGAGACGTCGAATCGCTTGCGAGCAACGCTGGGGCCATTCTCGCGCGCGATAACGGTGAGGAGGGTGATCTGCGCGCCTTGCGCGAGGCATTCAGGAATCAGGATGCGGAAGCGATCAAGCGGCTTGCGCCGATTCGTCAGAAGTTCTTCAGACCGGCGGTGCAGCTCGATTGGGAGCTGCGCTGGGCAATGCGTCGCGAGACGGAGATGTTCTTCATGAATGTGGTCAAGGAAGACCGCCCCGTGACCGACTTCATCGACAGCGACTACACATTCGTCAACGAGAAGCTGGCGAAGCTCTATGGATTGCAGGGCGTATCCGGGAGCGAGATGCGCAGGATCGAACTGCCTGATGGCAGTCCGCGAGGCGGATTGCTCACGCAGGCGACCTCGCTCGTCGTGACGTCGAATCCGGATCGCACCTCGCCCGTCAAGCGCGGGCTGTTCGTGCTCGCGAATTTTCTCGGCACGCCGCCTCCGCCGCCGCCCGCGAACGTTCCGTCGCTGGAAGCAAGCGAGAACGAGATCGAAGGAAACGGCGAACCTACGCTGCGGCAATCGCTGATCAAGCATCGGGAGAACCCGGCTTGTTCGTCGTGTCACAACCGCATGGATCCGATCGGTCTTGCGTTCGAGAACTTCAACGCGATGGGCATGTGGCGGGATACGGAACGCAAGCAAGCGATCGAGGCGCGCGGGCAGCTCATCACGGGCGAGTCTTTCGGTAGCGTCAGCGAGCTGAAGCGCATCCTCGCGAATGAGCACCGCCAGGAGTTCTATCGAACGCTGACCGATAAGCTCCTGACCTACGCAGTAGGTCGCGGCACTGAATACTATGACGTGGAGACGATCGATCTGATCGTGCGCCGGCTCGAAGCAAACGAGGGCCGATTCTCAGCGATGTTAACGGGGATCATCGAGTCGGCCCCGTTTCAGAAGATGCGGACCGAAGCCACTATCACAGCGGCGAACTGACATGAGCAAGAATCCATTGCAGAATCGCAACCTCGCGGCTGAGCGGCATGAGAGCCTGAGTCGGCGAACCTTCATGCGCGGCCTTGGGCTCTGCGTCGCGCTTCCCGCGCTCGAGTCGCTGTATCCCCTGCATGCGTTCGCCGCGCGAGTAGACAAATCCATCCCTAAGCGCATGGCATTCGTCTATGTACCGAACGGGATGATCCCTTCGGCGTGGTGGCCGGAAGGCGCCGCGGGCGGAGACTTCGCGCTATCGAAGACCTTGCAGCCGCTCGAGTCGGTGCGCAGATCGATCCAAGTCATCGCCGGGCTGGATAACCGCAGCGCGGACGCAGGCTCAGATGGTGCGGGCGATCATGCGCGTGCGAGCGGCACGTTCCTCACTGGCGTGCGCATCAAGAAGACGGCCGGCTCCGATGTTCGGGCGGGCATCTCGATCGATCAGGCGGTGGCGAATCAGATCGGCCATCTGACTCGATTCGCCTCGCTCGAGCTCACGTGCGACGACGTGCGCAAATCGGGCGATTGCGACTCGGGTTATGCATGCGCGTACGAGTACAACCTGGCGTGGCGCTCCGCCACACAGCCCCTTGCGCCGGAACCCAATCCGCGACTCGCATTCGAACGCCTATTCGGCGCGGGCTCGCCAGATGTGCGCGTGGCAAACTTAAAGCGGCGCCAACGCGAGCAGCGTTCGATTTTGGATTTCGTGCTCGAAGATGCGAACCGGCTGAATCGCGATCTCGACGGACGCGATCGAGAGAAGCTCGATCAGTATCTGACGAGCGTGCGCGAGATCGAACAGCGCATCGAGAACTCGGAGCGCATGCCCGTGCGCAATCCAGGAGTAGAAGCTCCGACTGGAATTCCGTCCAGCTACGATGAACACATCGCGCTCATGTTCGATCTCTTGCTGTTGGCCTTTCAAACCGACTCCACGCGAGTTGCAACGTTGCTGATTGCGCGCGAAGGCAGCAATCGCAGCTTCCCCGACATCGGCATCGCGGAAGGCCACCACAATCTCACGCATCACAAGAACAATGGCGAGATCATCGAGAAGGTCAAGGAGATCGATCGGTGGTACGTGGAAAGGCTCGCAGGGTTCCTCGGGAAGATGGAAGCGACGAAAGACCTCGATGGCCAATCGTTGCTGCATCACTCGATGATTCTGTACGGTTCCGGCAATGCGGACGGCAACCACCATACGCATCACAATCTGCCAATCGTGCTGGCAGGTGCCGGCGGAGGCGCATTCAAGCCGGGCCGTTACGTCAAAGCGGATTCAACACCGATCACGAACCTCTTCCTCACTATGTCGGATGCCATGGGCGCGCAGGGCATCGAAAGTCATGGTGATTCAACCGGCAGGTTGAGCGTGGTCTAATCGTGAAACCTCGCTAGCTGCCGCAGACAGGACGCTAAAGAGAGAGAGCGGATCGTTGCATCCAGCAACGATCCGCATGAACACTACCGAGCGCTCGTTGCGAGAGGCTCATCGCCGTATGCGAACGCTCGCAAGCGCTCGTTGAACGCTTCCGTGTGATCCCAGAATGCTGCATGTCCAGCGCCGTTCATCAAATGAATCTGCGCATGGGGAATCAAAGATTGGTGTTGGTGGACAATTTGAGGCGTGACCACCGCATCGAGCGAGCCGTGAGTCAAGAGCACTGGCTTGCGGAAGGTTCGCAATATCTCGTCGTTATCGAGCATGCGGGAGAATAGGGATCTGCGCACGTGGGGTGGCGTCAGCAGCGCCCATCCTAGCGCAAGGCAAGCGTCTTCCATCGAAGGTTCCTCGGCGATGCACATGCGGAACAGCGATTCGAGGCTGCGTACGCTGTCCTCGGTGTTGTCCGAGAAGAATCCAGGAATGAGGTTGAGAAAGGCCGGGCTGAGCACGGAAAGCGCCTTTGCGCTGCCGAGGTTCGTGACCCCTCCGACGAACTGCAGGCCTCCGATACGCTGCTCGCCGTAGTGGCGAACGTAGTCGAGCATGACGAGCGGGCCGTATGACGACCCGCAGAGGATAGGCGCAGAGAGATTCAGAGCCGTGATGACCGCGTGGATGTCATCCGCCCACAGTTGCGAATCGCCGTAGGCATCGCGAGGTTTGCCCGATCTGCCGTGCCCGCGCAGATCGAGTGCAACGAGCCGAAACTCGTTCGCGAGTGGCGAACGCAGCTGCCGACTCCACGTGAGCCAGGATTGGGAGAAGCCGTGGATAAAGAGGATCGAGCGATCCGTGGGCGTTGCGGTGTCGACGACATGAAGCGGCACGCCGTCGCCACCCATTACGGTGTGCAAGTGCATCGATGCCTCCGGATGCGAGCGAACGTGATTGTTTCACGACGCTACGCCCGCACCGGAGATGACGCAACTGCTACGATGCCCTGGCGATCCGGGATGCGCGATGCGCGTATGCCGAAGCGTGAATCACTCCAGATCGTGAGCGGTCAGGTTCTGCATCTGCATCTCGGCAGCGGTTAGAACTCCGTCGCTGTTGATGTCGAGTCTTCGAAACATCTTTTGCGAACCCGCTGCGTACTCCGCACGCGTCAAGGCACCGTCAGCGTCGCTGTCGAGCTGCTTGATCTTCTCCACCGAGGAGATGCGCTGCTTGGCCCAAAAGGCGCTCTCCGCGCCATGGCTTGCGTGGATCTCGGCGGCATTGACCTTGCCATCGCCGTTGACGTCCATACTGTCGAAGCGCCTATCGGCTTGGGCTGCGTGATCAGACGCGCTGATCTGTCCAGAGCTACTTCCTTCCGCGTCCACCGAGGTCATCTTCTGCTGGCAATCGCCGCCTGCCAGAGCCGAGAAAGCGAGACCCCAGGAAGCAACGGCACCGAGTGCGACCGCGTAATACTTGCGTGGTGATGGGATTTTCATCTGAAGTCCTCCGAAGCCTCGAAAGCACTGGACCAGCCTGCCGATCGCACAGTTCCATCGTGCGGCGGTTGCCGCGCTCGCGCGAGGCAAGTGAGCCACTCAAGGAGCCTACTCGTTGCGAAGGCAACGGGGAAGAGCGACGAGATGGAGGAGGGCGTTAGCTCACGTCGGCTGTGCTCGCTTGTTAATTGGAGCGTTGCACAATGCAACGGAGCAGGCATGCGCCTTTTGATTCCTAGTCTTCCTGAATCGACGCGAGGTGCTCTACCAGCTTGCCGATCATCTCGTCGACTCGTGCACGCCGTGCAGGATCGGCTCTGTTGATTGCATAGAAGTCCCACCCCCACACGGGCATCTCGCGTGTGCCATGCCCACGAGGCAGATTCCGTCCGTCGATCGTGTCACGGACGCGTTCCGTTGGAAACGTCCCGCCGTTGCGCGCAGCGATGCGAGTAAGATCCGGAACCTTCGACTTCAAGACCGATGCAACGGGGCCGTCGCCGCGCGCCTGCTTGCCATGGCAACTTGCGCAGAACACTCGATACAGCTCCGCACCTGACATGTCCGGTGCCTCATCGCTGTGGGCGTTGAGGCCCACGAGCGCGAGCGCCGCAAGTAGCCATCTACGATGAACGCGAACTCCGGCGAGCGTCATAGACGATCACTTCCCCTTCGCTCGGTGCGTTCGTAGTACGCGCTCGCGTGTCACTCGCACCCCTGGAGCGATGTAATCCACTCACGAATCAGTGCGACACCGTCAGCGTCGACCCGCGTGGTGCCGACCGGCGGCATAGCATTCTCGCTGTTGCGCAAATTCATGCGCGCTGCTAGCACGGAGCGATCTGGCGCGCCGGGCGCGATGATGCGTGCGTCGGCGATTCCAAGATCGCCGAGCCCGGGCGCGGCATTGCACGCGCTCGTACTGGCAAGTGCGGTGTCGTAGCGCAGATCCATATCCGATGGTGTCGGCCCGTCGGGCCGATGGCACTGCGAGCAGTTGGTGTGCAGATAGGTGCGCGCACGCTCATTGAGCGAACCTTCGGTTCCTGTCGGCTTCGGATATGGCGTTTGGCTCGTCGGGTCTTCGATAGGAGCAGATAGCGCTCCGATTTCACTCAGCGTGAGCAGTTGGTGCCCATCGCGCCCCGTCTGCGGGTATCGAATGGTGGAAGCCAACTGTCGTGTCTCCAGGCCGAGCGAGTGTCCCGCTGCCTGGGTGTGGCACTGCAGACACTGCGCTTCGCTCGGATAGATCCATGTCTGAGCGCCGATGGGCACCTGTTTTCCACCCCGTACCAGCGTGGCGTCGGTCCCCTGTGCATTCCATTCGTAGGTGTAGCCCGCCCAGATGCCATCCGGATGACGCATGAACAAGCGTGTTTCGATCAAACGTTCCGCAAGCCGGAAGTTCTTCATCAACACGGTGCCATTCGGGAAATCCCAATCGCCGTTGGCACCGACAGTGATCGTCTGTCCGTTCGGTAGTCCGATCCAGCGCTCCTTCGCAGCCCCATCGGACCAGAACTCCGCGGTTGGCGCGTACGGAATGAGCCCGCCCGCGGGCTGAGCCGGATTGGAGGGGTCTACGCAGCCAGTCGCGGAGAGTTGCGTGGCGACACCCCCCTCGACGCTACCGCCAGCCGCTGCGACGATGCGGTGAATGCCGCCGTACAAGTGCGTGATGAAGAGCTCGCCGTCGTGTCCTTCTGCGAACGATGAGATGTTCAATCCTGTCTCGAGCCCG
Organism: Pseudomonadota bacterium; assembly: GCA_023417315.1. Classification (GTDB taxonomy): domain Bacteria; phylum Pseudomonadota; class Gammaproteobacteria; order Steroidobacterales; family Steroidobacteraceae; genus Steroidobacter. The sequence goes on from JAEZFW010000055.1 coordinate 177,617, forward strand.
CCAGTCATCAGCATCGTAGGTCGTGTGTCGTTCGGTATGTCCCAGATGCGTCCAGATACGAAGTCGGCGAACACATAGCGACCGATGAGTGCCGGAATGGCTGTTCCGCGATAGACGTAGCCGCCTGTCACTGCTCTTCCGAGATCGCGCTCGTACTCGGCGATGGGCGGCAGCGGATTCTCCGGCGGATCGCAGACACCGGCGCTCGACGAAGCGGGTAGCGTGCCCTCGAAGCAGCGCCAGCCGTAGTTGCCCCCGCGGACGATGCGATTCACTTCCTCGCGACTCGAGTCGCCAACGTCTCCGAGCCAAATGTCGCCGGTCTGCCGGTCGAAGCTCCAGCGCCACGGGTTTCGCAGGCCCAAGGCATAGATCTCGGGACACGTCTGTGGACCGGTGCCATCCACGTTGCACAAGGTAGTGCTGCCGGAAAACGGATTATCAGGTGGGATGGCGTACAGAGCGTTGCCTGTGGTGCGCCGGATATCGATGCGCAGCATCTTGCCGCGAATGCTAGTCAAGCGCTGGGCGGAGTCGACCCGAGTCCCCTGGCCGTCGCCGGTGGCGAAATACAGATAACCGTCGCGACCGAAAGCGATGTGGCCGCCGTGGTGGTGAGTCCCGTTCTTATGGATCGTGATGACAACGCGTTCGGAGCTCGGATCCAGCGTGCGCCCGCCGTCTCGCGAGGTGAATTCCGAAAGGTGCGTGTCCGGCCCACTACCCGAGTACTCGAGCGAGGTGTAGGTCACATACACACGCGGGGTTGCAGGAAAGTCAGGGTGGAAAGCGATACCGAGAAAGCCGCATTCGGCACACGAGGACTCGACCCGGGAGCGGATATCGAGGAAAGTCGAAGCGGAGGCGACATCTTCTCTATTGTCGAATACGAACACGATTCCGCCTTTGCCGCCCACGAACCATCGCGTCGAATCTCTCGGCGCCTGCACCATCGTTATAGGGTTATACGAAGTGCGTGTCGCAGGATCTCTAAAGGTGAGGTTTCGAAACGCCGGCTGCGTACCGATCGTGACGCTGCCAGTAGCACGCTCCGGCGCGAGGCAAGTCGCGTTGCTGGGCCGTGCGTCTAGACCGCTGATCTGCACCGGTGGCGGGGGTGTCGTCGGCGGCGGAGTACCTGGCGGTTCAGTGGTCGGTGGCGGAGTGGTCGGCGGTTCCGTAGTCGGTGGCGGTGTCGTTGGCGGTCCTGGCTGCGCCGGCGCCGGCGGAGGAGTGTCTGCACTGCGATTGCTCCCACTATCGCACCCGGCGACGAGCAACGTCATAGACAAAAGAATGCCCGTCGCGTGTCTCGCCAATGACATGGCGGCTCCCCTTCGTAGTTCAGTATCGCACGTGCTCTGCGATACGTCTGACACGCGAGGTTCGTTCCCTCGCGCGAGGCAGGCGCATCGTTCGGATGTCACAGTGCTGTCACGCTGCTGTCCGTGGTGCAACGTCGCGTGTAGAACTTGCAGGGAGTCGATCGGCATGCCGATAGGAGCCCGAGGGCCACGTCTCTAACCATTGACCGCATACACCGAACACGACTGCATCAAGGGGCGAATCCATGAAGGCAGTGTGCTCACTGTCTGCCGCAGGTGCTGGCCCGGGAAAGCCCGCAGTTCCAATCGTGCGCCTGCTCAATGACTTGGTACGTATCTCCCATCGCGGGTGTGGGCATCCTTCATTGGTGAGCAAACGTGCGCTGACTCACATCTGGCCGGCTTCGCGTGGACATAAGCTCAAGATAGACCTCGCTTGGGCCGATGCTTCCCTACGCAGGTTCAAACGAGAACTCGGCAGCCTGGTTCGTGAGCACCGTCGAAGAACTTCCTCCACGTACGCGCGCGGTTCGGAACTGGCATGTTCCGTTGATCTTCATCGCCTGCGGCGTCGTGTTGTGTTTGGCTGCCTGGTGGTGGACCGGTTCGGCGGGAGAGTCCTCATCCAGCAACGACTCGATTCCGATCAACGCTATGACTGAGCTCACGAACGGGAGCTCGGCGACAATCGAAGGCGTCGTAACGTTCGCCGATGCGAAGGCGAATAGGTTCTATCTACAAGACGGTACTGGCGCACTCGCCTTGCCACTCCCGGTGACACCTGATGTTCGCGTCGGCGATCGCGTGCTCGTGCGCGGCGCGGTCTTGAGATCCGGGCGTATCGTTCGCGCCTCGAACGACATCACGCTCGATGACATGTCAGTAAGCGTCCTGGGGCGCGCAGAGCTGCCGCACGCCGAAGAGGTCGCCCTCCGCGATCTCACATCTCTCTTCGAACATCATCTCGTGCAAACGAGCGGCATAGTTCGATTCGTAGAAGTCTCCGGCTCGGACACGATGCTCGAGCTGAGTGCGAATCGTCCAGTGATCGTCAAGATCCCGCACGGACGATCGTTGCCAACCCGCTCCCTGCTCGATGCCAAGGTTCGAGTGCGCGGCGTGCTGGCATACGAGGCGGAGCCATCAGGCTCGTCGTACACACCCCATCTCTGGGTGACCGATGCGGCGGCGATCGAGGTGATCGAAGCCGCCCCTCACGTAGTACCGGAAGCGGCCTCGGTGCGCGCCTTGGTCACGGATCCGGCGTGGGTCGCGAGCGGGCGACGGGTAAGCGTGCTCGCACGAATGGTCGCTCGAGAGAGCGAGCATACGGTCTTGGTTGAAAGCGGCGGCGTATCGATCATCCTTCAAACTCATCAACCGCAAGAGCTCTCGAAGGGGGAGATCGTGCGCGCGACGGGCTGGCCGGTGCGCGGTATCGGGGTCATCAAGCTGCACCGCGCGACGCTCGAGCGGAGCACCGCATCGCTCGCAACAGGAGAAGATACGGCAAACCATGCGACCATCACCAGCATTGCGGACATTCGTAAGCTGCGCAACGCGCAAGCAGATCAGGGATTCCCAGTCGACATCGTCGCGACCATCACGTTCAAACAGGACTTCGCCGATGGTTTCTTCGTGCAGGATGGCGACAGCGGTATGTATGTCGACTACGGCGGGCGTCCCATTTCGCACCTGCGCGGTCGGCAGCGCGTGCGTGTCGTCGGACTGACGCGCAGCGGCGGTTTCGCGCCGATCATCGCTCAAGCGCAAGTGACGGTCCTCGGCGAGACGGATTGGCCCAAGCCGCTTCCGCTCGATACGGAGCTCGCGCCGACGGGTGTATACGATTGCACGTGGATGGAGCTCACCGGCCGCATCCGGCGCATCCGACCGGAATTCCACAACGATCTGGTGTTCGATGTTGCATCCGAGCTCGGTCTGACGACGGTGAGAGTGGCGCGCATCTCCGATCGAGCGGCGCTTGCGGGACTCGTGGATGCCCGCGTTCGTATCAGAGGCGTGCTCGCAAGCATCTTCACAAGAAAGCAGGAGCTGCGTGGCTATCAACTGCTGATGCCCTCCATCGACGAGTTGGAGGTCATCCAGATGCCGACTGCCGGCTCTGTTGACATCCGTCCACGCCCGATCGGCAAAGTGATGCAATTCTCCGGCGAAGAGGCGCGCAGTCCTCGCGTACGCGTGCGTGGCGTGGTCACCGCGCGAACTGCGCAGGCGCTCTATGTCGAGGACGAGAGCGGTGCGATCCGCGTGCAAGCGCGCGCGTCGAACGCTCAACTCGGAGATGTCGTCGATATCATCGGTTATCCCACAACCACGGAGGAGGGGCCGTCGTTGGCGGATGCAGTCGTAGACGCGACTGGCGAACAGGCACCTCTTGCGCCTCAGCAGATCTCGGCAGATCAGATCCTATCCGCCGATATGGACAATCGGCTCGTCGTGCTCGACGGCCGTGTATTGAACGTTGCCCGTGCGGGCACTCAGCAGACGATCACGTTGCAGGCTGGCACGATCGCCTTTCATGCGCAGCTCGACGAACGCGATTTGCTCACCGATGTGCGCGAGGGCAGTATGGTGAGAGTATCTGGCATCGCGATCGTCAGCCGCGAGATCAGCTACTTCGTCGACGCGCTGCTCGTTCCGTCGAGCTTCCGCATCCTGATGCGCGATGCGAGCGACCTTCGCGTGCTGAGTGCGCCGCCTTGGTGGAATCTGCGGCACGCGTGGCCGATCTTGTTGTTCTTCGTAGCTTCGATCCTGTTGAGCATGCTGTGGGTCGCGGTTCTGCGCCGGCGCGTGCATGTCCAAACGATCGAGCTGCAACGCGCACGCGAAGCTGCGGAGGCTGCGAGCCGCGCAAAGAGCGAGTTCCTCGCGAATATGAGCCACGAGATTCGAACGCCGCTCAACGGCGTGATCGGAACGACGTCCTTGTGCCTGGAAACCAATCTCGACAAAGAGCAGCGCGAGTACCTCGAGACGGCGAAGCTGTCGGCCGACGGGTTACTTACGATCATCAACGACATCCTCGATTTCTCAAAAATCGAGGCAGGCAAGCTGGATCTCGAGTGCACGGAGTTCGACGTGCGCAAGCTCTTCGATCAAATCATGCGCATGCTCGCGCTCAGAGCGCACGAGAAGGGTTTGGAGCTGATCTGCGATGTCGAATCGCAGGTACCGCTCATGCTGCGCGGCGACCCGAATCGTTTGCGGCAGATCGTGCTGAACCTCACGGGCAATGCCATCAAGTTCACGAGCACGGGTGAAGTCGCTGTCAACGTCACGTTAGCCGCGCTGTGCGAGCAGCAGGCAGAGCTGCAGATCACGGTGTCCGACACCGGAATCGGTATTGCGAAGGAACGACAGGCTTCGATATTCGAGTCATTCGCTCAGGCCGACGCCTCGACCACTCGACGTTTCGGCGGTACTGGGCTTGGCCTCACGATTTCTCGCAAGCTCGTCGAGATGATGGATGGAAGAATGTGGTTGGACAGCGAGCCGGGGAAGGGTAGCGCATTCCACTTCAGCGCGAAGTTCGGCATCGGTGCGCGCGTCTGCGCTGCAAACGCCGATACACATACGCTCGAAGGCGTTCATGTCCTCGTGATCGATCCGCATGCTCGAAACCGCGAACGGCTCGTCAAAGATCTGCGCGAAGGCGGCGCCCGCGCAGACGCGGCGGCGAGCGTTGCCGAAGCACTGTCTATGCTCGACAGTGCCGGTGACCAAGGAGCAAGTGCATATCATGTTGCGCTCGTCGATGCGAACCTGCCTGACTTGAACGGCGCCTCCGCGTTCGAGCAGCTTCGCGCAAACGCCGGGAGCCCGCACACGTTGATCGCGCTGCTCAGAACCGATCGACAACGCGAGCAGGTCGCGCGCTGCGCGGCTCGGGGAATCGAGTATTGCTTGACCAAACCCGTCAGGGTCGCTCAGCTTCGCAGTACGATTCTTCAGGCGCTGGGTGCATGGCCGCAGCGCCGCAACGACGAGCGACCGCAGGCGGTGTCCGCATCTTCCAGCGGTGGTGCACTCGATATTCTGCTCGCCGAGGACAACTCCGTGAACCAGCTCGTCATGACACGCTTGCTCGGCAAGCGCGGTCACAAGGTCGCAGTTGTTGGCAACGGTCTTGAAGCATTCCAAGCGGTGCGCGAACGACGGTTCGATCTCGTGCTCATGGACGTGCAGATGCCCGAGCTCGACGGCTTGGAAGCGACTCGGCGTATCCGTGCGATAGAGGCAGCGGAGCATCGGTCGCGAACTCGCATCGTGGCACTGACAGCTCACGCGATGAACAGCGATCGCTTGGAGTGTCTCGCGGCGGGTATGGACGCTTACTTATCCAAACCGATCGTGCCGGCAGAGCTCGATGCCGTGCTCAAAGAGAGCACTCGGTTTTCTGGAAGTCCCGATGGGCGATCCTCGCCGAAAGTGGGGACCTGACGGGCTTGTCTGCGATAGTGACGTCACCTATATATATGTGTAGCCGTACCGATCCCGAGCGCTACGCGATCCACTGGCGACCTCGGATGTTCTGCAACTGCCACGGGCTGTCCACATCGAGCTTCTCCGGAAAGAGCTCTCCGCGCCCTTGAAGTGGCGTCCAGTCTGTAAACTGACCCGTCAGCTTGCCCAGATAGGGCTCCGCAATCGCGAGACACTCTTCGTGGTCCATGTCATCGGGTTCGACGAGGCCGCTGCGAGGATGACGAATTGCCCAGACCGTTGCCGCGAGCGCACCGGCGACGACTTGCAAGGTCGTCGCATTGGCTAACTCGAGGTGACGGCGCGCTTCTTCGATCGATAGCTGCGAGCCAAACCAATAGGCATTTCGCGCATGACCGGCGAGTAGAACGCCGAGCTCATCCATACCGCCGGCGATGTCGTGGCTCAAGCGCCTGCTCGATGGCTGCATCTTCCAGCCCCTTCCTTCGAGCTCGAGCGCGGAGAGCATGGCGTCATCGCACGGGTGATAGACGAACATGACGGTCGGGCGGTACGAGAAGCGTTGGCCTTCTCGCAGCGACAAGTAGTCCGCGATCGAAAACACCTCGTCATGCGTCACGAGCATGCCTTGATAGCCGCCCACGGATGGAGTCCAACTGCGCGCGAACGTTCCGCCGCCGGGACGAGGCAGATAGAGAGTGCCGGAGCCTCGGCGATGCTGTCGCGCTCGCTGCGGAAGGTTCAGCTCATGCACGCCGATCGAAAGCTCCGCTGGTTGCATCAGCTCGTCCACGAACCCGTCGATCGACCAGGTATTGACGAATTCTCCCGGCCGCTTCGCGTGATCGCTCACCTGAGTATCGCGCTCAGCGATCTGAATGACCGACACCTCGAGATCGCGGGCGAGCGTGGCCCACTCTTCGCGCGAGCTCGGACGTACGTGCCCGGATCGCAGGATGCGATCTAGATTCAACAGCGCACGTTTGACGAAATGCGAGACGAGACCAGGATTTGCGCCATGATCGACGACGGCGGTTGGAGCCTCGCGGCCGAGCTCTTTCGCGAGCTGCAATGCTTTCTCTCGGATCACGAAGTTCGTGCGCGAACGCATGTCCAGCATTGGATTGTCGTAGACCCCAGGCCAAGGTTCGATCGAGGTGTCGACATACAGAGCGCCTTCGTCCGCGCAGAAGCGGACCAGATCCAGGCTCGACACGTCGACCGAAAGATTCAAGATCAAATCGCCGGCCTTGACGTGCCGACTTAGAACACGTCGATGATTGCCGGGTGTGAGATGTGCATGCTCGAAGTGAGCTCCGCAATCCTCCGCGATCATTCGGCCTTGTTCATCGGCCGACAGAACGACGAGCCTTCGCTCGCCCTCGAGCGTGACGTGACGCCTGATGAGAGGCAAAATGCCTTGGCCGATGCTGCCGCACCCGATGATGACGATCTTGCCGGCGAAATCGACGGGTGTGGCGGAAGATGTTCGAGACATGAGTGGCGGAATCCTCGTGTAGCTGCTGATGGCGATCTTCGATGCGAGTGCGCAAACGATGCATCATCGGCAAATACAGTCAAAACGAAACCCGTAGAAATGACACCTGGACAAATCTGGGAAGTCGCCAATGGTCCTTGAACGACGGGTCCAGTGTTCTTCATACACCGAGAGCTCATCACGCTGAGACGTTGATCGCGTGGCTTCCTGTCGGCATCATCGAAGCATGCAACGGCTCACCTTCATCGACCTCCTCAAAGATGCGGCGAAGCGATGGTTGGATCGCGACGCGTTCCAGCATGCCGGCGCACTCGGATTCTGCACGCTGTTCTCTCTTGCGCCACTCGTGATCATTCTGGTCGCCGTGGTCGGTGCCGTGTATGGCGAGGAGGCCGCGAGCGGCGAGATCTCGGCGGCGATCAGCGACCTCGTCGGCGCCCAAGCAGCCTCGGCAGTGGAGGAGGCCGTGCGCAGATCTCGACTAGAGGAGGCCGGTATCGTTCCCACGCTGCTGGGTATCGGCGCATTGCTGTTCGGCGCCACGACCGTGTTTGCGCAGATGCAAAGCTCGTTGAATCAGTTCTGGGAGGTTCGAGCGAAGCCGGCGCGAAGCGGCATCGTCACATTTATTACCGTGCGACTGCTTTCGCTGAGCATGGTTCTAATCATCGGCTTCTTGTTGCTGACTTCCTTTGTCATCAGCCTTGCCATCACGGGTGTCATTGAATACGCGAACGAATGGATGCCGGTGCCGCCCATCGTGATCGCGGCGATCGATTTGGCCGCTTCGCTGAGCATCAGCACCCTGCTGTTCGGAATGATCTTCAAAGTGCTGCCCGACGTGCAGTTGCAGTGGCGCGATGTCTGGCGCGGTGCTTTCATCACCGCAGTCTTGTTCGCGCTCGGGAAGTACCTCATATCGATCTATCTAACGCATGTAGCGCCAGCATCGACGTACGGCGCGGCCGGATCGTTGGTCCTCATCCTATTGTGGGTGTACTACTCCTCGCTGATTCTGTTCTTCGGAACATGCCTCGCGGCCGTGACGATCCTCCACCGTGAAGGTTCCATCACCCCGAAGAAGACGGCCGTTCGCACGAGCGTCGTGGTCCACGACGAATAGCTCGGACGCGCCCGCCACCGGTAAAGGCTCGACGTCGCGGCAGTCCTCGCGGGCAGTTATCATCGCACGATGCACGATGCCGCTGACCGAAATACTTCGCTGTTCGTCGACGCGGTGGAGATTCCGATCCATCTCGACGCCGACCGCGGTAGATCTTACGCGGAGCGATTGCATCGCGATCGCACTATAGGCGCTTCGATCTCGGCGCAAGATCCGGCTCGTCGAGTACGGGCGTGGCGCTCGCAAGTTGCGGCGACCTTCGCGTCGGACGAGCAATCGCTCGGCGAACGTCTGGAACGCGGCCGACGCATCATTGGTTTTCTCATGCTCATCCTGGGCGCGGCGACCGGCCTCGGCGTTGCCTCGGCAGTGTTCCATTACGACGGCACGTGGCCGGTCAACGTGGTCACGGTGCTCGCCGTGTTGGTGCTGTTGCAGCTCGCGCTCGTGATGCTGACGCTTGTCCTGCTCGTGCCCCGCATCCCTGGAATTTCGGTACTGCAGGACCTGATACGTGCGATCAATCCGAGTGCGCTCGTCGCCGCCGTATATAAGCGTGTCGCGCGGCTCGAGGAGGATCGCGCCGATCTGCTCGTGTGGCCGGCGGCGCGCGGGCCAGCGATAGCGCGTTTCGCGCGCTGGCAGATGCTCATGTGGTCGCAGGTGGGAGCGATTGCGTTCAACATCGCCGCACTCGCGACTGCTGCCGCCTTGATCGCATTTACCGATCTCGCATTCGGTTGGAGCACGACGCTGCGAGTCGACAGCGATGCGGCGACGCGTATCACCAATGCGCTCTCGTTTCCGTGGTCCTCGGTTTGGCCGGAGGCGGTGCCGTCTGCCACGCTCATTGAGAGCTCGCGCTTCTTTCGCCTCGCATCCGCTTCGCCGCCGAATATCTCAGCCGAGTCGCTCACGGGATGGTGGCCGTTTCTGCTCGCCGCAATCGTCACGTATGGCCTCTTGCCTCGCCTATTCTTATTGATTTTCGCGGCATGGCGGCTGCGAGCCGCAACCGTGCACTTGCTCTTGGACGATCCTCAAGTCAAAGCCTTGCTGGACCGCATGTGCGCATCCGAGGTGCTGCTCGGTGCCGACGGTGTGGAAGCGCCCGCAGCCTCCACGAGCATTGCGGCGACTCGTGTTCCCACTGGCACACCATCGCAGGCCGCCGCAATCGTTTGGTCGAATGCGATCGCAACGGAGGCAGTGAACGCTTGGAGCGCACGGAATCTGCGCAAAGAGGTGATGCAAATAGTCGAGGCGGGAGGCGGCCGTGACCTGGAAGATGACGCAGCGGTTGCTCGTCTCATCGCAGAAGGGCGCCCGCGTGCCGTGCTGCTCTTCGTGCGTGCATGGGAAGCGCCGCTTCTCGATTTGCAGGATTTCATCGAAAGCCTACGCGCTGCGGTCGGTCGGTCATGTTCGATCATCCTGGTGCCGATCGGGTCAGGGAATGCGGCGGCCGATGAGTCGCAGCGAATGACGTGGTCGCGGTGGATCGCTCGCATCGCAGATCCTGCGCTTTATCTGGAGAGCGGCGCATGAGTGCGCAAAGCGGGCCGCCGCTGGATCATCCGACGTTTGCGATCGTCGGGCATCCAAACAAGGGTAAGAGCAGTATCGTCGCGACGCTCGCGGAGGACGAGTCCGTCGCGATCTCGCCGGATCCAGGCACCACGCAGATCGCGCGCAGTTTTCGCATGCGCGTCGACGATCGAGTGCTTTACGAGCTCTTCGACACACCTGGGTTCCAACGCCCACGCGCGGTTCTCGAGTGGTTGCGCCGCCATGAGCGCGGAGCTGATGCGCGACCGCAGGTCGTCGGCGAGTTCGTAGCCGCGCATGCGAGCGAAGCGCGCTATCGCAACGAGGTCGAGTTGCTGCACCCGATCCTTGCGGGCGCTGGCGTCCTTTATGTGGTCGACGGCGCACATCCTTACGGCGCGGAGTACGAACCAGAGATGGAAGTTCTGCGCTGGACGGGGCAGCCGCGCATGGCGCTGATCAATATGATTGGGCCGGGCGACTACGTCGAAGAATGGCGCCGCGCGCTCAACCAATACTTCTCGATCGTGCGCATCTTCGATGCGCAGCGTGCCGATTTCTCGAAGCGTCTCGAGTTGCTGCGCGCGTTTCGTGAGTTGGGCGAGGGAGACGAGCGCTTCACAGCCGCACTCGATGATGCCGTCCGCATATTGGAAAGCGATCGTAAGGAGCGACGTCGGCGCGCGGCCTCGGAGATCGCCGACCTGCTCATCGATGTGCTTTCATGGCGCGAACACGCGCCGGCTCCCGAGGATGCCAATCAGGCAGAGCTCGTCGAGACGTTGAGTGCACGATTGATGAGCCGCGTGCGACAGCGTGAACAGATCGCGCGGCGTGTGGTGCAGGATCTGTATCACCACGGCGCGCTGGAAACGCAGGAGCAGACGATCAATGTGCTGGCCGAAGACTTGTTCTCCGAGCGCAGCTTCCAGGTGTTCGGTCTGTCCACGAAGCAGCTTGCGATGACAGGTGCGGCCACCGGGGCCGTCGCAGGCGGAGTGATCGATGTCGCAGCCGGTGGTGCGTCCCTCTTGCTCGGTGCCGGGCTAGGCGCACTGCTTGGAGGAGTCGGCGCGGTGTTCGGTGCAAATCGACTCGCGAAGGTTCAAGTGCTCGGCGCACCGATGGGCGGCATGCGGCTGCAAGTCGGACCGATCACGACGCCAAACTTTCCTTGGGTGATGCTCGGACGCGCGCTGCTGCATCACCGGCTCATCGCAGAGCGCAATCATGCACGCCGAGAAGCGCTCGTGGTCGATGCGATCGCGGATGCTCACCTTTCCGGCTCGATTGAACCTGAGATCCGCAAGCGCATGGCGCGCGCCTTCAAGCGCGTTCGCGACGACGGTGGCTTGTCGGCGAATGAGCGTGATCAACTGCGCGCAGATATCGAGGCGAATCTCGAGGGGTGAAGCTCAAAGTGACGTGACATCTGCAACATGAGCTCATGCAACGTGATCTCATGCAATGAGACCAAGAAAGACCGATGTGCGTGAGCGCAGTTGCGGCAATGATGTGCAGAGCACGAATCCTTCGAGTTTTTCTGTCATGAGGGATCGATCGTTCGGAACGGTGCCGCAACGAAGAGCGCCGCAAAGCGACGAATGGTTGGGAGCGCGCATGCAGCAGATGCACTGCAGAACGTCAGAACGGTGAGTGCGGATTGCTTAGATAAATAGTGACGCCCACGCTTCGTCCTCCTTCATCGTCGAGGGGGGAATTCCATGAGCAAATCATTGTTCGCACCGATTAGCGCGGCCGCTGCCGCGCTACTCGTACCGCTCGAACACGCGATCGCGAGCGATAGCGCCGAGGACTCAAGCGTCGTTGATGAATGGAATCAGCTCCTTCAAGGCACCATCGGAGCCACTCCGCCGTTCCTGTCGACTCGGGCTTATTCGATGCTGCACGTCGCGATGTTCGATGCAGTGAACTCGATCGAGCAGGACTACACGCGCTACCGCGTGAAGATCGCCGCATCGCGTGGCGCATCGAGCGAGGCAGCGGCCGCTCAGGCCGCGCACGACGTGCTCGTGGTGCTGTTTCCGGCGTCAACGCCCACTTACGACGATGCGCTGGAGGAGACGCTGGCATCGATCGAGCCCGGTCGCGCCAGGCAAGGCGTGCGAGTCGGGCGGCAAGTCGCGCGCCGAATACTGGAATGGCGCGAAAGCGACGGTTGGGATGCCGAACCTCCGCCGTACTTACCGCCGCCGCTGCCTGGCTTGTGGCAGCCCACACCGCCTGCTTTCGCGGCGGCGACTTTCACGCATTTCCCGGATGTCGAGCCATTCGCTTTGCTCACGAGCACACAGTACCTACCGGTACGGCCCCCCATTCTGACGAGTGAGGAGTACGCAGAGGCGTTCAATGAGGTGAAGGAGATCGGATCAGTGACGAGTACCGTGCGCACAGACGAGCAAACGCAGCTCGCGCACTTGTTCGCAGGCATCGGGTACTCGACCACAGCTTTTGCGATTTGGAACAACATCGCTCGCGATGTGGCGCGCGACCGGCAGTACTCTATGGTCGAGACGGCGCGCCTGCTTGCTCAGTTGAACGTCTCCATCAACGACGGAGTGCAAACGTCTCACACCAGCAAGTTCGTCTATGGATTGTGGCGGCCGGTAACGGCGATTCAGCGCGCTGATGAAGACCTCAATTCGGCAACGACTGCGGACCCGACCTGGATGCCGCTCCTCGTCACACCTCCGTATCCCTCGCACTCAGGGAACATGGCCTGTCTGGGAGCCAGCGCCGCGCGAGCCCTCGAGCTCAACTTCGATGCGACCGACATTCCGGTCACTGCGCACTGGGTCGGCGCCATGGGAAATGAGGATGTCTCGATCGAGTACCCCTCCTTCTGGGCAGTTGCAGAAGCCGAAGCGCTGAGCCGCATCTATGGTGGCATTCACTTCACCTTCGAAAGTGTCTCGAGCCAAGAGAGCTGCGTGAAGGTAGCGAACTATGTCTATGAGAACTATATGAAGCCCAGGAGGTAACGCGCTGCACAGCCACTGGACCAGATCGCGGGATCTGGTCCAGTAGGGTCGAACCCACGCTCGCACGCCGAGTATTGGATCGCGCAAGGCGCCTGATCGCACACACGAGCGCGAGCGCACTTCGAGCGTGCCATCCGTGAGCTCTCACCGAAGATCAATCGCTTGCCTGCATATCGCAGGACACGCCTGTATTCCAATCCGCGAACGTGCCGTTTGGGTTGCCTTCCCATGCCCATACGTGAAGCTCGTAGAACGAAGGCAGTCGGTAGCGGTTCGGTGCTGGCACGAGGTTCAACAAATGACCCTCGAGCGTCGGCGGGGTGTCTGGATTGCGCGTGTCCCAATCTGCCGCAAGTACGATGAACTCGATTCCAACTAAGCGCACGCGCCCCCCTGGGAGCGGCTCATAGATCAAGGCCTCGGGTTCGTTCGCATCGAGCTCGCCGTCGCCGATACGTTCGGGTCGCACGAAATGAACGCCCATCGCGCCTTCGTTCGGACCGCTGACGCAGGGCGTGCCTTGCACCCAGCCATCCGCGACCGCGGCGTTGAAATCGAGGTACCGCTTGGTCGCGGCGCGAACTTTGGCGACGAGCGGCGAGCTCTTGACTGGCCCAGCGTGGTGTCGATCTCGACCGCTCGACCGACCGTGATCGTCGCCCCAGCTGCTAGCCGAGAACATGAGCGGCGCCGCAATGAGTGCGTGGAAAAGTGAGGACTTGATCGAAGTAGTCATGGTGCTCTCCTGAGAGTCGTTGAAACATGGATCGTCTGTGCGAGTGCGCTATTCGCTGGCCGTGGAAGGATCGATGACCGATTCCACGCGCGAGATGGAGGTGCAGGGGAAGCCGCCGAGCTCGGCATGGCGATGGATCAGGGCAGGGTCATCGCTCGAATAGATGCAGTAGATTCGATTGGCGGTGACATAACTGTGAATCCACTGGATCGAGGGTCCAAGCTGGTCGAGCACCGCACAGGACTTTCGGGCAATCGCCGCCAGATCCTGAGGTGATAACTTGCCGGCACCGGGCAGGTCGCGCTCGATGACAAACGTTGGTTGCGGGTTCAGATCGCTCACGTGTGGTCCTCCTTCTGGGGTTTGACTGATCAACGAAGGAGCGAACGGGAGCAGCTTGGAAGCGCGATCGCCATGAACGCACGATGATCTTTCAATGAACAGAAATGCTCAGTCGGATCAGCAGGATACGAGGCGACCTGAATACTGGATTGTGGCTCCGGTGCTAGACTCCTCAGCCTTCATCGCGGGGAGCCGCTGACGTGGGCGTGCTGCGGTTCAGTGTCTTCGAGTTTGATGCGGCCGTGCCCGAGTTGCGGCGCGCTGGTCGACGCGTTCACCTGCAAGAGATGCCGCTGCGAGTGCTTGGGATGCTGCTCGAGCGCCCCAACGAGCTCGTGACTCGCGAGACGTTTTTTGCCCGACTCTGGCCTCACGATCAGTCGGGCATCCTCGACGACAATCTCAATACCGCGGTGCGAAAGCTGCGCCTTGCCCTAACCGATTCCGCACATCACCCCCGCTTCATCGAGACGGTCCCGAAGCGCGGTTATCGATTCTTGGGCACGGTTGCCGAAGCGCAGCAGGGCGAGGCCGACCAGACGATGCACGAACCTCAGGAACCTGTGCGTCCGCAGCGTCGATGGGGAGTGAAGGCGATTGCCTCTATGCTCATCGTATGCGCGGTTACAGTCAGTGCCATCTTGATCATGCCGCACGAGTCGAACGCACCGGAAAATCCGGCAGCAATCGCCGGCGGCACGGTGGCGGTGCTGCCGTTCATCAATGCGAGCGGCAAGCCTGACGAGGAATATTTCAGCGATGGTTTGACCGAAGAGATCATGGATCGGCTGTCGCGATCCACAAGGCTTCGCGTCGTTTCACGAACATCCGCGTTCGCGACCAAAGGCAAGGAGCTTGGAGCTCAGGAGATCGGTCAGATGCTCGGGGCCGACTCGCTCGTCGAAGGCAGCGTACGCCGAAGCGAGGACCGATTGCGCATCAACGTGCGCTTGATCAATGCGCGAGATGGCCTGCAGCTTTGGTCCGAGGTCTACGATCGGCGCATGGACGATATCCTACAAGTACAGCAAGAGATCGCGCTGTCGATTGCAAGCACGCTGGCGGCCCGAGTGCTCGAGCCCGCTCGGAACGGCGTAGCGGATGAGGCATCGATCGACTCGCTCGCGTATGACTCCTATCTAAAAGGCCGCTTCTTCTGGCATCGCCGGACTCACGACGGATTGCACGCGGCGGCCGAGCACTTCAAACGAGCGACCGAACGCTCGCCCGGCTATGCGCGTGCATGGGCAGGGCTGGCGGATGCGTACGCGGTCTTGGGCTTCTACGACTATCTCCCTCCGCAGGATGCTTTTCCCAAAGCTAAAGAAGCGGCACGTCGTGCACTGGAGATCGATCCGAGCTGCGCTTCCGCCGAAGCGACGCTCGGCTACGCGGCGTTGTACCTCGATTGGAACTTCGCCGACGCGGAAGCTCGATTTCTCAAGTCCATCGCGCTCGATCCGAACGATTCGAAAGCACACCAGTGGTATGGAAATCTGTTGACTGCAGCTGGACGTTTCGAGGAAGCCGAACGTGAGATGCGTCGCGCGCAGCAGATCGAGCCGCTGTCCCTGATCGCGAGCGCCGCGCTTGGGTGGGTGCACTACTACGCAGGGCATCACGAGCAGGCGCTCGAGCAGTTTCGGCTCACACTTGCGCTCGATTCCGATTTCGAGCTGGCTTATCTATGGAGCGGATGGGCCCTCGAAGCGCTTGGCCGCTATGACGAGGCCGAGCGGATGCTTCAGCAAGCCCTGGCACGATCCAACGACAACAGGATCAGCCTCGCATCGCTCGCGCGCGTGCAGGTGCTCCGCGGCGATCGGGATGCTGCGGAACGCACCATCCATGAGCTCATGCGATCGGAAGGCTATGTCCCAGCGTACGAGATCGGTAAAGCGTGGCTTGCTTTGGGCGATCGGCAACAGGCGAACGATTGGTTGCAGAAGGCTTACGATCAGCGCTCGCATTCGCTCGTATTTCTGCGCGTGGACCCGCAGCTCTCCGCTCATCGAGAGGACACCCAGTTTCGCCGACTCGTCGCGAGAGTCGGTGGCGCCGCGGAATGACCTGCGGGTCCATCATCATGCTGCTCATCGCGGCTACATGCTTGCCTCGTCGTACGCATCGCACGACACATTAGGATTCCAGTTCGCAAACGTGCCGCTCGGATTGCTTTTCCATGCCCACACGTGAAGTGTGTAGAAGGGCGGTAACCCGTAGCGATTCGGCGCTTCGAACAAGTGGAAGAGTTGGCCCATCAGCTTCGGTGTGTCGGTATGGGCCGCGTCCCACGCGTCTTTGAACACCAGGTAATCCACGGCTAAGAGACGTACCTTCCCACCCGGCAGCGGTTCATAAACGAGGAGCTCGGGGCGCGCCGGATCGAGGGCGGGATCTCCCACGAGATCGCCGTTCACGTAATGCAATCCCATCGCGCCCTCATGGGATCCAGTGACGCAGCCGAACTGCAGTTGATAGCCGTCGGCGATCGCCTGAGCAACGTCGCGATACCGTCGGGTCGAATCGCGCACGACCTCGACGAACGCGCTGTTCGTTTGCTTGTCGGTCTGGTGAGGCGCGTGATGATCTTTCATCGCGGCGCCTAATCCGCGGTAGTCTGTTTCGGCGTGGGCGTTCATCGTCGATGCCGAGCTCATTACGGTGGCGAGACCCACGAGTGTGCGCAAGTTCGCGCCGAACAATCGGTGCATTTTCATGTGACCTCCAAAGTACTAAGGATTCGATGGTGCGAAGCGTCGCTTCGGACGATCGCCTGAATGGCTAGGGGCGTATCACTCGCACCAGCCGTCCTCGTTCGGTAAAGCCGAAAGCGGCTCTGGTTCGGCTCATCTCTGTTTCGACTCATCGTTGAGTGCTCATCGGTCGCTGCCCGGATGTCTATCGAGACAATTGAGCGCCATGAGTGGCAGGCGTAGGATCCACGCGCATGGAAGATCTCTACACGTTGGTGTACGACGAGTTGCGCAGGATCGCGGGAGCCAAGCTGCGCGCGGAGCGCGCCGGCCACACGCTGTGCACGACCGCGCTCGTGAACGAAGCATGGGTCGAGCTCGCAAAGCTCGATCGCATCAAGTGGCAGAACCGTTCGCACTTCCTAGCGCTCGCCGCGCAGGCCATGCGCCGCGTCCTCATCGACTATGCCGTTGCTCGTCGCGCGCAGAAGCGCGGCTCAGGGCGTGCCGCTGAATCTCTCGATGACGATGCGCTCGCTGTCGTGCAGGAGCGCGCCAGCGAGTTCATCGAGCTCGATGAAGCGTTGCAGCGGTTAATGCAGCTCAACGAACGCCACGCGCGGATCGTCGAGTGTCGCTTTTACGGCGGCATGAGTATCGAGGAGACGGCCGATGCGCTCGGGATCTCACCTGCGACCGTCAAACGCGATTGGATGCTCGCGCGCGCGTGGCTGAATCGCGAGTTGACCGATGCGTGAGCGAAAAGCCAATTCGAGCTCCGGCGCGAAAGCGGTGGCTTCCGCGCGATGGGAACGAGTGCAGGACATCTTCTCGGCTGTCGCAGAATGCGACATCGCCGAGCGCAGCGCTAAGCTCGATATCGAATGCGGTGACGATCTGGCGCTGCGTAGAGAGGTCGAATCGTTACTTGAAAGCCACGAGCGTTCCGGCGCATTCGACGGTTTGGCGGAGCAGCTCAGCGCGCCGACGCTGTGGCGCGCGCGAATCGATGCGATGGAACAACAAGGACGACGCATCGCTCAGTACGATGTCCTTGCGCAGCTTGGCGCCGGAGGAATGGGATTCATCTACAAAGCCCGCGATGAGCGATTGAATCGCTACGTCGCGCTGAAGTTCCTGCCTCCTCATCTGGGCATGCGCGCGGAGGCGAAGCAGCGCTTTCTGGTCGAGGCGCGCGCAGCTGCGAGGCTGGATCATCCCAACATCTGCACCATCCATGAGATCGGTGAAACGGCGGAGGGGCAGCTTTTCATCTCGATGCCGCTTTACGAAGGGGAGACGCTGCAGCAGCGTCTCGAGCGAGGGCGCACATTGTCTTTCACGGACGCAATGAGCATCGCGTTGCAAATCGCGGCAGGGCTTGCGAAGGCACATGAGCACGGGATCGTGCACCGTGATGTCAAGCCGTCGAACATCATGCTTCTACCCGACGGCAGCGTGAAGATTCTCGATTTCGGCATCGCACGGGTAGATGACTCCTTGCTCGCGACTCACGAGGGTGCGCTCGGCACACTGGCATACATGAGTCCGGAGCAGGCGCGCGGGGAGCGTGTCGATGCGCGCACCGACATCTGGTCCCTCGGTGTACTGTTCTACGAAATGCTTGCCGGCGAGCGTCCCTTTGACGGCGAGGCTCTGCGCGCGTTCCGTACAGACGCTGCAGTGGCCGCACCGAGGCCGATTCTGGATTTCCGCGCAGATGTTCCGTCCGGCATCGATTCGATAGTTGCGAAAGCCTTGTCTGTTTCTCGAGAGCACCGCTATTCGGCCATGTCGAGCGTGTCGCGGGATCTCACCGCCCTGCTCGAAGATCAGCAAGCGAGTGTCCCCGCTCGCATCAACGCACAAGGGGCGAACACCGAGGTAGAGCGTCGGCGTGCAGCAGTGCTCGTGTGTCGGATCTCTGGTTATGCCGCGTTGTTGGAGCGACTCACGCCGGATCGCCTCGAGGATCTGCTGAGACACATTCGAGCTGCGGCGGTAGAGGTCGTTCGAGCGCACGGCGGGCTCGTGAATCAAACGCTGGAGGATGAGATCGTCGCGCTGTTCGGTGCGCCGGCCGCGCACGAGGATGACGATCTTCGCGCCGTTCGCGCTGCGATGGATCTTGTCGGCCGCATTCGCAGCCTGAACGCGACATCACAGCTCGAGGTGCCGGTGCAGCTGCAATGCGGTCTGCACTCGGGTGTGCTGGTTGCACGCCGGTTGAATGCGGGACCGCAGCGATACGCGCTCAGTGGACGACCGATGCAGGCAGCGGCGCGGCTCGCGGCGCTCGCGCCCGCGAACGCAACTCTCATCAGCGAGGAGAGCGCTCGTGTCATCGCGCCATTCGTAGTAGTAGAAGAGTCTCAGCAGCCACCCGTGGTCATCGACGCGGAGTCCCCGCCGATCGTCGCGTGGCGAATCGTGGGTGCTTCGGGCGTGCAGACGCGAATCGAGGCCGCGGTGCACAGGGGACTCACGCCACTGGCGGGGCGTGCTGCGGAGCTCGGTATGATCGAGGCGCACTGTGCCCGGGCATGCGCGAGCGAAGGGCAGGTCGTGTTGCTCCTCGGAGAGGCCGGCGTCGGCAAGAGCCGCTTGCTCCATGAGTTGCGCGAGCGGATCAGCGGAATGCGAGTGCAGGTTCTGCAGGCGCGCTGCCGCTCATACGGTGAGGCCCCCTATACACCGTTCACCGACCTGCTGCGCGATGCTTTGCAGGTGGGAAAGGACCTCACGGAGGAGAGCGCGAGCGAAGTCGTGCGGCGCTTGCGTGAGATCGATCCCACGCTCGAGCGATTCGCCGCACTGTACTTGCACCTGCTCTCGATCCCGAGCCAGCCGCACGCGCTGCCCCGTCACCTGCGCGGCGATCACTTGCGTGAATCGGTTTCCGAAGCGCTCGCGGCGATTCTGATCGCGTTGGCGCGAGTGAAGCCGACGGTGTTCCTGCTCGAGGATTGGCATTGGTCGGATGATGGCTCGAACGAGACCCTGGTGCGGCTCTTCGAGATCGTCTCGGCGCATCGCATGCTGATTCTGATCGCCAGTCGTCCCGATGGGATGGCGCACTTGGAGGGCGCGCACATCGCGGCACGTCTTCATCTATCGCCGCTCGACTTCGAGTCCTCTACCGACATCATGCTCAGTGTACTCGGGGTGGAGCGGATCTCGAGCGAGCTGGCGAGACGACTCTACGAGCGAAGTGGCGGCAATCCCTTCTTCATAGAGGAGGTTTGTCACACGTTGCTCGACCAGGGAATCGTTCCAGCGAACGGCAGCACTGCGGAAGATCTCGAGAAGCTTCACATCCCGGACACGGTGCAAGCGGTGCTTCGCACCCGCCTCGATGCGCTCGACAAACACGCGCTCGAAGTGCTGCGGGTCGCGTCCGTGATCGGGAGAGAGTTCACCGAGAGTCTATTGAGTGCGGTCATGGACGCGAATGGCTCGGCGGTTGCGGTGCTCGATCGGCTCAAAGCCGCAGGACTCATTCAACAAGTGAGCGTTGCGCCAGATGCCGGCTATCGGTTCAAGCATGCGCTCACGCAGGAAGTGACCTACGACAGCCTCCTCAGCCATCAGCGGCGAGCGCTTCATGGAGCCGTAGGGCGCGCGATGGAATTCGAGTCGACGCAACGAGCGGATGAGCGAGCGGACCTGCTCGCGTATCACTTCGAGCGCGCGGAGTGTTGGGAACGAGCTGTTCTTTACGGACGTCGCGCTGCCGATCGGGCGAGCGCGCTCAGTCAGTTTGCCGGTGCACTCGCCATGTTGGACCGTGTGCAGACGTGTGTGATGCATCTTGCCGATGACGAAGCTCGCCAAGAGTTGATCGTAGACCTCTTGCTGCAACAGGAGCGCTTGTGCGAGACGCTCGGTGAGCGCAAGCGCCAGCATCTGCTCGTGATCGAGCTCATCGCGCTGCTCGCACCTCGGGGTGCTTCGGCCAAGCTCGCACTTGCCTATCTGCGACAAGGCGACCTCATGACTCTGCTGAGAAGGTTCGATGCGGCAGATCGCGCGCTCAGTACCTCGCTGCGCATGAGCCGAGAGCTGAGCGATGTTGCGCTCGAGCGGCATGCGTTACGAAGCCTGGGCCTGCTTCGTTGGCATGAAGGTCGGCATGAAGAGGCGCTCGAGATCACGCAGAACGCGCTTGCAATCGACCGCGAACGAGGCGACGGTCTAGCCGTCGCTGGCGACCTCGCGAATCTCGGCGTGATCTTCAAGAGCATGGGCGACTACGAACGCGCCCTCGCGAGTGTGGAGGAGGGCCTCGCAACGCCTGAGCTCGCTCAGGATCCATCGATACTGGTGTACAGCCTCCAGAATGCCGCGAACGTACACCGCGAGTTGGGTGAGCTCGATCGTGCGCGTGAGTATCTCGAACGTGCCAACGAGATCGCGCGCACTCATCTGATGCCTATTCAACGTTCCTTCCATCTCATGGGTATCGCCCACATCTTGCTATGTCAGGGCCGCGTGGAGGAGTGTCTGCAGACATACCGCGAGTCGATCGAGCTCAGTCGACGCGCTCACCATGCCGACGGACTGGTGCAATCGCTGCGTGCGCTAGGCGACGTCCTGTTCGGATTGCAGCGGGACGAAGTGGCCGCGCCGCTGTTGGAGGAGGCAGCCGCGCTGTTCGCACGCCTCGAGGACCGCAGAGGTCAGGTCGAGATGCTGAGCCGCCTTGCGACGCTCGCGGAAAGGGGCGCGCAGTCCGAGAAGGCGATCGAGTTATGGCGCAGCGTGCGATCCCTTTGTGGCGATCTCGGAGATGCGAGAGGAGAGCTCACGGCTCTAGAGGGCATCGCGCGAGTAGCACGCAGATCGTCGCTTTGTCATGAAGACGCGGTGGCGCATACCGCGTCCGCGTTGGCGCTTGCAGCGACTCTGGGAGAGAAGCACCGCGAGCTCGCGCTGCGGAACGCGCTCGGCATCCTGGAGTGGGAGCGGGGTCGCTACGAGGCGGCGATGGCTCACTACGAGACCGCTCTCGTGCAAGCGCATGAGTTGCGCGATCGCAGAAGCGAAGGGTTGCTTCTGAATAGCCTCGGTGTGACGTTGGCGCGTCTCGGGCGGTGTGAGGAAGCCCGCACGGTGCTCGAGCAAAGCATCGAGCTCGATCGCGCATCGGGCGAGCAGCTGCTCGAGGCTCATGCGCTCGCGGCGCTGGGCGATGTGCATCGAGTGCGCGGGGCGCGCGAGCCCGCTCGCGAATGCTTCGAAGCGGCGCTCGCACTGCGGCGTGAGCTTCGAGACGAAGCGGGCGAACGCAATCTACTGCAACGAATCGTTGCCCTCAACGATCATTAGTGGGTGAATTCAATGCCTCGTTACATCATCGAACGATCCGTCCCTCCCATGTCGCGAGAGCAGCTGACTGCTGCCGGCCGACGCTCCATCGAAGTGCTCGACGGCATGCCTGAGGTGCGCTGGATTCGCAGCTACGTATCGGATATCGAGGGTAAGATCTACTGCGAATACGATGCGCCCAGCGCGGAGGCAATCCGCGAGCACGCACGTCGCGCCGGTTTACCCGTCGATCGAATCTCCGAAGTTGCATTGGAGATCAGTCCGGCGATGTTTGTGTGATCACTAACCACTTCATCCCCTTCACCCCCATCTCGGCAGCTCATCGGGATTGATCCCGAGCAGCGTCTTGCCGACGAGCTCGTGGGTGAACATGGAATTGCCTGGGTGGATGCGCCCGAGGCGCGCGTCGCGGAACATCTGCTCGACGCCACTCTTGCGGAAAATGCCATAGCCGCCGCTGACCTCGAGTGCGAGGTCGACCACGCGCCAGGCATTCTCGACCGCGTGGTACTTCGCCGTGAGAATCTTCGCGGGCCAACTCGCGCCGTGATTCACGCCGCCCGACCAATCTTCAGCGACGCGTTCCAGCAGCGGCTCGATGGATTCGATCGCAAGTCCCATCTCGGCGATGCGGTGTTGAACTTCGGGGTGATACGCCATCGAGCGAGTGAGACCGATAGAACGTTTGGATTTGGTAAATGCGACGGCGACGTCCAGTGCGCGACGCGCGAGACCGTAGTAGATGTTGCCGAATCCGAGCAGCGCCCATGCGAAGATGCCAAGGACGAACGGATCCACTCCTGCAGCGCCGGCGGGCACGACGCGCGCGACATAGCGATCGGGAACGAACACGCCATCGAGGATCGTGTCATCGCTGCGAGTGGCGCGCATGCCGAGCACGTCCCACGTCTCCTCGATGCGATAGCCCTCAGTGTCGCGAGGCATGAACGCGTGCACGATCTTGGGAGCCGCTGGATCGCTCGTGTCGATGCCGTGAATCCCTAAGTACGTCCACACGGGCGTCAAGCTGCCGAAGCACTTTCGACCGGTGAAGCGATACCCACCCTCGACGCGCTCGGCGCGAGTGGTCGAGAGCAAGACAGGGATATCGTTGCCCGCTTCCGCGTGACCCGCTGCGAACACGGCGCCTTGCGAGGCCTCGCGAAGGAGCCATTCCAGCGTTCGATCCCCCGAGCGCAGCAGATCCGCCGCGATGCCCGTCCAGTACAGATGCATGTTGACGGCAAGTGCGGTCGAAGGAGCGTGGTAGCCGAGTCGGCGCTGCTCGCGCACGACTTGCGCAAGCGAGTACCCCCAACCGCCCAGCTCTTTGGGGATGGCAAGCGACAAGTAGCCGCACTCGCGCAACTCCTCGAAGTCCTCCGTGAAGAAGGAGTTCTCCTGGTCGTATCGCGGAGCGCGTTGCGCACACCGCTCGAGAAGATCAGGGGTGAGTGGACTGTCTCTGCGCACGGGTAAGTCGCGAACGGCGGTGCTCGAACACATTGAGGCGCTCCTATCGATCCATATTGTCGCGGCGAAGAATCGGACAGGTCATATAAGCCGAAACGCTTCGTGAATTGGATCACTCGGCCAAGCGATGTTCCATACTGCTTTGCAGCGTCGTTTCGAAACGTCGCATTCCACTCATCTCATGACCCGATCTGTCCATCGCAAAGTCTCTCGCGTCGAGGTCGTTCGCAACGTTACGGTTCGCTCGTTCGTACTTCGCGAAAGGGATACATGATGCAGGTGAGAATCGTCGTCCGTTGGATAGTCGTGGCACTAGTTGCGGTTTGCGCAACCCAAGTACAGGGGCAATCTGCACAAGCAGACTACACGCGATTGTGCAGCAACTGTCACGGGTCGAGCTTCGCATCTCCCGCTGGTGCTCGCACGGCAAATCGAACCGCTGCAGAGTTGGCCACCATCATCCGCGACGGCAAGACGCAACGGGGAATGCCTGCGTTCGGAGCCCAACTGTCGAAAGCGCAGATCGCTGCCCTCGCTGACTACGTTTATTCGAGCGCGGCCGCAGGTACGGGGCCAGGCCGCGTGGTGGAGGGAGAGGCACTCGATGAGATGCGCTCCGCAGGTTACGTGTTCATGCGCGCAGAGCAGGCCGGAATTCGCTATGTCGGATATTTCGGTGAGGGCAGCTCTCTGTGTTACCCGAACGTCGATCTGACTGGGGTTCGCAGCATCGATCTCTTGTACGCGAAAGGATCGGATGACACGGGCAGATTCGCGGTCTTAGTGGGAGACGGTTTCGGCAAAGCTCAACAGAATCTCGCCGAGAAGGCGACGCGCTCTACCGGCGGTTGGGAGGCATTCGAGCGTCGCCGTGTCGGGCTCGACAGGGCCATGAGCGGTTCGCACGAGCTGTGCTTCTACGGTATGCAGGGCGGAGGGATCTTCAACCTCGATAGCTTTGCGCTCAGCGACCAACCAGGAGAGCACGACGGTCTCACATTGAAGTTCGACGAGGCGTCTCCGACCGTGTTCACGGCAGCGGGTTATCGGTTTGCGCTGGAAAAAGTCGCGGAGGTTCCTTCCGAGCTCTGGGGCATGGCGTTTCTGCCGGATGGCACGCTGCTCATTACGCAAAAAAGCGGTCAGCTCTTGCTGCTCAAGGACGGACATCGCATCGCTCGTGTCGATGGCATACCCAGCGTCTGGAACGGTGCTCAGGGAGGACTCATGGATGTGAAGCCGCATCCAGACTACGCGACGAATGGCTGGATTTATCTGACGTATTCCGATCCGGGGCCCGACAATTCCACGGCGATGACGCGAGTCGTGCGCGGCAAGCTGGACGGGCTGCGGTGGGTGCAACAACAGGATATCTATCGCGCGCCTGCCCGCTTCTACAGCGAGAACTACGCGCATTTCGGTTCGCGCGTCGCGTTCGCAGACGGCTATGTCTTCATCAGCGTGGGTGAGCGGCAGCACTCAGAGCACGCCCAGAGTCTTGCCCATCCGTACGGCAAGATTCATCGAGTCCACGACGATGGACGCGTGCCGAGCGACAACCCGTTCGTGGGGCGCGGAGATGCTTTACCGTCCATCTGGAGTCTAGGTCATCGCAATCCGCAAGGGATGACACGCCATCCGCGCACGGGTGCGATCTGGTCCGCCGAGCACGGGCCTGCTGGGGGTGACGAAATCAATCTGATCCGCAAGGGGTTCAACTACGGTTGGCCGCTCGTCAGTTTCGGCACGCACTACGACGGTAGACCCGTCAGCGACAGCCCGTACAAAGAGGGTATCGAGCCGCCCGTTCATCATTTCACGCCTTCGATCGCGATCTCACAGATCGAATTCTATCGGGGTAGTCAATTCCCGGAGTGGCGGGATCAGCTCCTCGTCGCGAGCTTGGGCAGACAAGAGTTGCACTTGCTTCGATTGCGCGATTCGAAGGTCGTCGAGGATCACGTGCTGTTCAAGGGTTACGGGCGGATCAGAGATGTGGCTGTCGGACCGGATGGCTACCCCTATCTATTGCTCAATCGATTCTCTGCAGGGATCTATCGCTTGAAACCTGCGACCTGACGCACGCTGATCGAGCGCGACGGCGCGGTCGGACTTGAGTTCGAACGGCGCTGCCTCTCGAGTAGATTCAAGCCGGTCTACGAGCACGCTCGGTCGAGCCCCGCGTCGTGGTGTCCTGATTTGCTGTACCTCGAATCGCAGGGTGACGTGCGTTTCGTCAGGCGTCGCGACAAATACTCACAGACGCCGAGGTAGTCCTGGCTGGCATCATGATCGCTGGAGGCGGGCTACTCAGGGAGACTGTGATCGAGCCCATGAGCGATCAGGAAGTAGCAGAGCAGCTGCGCGCGCGTGTCGAGGCCGAGCAGGTCAAGCTGATGTCGCAGTTCACGACATCGCCACTGTTCGGGAGCATCATCCTGGGTGCGATGCTAGCGTGGCTGTGCGCGGAGGAGCACGGAGCGTTCGCCACGTTGAGCTGGTATACGTTGCTGATGCTCGTGACGTTCGTCCGTTGGAGGGCGGTTCGCGCCTTTCTGTCGGAATCGCAACTCGATCTCGCGTCCGTGCGACGGTGGCGTCGAATCATGTTGTGCCTCGCTGCGGTCGCAGGTGCGGTGTGGTCGATGAGCGGCACGTTGTTGCTGCCGAGCGATCCACTTCGCGAAGTCCTCGTCGCCGTCTTCTTCATCGGCGCAACGGCGTCGGGGATGGGATCGCAGGCGCCCGTGCCGTATGCCTACGCGGCGCTCTTGATTCCATTCATGCTGCCCTTTGCGATCAATCAGATCCTGATGGGCTCGGAGCGCATCGTCCTGGGGTTGGCGCTGTTGCTTTATATTCCCGTCATGCTGGTCATCGCGCGCAGGCAAACGACATCGTTCGAACGGCAAATCCGTCTGGTGTTCGAGAACGAAGCACTGGTCGAAGAGTTGCGGCGCGAACGGGATCGCACGGCGAAGATCAACGAGGAGCTGCAGGGGCAAGTCGAAGAGCAGCGCACGGCGACGCGGCACATTCGGGCGCTGAATCGTAAGCTGCAGTCGCAGACGGCTGAGCTGCAGGCAGCGAACAAGGATCTCGAAGGGTTCTCGTACTCTGTTTCGCACGACCTAAGGGGTCCGTTGCGAGCGATCGATGGCTTCTCGAGCCTTCTGCAGGGACATCGCCAACTGCAGGAGAACGCCGAGGCTCAGCACTACTTCGCGCGCATCCGCGAGAACATTGCCCGCATGTCTGCGCTGATCGATGACTTGCTGGCGTTCGCCCGCTGCGGCCGTGAAACGCTGCGCCGGCAGGACTTGAACATGGATGCGCTCGTGCGAGAAACGTTGCCGCAAGTGCTCGCGGTTCATGGGAACGCGCAGGTGGAAGCGATCGTGGAACCGCTGCCCGAAGCGCGAGGCGACCTCGCTCTGATGCGGCAAGTCTGGCTCAATCTCATCGACAACGCAGTGAAGTACTCGATGCGTGTGTCGCATCCACGTGTCCTCATCACGGGCCGCGAAGAGCACGACAAGGTGGTCTTCGAAATCTCCGACAATGGCGTGGGCTTCGATCCGCGGTATAGCGGGAAGCTGTTCTTGGTTTTCCAGCGTCTACATGGCGCGGAGTATCCCGGCACAGGTGTGGGTCTCGCCATCGTGCAACGCATCGTTGCCAGGCATGGCGGCGATGTCTGGGCGCGCTCCACGCCGGGGCAGGGATCGACGTTCGGATTCTCCCTGCCTTTGCACGAGCTCATGGCGTCGGATGCGCAGGTGGAGGTCAAGACAAGCGACGTCGTCGAATAGACATCAAGGTCCTTCGAGTGTCACGCTTGGGCACTGGGTGTTCGAAAGGGAATGAGCGCTTGAGCGTCGCGAGCTTCATTGCAGGCGATTGGGGTACGAGCAACCTGCGCATGTTCTTGTGTGATGGACAGGGGAATCTACTCGAAAGCAGGAGCGGACCCGGAACCGTTCAAGCGCACGGACGATTCGCAAGCGTGTTCGATGAGCTGACGGCGGATTGGAGGGAACAACGCGGCGCCCGGCAAGCCATTCTATGCGGCATGGTTGGATCGCGATTGGGATGGCGGGAGACACCTTATCTTGCAAGCCCCATCGACCCGGTGCAGCTTGTGAGCGCTTGCGTCAAACTGCGAGGTGGCGACATTCGCCTCGTTCCCGGAATTTCGTGCCGCAATCGATTGGGTGCGCCCGATCTCATGCGCGGCGAGGAGACGCAGGTGCTCGGTGCGCTTCGACTCGACCCCGAGCTGCGCCGAGGTCGTCATCTGCTTTGCCTCCCGGGCACGCACACTAAGTGGGTCGTGCTTGAAGACGGTGCGATAGCCGAGTTCCTGACCGTCCCAGCGGGTGAGCTGTTTGCGCTGATTAGCCAACACAGCGTGCTGGTCAATGACGATTCGAACAGTTGGGACGACCGCGCGTTCGAACGCGGACTCGCAGAGTTCGCGCGCGATCCTCACGTGCAGGTCCTGCACAGACTTTTTCAATCTCGCAGTCGCTGGATGACGGGTGAGCTTGCCGCCGAGGCGACGCCTGCATTTCTATCCGGCCTGCTGATCGCGTGCGATATTCACGGGGCCCTCGATCTGCTTTTGCCGAATGACGCGCGCATCGTGCAGGTGATTGCCTCGACGCGGCTAGCTGAGCTTTACGCGAAAGGCATCGCAGCGTTGCGGCGAGCGGCGCGGTGCTTCGATGGCGAAGCCGCTGCGCTCGCGGGTCTTGCGCATCTCCTTGCGCTCGCGACAATGAGGGATCATGCGCGCTGATCTGCAAGCTCCTATCTCCATCGTTGCGATCTTGCGCGGCATTGCTCCGGAGCAATGTGTCGAGGTGTCGGAGCTGCTCTATCGAGCAGGAATTAGGATCATCGAAGTGCCGCTCAACTCGCCCGAGCCTTTCGAGAGCATCCGCAGGCTGCGCGCATCGTTGAATCCTGACTGCATGGTCGGGGCCGGTACAGTCATGTCGACGCGGGAAGCGCACCTGGTGCGCGAGGCGGGCGGTCAACTCATCGTGTCGCCCAATGTCGATGCCGAAGTGATTCGGTGTGGCTTACAGCTCGATCTCGAGGTGATGCCCGGTTTTGCAACCGCGACGGAAGCATTCCGGGCAATCCACACGGGCGCCAAATGGTTGAAGCTGTTTCCGGCCGCCACCTATGGGCCTCAGCATCTGAAGGCGCTCAAGGCAGTATTGCCGGAGCACGTGCGCGTCTTCCCAGTCGGTGGTATCGGAGCCTCGCAGATTGCATCATGGCTCGCAGTCGGTGCCGATGGTTTCGGGTTCGGCTCGGAGCTGTACTCCCCGAAATATGGACTGTCTGAGATCGAGCATCGAGCGCGTCAGGTTTCCGAGGCGCTGCGCAAAGCGCAGGAGCCGTGAAGCGGACGCGCATGTGCGGCAGGCAGGCAAACGCGCGAGGAAGGGTTCATGCTCAGTCACATTAATAACGCATCAAGAAAGGAGTAGATATCGATGTCACGCGGCGTGTTCGTTACAGCTCTGTTTCTCGCAGGCATGATCGGCCAGGCTCAGTCTCAGGATCTTGGAAGCGTCACGACGCACACCGCACTTCCGGGTATCACGTTCACTCGTGCACTGAATGGCGCAGAGAAGCACGTCGATATCGACGGAGATCGGCTGACCTTGCGCAGTCCTGCGAAGCGCGACAACTTCCGCGATCCGAACGGCAAGCTCTCGAACAATACGGCACCGATGCTCTTGGCGGAGGTCGACAATCGAAAGCCGTTCACGTTTACGGCCAAGGTAACGCCGACGTTCTTGAGCACCTATGACGCGGGCACGCTCTATATCTGGGTGCGCGAGGATCTCTGGCTGAAGATGGCGATGGAGCGGGACGAGCGCGGGCGTACACGGCTCGTCACCGTGCGCACGACGGGAACCTCAGACGACAACAATCACGACGTCGTCGCAGCAAAGAGCGTCCATATGAAGATCTCTTCTGATGCGACCACTGTGGGCTTCTACTATTCGCTCGACGGCAACGAGTGGCAGCTGATCAGGTTGTTCAGGAACGAGTATCCAGAAAAGATCTGGCTGGGAGTGAGCTCGCAATCGCCTTTGGGCGACGGCAACGCCTCCACGTTCGAGAACATCGCGCTGACGAAGACCAGCATCTCCGATTTTCGACTCGGAACCTGAGGCCTCCTTTTCAGCGGATCCCAACCGTAGCAAAATGCGAATCGGCGCTGACGACGGAATAAGAAGCTAGAACGAAGGGTCGAGTGGAAGCGGGGTTCAGGCGATGGACTCACACTCGACGGAGGGGACTTCATGCGCACTGCCTGGGTCGTATTGTTTGTAATCTCTTGGTTCGCCGCACAGATCCAAGCGGCGCCCCCTCCAGCGGAAGCCTACGGGCGCCTGCCCGCCATCGGATCGGCCGCGCTGTCACCTGACGGCAAGCGCCTCGCATTGTCCATTGGCTACGAATACCAACCTGCCGAGCCGGACAAGGAGCTGACGGCATTCCAGATCATCAATATCGACACCGGTGCGGTGGAGCACACGCTCGCGCCCCCGGAGCGCAACACGTTGCGTGGTGTGGGTTGGGCAGATGAGGGGCGCGCGTTCTATCACATCAGCGCACCCGGCCGCGCCACTGATGGATATCCAGCATCCTGGCCCATCATGATTCGCGGTCCGCGCGTCGAGTATTGGCGAACGGGAATGTTTGCGCTCGAGAGCGGATCGACGGTCCTGTTGATGAACGAGGCGGAGCATCGTCCGAACATCTCGCTCAGCAATCTGCAAGTGCCTATCGAAGGAGATGCCGGATTTGGGCGCATGGTCGCATGGGGCGGATTGGCCGTCTTGAACTCGGTGCCGCACCTCACGCTCTATCGTGTCAATCTCGACAGCGGCAAGGCGGCGCCGCTCGAGGCCGGCAACGCTCGCACTCGCGGTTATCTGCTCGATGAGCGCGGCCAAGTTGCGGCACGTGTCGATATCAACGAGCGTAGCGATAAGTGGCGTCTATTCGTTTACGAGAACGGTCGGGATCGCTTACTGCTGGAGCAAGTATCGGATATGGGGATGCCGCTGCGCCTGCACGGACTGCTTCCCGACGGCAGAATCGCGGCAGTCAATCCGCACGAGGATGGCGAGCTCGACACGTTGCTCGCGATCGATCCGAAGACGGGTACGTCCGAGCCGTTGCACAGTACGGGTGGTAGCGATGTCGGCACGATCGACGATCCTTGGCTGCATCGTGTGGTCGGTCTTTCCTGGCTCGACGACCTGCCGAAACAGAAGTTCTTCGACGACCAACTCCAATCCGCGCTCGATGGCGTGCAGTCGTACTTCGATGGGGGATACGCGACCATTCGTTCCTGGTCGCGCGATCGTGCGCGCATCCTCATCTTCGGCGAGCGTGCGGATGATGCAGGCGCCTATTACATCTACGAGCCCGCAACCAAACATCTTCGGCTTGCCGGCAAGCGGTATCCGGCGCTCAGCAGTCCAGAACACCTCGGTGTGCGGCAGGCGATCAAGTATCGCGCACGGGACGGCACAAGAATCCCGGCGTATCTGACGCTTCCTGCGGGCGTGGAGCCCCGTAATCTGCCGCTCGTTCTGCTAGTGCATGGTGGGCCCCATGCTCGAGACGATTTCACATTCGATTGGTGGGCGAGCTTTCTTGCCTCGCGTGGATACGCGGTGCTGCAAGCGAATTTCCGCGGCTCCACGGGCTATGGCTACGAGTGGTTCGATGCAGGACGCCGCAAGTGGGGCGACGGCGTCATTCAAACGGACGTTGAAGACGGTGCGCTCGCGCTCGTCAAGGGCAGTTTTGTGGATCCTGCACGCGTGTGCATCATGGGCGGCTCGTACGGTGGGTACGCTGCGTTGGCTGGTGCGACGCTCACACCTGAGCGATACGCGTGCGCCGTCAGCGTGAACGGGGTGAGCGATCCCGTTCTCATGCTGAGCATGTCGGAGCGCGGTCAACATGGGAAGAAGAGTATGGTTGCCGAGTGGTGGCGGCGTTCGATGGGCGAAGACATGAAGCACCTGCGCGCCGTATCGCCCGTGAGACTCGCTGGGCAAGTGCGTGCGCCGATTCTTCTGCTGCACGGTGTGGACGATTCAGTGGTGCCGATCGAGCAATCGCGGTCGATGGACGCCTCTTTGCGCCGCGCGAACAAGACGGTGCGGTACATCGAATTGCGCGGAGACGACCATTGGCTGTCCTCTGCCTCGACGCGGACGCAGATGCTCCGTGAGCTCGAGACGTTCCTTGCGGAGCATCTTGGTGGCGCGAAGTTAGAGGGAACGCGGTCAAAGGTGTGGTGATCCTTAACACCAGTCGGTGCGTTAAAACCCATCCGCCGCCTCGGAGCCGTCGAGAGTGACGCGCGCAAGTGCCGCTCGGGCGCGCTACAGTATGACTCCGCTGCTACGGAGTGTGCTGTCATGATCTCGTTCATTCGGTGCCTCGGTCTCGTTGCATTGGGATTCCTGTGTGCGGCGCACGAACGAGCATATGGACAGGAGCCCTCCGTGGCCGGGGTGTACACGCTCGCCTCCGGAAGCCAGGCGGATATCGAAGCCGCAATCGAATCTGCGATCGAGAAGATGAGTTTTATCAAGCGTCCGATCGCGCGCGGTCGTCTGAAGAAGACGAACTCCGCTTACGGACGCATTGCCATCTCCAGATCCAGCTCGCAGATCGAGGTTCAGTTCGATCAGCGCGCACCGGTCCGAATGCCGGCGGATGGCACTGCGATCAAGTGGACGCGTGAGGACGGTGAAGTGTTCGACGTCTCGGCCGACTGGCAGGCCTCTTCGCTCGTACAGATGTTCAAAGCTGAGGACGGGGAGCGTGTGAATACATATCGACTCGATGCCGCTGACCGACTGGCATTGCAGGTGAGTGTCAGCAGTGCACAGCTGCCGGCACCAGTCACGTACACGCTTATCTATCGACGGGAGTAGCCGGTTGTCATCCGAGAGGAGACGGCACAGGAATGAGCGCCTCGTACTGCAGCTGCGAGCGCAGTTCGGACGTCGGATCGTGACAGTTCAACGTGAAGGTCGAGGTGACGCGAACCCAGGCTGATGAAGACCATGACGAGCGACCGCAAACTGATGTGTGCCGCTTTCTTCAGTCCAGGTACTGTCGCGTTCCGGGCGACAGATGATCGATGAGGGTTCCACCGCTGCGTTGACTGAAGATGGCTGCGATGTGGTGAACTCGCGCGAACCTCATTCCTTCCTCCAAGCCGAGGATATGGAGTGCCGTCGCAAGCGCGTCCGCATGCATGCATTCGCGGGCGAGGACAGTAACGGAGGCGAGATCGTTGTCCACGGGCCACCCCGTGCGCGGGTCGATCGCGTGTGAATAGCGTCGACCCTCCACTTCGAGGAATCGCCGATAGTCGCCTGATGTTGCGACGGAGAGATCATGGAGCGCAACGAGAGCTCTGTGCTCTGAGTGCAAAGCGGGGGACTCGATCTCCACCCACCATGGCGAGCCATCGGGTTTGCACCCCGCGCCGCGTAACTCACCGCCGATCTCGACGAGATGATCGCCGATGCCATTTGCTTCGAGCGCGCGTGCGACTTGGTCGACTGCGAATCCTTTCGCAATGGAAGACAGCTCGATCTCGAGGCTTCCGGGCTGATGCATCCGCCGCTCCGCATGCGAGATTCGGAGGCGTTGCCATCCTGCGCAAGCGAGGGCCTCGCGGATCTCCGGTGAGCTCGGTGGCCTCGTGCGCGGACCCGTGGGACCAAAACCCCACGCGTTGATGAGGCCGCCAATCGTGGGGTCGTAAGCACCCTGAGTTGCTTTCGAAAGCCATGCCGCATAGCTCAGCACTTCGAGGGACTCTCGCGGCAGGGTGTGCCACGTTTCCGGCTCAGCGCGATTGAACCGGCTCAAGAAAGAGCTCGGCTCCCACGTGCTCATCTGCTCGATCACCTCGAGCAGCGCGGCCTCGACGAGCGCCTGCAGGCCGCAGGCGCGGTCGATCAGAACCGCTTGCACCCTCCATGTCGTGCCCATGGATGCGCCTTTGAGGACGGACAGCTCGCCTTCGCACGGCGCACAAAGCAATCGTGACGACAGAATCGGCGGCACGAAGACGCGGTTGAGCTGCATCGGTGTCAGGGAGCCATGACCTCGAGCGTGGCGGCGTAGCTGAGGCGGCGTTCGCTCGCCTGCTGCAACTGCGTGCGATTGTCTTGCGTGCTGACATTGATCCAGTACATACCGGCTTCAGGCCACGTGACCTCGAACTGACCGGCTGCATCCGTCGCGACCTTCAGCTCGCCGAGATTGTCACGGTAACGAATTCCGCCGGAGATAATCGTCACTTCCAAGCCACTCGCGGGCTTGCCATCCAGGAACAACTGGAAGCGTGCGGGCTCCTCAGCGAATAGATCGTTGGGATGTGTGAGCGGAACGAGCTCGAGTCCGCTGCCTACTGCGGCGATGTCAGTGGGTTTGCCTGCCGTGACGAAAGTCTCCACTCGTCCATGAGTCTCGAACACCTTGAGCTCTTCGGCATTAGCGGGCACCTGCTTCGCGAAATCTTCGGCGCGTCCTCGCCAACGCTTCACTTCGCCCTTCTGCGTATACGTGGCCATCACACCGGAATTGAGCACGGCGATGCGATACGTTCCCGGTTCGCCGAGCTGAGCGTCGAACGTACTGCGAAATTTTCCCGTGCTCGCGTTCTGCGGCGACAAGGCCGCACCGCTCGGTCCCTTGATGCTCAAGTTGTCGAGGCGCAGCGGCACGTGATTGAAGTAAAACAACTCATTCGAGACGGCGGCGTCCACGGTCACCCAGTCGCCCGGCGCAGACAGGACGGTGGCAGACGGCAGCAGCCACAACCGATGCGCATGTGCGCTCGTGGATCCGAGCGTGCCAAGCGCGACGCAGACGAAGCCAAGCAGACGATACATTCGTTTCTCCTCGAACATCACGGTTTCACCTCGACAGTCACGGCGCCGAGCTCGTGCTTGCCCTGCGCCTCTAATCGCTGCGCTCCGCGGGCGGGCCAGCTGAAGGGAATCTCGATGAGCTCGCGGCCGCCGACCTCGCGAGCTGCCTCGACCATGAGTCGATACTCGCCGGCCGCAAGCTTCGCGATAGCGGGTTGCTTATCGGAGAAGGTGAGCTCGTGGCTGCCCGGTGCGCGAGTTGCGCCGCTGATTCCGTCGGCAGGCAGCTGCAGATCGCGGCCGATGCGCCGCCACCACGAGCGCACGTCCTTCAGCCACTTCGCACCCTCATGATCCTTCAGGTTCACGTCATACCAAACATCGAGATGAGCGGCGACGGAGCGATCGGGGCGCTCGATCCACACAGCGACGTAGGGGCGGTGATACTCCGCCACGTTCAAGCGTGGCACTTCGATACTGACGTTGAGATCGGCTGCGGTAGTCGTACCGGTCAGCAATGCGCAGGCGGTGAGCGATAATTTCTTGTGCATGATGACTCAATGGATGAAGGCGATCATGATGACCAGCATGATCAGGAGCCCGGCGCCCACGGTAGGCCAAGTTGCCGGTCGATGTTTCGAATGCAGCTGCAACAGCAGCAATCCCGTCACACAAAACACTAGAGTGGCGGCGGCGAACACGTCGATGAAGGCGCTCCAAACAGCGCCAGTGTGGCGGCCTTTGTGCAGATCGTTGAAATACGAGATCCAGCCGCGGTCGGTGCGCTCGTACTCGAAGTCGCCGCTCTCAAGATCGATGCTGAGCCAGGCATCGCCGCCCGGGCGAGGCAATGCGACGTACAGCTCGTCCGCCGACCATTCGAGCTTCTGCTCGCGAGTGCGCTCGGACAGGCGCTCGTCCAGCCATTCATGGAGGTCGGAGCTCAGATGCGGCTCGCCATTCTGTTTCTCGAGCGCCGAGAGCAGCTCGGGCGGGAGCGTGTCAGCGATGCGCGTGGTCTGCGGTTGCGCTTCGATCTGTCCCGCATGATTGAGAGTGATACCAGTGACACTGAAGAGCAGCATGCCGATCAAACAAAGGGCGGAGCTGATCCAATGCCATTGATGGAGTTGCTGCAGATACACCTTGCGGTGTTTCTTCGGCGCACTGTGGGGCGCGATCTCCTCGGCGGAGCGCTGCGAGCTCTTATCTAACATGGAACCCTTGTGAGGCTATAGCTCGGACCAGCGGCGCAGCAGGTTGTGATAGACGCCTGTGAGTTGCACGACCGAGGGGTCGTCAGGCTGTTTGGTGCTCAAGCGCTGAATGGCAGTATCGAGATCGAAGAGAAGCGCGCGTGCGCCGTCATCGCGGACCATGCTCTGGATCCAGAAGAAGGAAGCGATGCGTGCGCCGCGCGTGATCGGCTCGACTCTGTGCAGACTCGACGCCGGATAGACGACCAGGTGACCGGCGGGCAG
Organism: Pseudomonadota bacterium; assembly: GCA_023417315.1. Classification (GTDB taxonomy): domain Bacteria; phylum Pseudomonadota; class Gammaproteobacteria; order Steroidobacterales; family Steroidobacteraceae; genus Steroidobacter. Next base: position 213,588 of record JAEZFW010000055.1, read on the forward strand.
CTTCACCCGCTGGTGACCATACGTGTCCTCTATGGAAAGCTCGCCACCGTCGTACTCGTCGGGATGCGACAAGAAGAGCGTGACGGATAGGTCGGTGCGAATCCGGAACGCGCTGCCTCGAAACTGGCGCACCGCGTTGTCCACGTGCACGCCGAACGACTGGCCTTCTCGATAGCAGTTGAAAAGAGGAGGGAAGATCTTCGCGGGCAGTGCGGCTGATAGGAACAACGGATTGCGCTCGAGCGCGCCAAGCACGAGCGTGCCCAGCTCGCGCGCGACGGGCGAATCCTCCGGTAGCTGCAAATTATTCTTTGCGCGCGCGGACTGATGGCCGGCGGTCATCCGACCATCTGCCCAAGGAGCGTCATCGAGCGCCTTGCGACAGGCACTCACCTGCTCTGCGGAGAGAACATCCGGAACGTGCAACAACATGCGATCAGTTAGAACCGAATGTCCGCTGTGATAGAGGCTGTTCGGCCGGGACCCGGAACGTAGTGGCCGCCGCCGATGCGATCGACATAAAACTCATCGGTTAGATTCGTCACGTTCACTCGCAGCGTGATCGACTGCGTGAGCGGATACGAGGCCATCGCATCGACGAGCCAATAGCTCGACAGGATGTTGTTCACCGCGCCGGTTGCCGTAGCCGTACGCGAGCGCACGACTTCATCGATGTACTGAGCGCCCGCGCCAACGATGAGATTCAGCGGCAGCGTGTAAGTGGTCCACAAGCTGATCGAATGCTCGGGTGTCTGCAGCAAGACCGCATCCACTTCGATGGGATTCGCGCTGCTCTCGATCTGCGAATCGAGATAAGCATACCCGCCGAATGCGGACCAGCGCTCTGTGAGGTTGCCTGCAATGCCGAGCTCCACGCCATCGATGCGCTGCTCGCCGGAGAGCACGTACGGATCGGTATTGTTGAGACGCGTACGGACGTTCGTCTTCTCCGTGCGGAAGACCGCGGCACTCAACGAGAGCGCCGAGTCGAGCAGGTTCCATTTGGTTCCGAGCTCGTAGTGGCGGCTCTTCTCGGGATCGAGCGCGACGTTATTCGCTCCGGTGGGAGATGCGCTCAAGCCTGCGCCGACCGCGCCCGCATCGACGGTGGGATCTTTCGCGGAGCTGTAGCTGAGATAGATGCTTGCCTCTTCGCGAGGCTTGAAGACGAGACCAGTGTTCCAGCTCAAGAGGCCTTCGCTCTTGTCGAGATGGGTCACTGCGCCGGTGGTCAAGCTTCGCTGCTCGAAATCGGCTTCGACTCCATCCCAGCGCAGGCCTCCTGTGACTTCCCAGCGCTCGCTGAGCCTCACCGTGTCGAATGCATACACCGCGATCGTGTCGAGCTTCGTCTCGCTTGGATCGCCCGTGATTCCCGGCATCGGTCCGAAGGGGCGATCGTTTGGATTCGGATTGCGAAGATCGAACCCGGGTTGATTCGTGGCTTGAGCGCTATTGCGGTTATTCGTCTCCTCGGTCGCGAGCTCGACGCCGGTGACGAGATCGTGCTGGAGCGCGCCCGTGCTGAAATGAAGGACGAGATTCGTCTGATTCGTCAGGTTCTCATTCGCCATCTGGCGGCGCTGCAACTGACGACCCGGCTGACGTGGCGCCGTGATCGCCGAATTGCGCTCGTTGTCGAGCCAGCGCGTGATGTTCTCGAGGCGCATGTTGCCGTTGAAGTCGTGCTCGAACTTCACGGTGGCGATGTGCGTGGTCAGGTCCTCGAAGTCGTAGTTGCGCAGGCCGTAGAAATTGCTCTGGTCGACCGGTGGGTTCGCATTGTATGCGCCCGTGGGATAGGTGATACCGCCCTGTGTGATCGCAACCCAAGGCAAACCGTAATCGGGTACGTTGTCTTCTTCTTGGTAGAGATAGCTCAGCGTGAGCCGTGAGGCGGCGCCGAGTCCGAGCGTGAAGGAGGGGGCGATACCGAAGCGCTCGTTTTCGACCACGTCGCGATCGGGTACCTCCGCGTCGTGATAGAGGAGGTTCAAACGCAACGCCATGTCATCGCTGAAAGCTTGATTGATGTCGGCCGTTGCTCGCCGATAGCCGTCGGCCCCCAGACCAAGCGTGCCGCCATTCGAATTCTGCAGGTAGGGTGTCTTGCTGATTTGATTGATGGCGCCGCTACTCGAGCTGCGCCCGCCGATCGTGCCCGTCGGACCCTTCGCGACTTCGACGCTGTCGAGATTGAATGCATCGCGCGTGTACGAGCCTGCATCGCGGATGCCATCGACGAACACACTGTTGCGCGAGGTGAATCCGCGCATGGTGAAGTTTTGATCGCCGGGCAACCCACCGCCGCCTTCGCCAGCCTGGAACGTGATGCCGGGCGTGTTACGCAGCACATCGCGCAGCGTCGTTGCGTTCCGCTGCGAGATGATCTCAGGCGGAATGACGACGACAGTTTGCGGCGTGTCGACGAGCGGTTGCGTGTACTTGGCGGAGCTCGAGTCTTCGCGCCGATAGGTGTCAACCTCGGCGCCCACAGTCACTTTCTTCATGACTTGCGGTTGCTCTTCAGCCGCCTGAGCGACGGAAGCGAGTGTGGCACCGATTGCTGTCGCGAGAACGCTGCGATTTGCCAGCGATCGGCCGGGCCTGTGAAGCATGCAGGGCTCCTTTCTTCTTGGCGTGTTGCCAGTGGATATGAACTCACAGTGAATACTAGTGAGAATCATTCTTATTTGCAACGAGCCCCACCAAGAGCACCCATAGGCAGAGGAGAATGAGCCCACCAGGTAAGATCGTCAGATGTCTGAGCTGGTGAACGTCGACGAGGAGCTCACGCTTCGCGTACCGCAGTTCTTCTGCTGCAACTGCGGGGATGCGCAGGAGCTTCGAGCTGTGACGACCGTGCTCGATGCGCGGGATCGAGTGCTACTCCGGGGATTTCATCTGGCGCTCGAGTTGCCTTACTGCCCGCAGTGTGTGAACACCGCGATGCGACGGCCAGTGGGAACCATCAAGAAGATCGTCGTTGCGGGAGTGTCTGCTGTATCGCTCGGTCTCGTTGCGATGGTTACGCCACTCGCCGGCGTGCTGAGCGGATTCGCATTCCTGTTGACGGCTGCTGTCGTGTTTGCGGCAGTGTTTGGCGCGTACGCCTTGCAGAAGCCAAGAGGAAATCAGACGAGCTATCACCAGCCGGTGCGACTGACGCGAGTGCAAAGGCAACGAAACGGGAAGGTCATCGCCCTGGCACTGTTGTTCTCTCATGAACGCTACGCGAGAAGCTTCGCAAGCGATAATGCAAGCGCGCTATCGAGTGGAACCGTGCAGGTCCACTGTCCGTCCGCGAAGATCGAGCTCGCGACCCAACGATAAACTCACACGACGACTGCTCGAGTGAGCTCGCTCGAGCGCTCTCGGTTCGCAAGCGAACAGGGTGCAAGCTGGATGCGACGCGTAGCTACCCCTGTATCACCGCGCGGATGATGGTGCGAAGCTCGCTCCGTATCACGCTGCGTCGGTTGTTCACTGAAATTCCCGCGGGTAACAGGTCACAGTTCCAAGGTGCGCTCGCTGCACGGTTCACAGTTTATGTCTTCTCATGTGCCGCATACCCAATTTGGGAAATGCCGCTTCTAGATAGGCCGCTTACTTTCTCGTTCCATTCCGCGCATGCGGTAGAACTCAAGGTGGAGAGAAGTGAGCAAGACATTCAGCAGACGCTTAGCGAGCGTCATCATCGCGATTTTGGCAACGGCTCAATTGACGGGCTGCGGCAGTGACAATGATTCTCCGAGCAACAGCGCGCCTCCGGGCAATGGCGGTGGCAGTGGAGGAGGTGATCCCGGAGGTGGCTCGGGCGGCGGAACCGGCGGCGGTGACACCGGCGGTGGCGGCACGGGTGGGGACGGCGGTACGGGTGGAGAGAACCCACCTGCTGAGATCAGCTCTGGCGTGTTCGTGGATGCGCCTGTTGCTGGCTTGAGCTATTCGACCAGCTCCGATCTCTCCGGCGTCACGGACCCGGAAGGCCGTTATCAATTCCGTCCGGGTGACACGGTGACTTTTTCCGTCGGCAACCTCGTTCTCGGCACCGTGCCGGCGCAAGGCATCGTCACACCTGTCACCGTGGCGAGTGCGCTCGCCGCCAACTCGAGCACCGATGCCGAAACAATCGCACTGAATGTCGCCGTGTTGCTGCAATCGCTCGATGCGAACGGCAACCCAGACGATGGCATCACGCTTTCGACCGATATCAGGGAGGCGATCGCAGCGAATTCGATCGATCTCACCGCGAGCGAGGCGAGCTTCACGTCCGTGCTGTCGACGTTGGTCGCGAACGTGAACACGACTGCGGGCGTGTCGCTTACGCCGGTCGAGCGCTCGGCTGCGCAAAGCCATCTCGTGGGTCAGGGGCCCGTTGCAGTCGCAGGACACTACGTGCGCGCAGACGAAGATTTCGAGCCGATCACGCAGAAGATCGTCACGCTCTCCATGTTCCGCAGCGGCCGATACCTGATCGGCGGCCAATACGACTCCGCTGACTGTAACTTGACGAGCGGCACACCCACTCATGCGCTCGCATTCAGCGATGCGAACGGCAATGGTGTCGAGCACGGCGCCTACACGTGGAATCCGCTGACGAACGAATTCAGCGTGTCCGCGGTAGGCATCGAAAGCGACGGGCTCTGCGGATTCAACGTGCCGATCGTCGGCGCGACGAACAACATCGATACGTTGGAAGTCACGACGCAAGGTCTCATCTTCAAAGATGACGAAGACAACGTCGTATATCGATTCGTTCGCATGGAGCAGAACCCCAGCACCTTCGCAGGCTCATGGGTGCAGCTGAGTGGCCTCCTGACCGGCCATCCGTTCGTGTTCTCGTTCTTCCCGTCGACAGAAGATGGCTTGACGGGCCGGTACCTCATGGTCGATGCGTCCGCACCCGACACCGAATTCGACACGTCGCCGGGTATCGAGGAGGGATGCTATTCCGTCGATGCGAACGATGCGCTGACTGCCATCCTGGACCCCGCGCAGTGTGCCGATGCGATCGACACGAATGACACGGCGGGTGCTTCCAATACGGACCCGGGAGAGCTGCGAATGCTCATCGACGAGAACGATCGCCTCGTGATCGCTGACGGTGTGGAAGTAACAGGCTTCGCACGGCTTCCGCTCCCGATGATTGCGCGCGAAACGCTCACTGGCGCGTGGATTGCGGAGCTCGAACCGGGCGTCGAGTTGGGGGAGCAGGAGAACCTGTTCATGTTGACGATGTTCGAGGATGGCTCCTACTTGATGGGTGGTCAGCAGAACGATGAAAGCTGTGTTCCTGCCGATTATCCGTACGATGATATGGAAGAGGGCGGCAACGGCGTGGAGTACGGCACGTATTCGCTCGCGGCAGGCGCCCTCACTCCAAGCAACGTGACGGTCGATGGCAATGGCGAATGCGGCCTGTTCGATGCGCGCAAAGAGTTCACTCAACGGTATGTGTTCGTTCCGAATGCTGCCGGAGATGCGTTGGTCATGTGGTCCAACGACGACGACTCATACGCCGGTCTGGTCTGGAAGCGCGTTCCTTCGATCGCCAACACGATCTATGGCGCGTGGAAGTGGGAGGATCTCGACGAGGGCGATGTGGCGGTGAGCGCCTACTTGCCGGGCGATGTAATGTTCGAAACGGCCGTGCTTCAGGAAGAGGGCACCGGGATTCGCCGCGAAAGCTTCGATTTCTCGCAGGCGCCGCTGATGCGCTCGCAAGCCGCTGGTTACGAGCACTGCGTCGACACGCAGAGCGAAGTGAGCGAGTGCTTAGGGGATCCTGAAGAACTGATCGAGGATACCTATGTCGTCGAGGGTGACACCGTTGGCGATGAGTTTGGTGTAGCGCTGACGCGCATCACACCTCCGCAGACGCCGTAAGCCTCGCTCGAGCGCAGAAGGTGAAGACAAGGGCCGGGAATTTTCCCGGCCCTCTTTTCTTTAGGTGACCGTGCAATTGCATTCGGGATGAAGAGGCAATCATCTCGTGGATGCGCGAAGGCGCCGAGATCAGAATGATTCCGGCAAGATCAACTCGGCCTTCGGCCTCCGGCATAGCGGATCCGCCAGATGCGTCCCTCCAACGAATCCATCACGTAAAGCAGTCCTCGCCGATCGACGGCGAGACCTAACGGTCGGAAGGCAGCGTTCGCCGGATGATTATCCTCGAGCGGCCCATGCGCGAAGTTATCGGCGAAGATGCGCCAGGGACCTGACACTTTGTCTTTCTTGAACGGCACGAACGTGACGTTGTAGCCGCTCTGCGGAAGCGGTGCACGATTCCAGCTGCCGTGGAACGCGATAAAAGCTCCGTTACGGTAATACGCGGGGTAAGCGCTGCCTTCGTAGAACAATAAGGCTCCAGGCGCCCAGTGCGCAGGGAACGCGACGATCGGATCTTGATACTTTCCATGCGGCGCTGGCGTGGTGCCGTTTCCACCATATTCGGGGGAGATCATCCGTTCGCCGCGCCGCGCATCAAAGTAAGTGTAAGGCCAACCGAGATCTGCGCCTTTGCGCACGAGGTGCATCTCCTCGGCGACGGTTTCCGCGTTGTCGTACTCGCTGTAGAACTGCGGCCACAGTGTATCGAGCTGGTCGCGCCCATGAATCACGACGAACAGCGCGCTCGCGTTACGGCTCCAATCGATGGCCACTGCATTGCGCACTCCAGTCGCAAAATGCTCTCCATCACTCGGCTTCTGACCTGTGCGCATCGCATCGAACACCCAGATGCCCGCAGAATCCGGCATCATCGGGCAGGGCTCTTGGCCTTTTGACTGCGGTTCTCGATCTTCCTCCTGGCACGAATTGGAAGGAGCACCCACATTCACGTACATGCGACCCTTCTGATCGAATGCGAATGTCTTGTCGGCGTGCTGGCTGTGCGGCTCGAAGCCATCGACGATCGTTTCGCGTGGGCTGCTCGGTACGAGCTCGTTGCCGCGAAAGCGGTATCGATACACGCCGACATGGTCCGAGACATAAAGCATACCTCGGTACAAGCGAATTCCCGTGCCGAGGATATCCGTGAAGGTCTCGACTTGATCGATGCGGCCGTCTCTATTCCTATCGCGCAGCGCGAGGATCCCGCGAACGGAGCTCGGATCGTACTCGGAGAATGGCCGAAGTTGCGTCGTGACATAGATGTCGCCGTTCGCACGCACCGCTAAGTGTCTCGCGGGTCCGCCGCCCTCGTAGACGACCTCTGCATAGAATCCGTAGGGAAGCACGAGTCCATCGGTGCTTTCGGAAGAGGCACTTGCGAAAACGAGGCACAGCAGCGTTGCGAACCAGCGGCGATGGCCGAGCACTTCCAGTTCCTTGTAAAACTGCAATACGCTTGCGGGCGGCTAAGGTTCCGCGCAGCGCCCTGCCGATGGTGTGAAAGAAAAAGATCAGCCCGCCGCACCGCGTGCCCGGCAGAGAAGCGGAAAGCTCGACTAGGCGCGTTTTTTCTGCGCGTGCTGCTCGAAATCGCGAGCGTCGTGCCGCTCGAGCAAGCGGGCTGATGGATCGCCCGTCGTGCGATTGACCATGCGTCCTCGTTGGACAGCGGGTCGTCGTGCGATCGTATCCGCCCAGCGCTGCACGTGCGTGTACTCGTGCACGCTCAAGAACGTGGCGGCATCATCGTAAAGCTCGCCGCGTACGAGCGCGCCGTACCAAGGCCACGCGGCGATGTCGGCGATCGTATAGTTGCTGCTCGCGAGGTACTCGCTTTCCGCGAGTCTGCGATCGAGCACGTGCAACTGACGTTTCGCCTCCATCGCGTAGCGATCGATGGCGTATTCGAACTTGGCGGGCGCATAGACATAGAAGTGCCCAAAGCCGCCTCCGAGGAAAGGAGCGGCGCCGACTTGCATGAAGAGCCACGACAGACATTCAGCACGCTCTGCGCCGCTCTCAGGCAGGAAGGCGCCGAACTTCTCGGCGAGGTACAACAGAATCGCGCCGGACTCGAAGATGCGAATGGGCGTAGGTTCGCTGCGATCGACCATTGCGGGAATCTTCGAGTTCGGATTGATCGCCACGAATCCCGTGCTGAACTGTTCGCCTTCGCCGATCCGGATCAACCACGCGTCGTATTCCGCGCCGCTGTGTCCGAGCTCGAGCAGCTCTTCCAACATCACCGTCGCTTTGATCCCGTTCGGGGTGCCTTGCGAATACAGTTGCACGGGATGCCGGCCGATCGGCAGCTCTTTCTCGTGCGTCGGGCCGGCGATGGGCCGATTGATATTCGCGAATCTACCGCCGCTTTCCTTAGTCCACTTCCATACGCTTGGGGGTACGTAATCCGAACGCTCTGTCATCTCGACCTGCTCTGCTCATTCATTCTGTGAGAGAGCAACGCCCCGCGCGCCAGATTGATCCCTCTCGTTGCTCTCGCGAGAGATGGAGCCGACGCCGGCTCTTTGCGGAGCCGATACCGAGTCGATGGAATGCGGCCGCGCGGTCTGTTCACGCCGACGAACGGGCTCGATCACTGTCGCTGGAATGCTATCTCTCCGCCGATGATCGTGAGCACAGGCTCCGCACGCAGAATTTCAGCGTCGGGGATTTTCATCAGGTCAGATGAGAATACGGTGAAGTCGGCTTGTTTGCCGATCTCGATTGAGCCCCGTGTGCGTTCTTCGAACGCCGCGAACGCAGGCGCGAGCGTCAGCATCTCGAGCGCTTCCTCGCGAGAGACGCGCTGTTCCAGGTGCCAATTCGCCTCAGCGAACCCCTCCAGGGATCTGCGCGCAACGGCTGCGTAGAACTCGATTCGAGGATCGCCTCGCTCGACGGGCGCATCGCTTCCTGCTGCGATCGTGACCCCAGCGTCTAGCAAGCTTCGCCAAGCATATGCGCCGGCGAGACGATCCGAGCCAAGCCTTTGAGGCGCGAAGAATAGATCACCGATCGCGTGAGAGGGTTGCATCGAGGCGATCACGCCGAGCTTAGCGAAGCGAGGAATGTCCGCTCGCGTCAACACCTGCGCGTGCTCGATGCGCCAACGCGGCTCCTTCACGGCTCTCTTGTCTACAGCCACGGCGTTGAACGCCTTCTCGTAGAGATCGAGAATGATGTGATTGCCGCGATCGCCAATCGCGTGGGTTTGCATCTGGATGCCGCGCTCGAGCGCGCTGATGAAGAGCGGCAGCAGAGTCATCGAATCGTTGACCAACAGGCCGCTCGTGCCTGGTGCATCAGAGTACGCGGATAGAAGAGCTGCGCCTCGCGAGCCGAGCGCACCATCGATATAGACCTTGATTCCGCGCACGGTCACACGATCACCGCAGCGCTGCATGGACGGTCCCTCATCGATGAGTCGCTTTGCGTCTTGGCCTGGTCCGTCGATCGCAACGTAGACGCGTAACTTGAGCTTGCCTGCAGCGTGAAGCCGACAAAGCAGGTCGACTTCCTTCCAGGAAGTGCCCGCATATTGAATCTGCGTCCAGCCGAGCTCGACACTCCGCCGCGCTCCGCCTTCGAGGGCACGAACCAGCTCCTCATCGGTTGGCGCAGGGATCAGTCGTTGAACGAGCATCATCGCTGTATCGATCAGCATGCCCGTCGGTTCACCTGTTGCAGGGTCTTTCGCGATACTTCCGCCTGTCGGATCGGCCGTGTTGCGATCGATGCCGGCCTGTTTCAACGCGAGACTATTGGCCACGAGCGCGTGCCCATCGGCCCGCGTGAGAACGACCGGCCGATCGGCAGCGACTGCGTCAAGATCGCTGCGTGTCGGAAATCGAGGGGGATTCCAACGAGACTCTATCCACCCGCGACCGACGATCCAGTCTCCGGGCTTCGTCGCCGAAACACGCTCCCGCAATCGAGACTGGAGCTCCTCGATGCCCGCGATGCCCTCGAGATTGAACTCGAGCTCGCGAAACCCAATGCCGGCCAAATGCGCATGTGCGTCGACAAAGCCGGGGAACAACGTGTGTCCTTTCAGATCGATGCGCTTTGCTTCGTTTGGTGCGCGAGCGAGAACCTCCTTGCTGGTACCGACCGCCGCGATGCGACCGTCGATCGCGAGCACTGCTTCAGCGCGTGGGTGTGCGGCGTTGCCGGTGTAGATGTTCGCGTTATAGAGCGCCAGAGGCTCTGGTCCGGCGAGACACGGAAAGCCGATGAGAGATCCCAATAGCACGGCATACATGTTGCGCATGGCGGAATACGCACGGTTGATGACGAGCACGCTCAAGCCTCTCGATCGAATTGCCCACAGGGCCGACGACTTTGCTCTCAGGTCTGCATCTGCATCGAGGTCGACTCGCGCACATAGTGCTACATCCCGAGGATGGGCGCGAGTGAGGACGTGGCGGGGCAGCTGTCGCACACGAATGGGCGAGCGCGAGCATGCTGGCCGCGCTCGCCATGCTCAGCGAGCTTAGGTTGGTGCAACTGCCGCGGTCGGGAGAGCCGGCGTCTGCGCAGCACTGACCAAGAGCCGATTGACGTAAGTATCGATCGGCATGCGGGACTGAAGCGGAATCGGCTTGTAGTTGTACTTGAATATCGGAAGCACGGAATATTGGACCTGGAACATCAAACGGCGGCCGAGCGACGGCATCGCTCCGCGATGAACACCCCACGTATCCTCGTAGAACCCTGTCCCTTTCGGACCTCTGATGCGGATGACGTTAGAAAGTCCGAATGTCTCGTCGACTTCTTTCTCGGGATAGAACTCCGAGCCGATGCGGCGCTCCGAGCTTCGATGCGAACCGCGGACGAACTCGTGAGGTCCGCTGAAATCGTCCACGTCGGTCAAATATAAGAAGTACTTGAGGAATGCCCAGTCGTCATGATCGCGATGGAAGCGCTGCACGTATTGCGGTTTATCGCCGCCGGGAAACGACCAGTCGATCCGCACGGACGAGATCGTAGGGCGGCAGCGCAGATAGCCATGTGCGATCTGCAAGGTCTCGGCGTGATTCATGAGCTCGAGTAGATGGGGGCAATCGACGATCGTCTTGAGCGGGTAAGTCGCAAGTCTGACGTCGTCGGGTACGTTATCTTCCGTGAAGCGTCGTCCGTCCTCCGACACCATTGGTTTGTCGTGCAAGTATTCTCTGATGTCTGCGATATGACTTTCCGGGAACGGCTCGCAGAACGCGATGCCGTTCTCGAACAGCTCGTTGAGCATGCGATCTGCAGCAGGAGTCCGCGGTTTCGAGGACACGTTGGACGGATCGCGATTGCGCACGCCCACGCAGAACGCAATCACGCGAGCGACACAATTTCGCAGAGAGATCCAGGGAACGAGCCGTAAGCTGTAGTAGCCAATGAACTTGATCGCACTGAATCCGGGGCCTGGCCTGAGCTCAGCGAGTTCCATTGTTGTTGCTGCCTTGTTTTGGAAGCGAGCCCGGTTTGCTTACGCGTTCAAGCGATTTCATCTGAGACACGATTCCCGATGACTCCAGCAGAGTTCATGCCACAAGCGGTTAGCCATATCGAGAACAAGGGGTTGCATCTTGGGCAGCTCGCTATGGTGAGATCATCGTAAGATTAATCGACATGAGCCGAACTTCGCGTCCATGAAGGTGGCTGGTGCGTCCTTCATATTGCACGATCTCATGTTGGCATTGTGCATACGCGTTTCGCATCCGACGGAAGGTCCATATAAGCGGGCAAACGACAGGTGCGGCAACGTGACAATGTATTGGACGCACGTTCGACTCCTTGGTTTATTTCTTAGTCATGGAACTGCGAATGCTCAAGACCTGCGTCCCACCCATAGTAGCAATGGGCGTCCTCTGCAGCTTTCTCGTCGGTTGTAAGCCTCGCGAGAGTTTTGTATACGTGCTGGAGGAGCCGCAGCTCGTGGAGCTGATTCCGTCCGCATCCGAACGCAGTGTGGAGCAGGGCGCGAGTATCGTGCTCAGTGTGCAGCGCCGCACAACAGGGAAGTGGAAGCAGGTCCCGCTCAGCCAAGCACGCGGCCAATGCTGGGTGTATCGGCCGCCGGCTCAGTACGAACCTGAGGTAGCACATAGTCTGCAGTGGGTCGTGGAACCCGAAGGTAGCGTTGAGTTCAGTCGAGAGTACCGGTTCGATCAGGCTCGCGTTGCCACGATGCCTATCAAAGGCACGATCACCCTCACCCCCGTCACTGAGCTGACTTGTGAGCCGGACCGAAAAGTCGAGGGACCTTCGCTCACGATCGAGGTTCGCTGAGCGCCTTCGAGCTTAATTGGGTTGCTGGATCGACTGCTGCCGGGGAAATCGACCGCTGCGGATGCCATTCAGTTCATACGTGTCGGCCCCGAGCCTCGCAGCGAGAATGCGTCCGCCGGGTTCTTTACGAAGATCTCGTGGATCTCCCCCTCGTCGAATCCACGTTCGCGCAGCGCTGGGATGAAGGCGGTGAAAACTGTGTCGAACGATCGGAAAGCGCCGCCGCGAGGTTGCCCAGCGTTGTACCAGCCAGCATCGTGGGAGACGAGAACTCGATGCAATAAACCCTCCGAGCGCATTCGGGAGACGAGCTCGGCGTGCGGGATGACGCTTTCGGGAGCAAGGCCATCGAACGAGATCCACGCGCCCTGTTGGGCTGCGCTAATCTGATGCGACAGCTCGGGTTCGTTCTGGGCGTGCACCCAGATCCAAGCCGAAGCAGCAACGTTCGACTGTTGGAAGAACGCAAGCTGCTCCCTCGCGGACGCCGCATTGAACTCCGGATCGACCTTGCGCCAGGGTCCTGTATGCGTGGCGATCGCAAGACCTGTTTCTTGATGCGTGAGCAGCGCGGCATGAAGAACTTTGCGTTCGAGAGCGGTAAGCGGACCGCCGTTGACGCCCAACTTGATCAAGCCGGGCCGCACGCCCGTGTCTCCAATGCCATTGCGCCATTCAACGATCCAGCGACGCGCGAGCTCTTCAGCTGTTTCGGTTCTGACGTATGGCGGAGCGAAGCGGGCATCTGCAGAGAGATAACTGCCGCAGACCGTGAGCATGTGGAGGCCGCTCGCCGCGGATAGACGTTTGATGAGATCAGGACGTCGACCTATGTGAGTTGCAGTGCAGGCGATCAGCGTACGACAGCCGAGGTCGCGGATCGTGCGCAGGTAAGGCAGTACAACTTCGAGGACTTCATCGCCATCAACATGAAGTACCTGTGCCGACTGTTCCTCATAGCTCCGTAGATCGGCGAACAAGTGCTCGTGCGTGAGCGTGAAGCCCAACTGGTCGGCGCCGATGAGTCCGTTCACAGTCATCACCTGACGATCTGTCCTGAGCTCACGATGCTGGCTGTGTGCTAGGCCCGATCGCTGATCGCATCCAGGCAGAAGCAGCGCGCTCGACGCTAGGGCAATCGTGTTCAGGCACTCTCTTCTGTTCATTGCATGCTCCTGGATTCAGGCGGGCGCATCATGACCTAAGGTCATGCAGCAGGAGCATGGGAGAGCGACGAGATGATGGCTGCAAGCGGCAGAACGGGTTGCCGCTCGATTACTCAGCACTTCACGGGCGGGCCGAGCTCGCTTCTATATTGTCCTGAGCGCTTCCAGCGCGAACGGCGCGCGGCCCCCATCGACGCACCACGCGCTGGAAGAACATCGTGTTAGGCACCTGCAGCACACTGTCCGTGATTCCGTCCGGCGTCGACTCTCTGAGCGTCGTATAGACGAGATTCAAGTCGATCACTTGCCCTCTCAGGCCGCGCTTTTCGCCGTCCTCGAGCAGCTCGATCTCGTCATGAAGACGGAACGGCCGCGTGGTCACGATCAGGAACATGCAGAATACGTTCGACAACACGCTCCATGCGGCGAAGAAGCCGATGGCCGCAACAGCCACGAAGCCGGTGAACGCAGTCCACAATACTGTCGCGGATACACCGAACTGATCGAGCACCAACAACACTGCGGCGAGCGTGATCAGAAAGGTGGAGGTGCGTTTGATCCCGACGATCAGCTCCGTCGGGAAGATTTGCCGCGCGCCCAAGCGCCCGATGAGAGCGCGCATGAGGCGATGCATGATCCAGGCAACGATGGCGATCAATATGACTCGGCCTAGGGGCCCAAGCCATTGCAGCCACTCACTCATCCAAAGTTGAATGCGATCTGACATCTATCGAACTGACCGATCTATTAGAGGGAGAGGGTGCTCGCACACGCCTCAGCGCTGCGCACCGATTGAATCTGTACTGCCCGCGCGAGTTGACCGCTCTTACCTGGTCGGCAGCGGCGCATCGAATCCCTTCGTCGTGTTGCCTTTGCGACGGACGATGTCCTGCACGAGCTCGACACCGGTCTTGTCGCAGGCAGGCAATACCAGGTCGCTCGTTCCAAGCGGTGTGACGCGTTCGCCCCATCGAATCACATGTGCGCACCACGTGAGTCCGCCGCCGAACGCCGGTGTGAGTAAGAGCGCGCCGGGTTTCACGCGGCCTTCTTCCAGAGCCTCTACAAGTGCGACAGGCACCGTGGCGGAGGACATGTTGCCGTAGCGTTGCACGGTGAGATAGACAGACTCCATCGGAATGCCGACCCGTTTTGCGACGGCCTCGATGATGCGCAGGTTGGCTTGGTGCGGAATGGCGAGATCGACATTCTCGATGTCTGCTGCGGCGACCCGTGCACGCTCCAACGCCGCGCGTGCTGCTTCGCTCATTCCCTGGACCGCGCGCTTGAAGATCTCCTGACCATCGAAATCCCACTGCGTGTCGCCGAGCTGCAGGCCGTTGTTGCCGTAGATCGTGCCCATGCCCCGCACGCGCAACGTGTGCCGCGCATCGGCGTCGCAACCCAGCTTTTCAGCGATCACGCCAGAAGGTTCATCGGAGGCTTCGATCACCACCGCCGCGGCGCCATCACCGAACAGCACGGCCACATTTCGATTGTTCCAGTCCATGTATGGACTGATCACTTCCACGCCGATGACGAGCGCGTTGCGCACGACGCCCGTGCGCACCATCGCGGTCGCGCTCGACAATCCATACAAGAAGCTGGTGCACGCCGTGTTCACGTCCATGGCGGCAGCTTTATCGGCGCCCAACATGAACTGAACGCCGGATGCGGTATTCGGGACTTGCTCGTCTGCGGAGCACGTCCCCAGCACGATGAGATCGAGGTCCTTCGCATCGAGCCCCGCACATGCAAGCGCGCGTGCGGCCGCGATATGGGAGAGCACCGTCATAGGCACATGCGAGATGCGCCGTTCCTTGATCCCAGTGCGACTCGTGATCCACTCGTCGCTCGTTTCCAGGAAGGTTGCAAGCCCCGCGTTATCGAGCACCGCTGGCGGCATGCATTTGCCCCAGCCTGTTATCGCAGCGAATTTCATGGAAATGCCAGCCCCCGATCAGGCTCGCGACGATAGCACGGGAGGGGTCCCTGCGGGCCAAGTGACGAGGGGACGGAGTGACGGGGTGACGAAGTCAGAAGGCTGGCAAACAGCACGCTCTAACTCCCTTCGAGTGTGCCGACGGCGTAAGTCAGAGCGCTGAAGTTGGAGGGTGAGTTCTGACTTCGTCACCCCGTCACTTCGTCACTCCGTCACTTAGCTTCTAGGCTTTCCGGGCCCACGTCGGCGGCGCTGCCTGTCGTTTTGGCTGCTGCTGGTCCTTGAGAAATCCCTTGGTCGGCTGAAACTCGATGGAGTTGACGCGCTGGGCGAGCGCCTCAGCAAGGGAAGGATCCTGCTCGAAGCGTGGACGAGAATCTGATGTCTTGCGAAACAACTTGAACAGCATGGCTAATCGTTTTTCGAGTACCTGACGGATCGGCACACACAAGGCGGGTGCGAATCTCCGGCTCATGTCACTGGCTTACCCGAACCTGCATTCAGGGGAGCCCCTCCACTCGAAGATACGCCCGGCTCACGCAGGAACAATGAGCGCGAAGTCCCCGAAGCATCTCAGGCGGAGCCTGATGTTCGCATACGGCGCGGGTTGAGTCCTAGCGCGGCTCACCCCAAATGCGGCAGCTCGCTCGCGTGCATACGCTTCTTACGATCTAGGCGCCTTTCACGTACTGGCGCAGAATACACCGCCCACTCAACGCATCGAACTCGCGCGCAGCTCAGGCATTCATCGTAGATGGCATTTCTACAGAAAACGTGGTGGGCGAGCCTTCTGACTCCCGTGACGGTCTTCATCATCGGGTTCACCGCATCCGGGCTCGCTGCCTATCAGTTCGCGCGCGTGGCGAACGAGAAGGACCAGGAGCGCGTGGTCCACATATTCGGCCAAGCGCAGGACAGCATCGAGGCTCGGCTCGAAACGTACATCGCCATGCTGAGGGCCGGAGCTGGACTCGTATCCTCGCGCGATGGAGTTGTGAGCCGCGAGGAGTTCCGGCTGTTCGTCGATCAGCTGCAGCTGCCGGAGCGGTACCCCGGTGTGCAAGGGATAGGATTCAGTGCTCGATTGACGAACGGCGCCGGCGATCCGCGTGCGGCACTCGCCGCGTTCGGAGTGCCGGACCTCGAGCTCACACCCGAAGGCGAGCGCGAGGAGGTTCACGCGATCGTGCATCTCGAGCCGCTCGATCGCAGGAACCAGGCCGCGCTCGGATACGACATGTTCAGCGAAGAAGTGCGCCGCACGGCCATGGAACGCGCGCGCGACACGGGCGAAGCCGCGAGCTCCGGGCGCGTGCAACTCGTGCAAGAGATCGACGAGCAAGTGCAGGCGGGGTTTCTAATTTATGAGCCTGTCTATCGCGGCGGGAAGACGCCGACTACAGTGGAGGAACGTCGGCGACGACTGATCGGCTTCGTGTACGCACCGTTTCGAGCCGATGATCTCATGCGCGGCATCTTCGGAATGCGTCCCCGCCAGCGCGTCGATGTCGAAATCTACGACGGCGAAATCAGGCCCGAGACTCTCCTGCATCGTTCACCAGGGTTCAGCGCCGACGCTCCCTGGCACCAGGATGATCGACGTATCTACGTAGCTGGCCAGCCTTGGGTCATTCGTTTTTCCACTCGACCCGAGTTTCAGTATTCGTCGAGCCGCGATTTGATTCCCTATGTCTTCTTGAGCGGATTGCTCGCTACCTTGATCCTGGCCGCGCTGACTGGCGCCCAAGTGCGCGCGAAACAGCGTGCAGATCACGCTGCACGTGCTGCGGAACAGACAGCACGAAAGCTCGAGGTGTTGCACGCGACGGCCTCGCGCTTTTCCGCGGAGCTCGACCCAGAACGATTGATGCAGGAGATCGCCGATGCAGGTCGGGTGCTCTGCGGAGCGGAAGTGGGCGTCTTCTTCAGCGAGTGCAGTGCGTCCGACTCCTCGAAGGCTCAGACGCTGTTCACGGTATCCGGCCGGCGCCGCGACGAGCTCGCGCGGCTCGCGACTCTGAAGCAAACGGATGTGTTCGGCACTGCCGCACGCGGCGAGGCCAGCGTCGTTCGGTCAGCCGACATTACGACCGATTTGCGGTTCCGTAAGGATGCAGCGAACGGAGCGCTGCCCTTTGAAGATGGCACGATGCGAAGCTACTTGGCCGTCCCGGTCGTATCACGCTCTGGCGAGGTCTTGGGCGGTCTGCTGTTCGGCCATCCCGATGCGGGCATCTTCACTGAAGAGGCGCAACGCTCGATCGTCGCGCTCGCAGGACATGCGGCCATCGCGATCGACAACTCGCGACTGTTCAAAGCCTCGCAAGAAGAGATCGTCGCGCGCAAGAAGATCGAAGAGCATCAGAAGTTCTTGTTAGACGAGCTCAATCATCGGGTGAAAAACACGCTCGCAACTGTGCAGTCCATCGCGGCGCAGACAATGCGTTCATCGCCTGATCCTGCCGCTTTTCGCAACGCTTTCGAAGCGCGCCTGATCGCGCTCAGCGCCGCTCATGATCTGCTCTCGCGAGAAAATTGGCGCGGCGTGATGCTGCGCGATCTGGTACGGCGGGAATTGGCTCCGTATGGCTTGGACGATCGCAGCCGGGTCAGCATCGAAGGCGAGCGCGTGTGGCTCCCTGCACGCATTTCTGTGCCGCTCGGCATGGCGATTCACGAGCTCGCAACGAATGCGGCACGTCACGGATCGCTCACCTCACCGAAGGGCAGGGTGGATGTACGTTGGACGTGCAGCGAAACGCCGGCGGGTCTTGCGCTGTCGCTCACATGGCAAGAGTCTGGTGGACCGGCCGTGGCAACGCCGCTTCGCAGAGGATTCGGAACGCGCATGATCGAGCGCGGTCTCGAGCACGATCTTCGGGGCGAAACGAAGCTGTACTTCGAGCCCAAAGGATTGCGCTGTGAGATCAAAGCGCAGATTCCAGCGCATCAGGCTGTTGCATGAGCGAGGCGGCATCCAACCTCTTGGCCGGCGCGGGCGTCCTTGCGGTCGAGGACGAGAGTCTCGTCGCGATGTTCTTGGAGGATTCTCTGCAGGAACTGGGCTGCGATGTGATCGGGCCCGCAGCGCGCGTGGAGGAAGCGTTGGAGCTGCTCGAGCGCCACGAAGTCAATGCGGCCGTTCTCGACATCAACGTTGCTGGCGAGCAAGTGTTTCCCGTAGCGGATCGGCTCGTTGCGCTTGGCGTCCCGTTCGTGTTCGCGACCGGATACGGTGCCGCGGGTCTCGCCGAAGCACATCAGTCCCGCCAAGTGCTGCCGAAGCCTTACTCGGCCGCGGCCCTTCGCAAAGCTTTGGAAGCGTGTCTGTCGTCGATAGCGGGCCCCGCACCGCTCATGTGACCCACTTTCATCCAACTGCATCGTCGCGTTATCGGCGCGACCGATGATGCCCCCTCGATTGCACTGAGCGTTCGACCGATCTAGTCTTCACAGTGTGAACATCGTCACCTCGCGCAGCGAGCGATGGCCTTATGTTCACCTCATCCACTCGATGATGCATGCGAGCTCGGCCTTCCGGTCCCGCTCGCGCGGTTTGTTATTGCAACGTTCATGGGGCGACGAGCATGGGGACAGGAGCGGCTTGGTTATGCGGACAGGCGAGAGGTTTAGCCGCGCTTGTAGTGCTCATAGGTCTGTCGCTCTGGTCGAGCTCATCTCACGCGACCTACCTCGCACGCGAAGACGTACGTCTATTCATCGAGTCCATGCAGGAGCTCGGCCTCGATGCCGCTGAGCTCGAGCGCGTGCTCGGCGAGGCGCGCCATCAAGCGATGGTCGTTCGCCTCATCGGTCCCGAACGACCGAAGCAGGCGCAGCCGGTTCGGTCGTACCCAGCCTATCGGGCGAAGTTCCTCACGCCAGCACGCATCGGTGCGGGTACGCAGTTCTGGGCCGAGCACGAATCCGATTTGCGTCGCGCCGAGATCGAGTATGGCGTACCCGCGGAAGTTATCGTCGGCATCCTCGGCGTCGAAACAGTCTTCGGAAGGAACACGGGATCCTTCCGCGTCGTGGACGCGCTTGCGACCATCGCCTTCGATGGACCGCGGCGCCAGGAGTATTTCCGCGAGGAGCTGCGAGAGTTCTTCCTGCTCGCACGCGACTTGGGACTCGATCCGCTCGCAATCAAGGGGTCCTATGCCGGCGCGATGGGCTG
The DNA here is from genome assembly GCA_023417315.1 of Pseudomonadota bacterium. Lineage (GTDB taxonomy): Bacteria > Pseudomonadota > Gammaproteobacteria > Steroidobacterales > Steroidobacteraceae > Steroidobacter. The sequence goes on from JAEZFW010000055.1 coordinate 233,056, forward strand.
GCCACAGTTCATGCCGTCCAGCTATCGCAAGCACGCGGTCGACTTCGACGGCGATGGCTTCATCGATCTCGTGGACAGCCCGGTCGATGCGATTGGCAGCATCGCGAGCTACTTGAGCGCTCACGGATGGGTCTCCGGGGAGCCTTCCAGGATCACCGTGCAGTTGCCCGCGGGGAGCGAAGCTGAGCTGATCAGCGGATTGCAGCGCGTGCATACCGTGGCGGAACTGAAGCAAAAGGGTGTGAAGTTCTCGAGCACGAAGCTTCCGGAAGGGGAGTGCTCAGTCGTCGAGCTGCCTGCGCCCGGCAAACCGCCGAAGTACTTCGCCGGTTTCGCCAACTTCGAAGCGGTCACGCGCTACAACCGCTCGACGTTCTACGCGACAGCGGTGCTCGAGTTGGCCGAGGCGATTCACAAAGCTCGTCAACACCAGATGACCGCGAACACGAGCGCGGACTGACAAGCTGTCGAAAGCCGAGCTGCGTCGGCGCGAAAGCCTGTCGGCAGGGAGGACTCTCTATCGACGTCAAGAAAGCCTAGCCGCAAGACAGAAGGACTAACCGTCCCTTCTCTCTCCTGCCGCTAGGTCTTCTGCCGATAGGCTTTCATCCCGTTCGAGCTAGACATTCCAGCTGAGTCTGCGATGTCGTACGCTGCGGCATCTGATTCGCACCGGCTCCACCGATGACCGATCTGCTCTCCGCCGTCGTGACGCTATTCCTGATCATGGATCCGTTGGGGAACGTTCCGATTTTCCTATCAGTGCTCAAGAAGGTCCCGCAGGAGCGCCGCAAGAAGATCGTTATCCGCGAAGTGCTGATCGCGTATGGTGTGCTGCTCATCTTCATGCTCGTCGGTGATCATGCCCTGCGCATGCTGCACATCGAGCAAGAGACGATCAGCATCGCAGGCGGCATCGTTCTGTTTCTCATCGCGCTGCGGATGATCTTTCCTTCACACGGAAGTTATAGCGATGCGCCCGAGGGCGAGCCATTGGTCGTGCCTCTCGCGATTCCGCTCATCGCAGGTCCCTCGGCGATGGCGGCGCTCCTACTTCTGCAGCGGGCGAATACCGGGGGTAGTGCGGATCTGTGGCTCGCGATGACGATTGCGTGGGCGCTGACCGCTGCCATCTTGATTGCCGCCCCATTCTTCTATCGTATTCTCGGCGAGCGTGGTCTGACGGCAATGGAGCGGCTGATGGGTATGGTGCTCGTAATGATCAGCGTGCAAATGCTGCTCAACGGCGTGAGCGCGTTCATGCAGCGTTGATCGGCGCCGGCGCACTCACTGCGTTCCGCTAGAATGGCGACTTTGCCCCGACTTCCGCACACGTATGCCTTCGACGCCGCAGCAGCCCATCATCGACACTGTCATCTTCGATCTCGGCAACGTACTGATCGATTGGAACCCGCGACATCTCTATCGCAAGCTGTTCCTTGGCGATGAGCACAGCATGGAACGATTCCTGGCGGAGGTCTGCACGGCCGAATGGAACGAGCGGCAAGATGCAGGTCGCGCGTGGGATCAAGCCATCGCAGAGGCGAGCGCACGGCACCCTCAATATGCTCGGATGATTCGCGCGTATCGCGAGCGCTGGGATGAAATGCTCGGCGGGCCCTTGCATGACTCGGTCGCCTTGTTGAACGAGTTGCGCAGCGCGGGCGTCCGTCTATTCGCGCTCACGAACTGGTCGGAGGACACCTTTCCGATTGCACTCGAGCGTTACGAGTTCTTGAGTTGGTTCGAAGACATTCTCGTCTCAGGCCGCGAGAAGCTCATCAAACCGGATCCCGCCATCTTTCGGCTGTTGATCTCCCGATTCGGAATCGACATCGAGCGTGCGATCTTTATCGATGACAGCTTGAAGAACGTGGAAGGTGCGCGCCGCGTCGGCTTGCGAGCCATTCACTTCACGGGTGCGCAACAACTCCGAGCGGATCTGCGCCAGATGGGTCTGCCAGTTTAAGTCTCATCTCGAAGGGAGCGCATGGGCAAAGATGCGAGACGGAGCAGATCTGATCTCAAGACTCATATCCTTTAAATCCTGTTCATCCTGCCTAGACTCTCTTCGTTGCCTGGTCTCAAAAGAAGGAGAGTGGACAGGATCAATAGGATGAACAGGATGACCGGAAGGGAGTAGTGACTCGTCATTCTGCAAACCTCCCTGTCCAGTCAGCATCTTCTCCCTCCTTGGGCTGTGGCCGCGTCGGCATTCTCCTACTTGCCGGAACAACGACGAAACCGTGTGCGTCCGAATAGCGCCGTTACCATTCCATGGAGGCGATCATGAAAGGTCACAGCACAAGCATCCTAGCCCTGGTGTCGCTTGCATTCGCAAGCGTTGCGTGGGGACAGACACAAGGAGCAGATCAGACCGATCCGAGCGCAGCATCGAGCCCGCATCAGCGACAGTCGACTGATACGCAGGCAGCCGATGCGCCGCCTACCGATGACACGGATCCTTCCGCCAGCTCGACTCAGCACCAACGTGAGACCACGCGTACCGCGGCGCGCGACGAAGAGGGTGAAGACGCGCGCGTCAAGGAATGCGTCGAGAAGTTGAAGGCCAAGGACAAGGGCGTTCCGGACTATCAAGCCAAGAAGGCGTGCCGCGAGCACGTACGGAAGCAGGACACCACCTAATCGGGCGGTTGACCCCCGGCCAACGAGTCCCTCTTCGCGATGAAGAGGGATTCCGAGCTCGACCCGAGACTGCTGGTGATCCGCATTCCTAATGCGTGGCTAGTGCGATCCGGGATTCCTAGTGCATCCCTCTCCCACAAGGGAGAGGGTTCGGGTGAGGGCTTTGACTTCGTCATCTCGTCGCTCCGTCACTTGAACATCGGCTCCGAGCGCGGCTTAGAATGCTGCAATGGAAATCACGCTCGATGAAGACTTCGTTCAGCGGACGCTGACCGACGAATACGACTGCGCGCGCGACGAGATCGGCGAACGAGGCGTGGCACGCGCGTTCGAGAGCTCGCAGCGTCGGCACGACGAGCGAATCGCAGGCGCTCCGGATGTCGCAACACTTGCGTGCCGTGCGGGCTGCACGTGGTGTTGTCACTTCAGCGTCGACGTGCGGGCAGTGGAAGTCTTCCGCATCCTCGATCTGATGGAGCACGAATTCTCGGTGGATGACCGGGCGCGCATTCATCAGGAGATCCGCACGAACAGCGCGACCCTACGTGGTCTGGACCCGATCGAGCGCATGCGCCGCAACGTCAAGTGTCCATTCTTGGCTGAGGGGCGTTGCACGATCTACGCCGCGCGCCCGCAGACTTGCCGCAACTATCACGCCACCGATGTCACCGGCTGCCGGCTTTCGTACGAGGATCCGAACAATCTAGAGATCGATCCAGATTTCGCCCCGTTTGTTTATCAAGCGGGCGGTGCGCATGTGGAAGGATTCAGTAAGGCGCTGCGCGAGCTTGGGTTCGATGATCGAGTCTACGAGCTCAATGCAGCCTTCGATGCCGCGCTTTCCGATCCCACCACGCGTGACCGATTCGAGGCAAAGCAAGCGCCCTTCCTGAAACTGCGAGGTGAGGCCGTGCCGCCGGAGTTCGAGGAAGTTGACGAGGTGACGAGGTCGGAGCCCTCACCCTAACGCTCTCCCTCGAGGGAGAGGGGACCGCTCGACGGAGAAGGGATTGGATGTGACCACGATAGTTATAGGTTCGATGAAGTTTTTTGGGTATTTCGTCGAACGGGGGCGCAGATCTTTTTCTTCTTTATTCTTCTTTGTCCTTCCTTCTTCTTCTTCTTCTTCTGACTTCGTGACGTCGTTACTCCGTCACTTGGCGGGTCACTCGGTCACTTTTGCCTAGCGGCCGCAAGCCACTCGCGCGCTTGTCTCGGTGTCATCGACGGATCGCCGCCGTCTTTTGCAATTGCGCACAGCAGATTCACTGCATCGCTCTGCTTCTTTTCCGTTGCCTGCAGCGACACCTTCAGCTTGTGATGCTCGAACGTCGAGCGCAAGGCTTCGGCAGCAAAGCGGGGCGCCTTGTTCAACTTCTTGCCCTGCAGAGCTTCCTCCGCCCGCCGCGCGGCGCGCGCCGACTGCTCGAGCCATATCGCTGCGGCATTCGCATCGACATACGGGATGCCGAGCGTTCGAGACGATTCGGCGATGCTCGCGAGCGCTTCGGCCTCGGGCGTGCCGCGGCGGGTACTCGATTCGAGCCAGTCCGCCAAGGTTGTCGCATGCTTATCGAAGGTCTTGAGCGACTGACGCACACCACGGGCGCCTGGGCCGCAGTCGAGCTCATAGTGGGCGGCGAAACCGCGCGCGATGTTGAAGATGTGCTCGACGAAAGCGTCGCTGTCCTTCACGGCGCGCGCAGCTTTCTCGAGCGTCTTACTCCGGCGTTTTCTGCTCATTCTGCTCAGGGATCGACAGACGAAGGGTTGTTGTTGCTGGGAAGAGAGAACACCACGTAACCGCCGCGTCCGAGACGATCGGGTGAGCCGATGCCGCTTTCTCTAGAGTGCAAGCCTTGAGTGAGCGGTGTCGTTGCGTTGACCACGATGTAGTGTTTGCCGTTGATCTGATAGGCGGCGGGCAAGCCTTCGGTTCCCATGGGCAGCTCGGCCGACCACAATACGTCGCCGTTGTCGGCATCGAATGCATAGAACCTTCCGTCGCGCGCCGTCGAGAAGACGATGCCCGTGGATGTCACGATCATCCCCTGGCGTTGCGCACCGCGCGGCACGCCGGAGTTCTTGCCGCCTTCGCGTGCCACATCGCGATCTTGGCCGAGTGGCTTCTTCCACTTGATCGCACCACGATTGAGATCGTAGGCGATGATGGTGGACCAAGGCGGCGCGAGCAAATATGGATAGCCAAGCCCGTAGTCCGTGAAGTAACGCTGTGCGGGCGCGTCGACTCCTTCTGGATAAGAGGGTACCTGGTTCGCGGCGGAGTCAGGAGACTGAGCTGCACGCGGTGCTCCGCCCGAAGCAACGACTGGGCCCGCCGGCACTGCTAACTGCTCAGGCGGATCCGTGCGTCGTCGGGGCCGCGCGCCGCCGCCCAGGTACTTGAGTATGTCGTTGATCTGCTGATCGGCGATATGGCCAATCGGAGGCATGCGGCCAGTTCCGTACAGGACGGTACGGCGAAGTTGCGGGAACCCAATACGCGTGCCGACCTCGACGAGGGAAGGCGCTGCCGGTGTGCCGCTGCGGTCCTCGCCGTGACAGACAGCGCAATGCTGTTTGTATGCCGCTGCGCCACGCTCCAACGTTGCAGGATCGGGTGGACCGAAGAAACGCGAGAATCCGGAATCGCCTTCCTCGAGCAATTGAAGCTTGTAGAACGAGGGGAAGTCTTGGTTGAGTAGATAGATGATCCCCGCATCCGGATTCGCGGCCGTATTACCCCAGTTCGTTCCGCCGACGGCGCCGGGCAACACTGCACTTTCTTCGAGTGCGGGCGGATCGAAGAGGCCCGTGCGTGCTTTCGCGATTCGCTCGCGCCATTCTTTGCGTTCCGCCTCACTGATCAGATAGGGCGTGAGGTCATCTGGCGTTACGCGTTGACGCGCCGTGGGTTCGAGCAGGGAATAGGGCTGAGTAGGCCATGCCTGCTCGCCAGGCACGTCGCTCTTCGGCACGGGACGTTCTTCGATCGGCCACACGGGTTCGCCGGTGACGCGATCGAACACGAACATGAATCCTTGTTTGGTCGCTTGTGCGACGGCATCGATCGTCTTGCCGCCTTTGCGCACGGTGAGCAGCTGAGGCGCAGCGGTGGGATCGTAGTCCCACAGGTCGTGATGCACCATCTGGAAATGCCAGAGACGTTTACCCGTGCGCGCATCGAGCGCGAGCAGGCAGTCGCTGAACAAATTCTCCCCATGACGATCCGCTCCATAGTAGTCATAGGTTGGCGAGCCCACCGGAAAATAGGCGATGCCGCGCTTAGCATCGAGCGTGATCTCGCCCCATACGTTTGCTCCGCCCACGTAGCGCCACGCGTCCTTGGGCCAAGTGTCGTATCCGAGCTCGCCGGGTTTCGGGATCGTGTGGAATGTCCAGACGAGCTCCCCAGTGATCACGCTGTAAGCACGGATGTAACCAGGTGCCGAGAAGTATCCTTCGCCGGGTGAGCTTCCAAGGATCAAGAGATTTTCGAAGACACGCCCTGGCGTGTTCGAGCTGACGCGTCGGATCGTCTGTGGATCGCGCCCGAGTCCTTCGCGCAGATTGACGATCCCGCCTTTGCCGAACGAAAGAATCGACTTGCCGGTTCGAGCATCGATCGCCTGCAAGGTGTCCTCGAGCGTGAAGAGCAATCTGCGATCTTTGCGATCGGGACTCTCCCAGTAGTTGATCCCTCGATTCGTGATGCCGCGGAGATTGGCGTGAATCCAGATCTCCTTGCGCGTCACCACGTCGATGGCGATGAGCGAGCTATCCTTCGCGAGCACATACATGACGTTGTCGACGATGATCGGATTGAACTGGTACGCACGTTCATCGGAAGTGGGATAGATCCACGCGATCTCGAGTTGCGCGACGTTCGCTTTGGTAATGTCGGAGAGCTCCACGTACTTGGATTGATCCGGCGTGCCGCCGTAGTCCGGCCATTGACCGGCAGAAGCAGAGGACGTGCAGCAGAGTACGAGGAAAACGTAGAGGGTGGCGCGATTGGTCATGAACGAGAAGAAGAACTGGATGAATCAGGAGCGATGAGCTCGAATCAGGTGAGCGCCCTCAGTCGCGGTGAAAGACGGCCGGCGAGACCTGGCTGACATCAGGTGTGGGCGAGTCAATCCCGCCCGCGGGAATCTCGATGTGCCCGGCCCATGCGATGCCGTTCATGAGGAAGCGGCGATAGTCTTCGCGCACCAGATTGTCGCGAAAGTCCAAGCCTCCAAACACGAAACCTCGGCCGCCATCGTCGCGTTCATAGGCCCACGACGCGATCTGGGGACCGATGCGAGCTTTGTCTTCCTTCGGTGTCGCGAGCAGCAGATTCGTGCGGCGAGCATCGTTCGGCAGGAAGAATCGGCAGAACACCTCGTCGCGGTACGTCCAGGGTTTCACGCCGCGAAGGATCGGATGATTCTCGGTTTCGAAGCTCATCGACCACTCGTCCACCGGATTCTTCGACCCCATCTGGACCCATAGGCCTCCGGTCCAGTTCATGTAGTACTCGCGCGCTCGCCAGTTCTCTGCCCAGAGCGCGTAATGAAACACCACGACGCCGATCTTGTTCTTCTTCAGAACATCGTCGAGCGCGGCGAGATAGGCCTTGGTCTCTTCGTCGTAGTCGCGGTGATTCGTGAGCGGGTCGGGAGGAAATAGCGGATGCACCTCTTTCGCGGAACGGTCCGAGCTGCTGTTGATCACGATGACGGACGCCTCTCGAACCGCGGCCAGATCCCGCGGCAATCGACCGACGATGACCTCCGTCTTGACCCCCTTCAGGTTCGCTGCTTTGTCGAACGATGCGGCAAGTGTCCTCAGATCGAGCTCATACTCGTGTCGACCCGGTCCGCCGTGATCTCTTGGGCCGGCGAGGAACAGAATCTTCTTGCTCTGTGCTGCGACAGGCTGAGCTAACGCGGTGGACAACCCGAGCGTCATCAAGACTGCACGCAACACACGTTGCATTGAGTTTTTCGCGCTGATGTTCAACCTCGCCCCCGAAAATGTTGTGCCTCTCGCAGCTTGGTGCGAGTCGCGTGGCGCTCATTATCTCCGAAATTGCAGGGGCGGCCGGCGGTGTACTCACAAACCTTGACGCTCCGAGGGGATCTGATAGGGGAAAAGACGTTTCGGTGAAGGGCACAAACTAGCAGGAGGCCACTGACCTAGGAGCGCCTTGGGGCTCTGGCAAGAGAAAAGAACCCATCAATCAGTTCGGGTTTCGAGTTCTGGGCGGAGACCAGCGCCCAGCCCGGCGCCCCGAAGCGCGCTCGCGCTCTGCGCGACTCAGAAGGCGACGATGAATCCGATCGAGAGGATATCGCTGTCGCCCTTCGCGACGATGTCGCTGCCGGCATCGAACACCCGCAGGTATTCGACGCGCACTCCGTAAATTTCGGCAAGGGACAAGGCCATCCCCACGCCCGCTGCGAGGTCCACCGCGGCATCGCGGGCGATCCCTGCCTCGGCGCGAGGGAAGCGTCGATCAGTGCCACCGGTGCGTACGATGTTCGCTTTCGTGTGTACCGTCGAATATTGCAGTCCGGCGCGACCGTACACCTCCCAGCGAGGATTGATGGGCCAAATTCCCAGCGCATACAATCCGATGCCCGTAAGCTTGCTCGAGACTTCCGTGTCGACGCTGAATGGAAGCGTCTCGATGCTGCCGTCAGGTGCGAGCACGATAGTCGTTCCGTCGGCGCTGGCGTTGTACTTCACTTCGCCGAAGTGTCCGAACATGCCTTCGATCGCAAAATTGCGATGAACGCGATAACCCACGAGCGCCGCGTAGCCTTGATCTTCGGGATCGAAGCTCGCGACGTGCGAGGCTGGCGTGAAGTCCACGAGCCCGTAGAGTACGTCGCGCGTGAACGCATCGTACGTGGCCATGCTGCCCTGGCCTTCGGTGGCGCCGAAGAACCCTCCGACGTAATGCCCTAGCTGCGCGGCCTGCGCGCTCGGCAGAGAGAGGACGCACGCGGCGAGTATGCCGATCAGGGTGCGGGATCCTTGTTGTATTGTCATAAGTCACCCTCGTGCTGGAAGCATCGTCGCACTCTATCCCTAAATGTAGGGCACCGATAGGACATCGAGCGGCAACATCCATGCTTCGCTCGATGTTCACGTTTCGGCAGTTCCGACGCGGTGAGTACCTACGTTGCTGCTGACGGTTCAATTCACATTCGCAAGCACCGATAGCAGCCAGCGCTCGCGCGCGCTCGAAGAGGCGCATCTTCAAATTCGATTCTCTTGGGCGAACAACACTTGGTCGTGCGCTTCAACGAGCCTCTCGAACTTCAGTTCATGGAGGAAGCGGCGGCCTCGCTAGGCGAGGCGGGTCGCAAGCTTCGGCGTTCGCTCGGTATTCCGACCTGTTTACTTGGCGACTCCGAGCGCTTGACGTTTGTGCGTGAGTAGATCGCGCTCTACCGCGTTGTCCGTTCTCGCTATCGCAGCGTCGTACGCGAGCGCGGCATCCGCTGTGCGGCCGCAGCGTTGCAATAGATCCGCGCGTATTGCGTGATACAGATAAAACTGCTCGAGATTGCAGGCTTCAACGAGCTCGAGCCCGGCGGCCGGTCCCTGCAGCTCGGCAACCGCTACGGCGCGATTGAGCGCTACGACGGGACTAGGTGACATCGCGAGCAGGTGGTCGTAGAGCTCAACGATCTGCCTCCAGTCCGTGTCGCGGATGTCCTCCGCGCGCATATGGACGGCATTGATCGCCGCTTGAATCTGGTACGGCCCGAGTTCTCCACGTTGGAAGCACTGCGCCACGATCGTGAGGCCTTCAGCGATCATGGCTCGATCCCAACGAGCACGGTTCTGATCTGCGAGCAACACGAGCTCGCCGCGCGCGCCCACGCGAGCTGGACGGCGAGCTTCAGTCAGTAGCATCAGCGCCAGCAAACCGAATACCTCGGGTTCGGGCATGAGCTGTGCGAGCACGCGCCCGAGTCGGATCGCCTCGCTCGCGAGCGGCTCACGCACGAGTGCCGGCCCCGAGGTTGCTTTGTAGCCCTCATTGAAGATGAGATAAATCACGGCGAGCACCGAGCCGATGCGGGCAGCAAGATCGCGTTCCTGCGGAATGCGGTAGGGAATACCTGCGTCACGAATCTTTCCTTTAGCCCGCACGATGCGTTGGGCCATCGTCGTTTCGGGAACGAGAAAGGCCCGCGCGATCTCGGTTGTACTGAGCCCGCCGATCAGACGCAAGGTGAGCGCCACTCTCGCGCTCATCGCAAGCGCCGGATGACAACAGGTGAAGATGAGCCTGAGCTGGTCATCGCGCATGTCCGTGTCCTCGTCGTTCGATTGCGGTTCCATCCATTCGGCGCGCAAGTGTCGTTCTGCTCGGGAGGCCTCTCGGCGGTGACGATCGATCGCACGGTTTCGCGCAGTCGTGATGATCCAGCCCGCTGGGCTCTGGGGTAACCCAGCCGTGGGCCAGCGCTGCACCGCCTCTGCGAAGGCCTCCTGCACCATTTCTTCCGCTTCGTCGATGTTGCCGCAGCGGCGCACGAGCGCTGCTACGGCACGTCCATACTCTTGGCGAAAAATCTGTTCGATGATTTCTCGCGTGATCTCACTCATGCGCGTCAACGATCGCTCGTGTGATGAAAGGGTCGAACCTCGATCGGCAGAGTGACTGCTTGTGCAAGCTGTCGACCCCACTCCAGTGCCGCATCGAGGTCGGCCGCTTGGATGATCGTGAACCCACCCAGATGTTCTTTGCCTTCCAAGTAAGGACCGTCGGTGATCAGAACGTCCTCATGGCGTGCGCGAAGCACCGTCGCGCTGCTCGGCGGATGCAGGCCGCCCGTGAACACGAGGGCGCCAGCCGTTTTCATCTCGTCGTGAAGGGCGTAAATCTTGCGCATGATGGGATCCAGCACCTCCGCGGGTGGAGGCGGGCCGTCCGGCTGATAGATGGCCAGTAAATACTGTTTCATGGTTGCTCCTTATTGTGTGCTCTAACACCCTCTATACGAACGGCGCGGTCTCAAATCGACATGCAATCAGTCGGGGCGATCCTTGGGCTGCGCCGGCGCACGACGTTCCATCAGATCATTCTCACATGCCTCGCCGGAACTGTGCTGCCTCGTACATGGTTCGATTCATGAGGCCAACGAAAGGTCAGATAAGGCAACAGGAGGTATTTGCATGACTACGGTGAGTGGACACACAAGCGCGATTCGCGCGAAGAAGGTCATCGGGACCAGCGTCAAAGATCCGACCGGCGCGACCATCGGTCGCATCGAGGACATCGTGCTCGACAAGTTGTCGAACAACATCATGTTCGCTGTCGTGGGTTTCGGCGGATTCTTAGGAATGGGTGAGAAGTTCCATCCACTTCCTTGGAGCACGCTCGACTACGATGGAGACTTGGACGGCTACGTAGTGAATCTTACGAAGGATCAGCTTGAAGCGGCGCCTGCTTACACGATGGACGAGCTCACGCAGGGCGACGGGACGCAATTCCGAGAGCGCGTTTACGCGTACTACAACGCGACGCGTTACTGGTAAAGAAGGCCATCGGCCAACTTGGCCACTGGCAGCTGGCCAGACCGTGAGTGTGCGCTCCCGCTCTGGCCAGTGGCCGGGTGCCAGTTTGGCCGAATCGTTAGAGATCTTTCCAGAATTCGAAGTGCGACGTCTCGATCTCCTGCAAGCTCGGCATCGGAAAGAACTTCGTCTTCTCTTGCGAGGCGAACATGAAGCCGTGCCGGATCGACTTGAATGAGATCTGATCGAGCGGGCAGTAGAGCGCCAGGCCTTTCGTCTTCTTCTGCTTATCCACTTTCATCTGCTGGATCGCATCGCGCAGTTTCGATGGATGAAGGAAGGGAAATGGCGCCGGCATGAACGGATTGCTCTCGAAGCTCGTCAAGAACTGATCCACGTTCAATTCGATCTGCGTATAGAAGAGCTTCGGACAGCCCTTCGCGTTGCGGGGCTGCGTGATGTACGTGCCGAACTCGCGCATGTCCATCGGACTCATGACGAGCATCGAGAGCGGCGCAATTTCGGCGAAGGTTCGTAGGAAGCCGGGCTGGTGAACTTTGTCGTAGTCGCGTGGCTTCAGCTCGAGCACGCTCGCTTCGGGCGAGGACAGGTACAGGCTCTTGATGCAATCGAAGTCCATGTGCTCCATCACACGGTAGGAGGAGATGAACTTCGTGCGCTTCGGTGAGCCATCGGAATGCGGCACCAACGCCTTCAATCCCGAGTCGATGTCGAAGTAGGGATGCCGAAAGCTCGTGTCAACCTCGGCAAACACGAGCTTGCCCGAGAAATGGCGGATCGACCCGATTTGATAGTGTCGAGCGAACGCTTCGGGCGTGAGCTGCGAGGCAACCAACCCTTGGTTCGGATACAAGATCTGATAGAGGCGATTCTCGTGAGCCATCAGGACGACCTCTCTGTCGATAACGAAAGAAGCAGTGTAGACCAAGAGCGTGGCGCTTGGTCATGCGCTTGGGTGTTTAGATAACAGCGCGGCTAGCAAGCGCCACTTAACACCCGCGTCCTGGCTAGAATAGCCACTACGACATCAGCAGGTGGGGGAGGCTGGGGTGCAGCATTCTTTCAAACGTGCCAGACACGTGACTCTAGCGCTTGCGGTCATGGTCATCGCTCAATCGTCGCTCGCGCAAACACATGCGAGTGGCGCTCGCGGCCGCGCCCAAGCCCTCGCGCTCGCCGAGAGAGTCGCCGACTACCAGCTTGCAACGTTGGCCGGCGGCTACTTTCCTCCGAACACTTCTGCGGACACGCCAGACTCGTTCGGATGGGTGCAGGGTGCGTTGTTCGTAGGGTTGACCGAGCTTGCCGAGCGTTCGTCGAAGCCTTCGTATAAGCAAGCGGTCATCGCGCGCGGATTGGCGAACGAATGGCAGCTGGGCAAACGCATCTACCACGCGGACGATCACGTCATTGCGGCGTCCTACTTATGGGCCGCGCGCAATGACGCGGTCCCGGAGGCGATCGCACCGTTGCGAGAGCGATTCGATACTATTCTGGCCTATCCACCGGACGTGGAGCTGGAACATGCCGAGTACTCGGATCCCCGCGGTGTCGCGTGTGCGCAGCGCTGGTGCTGGTGCGATGCTATTTTCATGGCGCCGCCTGTCTGGATCGAGTTGTCGCAAGCGACGGGAGATTGGCGATACGCGGAGTACGCGAAGAAGGAATTCACGGCAGCGACGAGCTTCCTCTTCGATGCGCAGGAGCATCTCTACTACCGGGACTCGCGCTTTTTCGAGCGGCGCGGGCCGGATGGCGAAAAGATGTTTTGGAGTCGCGGCAACGGATGGGTGTTCGCGGGACTCGCGCGCATGATCCCCAATCTACCGCCTCAGGATGCCGGCCGCGCGCAGATGGAACGCATCTTCAAGCAGATGGCGGCGAAGCTCAAAGCGATTCAGAAGTCGGATGGGTACTGGTCACCCTCGTTGCTGTCGGATCCTGCGAAGTCTTTGCCCGAGTCGAGCGGCACGGGCTTCTTCACTTACGCATTCGCGTGGGGCATCAAGTCAGGCCTGTTGAAACGCTCAGAGTACGAAGCGACGGTCCTAAACGGATGGGCAGCGCTCACGCGCGCCGTCCATCCAGATGGCAAGCTGGGCTATGTTCAGCCCGTCTCCGATCGCCCGGATAAGGTGAGCTACGAAGACACTCAGTTGTATGGCGTCGGCGCGTTTCTGCTCGCGGCCACGGCAGTCGCCGATCTCGATCTGAGATGATCGAATCAACTGCCGTTTGTCACTTGCACGCTGATGGGGTGCTGCGATCGGTCGTGGAAGTCCTTCACGTAGCGTTCCCACGCGAGCCGGTCCTTGAACTGTCCACTCCCTGACCAACCCGCGCCAGCAAAGTAGCGCACCGGCGCGCCCCGCTGCGCTTTGACGAGCACGAGATAGTTGCCGTTGTCCTTGTTCGTCGCGCCGGCCTCATACGCAACGCCTTCGGATGGAGTGTCCTTCGCGAGCACGACCGCGACGCCGAGGCCCCCGTGTCTGCTCTCTTCCCAGAGACTCATCCAACGCCCATTAGGATCTTTCGTCAGCACTGGCTCGGCGAATCCTTGGACGCGCGGATGAGCTGTGATGCCGATGCCAATCGTCATATCCGAGCGCTCGAAATCGAACACACTTTCGATCGCGTGTAGATTGCGCCCGCAATCGATCGTGAACTGCTTCGTTTCGCTGGCGCTAGCGGATGCACCGGCGTTCCATGCCGCGTACGTCAGTTTGAATGCCGCACGACGCGGTCCACTCGAAAGCACACGGGCTGCTGCGTAGTTATCGGACGTCCAGAGTTTCTTGCCGTCCCACACGCCCGTGCCGCCCGCGCCGCGCGAGCCACCGATGCTGTAGAGATCGAGCCCTTCTGCCTCTTCGTCCTTATGGAACTGGTCGTGCCCCTTCGCATACCAGCGATCGATGATGGGATAGACAACGCGTTTGCCCCAGATATCGATACCGCTCCCGCGTAGACGTTCGCCACCCGCAGCAGGGGAGTTCAGAGCCGGCCCATACATTCTGTGCGCGATCCGGTCGTTCTCCCACGCCATGTCGTCGTAGCGTTCGGGTACTTGCCGCGCGTACGTGCAAGGCTTTTCCGGCGGCGTCGCTGCTGCGATCGACTCGACTGTGAATGCTGCGCGCTTCTCGCCTGCGGCGAAATCGTATGAGAACACCAGATCATCGTAGGTGGCACCGCGATGATCGTGCTCGTAATTCGTGATCTGAGAGGCAAGTAATCGGCCTTTCGCGTCGCGCACGATGAGGTGAAACATTCGCGCATCCGGCAGTACCCTTGCGATCTCTGCGAACGGAATCGCGATCACCTCGGCCGGACGCGCGCCGTCATAGTCGTGCTCGGCCGTGATCGTCGCGACTGCGCCCCACGCGGGCGCAGAGGTCATGAGCACCGCGAACGCGGCGCCATAGATCGTCTTCAGCATCGGGTCCCCCTTCCTTACCTATGCCTGAGCGTCAAGCATATACAGGTTTGCGGGCGGACCTCTACGATTTGCGGTATAGCGGCAGGACCGAAGCCGGTCAGCTCAAGAAGAATCGCAGTCGATGTAAGAAAGTCGCTGCGCTCGGCACTATCTGAACAACATGTACCAAGCGACCCCTGAGAACGATGCGGAAGACTCAATCCTGGAGCGCAGCCGGGCTCCGGAGGCACGCTACACGGAGGCGGTCGCCGCCTTCGGTGACGCACTGGCTCGACTCGTGCGTGGCTATGAGTCGAATCCCGAACGCCGCAAAGATCTGCTCCAGGACATTCACGTTGCCCTGTGGCGCAGCTTCGAGATCTTCGACGGACGCTGTTCACTGCGTACGTGGGTCTACCGAGTTGCGCATAACGCGGCAACGAAGCACATCGTCGCGCAACGCCGAGTCCGCTTGAGGGAGCTGCACACGCTCGATGAGATCGACCCGGAGGATCCGAACGATGATCTCAGAGCAGCGATGCACAGAGACGTGCTCACGAATCTTTTCGAGTTGATCGACAGGCTCAAGCCGATCGATCGCCAAGTGATCCTGCTTTACCTGGAAGACATGAGCGCGGATGCCATCGGTGAAGTTGTCGGGCTATCACCCGAGAACGTGGCGACGAAGGTGCACCGGATCAAGAAGCTGCTCACGTCCATGTTTAATGCGCGAGGTCGATCATGAATTCACGAGAGGAGGAAACGAATATGGGTAGCACGGTGTGGAAGTCGCAAAGTTTAGAGTCTCTGCCGATTTCGGTGGATGATGTACGACGTCGAGTCAATAGTTTGAACGATGACTATCGGGTGCAGAAGGGAGCGATTTACGCAGGTGTGGCGGTGTGCGCTGGGCTCTTCGTACTGACCTTCATGCCGTTGCCGGGCTACGAGTTGGAAGTCGTGACGAAAGCCTTACGATTGGCGCTCGTGATCGTATGCATCGGCGGGATTTACTTGCATCGGCAGGTGCTCCGCAGAGCAAGCGAGATCGCCAATTCCGGCCGAGCGGTTGCTGACGATGGGCTACGTGCTTATAGATCGGAATTGCTTCGTCGCCGAGATTACTATCTGGATGCCTGGCGCTGGTCATTGTGGCCGGCCATCGCGGCGCTGGTTGTTCTGTTCGGGCTGGGCGCAATGTATGACCCAGCGCCCAACAAGATCTTGAGATATGGCCTCGCCGCGATTGCGCCTGTCGTCGGCATCGTGATGGGCGTGTGGTATCAGCTGCGCAAAGGCAACGAGTACCAACGTGAATTGGATGAGCTGCAAGCGGATAGGTATGGCGCCAAGTAAAGATCGATCCCACTTCGTTGTGTGCTCTGTGCACCTCGGTTCTCGGGTCGAGAGGCTGGGTGCCGATCGCAGCACCCAGCCGCCTAGAGAAGAGGCCCAGATCAGCGATACTTCGGATCGATCGATGTATCGGAGTGCCCTGATGCAGTGACCGGGACGAGAGCCAGAACGACGAGACGTGGCCCAGCGATACCCGTCAGCTCTTGGGAACAATCGACGCCCTTGATGTCCTTCAGCACTTCAACCGACATGAGGGGCAGAACCTGACGGCGAATCTGTTGTACGAGCGCGCAGTCGCCAGCATCCAGGTCCAACTTTCGGAACGACACGGACGACCACACCGCGGGGAAGCGCTCCATGTCGGTGGCTGAAGGAAGGTCTGCTCCGTTGATCCTCGCGACGAGCTCGTGACGGCTGTCGTATTGGGTGAGCGCGTGCACGTTCTCGGGTGTGGCCTCGACCGGCGAGCGCATGCGCACCTCGAATCGCGCATGCCCGGCAAGATCGCGGCAAGCAAAGCGCTTGAGCTCGAGGCGCTCGTTCGCGCCGACCCGCTGCAAGATCGTCTTGATCTTGTGCGCGAGTATGTCGCAACGATAGGTTCGACCGGCGCTGCGATAGTCGAGCAGGATCGTTTGTGCCTTCCAGACTGCTTCCACCTCGGTCCCACCCCGCTGCTCGGCTGCTGCCGTGTTCGCTGCAAGTGCGGTCATCGCGATGGCGCAAGCAGCTACGACGTTCATCCAGTTGCGCATCCTTCATCCCTCCCTTCCATCGCGCACGATCGAGTGCGGCGCGTTCGTTGCCTATATACGAGCAGAGATGAGCGCGATCATTAGATGATCGGTCAACAACAGGTGTGTGCCGGCGAACCATGACATTTAGGTTCTAGATGCGTTTGCCGGCGATAGCGTTGCGCATAGATCGAGCGCGGCGGTGAACTTCGCATCCGATGCGACGCTGCTGAGCAGCAGGGCGCGCGGTGATGCGGACTGTGTGGGAGCTCGGCTAGGCACGTATAACGCCGCTCTGACGAATGCTATGATCGTCTGGGTTCTTAGAACGAGGGAAGTGCTTCATGAGTCGACTCATACGAGGTTGCTTACGCCTCGGCGCGGCGGTGGGCGTCGTCGTAATTGGAAGCTCGCTGAGTGCGATTGCGTTGGCGCAAGGCTCCTCACCGACATTGCCGCCAGGCCACGCTTGCCGATTGCTCGAAGCAGCGGACTTCGAGGAGGCTGGGCTCAAGCAAGGCAATGCAAAGCCAGACAAGACGATCAGCGGGACACAATGCACATGGGATCCAGTCCTCGGCGCAGGGGGGTTCTTGCACATCCAAACGATGGGGAAGGTTCAGTTCGAGAAGCGTAGGCAACGCGCGGTGGAGGCGGATGCAAAGAAATCCGATCGTGCCGGCGGCGCGATGGTGAGTCTCAAGGGGCTCGGCGACGACGCCTTCGTTCAGAAATGGAAGCCGAACGAAACGATCACGGTGCGATCGGGAGACAAGGCGTTTCATATCAGCGGCAACGCGCGTCTGAAACAAGAGCAACTCGAATCGCTGGCGCGGGCCGTCCTTGCGAGGCTGTGAGCGCGTTGCCCGAGGAGTATCGAATCAAGGGATTACCTGACGTTCGCGACGGACTGACGCGCGAGGAACGTATCGTGCTCAAGGTGCTGCACGATACGCAGAAGGAGAGGGGCGATCGGAACGTTCCCACAGCGATGTTGTGGGGGCGAGTGTGCGAGCAGGTTTACATCAGTCCGGAGGAGCTTTCGTTGATGCTCGCCAGGTTAGGCGCTCGACGATAAGCAAGGGTGAACCGAGTACGTCGATCTGCTGATCAAGGTGACAACATGAACCGTGCGATCTTGCTCCTTCCCTGCTTCGCGATACTCGCAGCGTGCACCACCGTCAAACTGAATCACGACAATACGAACTCGATCACCTACAGCGGCGGACCTGAAGTCGGGCAGAACCTTGCGACTCGCGCATGTCGGAGGGCTGGCGAGCCCCGCGCTATCATCATCTCGACCATTAACAAAGATCCGTCACTGCCGCCGGGGACCGGCCGGCAAGTGATGACCTTTCGATGCTCGTCCGACACGAAGCCTGCTTCCTCCGAGAACTGAACGGGTGGTACCCGCGTGACCGCTGGCGCCCACGCGATCTTCGGCGCGAGCGTCGAGCGAGCGCCGACATCGACTCCGTGCATGACGTCGAAAGTCTTGCGCGAAGCGCTGACAGTAAGGTTTCACTTCGTTTCATGCCGTGGCCGTTGAGCCACAAACGATCCATCTTCGATTCCCCGCGCTCTCGATTCGCATAGAAGGCGAACTTCACGCGATTTGCGAACCGCTCAATTAACGTGCTCGTTGTTCGTGTGGTGTGTGTTGTGCGCAACGCCCGTCGCACGAGCTTGCGAGATGAACGGCGAGGCGCGATTTTCTTCTTTGTAGGGGGATTCGAACATGTTGAGCGATAACTCACTGCGACGCGCAATCAGACGCGCGTTGCTCATTGGCGTGGGCGGCAGCATCGGCTTCGGTGTGGTCTCAACGGGCGCATATGCACAAGAGCAGGAGGCGGGTGACGTCGAAACGATCTTCGTCACCGGCTCCGCCATTCGACGTATCGAGGGCGAAACCTCGTTGCCCGTGCAAGTCCTCGACTCGGAGGCGATCGAGCGGACCGGAGCAGCGTCGGTCGTCGATTTATTGCAGAAGCTGCCCACCATTCAGGGCGGCACGTCGGAGATTACTTCCATTGGCGCCGCGACCTTCGGTTTTGCCGGCGTATCGGTTCATAACGTCGGCGAGAATCGAACGCTGGTGTTGTTGAACGGCCGGCGCATGGCGCAGTTCGGCGGACAAACCTTGACTGGCTTCGCTGCCGCCGTAGACCTCAATGCGCTGCCGATCTCAGCAATCGAGCGCGTCGAAATCTTGAGCGATGGCGCGTCCGCGCTGTACGGTTCGGATGCCGTCGCGGGCGTCGTCAACTTCATCACTAAACGTCGCACGACCGACGGCGATGTGACGGTCGACTACTACGCCCCGCAAGATGATGCGACCGAGCGCGGCGTGAGTTTATCCGGCGGGTTCGGTGATTACGCCGAAGACGGCTACAACGTCTTCATCTCGCTCGCGGCCGATAAACGCGACGAGTTGAACGCGATCGATCGTGACTTCGCGGACTCGGCCATCATCAACTTCACGCATCGCGGTCAGCGCTTCCAGTTCGCGAATGGTTCGCCGCGAAACATTCCCGGCAATCCCACTGCAAGTGGTGGCACGCTCGCGGACGAAATCGTGAGCCTCAGCTACCTTCAGAACGGCACGTGCCCCGAAGGCTCGGTGCTCACGGGCAGCGCCTGTTACTACGACTATGTTCCTGCTATTCAGATCTACCCCGAACGCGATCGCAGGTCCGCCACGCTCGCAATGGATGTCGCAGTCGGCGAGGGTCACAATCTGTTCGCCGATGTACTGTGGTCCAGGACCGAACAAGTTTCGAAGACCGCGCCGGTCCCGGGCGAGTTGCTCGTCGAAGCAGGCTCGCCGCTCTTCAATCAATATCTCGCATCGGTGACAGACGAGACGGGCGCGCCGCTATTCGTCGATGACACCGTCGTGTGGTATCGAGGTGCGGATCTCGGTCAACGCATCAATGACGATCGTGCAGATTTCTATCACGTCACCGCAGGGTTGGAAGGATTGGCGTACGGGTGGGATTACACCTTGGCGCTCACCCAGTCCGAAAGCGAGGTGAAAGGAAATATCGCGGGATATCCCGGCGCACTCGCGTTCGCGAATCTGCTGGGCAGCGGACTCGTCGATCCGTTCGTCGGGCCCGGTCAGCAAAGCGAAGCAGGTATTGCGGGATTGGAGTCGATCAACTATCGCGGGTATTGGGACGGCGGCACTTCACGTCTGCAGACGGCCGAGGCGCGCGGCTCGAGGCCCTTGTTCGATCTCCCGAATGGCAACCCCGTGCAGTTGGCGCTGGGCTTGAGCTTCTATCGCGAGAAGTTCCAATCGAAGCCGAGCGATTTCGCACAGGCAAACCTCGACGATCCCGTTGCAGGAACACCCGCCGTCGGCGGTCCTGGAACAGGCGATCAACGGTTTGGCGACGCGGCGGCTACGATCCCCTACGGGGCGGACCGAGAAGTGTTCGGCGCGTTTACCGAACTCGTCTTGGAACCGATCGACCGCCTCGAGCTCACCGGCTCGCTGCGCTTCGACGACTATGATGACGTTGGTAACACCACGAACTACAAAGCGAGCTTTAGGTTCGCAGCGACGGATCGATTCCTGTTCCGCGGCTCGTATGGCACAGGCTTCCACGCCCCGACGGTGCCGCAACTCAATGCGTCGTTCCAGAACTACGGCGTCACTGCAGCACCTTACGACTGCAATGCCGAGTTGCAGGCGATCGCAACGGGTCTCGGCGCAATCTGCCGGCCGCCGTCCACGCAGTACGATGTTTTCGCAGGCGGCAATCAAGAGCTCGAGCCGGAGGAGTCGCGGCAAGCAACGTTCGGTCTCGTGTTCGAGCCGCTCGACGATCTCACGATCGGAATCGATTGGTGGTGGCTTGCGATTGAGGATGCATTTGGATCGACGAAGGCGAAGCCTTCTCAAATCCGGGTAGGTATCCCGACGCATGGACTACGTTCACCGATATCGGCACCGGCACGACGTACATCGCCTACAACCAGACGAACGTCAATACCGGCAAGGAGTACTACAGCGGTATCGATCTCAACACGCAAGGACGATGGGATGTGGGTCCCGGCACACTGCGCTCGCAGCTGATCGCGACGTACATGATCAGAAACGATGTGCAGCTCACTGCCGACGGGCCTTACTTCGGCAACATCAACGACTACTCGGCCGAGCTCGATGAAGTCACGTTCCGCTGGTCCGGTCGCATCCTGACGTCATACGAGCACGGGCCCTTCGCGCACACGGTCACGTTCAATTACAAGAGCGGGTATAGAGACATTTTGACGGAAGTCGAGCTGCTCGCCGCTGGCGACGTGCCGACTGGCGAGACGGAGTTCGTGCGGCTGGACGTCGATGACTATTACACGTTCGATTGGCAATCGCGTTGGCAAGCGACCGACTCGCTGAACGTCACGATCGGTGCGTTGAACCTGTTCGATGAGGATCCGCCGCTTTCGCTCACGACGGCGAACTTCCAGATCGGCTACGACGCACGCTACTTCGATCCACGCGGTCGTGTGCTGTTCGGAGAGGTGTCGTTCAACTTCTAATGCGCAGCTCCAATGCGCAGTGCGTCGCGAGATCCGTCCTGGGTCTCGCGATGCATGCCTTCCGTCGCGCGTTTTGCGGATCAGGTCGCAAAACCTGACACCGGTTGCTGCGGGGCTTCAGTTCCCTCCCATCACGCCGATTCCCCTTGAAGCGGGCGAGTCTCGGGGCTCGCCAGCCTACGAGCACCTGAGAAGGCGGTTTCGCGCACCAGATTGTTCATCCGGAACCCGAGTCTGCGTTTGGGGAGAAGTCCTTGCCGGAGTCGCGAGTGCATACCCGCGCTTTCGGGCGCGCGTGGTCGGTCATCGTCATCGCTGCGATCGTGGTGTCGCTCGCTCTCGGCGGTGCCGTGCTGTGGCTCGATCGCGCAAGACATGGAAGCTCACTGAAAGACGATGTGCTGACGGTCAAAGAGCTCAGCTCCTATCCTAAGGACAGTCACGTCAAAGTCCGCGGCACCGTAACGTTCGCGGATCCGCAAAGCGATTCGATCTACATCGAGGATGAAACCGGTCCGGCTCGCGTGTACTTCTGGACCCGCTGGAAGGGCTCCGCGCCAGAGCTCCCCGCTCCAGGCGCGCTCATTCAGATCGAAGGTGCGACATCGGTCGATTTCAAATGGGGTTTCACCGGATTCGGTGACCCCACCGTCACGCACCTCGGCCCTGCGTCGTTGCCGCTGCGCTCAGTCGCGCCCGAAGAGATCTTCACTCGCGACCTCGGACACGCGCGCATCGAAGTGCAGGGCGTGGTTCGCGAGGTAACGCGCGATGGTGCAACGATCCGCATCAAGCTTGCTGGAGCCCGTCAGATTGAGGGCATCTTTCCCAACCTCGAATTGGGCGATGCAGCGAGCTTGCTCGATGCGCGCGTCACAATCCGCGGGGTGCTCGTGCTTCGCTATGATCTGCCGGGCGGCGTGCTTGCGCAGTTGCTGGCGCTCGGTCCCCAGGACTTGACCATTGAGCAAGCGCCACCAACGCAGCCCTCGGCGGTTGCCAGCCTCTATGACCTGATCTCCAATACGAAGTGGCTGTCGGATGCGCGCCGCGTCGTGATCCAGGGGCGCATCGTGCCGGGCGCGGCGCCCAATATGCTGCTGCTGGACCAGAACGGTTTCATCGTACCGGTCGAAGCGACACCAGCAGAGGCGTTCGTGGCAGGGCAATGGGTCGAAGCCTCGGGTTGGCCTGCGCAGTCGCGGTTCACCGTTTGGTTGCGCAGCGCCTCGGTACGTTCGCTGGCGAGGCCTGACATCGGTGCGAGCCCACCGGCTCCTTCAGGTTATCTCACGAGCACTGCTCAAGTTCGTGCGCTGAAATCGGACGAGGCCAGACGCGCGCTGCCAGTGCGCGTGCGCGGTGTCGTGACGATGATCGAAGCACGGCAGGGCTATTACTTCGTAGAGCAGGACCGCGTCGGCATTTTCGTGGATGCATCGAAACAGTCGCTGCAATCGTTGCGGCTCGGTGAGCTCGTGTCCGTTGAAGGTGTCACCGCGCCCGGCGGTTTCGCGCCCGTCATCGCTCATCCGCACGTTCGTGTGATCGGCAATCCAGGGCTGCCCGTGGCGCGGCCGCTCGAGCCGGAGGTCGCGCTTGTCGGTGCGCAGGATTCGCAATGGGTCGAGCT
Organism: Pseudomonadota bacterium; assembly: GCA_023417315.1. Lineage (GTDB taxonomy): Bacteria > Pseudomonadota > Gammaproteobacteria > Steroidobacterales > Steroidobacteraceae > Steroidobacter. The sequence continues at coordinate 255,941 of JAEZFW010000055.1, forward strand.
CGAGGGTACGGCTCGACAAGTCGGTGAGGAGCATGGCGAGCTCGGGTTCCGGGTGACGAGCGCCGTGGGTAGCGTGCAGATCGCCGTCGTGGAGAACGCGACGTCAGAGTCCCTCAAGAGATTCGAGAACGCGCGAGTGCGTGTGCGAGGTGTGCTGGCGACGACCTTCACCGAATCGGGTCACTTGGCCGGTCTGCGGATGTTCGTCTACTCGCCGGATCACGTGCAGATCCTCAAACCCGGCCCCACCGACCTCTTTGCATTGCCATTGCGAAAAATCGGTGAGCTCTTGCGCTTCTCCGCGGACGTACGCGATAGCACGCTCGTGCGCGTTCGCGGAGTCGTAACGTTGCGGCAAGCGGAGCGCATCACGATCCAAGATGAAACAGGTGGCACGCACGTGTACGGCGTGCTCGAGGATGTCAGTGTTGGAGAGGTCGTCGAAGCGGTGGGTTATCCCAGACCCACGGATAGCGGCCCGATCTTGAGCGATGCGATCACCAGACGCAGCGGCCAAAGCGCGCCTACCGCCCCCGAGCACGTCACCGTCGAAGAGGTGATGAAAGGCGCCGTGAGCAACAAGCTCATACGCATCGAAGGTACGCTCTTGAGCCACGTCGACACAGCCGAGCAGAACGTGCTCCTGATCCGCGCAGGACATCGCACGTACACAGCCGAGCTCGCGCGGCCCGGGAGCATCGGCCGGGTGCGAGAGGGCAGCACCCTCGCGCTGACCGGTGTCTGCGTCGTGCAGCGCGGTAAGCCGATCGATGCAGATGCGGGGCGCATACCAATCTCGTTCAACGTGTTACTGCGTTCGGCGGACGATCTCCAAGTGCTCGAGCACGCGTCCTGGTGGACACTGGAGCGCGCGGTGCCGGCGCTCGGCGTGCTCGCGTTGTGCGTGTGCCTTGCGATGGCGTGGGTCATCCTGCTTCGCAGGCGCGTGCGGGATCAGACCGTCGCGTTGTATAAGCAGGGCAAGTTCCTGCGTCAGATCATCGATATCTCTCCCAATTTCATTTTCGTGCGCGATCGCCAGGGTCGATATACCGTGGTCAACAAAGCCATGGCCGAGGCATACGCGCGCAACGAAGAGGAGATGATCGGCCGCACGGATCTCGAGCTCGGTACGCATCCGATGTTGGCGGTGGAGCGCTGCCGAGACGATATCGAGGTCATGGACTCGCAGCAGGAGAAGGTCATTCAGGAAGAGTCCTACCGAGACGCGAATCGCAATGTTCGCTGGCTGCAAGCTACGAAGCGGCCGATCATCGAAGATGACGGCACTGCGGATCAGGTGCTCGTCGTCGCGAACGACATCACGGACCGTAAGTTTGCGGAGCAAGAGCTGCAGCGTGCACGCGAGGTCGCGGAAGCGGCCAATGCAGCGAAGAGCGAGTTTCTCGCGAATATGAGTCATGAGATTCGCACGCCCCTGAACGGCATCATCGGCATGAGCGAGCTGTGTCTCGACACGGAGTTGACGCCGGTCCAGCGAGAGTATCTGGAAACGGTCAAGCTCTCGGGAGACTCGTTGCTGACGGTCATCAACGACATTCTCGATTTCTCGAAGATCGAAGCAGGCAAGCTCGATTTGGACCTCGTCGATTTCTCGCTGCGCGAGACGATCGAAGGGGCGCTCAAGACGGTCGCTCTGCGTGCTCACGAGAAAAGGCTCGAGCTACTGTGCGATATCGCCGCGGATGTTCCGGAGGTCGCGGTCGGGGACGGCATGCGCATTCGGCAAGTCATCCTCAACCTCATCTCGAATGCGATCAAGTTCACGGATCGCGGCGAGGTGGGACTTGGTGCGAAGGTGCTGGAGCGCGCGGGCGACGAATGTGTCGTTCAGTTCACCGTAGCCGACACCGGTATCGGGATCCCCGCCGAGAAGCAGACCCTGATCTTCAATCCGTTCTCGCAAGCGGACAGCTCGACGACTCGCAAGTACGGCGGCACGGGCCTCGGGCTCACGATCTCCAATCGGCTCGTCGAGATGATGCAAGGACGTATGTGGCTCGACAGCGAGGTCGGAAAGGGCAGTCAGTTCCATTTCACCGTACGCTTGCGCGTCACGAACGCAGCGGCGCTGCCGCCTCGCAACGAGCAGGGAACCCTGCGTGGCACGCGCGTGCTGGTCGTCGACGACAATCAGACGAATCGACGCATCCTCGAAGAGATGCTGCGTCGCTGGGGCATGCATGCCGACGCGGTCGAGAACACGGAGCAGGCGTGGGCTCGCTTGGAGAGCGCATCGTTGCACGGTCTCGGTTATCACTTGCTGCTGACGGACCTCGTCATGCCGAAGCAAGATGGCTTCGCATTGATCGAACGATTACGGACGCGGCCGGATCTCGAAGCGCCGGTCATCGTGATGTTGACCTCCACCGCGCATCGGGATGATCTGGCGCGTTGCCGCACGTTGGGCGTTGCAGCGCATTTGACGAAGCCCGTCCGGCGCGATGAGTTGCGGGACACCTTGGAGCGCGCACTCGCACGCAGCGTATCAGCGGCACCTCAGGTTGCCCGCACCGGCGACACGACGATCGTAGCTGCCATTGCGCCTGGCGCCGAGCTGCGCATTCTCATGGCGGAAGACAATCCGGTGAATCAACGTTTGATGCAGCGCTTGCTCGAACGCCGTGGGCACTCGGTCACGATCGTGGGGGACGGTCTTGCAGCAGTCGAAGCATTCGAGCGCGCACCGTTCGATCTGATTTTCATGGACATGCAGATGCCGCACATGGACGGCTTCGAAGCGACTGCAGCTATTCTGGATCGTGTGAAGAAGGGCGCGCCAAGCGTACCCATCGTCGCGCTCACAGCGCACGCGCTCAAGGGCGATCGCGAGCGCTGCCTCGCCGCAGGCATGGATGGCTACTTGAGTAAGCCAATCGTCTTGAAAGACTTGGACGAGACGCTCAGTCACTACTCACGACTGCAATCCGTGCGGCCGTCCGAGCACCGCGACAGCGCGTAGCGCCAGGGCCATACAAGCGATTCATGCGCCACGATGCGCGCCTGGCTGCATTGATTGGCGCTGGAATCGCGCTCTCGCTGCGCGCTTCGCTTCTTGTGGTCGTGGTGATCGGCGCAGTCAGCGCAGCAGCGATTCGAGCGCTGCCGGGCTGACCGCGCGAACTACTTCGTGCGAGCTGCGCTCGCGGGCGCGCGCAGGACCGTGAGCGAATATGCGGGCAATGTCGTGCTTGCTTCAGATCCGTCGAATGACAGCGTCGATTCTTTCGGTGCGACTGCAGTCGGAACCTCGAGGGAATTCACGGCGTCTGGACTATCGGCTGTGAGCTGCGTGAGCACAGCCTCGCCAGACACTTTCGCGCCCCTGATCTCAATTCTCGCTTCACGCGGTTCAGGGAACGGGTTCGACAAGAACACGACCACTTCATTTCGCGCCGCGTTCAAACCGCCGGTCGCATACAAGGTCGGGATGAGCTCCGGTTCGAACGGCTTCAAAGGCACGGCACGATTCGTCGCGACCGCTTCGGGCGGCAGAAACTCGAGGTCGACCGGATCTCCTTGCACCTCGATGGGCAGCAACACGTCCGGGCGGTTCTGGCTGTACATGAGCTGTACGTAGTAGGAAGGCGTGCCGAACACGCGCGTGTTGTCGAACCAGATCAGATCGGGTGCCCATTGGTATGCATCCGCGCGCGCCAGCAACGGCGCATACGATGACATGACGACCAGATCGCTGTTGCGCACGAGCCCTGTCATGAACGCGGACTCGGAAATTGCGGCGCGTAACGTCGAGCGGCGATCCTTTTCGTGCGCCGCATACTCCCCCGCAAACACCTTCGGGCAGGTGCGCGAGGGCGTCTTCGGACATTCGCGACTCTGGCGATCGTAGCGAGTCGCATTCTCCAAGAACCACTGCGGCGGACGATAGTAGTGCTCATCTACGACATGTGCGGGTGAGGTGCTCGTGAACTTCCTCCAAGCGAGCTGCCAGGATTCATCGTCCACGCCAGGGCCTGATCCGCTCACGAGCTTGATCTTCGGATGCTTCTTCTGGATCGCCCGTACGAAGATGTCGTAACGCTTGAAGTATTCCTCGCCCCATTGCTCGTTGCCGATGCCGATGTATTCGAGATTGAACGGTGCAGGGTGGCCCATCTGAGCGCGCACGGCGCCCCACTTCGAGCTCACTGGACCATTCGCAAACTCGATGAGATCGAGTGCGTCCTGGATGTAAGGATCGAGCTCATCGAGCGGTACGAGCTCGCCGCTTTGGTATTGGCAAGCCATGCCGACGTTCAAGATCGGTACCGCCTTCGCCTCGATGTCCTCCGCGAACTGGAAGTACTCGAAGAATCCCAGCCCGTACGTTTGGTGATAGTGAGGGGAGGTGAGGTGCCTGATCGCATCTTGCCATCGATTGGTGTTCTGCCGGCGCGCTTCCACGGGGCCGACACTGTGCTTCCACTGGTAACGATCTTCGAGATGCTCGCCCTCGACGATGCAGCCGCCGGGGAAGCGAATGAAGGCTGGCTTCAACGCCGCGACCTTCTCGGCGATATCCTCGCGCATTCCATTGCGACGGCCCTTGAAGGTGTTCTCGGGAAACAAGGAGATCATGTCCAGATCCACTTCGCCGTTCTTGAGCGCCGCGATGACGAGCCGCGCGTCTTGGGAGGTGTCATTCGCCACGAGCGTGGCTTCGAGCTTGTGCCAATCGGTACGGTTGACATCGATGTTCGTCGAAGCCAATACGCGGCCACTCTCGTTCTCGATCGACACCTGAAGGGGCAATGCGCCCGGCGAACGGGCCCATAGGCTGAACCGATACTTCTCATCCTTGCGCACGGGGATACCGGCGAACCCATAGTTCGCGATGCCGAAACCGGCGCCTGCGTCCTGCACTTCCAAACTGATGTAGCGCGGATTGTTCTCGTTGAGCGGCCGTTCGCCTCCCGTATCGACCTCGCCATCGCCACCGCGATTCACGATGCCCCACGAGACGAGCGCATCGCCATGCTCGAACGAGCGATTCTGGACGAGCTCCGCATACAGTCCGCCATCGGCGGCGAAGTTGATGTCTTCGAAGAACACGCCGAACAGCATCGGGCTCACGGTCTTACCCGGCTTGTCCGCCTGAACCGTCACGTTGACGGGAATGGCGCTCGAGGAGGCAAACGCATCGGACAGAGCTAGTACAGAGGCGAGCAACGTGAAGGCAATCGTTCGCTGCATGCTCAGATCTCCGCAATGTTGTGAATCAGCCGGCTTGGCCGCCCGCCGTCTTCCAATACAAGTTGTAGCGTTCGTGTGCGATGGCGAAATACGGCGCAAGCTCGATCTCGCGTCCGCCATCGAATCCACTTGCAGTGAAGTGGAGCGGCTGCGCGTGCGGCTTCAGCGAGGCCAGCAGCTTGTCGGGCGTGCCCAGGAACGCGGGTACCGACGTGGGATCGTTCAGCATCGTGCCTGAGAGCCGTTCGTTGACGATGAGATCCGCGCCAGGCGTGATGCCGTGAGTGCCCATCCGGCCGACGAGCACGATCGGTCCATACAGAGCGGCAATCATGCCCGGTTCGCCGGGAAGCGCTTCGCTGTGCAGGTGCATTGGCAGATGAACCTCGACGGTGTCACCCGTGCGCCATTTGCGTTCGACCGAGATATACGAGCTCGGCTTGCGACTGACCATGCGGTGCTTGCCATTGATCATGACGACAGCTTCGCGACACCACCAAGGATGACGCACTTTCAAGGCGAGCCAAGTTGGCTTGTGCATTTCCATCGTGAGACGCGAGCGGTCTTCTCTGGGGAACGACGTCGTCTGCGCGACTTTGATGCCGCGCTCGCTCCAATCGAGAGAGGAGGGTACGAACAGATTCACGAAGAGCGATTCACGGTCGTGGAAGTAAATCGAATCCCCGTACTTGGTGTGATTCTCGATCCCCGAGCCTGTGCAGCACCAGAACGAATCGAACGGCGTGCAATAGAGCTTCACGTATCCGGGGCGGGTGGCCTGGAAATAAGTCACCATCCCAGAATCAGGATCCTGCGAGGCGAGAATGCCGTTGAAGAGCGCGCGCTCGTAGTAATCCGCATACGCCGCGTTCGGCTCGTGCACGAAGAGCTTGCGCGTGAGCTTCAGCAAGTTGTGCGTGCAGCATGTCTCCATCGTCTTCGCTGACGACAGTCGCTGCGCGAACTCCTTGGGCGGGAAGAAGTGCTCCACATCGCCGTTGCCGCCGGTCACGAATGAGCGCGCGCCCACGACACGGTCCCAAAAGAAGCGCGCGGCCTTGTCGTAATCGGCAATGCCAGTGAGCTCGTACAGTCGAGCGAAGCCGATTACCTTCGGAATCTGCGTGTTCGAATGCAGGCCGTCGAGCACGTCCTTGCCGGCCGCGAGCGGCTTGAGCAACGCGTGATGAGAGAATCGCTCTGCGAGACGCAGATACTTCGGCTCGTTCGTCAGCGTATAAACGTCGGCAAAGATCTCGTTCATTCCGCCGTGCTCGCGATCGAGCAGCTTCTGCATCGCCCCATCGCTGAGCGGGCTGGTCGCCTCCCATGCCCAATCGCTCAGGCGCACGAGCACATCGAGCGCTTGCGTGTTCCCGGTGAAGACGTGCGCATCGCGTAAGCCGGCGTACACCTTATGCATGGTGTACCAAGGCACGCCGACGAACTCCTCGCCGCGCAAGCTGCGCTCGAGTTGCGCAGCGCCGTCGGGGAATGCGCAGACGAGCCCGTTCTTGCTTGCAGCTTGGCACGCGGCGAGCTCGGCGACCGCGTAGGCGGTGCGTTTCTTGAAGCTCTCATCGCCGGTGGCGGCGTAGTGCATCGCGCATGCACTTAAGTAGTGGCCGAGTGTATGTCCGTGGCAGCGGATGTCGATCCACGGCTCCACGGACTCCCAACCACCATACACGGGTGCTTTCGGCTGCAGACCCGCGTTGACGCGGAAGTTGTGCAGCAGTCGATCCGGTTCGAGTTGAGTCAGATAGACGGCATTGCGAGCCTGCGCTTTGCTGAAGTCGCTCTCCAGCAGGCGCACGGCACTCAACGGAAATGCCTCGAGCGCCGTGCGCGATTGCGAAGACTTAGCGAAGGCAGGCAGCGTGGCGAAGCTGTTGGCAACCCACGCGCCCACAGTCGCAACTCCGATCGATTTCAATGCATCACGGCGATCGATCATGGCGAGTTGCTTCCGAACGTTATTGCAGCGTCACGACGGTCACGGACTTCGGCGGCAGCCGCAGCACGATTGCATCGCCCTTGCGCTTTGCGCTCACTTCGGTCGGCTTCACGCTCTCGGGCGCGTCGACCGTATTGCGAGCATCCATCGCCTTGGCGGTGAGTACGCGACCTGAGGCGCCTTTGGCCTGTGATCCTTTGAGGCTGGTCTGCACGTTCGCTTCGCGCTTCGGGTCTAAATTCGCAAGCGCGAGATGAATCTTCCCGTCGGTGCCGCGCGCCGCGCTCACCGTGACGGACGGAACCGCCGACTCACCCAATGTGTACTGCGGAGTATCGATGTCCGTCGGCAAGTACGTCGCGCCTTGGAACGGCTTGTACATGTGGAAGACGTGATACGTGGGCGTGAGTGCCATGCGCGGGCCGTCCGTCAGAATCATCGCCTGCAGCACATTGACCATCTGGGCGATGTTCGTCATGTGCACTCGTTCGGCATGACGATGGAAGATATTGAGGTTCACGGCCGCAACGAGCGCATCGCGCAGCGTGTTTTGTTGATACAGGAAGCCTGGGTCGCGGCCCGGTTCCGGGTCGTACCAGGTGCCCCACTCATCGACATAGAAGCCAACCTTGCCTTCAGGATCGTTGCTCTCCAGCACCTTGACGTTGTCGACGATGAACTTGTCGATCAGCATCGTCTTCTCGAGCGTCGCCATCCATTCTTCTTCGGGGAATCCGGTGGACTTGCCCTTCTTCTTCCAATCTCCGAGCGGCAACGTGTAGTAGTGGTGCGAGATGCCGTCGATGTCTTGCTCCACTTTGGTCGTCAGAACCTGGACCCACTCCGTGCTGTCGCCGTGTCCGCCGCTCGCGATGATTTTCGGGCGCTTACCCGGAGGCGTCTTGATATAAGTCGCGTATTGACGGAAGAGATCGGCGTAGTACTCCGCGCGCATGTTGCCGCCGCAACCCCACGTCTCGTTGCCGATGCCGAAGTAGTGCACGTCCCAGGGCTGCTCGCGTCCGTTCTTGCGGCGCTCGTTCGCGAGCGTCGAGACGGTGTTCGAGGTCAGATACTCCAGCCAATCCGCCATTTCCTGAACGGTGCCGGAGCCAACGTTGCCGCTGATGTACACCTTAGCGCCGATCATCTCGGCGAATGCCATGAACTCATGCGTACCGAATTCGTTCGTTTCTGGCACGCCGCCCCAATGCGTATTCACCTTGACGGGGCGCTTCTCGCGCGGTCCGATACCATCGCGCCAGTGATACTCGTCGGCGAAGCATCCGCCGGGCCAACGCACGACCGGCACTTTGAGCTCGCGCAGTGCCGCGATCACATCGTTGCGATAGCCGTTCGTGTTCGGGATGTTCGATTTCTCGCCGACCCACACGCCTTCGTAAATGCCGGCGCCGAGGTGCTCGGCGAACTGACCGTAGATTTCGGGACGGATTGTGGGGCCCGGTTCGTTCGCGCGGATGGTGACTGAAACATCCACGGCTCCGTTTTGGGCGTTTGCCGCCGTGCTCATCCACGCAACGGCGCATGCGGCCACGATCGAGAACCACTGCATTCGTCTTCTCAGCATTGCGAGCTCCTACAGTTGTGCCGGCGGCCAACCAGCGGCCGATCGATTATTCGAGAATTGCGCGACGGTGCGGCTCACCTGCGTTGCCTCGCACGCGTGCCAGCTGAGCTTGAGTTTCTTCCCCCTCGGGCTCAGCGCGTTGGAATTTACTCAGACAATTGATGGTATCCGCACACCCGCGAGGCTCGCAAGACAATCAGTCTTCCGGTTCGCGAATGAAGCGGCTGGTGGCGGAGTACTTGGGGCGCTGCTTCATGGGTGTATCCATGATGGCCAAGCGAATGAGGTCTGCCATCGCAGCGCGCGCCTGCTCGGAGTCCTTGGCGGCGATCGCATCATAAACGCGGAAGTGGTCCGGACACGGATCGCGCTTGAGTGCGGCGCCGCGCATTTTGAATTCCGTGAGTGCTTCCACGGCTGCAGTTACGCCGTTCGTGAGAGAAATGATGAATGGATTGCATGTCGCACGCAGTAGCGCGCCGTGAAACTGTTTGTCCGCGATGCGGCCTTCCTCAACGTTCAACGTGTGAAGCTTCATCGCGTCCAACGCCCGGCGCATCGCGTCGAGGTGTTTTTGAGTGCGTCGTGTCGCTGCAAGCGCGGCGGCAGCAGGCTCGATGATGGAGCGGAGCTCGAACAAGCCGTGCAGCACTTCAGGCTCGGGTTCCTCGGAAAACGCCCATGAAAGCACATCCGGGTCGAGCAAGTGCCACTCCTCGGGCGAGCTCACGCGCGTGCCCGTACGGGGTCGGCTGTGAACGAGGCCCTTCGCTGAGAGAATCCGCACGGCTTCGCGGTACGCTGTCCGGGAGACTTGTAACTTCTCGCTGGCTTCGACTTCGCCGGCAAGCACGTGACCCGGACGATATCGGCCCGACACGATGCGAACGCCGAGATCGCGCGCGATCGAGCCGTGGAGTCGCAGTACATTGCCACCATTTGCCGCTGCTCGCGGCATGGTCTTGTTAAGTTTTCTTATGGCCATCGACCATCCCCATGTAGTTTCTGTTCGCGTCGGCCGAACGCGAAGTCCGCGCCAGCGGCCGTGTCATGTCGCTCTTGATCCTGATAGGCAGAGCACTGTTGTGTAACGCGCGACAGGGGCGCTTACATACCACCCTAGTGATGAACCGATATCAACATCGCTGCTTGATTTGTCAAACCCTATGCGCCTACGATTTGTCTGAGAAATCACTCAGGAGCACAACACCAACTCGACGCGAAGGCTTCAGATCTATCGTCCGCAACGCAATCCGGGGGGACTTACCGTGGCGGGACACATCCGTATCATACCGGCGTCGGCCATTGCGACGCTTTGTTTTTCCATCAGCGCATTCGCGCAGAACGTACCACAGCAAGAGCTCGAGACCGTCATCGTCACGGGCGTGCGGGAAAGCCTTGTGCAGGGCCTCGAGAACAAGCGCGAGGCGGTACAGGTCGTCGAGTCGATCGTCGCCGAGGATATCGGCAAGCTGCCGGACAACAACGTCGTCGAAGCGCTGCAGCGTATCACGGGGGTCCAGATCTCGAATCGCGGCGGGGGTGAGGCGGATGCGATCCTGATCCGCGGCCTGCCAGATACGACCACGACGTGGAATGGGCGCAATGTATTCACCGCACCGAACACGGATCCCAATGCGCCTGCCGGTGCGGGTCGCCAACTCGCGCTGCAAGACATTCCTGCGAATCTCGTGAGGCGCATCGATGTCTTCAAGACGCGTTCAGCCGATCAGTTGGAGACGGGCCTTGCGGGACAAATCGATGTGGCCACGCGGCGGCCGTTCGATTTCGACGGCTTGGAGGTGTCGCTCAACGCGCGCGCCACGACGCAAGAGCAGCGTGAAGATATCGATCCGAACGCGAGCTTGCTGCTGAGCAATCAATGGGAAGTCGGCGAAAGCCGCTTCGGTGCCTTGGTGAATGTGAGCTACTCGCGCACGCGGTTCCGCGATCAAAGCGTCACCGCGGGCGCGTTGGTGCCGTTCGCCACTGCGGATAACCCGCCGCAAGGCGCGAGCCTCGCGAACTGCGGCGATAACCCCCCGCCGATCAACTGGGGACCGCTCGAACGCATCTTCAATGGGGACTGCCGGGTTCCGGAAAATCCAATCTGGCAGGCCGGGACTGACATGGGTCTACCCACCGATCCAGGGGCGACGTTGACGTTGAACGGCGCGGAGTATCCCTATCTCCTGGCGCGCGACGCCTTGTTCGCCAGCGATTTCGAAGGCGATCGCGAACGCCCTGCCTCGACGATTGCCCTGCAGTGGGCGCCGAATGAAGCCTCTCAATATACGTTCGAGGCGTTCTATCAAGGCTATCGCGAGGAAATGTTCAACAATCTGCATTTCACCTTCGCAGATTGGTGGGGTACGTTGGGGCCCGATCCAGCCTCGACGATCACGCTCTATCCCGGCACGAATCTCATCAAGACGCGCGTCGTCGGCGCGCCGTTCGGATTCAATAGCGGCGACTCGACCAAGCAGAAGACGGATACCTATGTCTACGCACTGAATGGCCAATGGAGCGCTGGCGAGCGGCTGACGCTTGCAGCCGACCTGTCGGTGCAGGATAGTGAATTCGATACGTCCTTCATCGCCGTGAGAACCGAGCGAGTGCCTGAATCGATCACGCTCGATTTCAATTCAGGCGACGGCATTCCTTCTTGGCATTTCAACGACGATGCGCAGATGCTGGACGCCGCGCGCTGGACCGTTGCTCAGCTGTTTCAGAATCGAGGCCGTTCGGACGGCGGCGCGGAAACGCTATCGATCGACGGTGACTATGAGCTCGGCGATGGCGTCTTCAAGGTGTTGAGCTTCGGTGTTCGCTATGACGATCGCGATGCGCAATTGCACAGTCCCGCACCGTTCCCGGAGCCGTTCCTCGGACGTCCATTGAGCGAGATGCCGGGTGGAATGACGTGGACGAATTCGGGCTTCATGGACGGCGAGGCGAACGTGCCGACTGCCTGGGCCGTCGTCAACGGCTACTACATTCGCGACCACGCGGATGAGATTCGAGAGATGTACGGTCAGCCCGCGGGCGGCCCCGTGCTCAAGCGCGCGTTCGACATTGCGGAGGAAACCGCATCTGCATATGCGCAAGCGGATCTCCAACTAGGCAAGCTGCAGGCGCAGGTCGGCGTGCGCTATGTCTCGGTCGATACCGACATGGATTTCACCGACGTGATCACCGACGCATCCTCATCGGCCACCAAGAGCGCGAGCGAGCTGCTGCCTTCTCTTACGCTGCGCTATTCCGTTACGGACGATGTGCGGTTGCGGTTCAACTACGGCGAGACGTTGCGGCGCCCGAATTTCTCGAATCTGAACTCAAACTTCACGCTGACTGGCGATCTCACGCAGGTGGGTTACGGTACGGGCACGGGTGGCAATCCGGATCTCGACGCCGCTAAAGCGAAGAACTACGATCTCACCGCGGAGTGGTATTTCGCACAGGACAGCGCGATCTACGGCACGCTCTTCCGCCGTGAGATCGACGGTCTCGTCGTCCCCCTCACGCGCCAGATTACGATCCCGAACACCGGGCTCAACACCGATCAGTTCGTCGTCACGCAACCGGTGAATGCGTCCGATGGCGAGCTCGAAGGCATCGAGCTCGGTTTCGTCTACTTCCCGCAGCTACCGGGGATCTTCAATGGGCTGGGCGTGCAGGGCAGTTTTACGAAGCTCGATTCGGAGCAGAACATTCCGCTCACGAACAGTACGGGTCAAATCATCGGCGAGGAGACTTCGGAATTCTTCGGCGTTTCCGATACGTCGTATAACGTGACGCTCGCATACGATCGTGCCGGTCTCGGCATGCGCCTCTCGTACGTCTGGCGAGATGACTTCCTCAACAACAACGAAGCGCGCATCTTCGCAAACCCGATCGGCATCTGGCGTAAGCCCGAGAGCAGTCTCGACTTCCAAGCTTCCTACGACATCAACGAGAACCTTGCGGTGTCGTTCGACGCCGTGAATCTAACCGAAGAGCTGCAGCAGTCGTACTACGCGTTCGGAAGCGCAGGCGGACCGACGACACATAACTTCGGCACGACACTGATCAGTCGCTCGTTCGCGTTGGGCGTGAGGTGGCGATACTGAGCTGGTGACGAGTTGATGGGTGACGTGTGACGAGCAAGAAGCGGCATCCGCCCTGAGGTGCAACATGCGTGATGAGCGTCCGGATTCTTGCCCGTCACACGTCACTCGTCACCCGTCGCG
>JAEZFW010000064.1 GCA_023417315.1 Pseudomonadota bacterium
CTTCGGCGGTGGAGGTTTCGGAGGCGGCGGCTGGGGCGGCGGCGGGGGCACATTCGGTGGAGGCGGCGCGTCAGGGCGCTGGTAATCGCGTGTCTTTGAAGCGAGTCTTCAAGCATCTGAGCTCGACGGGTTTTGCGTTACGACGCGCATTCGATGACGCTTCGCTGCAGGCCATCGAACGCGCAATCGCGCAGAGCGAGGGAAAGCATGGCGGCGAGATCCGCTTCGCGGTCGAAGCGAATCTCAATGCTTATGAATTGCTATGCAAGGTGACGCCCCGAGCGCGCGCGCTCGAGGCATTCGCGGAGCTCGGAGTGTGGGACACGGATGCGAACAATGGTGTTCTCATCTATGTGCTGTGGGCCGATCACGATGTGGAGATCGTCGCGGATCGAGGCTTCAATGGCCGAGTGTCCGCGCACGAGTGGGAAGACGTCTGCCACAGAATGGAGACTCTCTTCGCCCAAGGTCAGGCCGTCGACGCGGTGCTGACCGGTATCGCGGCAGTCGGCGAGCTGATCGCTCGACACTATCCCAGCGTTGATCGAAACGAGTTGTCGAATCGCCCGGTGCTGATGTGATCTTGCGGTGTCTCTAACGATGTCTCCATGCAGCGACGTTCATGCGCAACCCACCATAGTGCTCCCCGATACCGTTACCGGACGGATCAGGTAATAATGCCCGCATGATGATGACTCCACGCCCTAGTCGATTTGCTTTCGTCGTGCTCGCCTCGTCTTTGGCGGGCTGCCAACTCATGCAGCCTCAGGCGCCTGAACCGGAAGCGCCACCAGCACCGCCTCCGGTCGTTGCGCCGCTCGCGACGCACGAGTTCGAGTTCGACCCCGAGTCGGATCAAGTCATCGGCACGTTGCAAGTCACGCGCGTGCAGGGCGAAGACACGCTGTCCGACATCGCGCGTCGTTTCAATCTTGGATATGAAGAGATCGTGCGGGCGAACCCGGGCGTGGATCCTTGGCTGCCGGGCGAAGGACGAGAAATCGTTCTGCCCACCCAGTTCGTGCTGCCTGACGCCCCGCGAGAAGGGCTCGTCATCAATCTTGCGCAGCTGCGAATGTTCTATTTCCCGAAAGCGAAAGAAGGCGAACCGCGGACGGTCCTCACGCATCCGATCGGGATAGGCAAGGTCGGCTGGAAGACGCCGGAAGGAACGACGAAGGTCACCGGCAAGGCAAAGAATCCAACCTGGTTCCCTCCCGCATCGGTTCGAAAAGAGCATGCCGCTGCCGGCGATCCGTTGCCATCGAAGGTGCCGCCGGGGCCAGACAATCCGCTTGGTGCGCACATGATGACGTTGGGCTGGCCGAGCTATCTGGTTCACGGCACCAACAAGCCATACGGCGTGGGGCTGCGCTCGAGTCACGGGTGCGTCCGCTTCTATCCGGAAGACATCGCGCTGCTGTATGACAAGGTCCCGATCGGCACGAAGGTCACGGTCGTGAATCAGCCGTTCGTATTCGGGTGGCAGGGGAATGCGCTCTACATCCAAGCATTTCCCGTGCTCGAGGATGACGAACGGGAGCACCCTACCGCCGCGGAGACGCTATTGAATGCCGCCATCTCCGATGAGTTGTGGCAGCAGGTGAAGGAGCACGATGCAGTCGTCGATCTCGAGCTCGTGAATGAGATCGTCGCGAATCCGCGCGGCATCGCGATGCCCGTATCCGCGCCGGAGATGAGCCTGGACAAGCTGCTCTATTCGGCACGTCACGTCGAGAATACTCTGCCAGAAGGAGCGACGTGGAATGGCAGCGACGAAACGTTCTTCACCGCGGAGGAATTCGAAGCGGCACGTGCAGGTACGCCCCTGCCGAAGAAGGCGCCTGCTGCAAAGAACACGAAAAAGACGGTCGCGAACTCGGGTGCCGCAGGTGCGAGCGGCGGCGCGCTTTGAACATTGGACTGTAGGCTCTAGGCGGTAGGCTGTAGCCAGAGGAAGATTGCGGGAGTCTCGCTCGCAGCGAGGCGAGCTTCTCGTTCTGGCTACAGCCTACAGCCTAAAGTCTACAGCCCCTCGCCAGGAACTCCCGACTCCCGCGAGCCGTATCTAGCACACAACCGAGAGGTGCGGCATATGCGCTGGGCTGGAAGACGGGCGAGCACGAACATCGAAGACCGGCGCGGGATGCGCTACAAAGGGGTCGGTGGGATTGGGATCGGCACGGTCATTCTGGCGCTGATCGCGATCTATTTCGGCCAAGACCCTTCCGTGGTGCTGCAAGGCGTTCAGCCGGGGCAGCAGGCAGAGCAAGTTCCCTATCAGGAAACAGAGGCGGAAGCTCAATTGCGTGAGCTCGTCGCCGTGGTGCTTGCTGACACCGAGGACACGTGGGGCGCGATCTTCGCGAACGCCGGCAGCACGTATCGCGAGCCCACCCTCGTTCTGTTTTCCGGTGCCGTGGAATCCGCGTGCGGATTCGCGCAGGCGGCCGTCGGTCCCTTCTATTGTCCCGCGGATCAGCGCGTCTACATCGATCTATCGTTCTATCAGGATCTGCACTCGCGCTTCGGCGCACCGGGAGACGCGGCGCAGGCTTACGTCGTTGCGCATGAAGTCGGACATCACGTGCAAACGTTGCTCGGCATCTCCGAGCGCAATTTGGCTGCGCGTCAACGCGCGAGCGAAGCCGAGGCGAACGCGCTTTCGGTGCGACAAGAACTGCAAGCCGATTGCTTCGCCGGACTTTGGGCGCATCACGCCGACCAATCGCGCCAACTGTTCGAAGCAGGTGACATCGAAGAAGTGCTGAACGCCGCGAGCGCAATCGGCGACGATCGCATGCAGCAACGTTCTCGCGGCTACGTCTCTCCAGAATCGTTCACGCACGGCAGCTCCGAGCAGCGCATGCGCTGGTTCAATCGCGGCTACGAAAGCGGAGATGTAAATCAATGCGACACTTTCGATCGGAGCGTGACGCTCTAGATCAAGTGACGAAGTGACGGAGTGACAACGTGACGGGGTGAGAAACAAGCATCTCTGACTTCATCACTCCGTCACCTCGTCACTTCGTCACTCGCTGTGTTACCTTAGCTCCACAACAATTAAACGGGGAGCTAAGGTGCCGGAGCGTCCGCTCGACGGTATCCATATCGCTGAATCGCCGGATGCGGAACAGCCGATTGCACGCGTGAGCGCGCAATCTACGGCTTTTGTCGGCCGCACGCTGCGTGGTCCGGTGAATCGTCCGGTGACGGTACGCAGTTTCGCGGACTACCAGTTGATCTTCGGAGGGTTGTGGCAACCGAGCCCGCTCTCTTACGCCGTCGAGCACTTCTTCGAGCAAGGCGGGCGGCGCGCCATCATCGTGCGCGTCGTCAACGGAGCTTCGCCCGTTACGATCTCTTTGCGTTGCGCGCACGAGTTACTCACGCTCGAAGCCGTTGCTCCCGGCACCCGCGAGTTTCTGCGCGCCTCCGTCGATTACGACAACATCGCCGCCGATGACGAGGAGCGCTTCAACCTGGTGGTGCAGCGCGTTCGCTCGCCGGGGTCCGAGCGCATCGAAGAGCAGGAAACCTATCGCGGCGTATCTGTGGATCCAGGGTCGCCGAGATTCGTGTCGCAGGTGTTATTGGAATCTTTGCTGGTGCGCGTGCGCGGTGGCGTGCCCCAGCAACGGCCGGACCGTACGCTCATGCCTGGCACGAACCTTCCGATCGGCTATGTGCATTCGAATCCCGATGGCAACGACGGTCGTCCGCTCACCGACTACGACGTGATCGGCTCAGCCGCACGCGGGACCGGCTTATTCGCGCTGCAAAACGCAGAGGATCTCGCGTTTCTATATATCCCGCCTCTGACGCGCTCGCACGATGTTGGGGTCAGTACCCTGTTGGTCGCGGCGAAATTTTGCCGCGAGCGCCGTGCAATGCTGATCGTGGACCCGCCGGCGACATGGGAGACGCCTTCGCATGCTGTCGCGGCATTGTGCAATCTCGATTTCCGCTGCGAGAACGCAGTGATGTTCTATCCGCGCATCATCTCGATGGACCGCTTGCGCGCTCGTCAGGAAATCTTCGCGAATGGCGGTGCGGTCGCGGGTTTGCTGTCGCGTGCAGGGGATGCGATTTCGGCAGCCGTTGCCGTACGCGAGCCGGAATCGCTGCTGCGAGGCGGCGTTCGCCTCGCGGTCGAGGTGAAGGATGCGGATCGTTGGAAGCTGGCCGCACACGGGGCGAATGTGTTGCAGACTGTACGAAGCCCCGGTCCGCAGCGACCTGCGTTGCGCACGCTCGCCTGCGGTGCGAGCGCGTCTGCGGACGGCTCGTATCTCTCGCAACAGCGTTTCGCTCAGTTCGTGATCGATGCCATCGCGCGCGGAACTCGGTGGTCGGTCATCGCGCCCCGCACACCGCTCTCGTGGGAGAAGTTGCGCAAACAGATTCGCACGTTCTTGATCGAGCTGCGCAGTGCAGGTGCCTTCTCGGCGGCATCGGAGCAACAGGCCTTTCTCGTCGTGTGCGATGAACGCCTGAACGATGAGACTCACGCTGGCGCAACGAGAATCTTGGTGCAGTTTGCCTCACTGCACGGCGGCGGCTATCACAGCTATCTGATCAAGCATTCGACGAAAGGCACCGAAGTACGCCCGGTGACGGTGAACCGCTTCGAAAGCTCGCTCGTGGTCTCGGACGATCTCGAACGCGAGATCACGATCCGCCTCGAGCGGGACGAAGAGCTGCGCCGGATGATGACGGGATAAGAACAAGAGTAAGAAACCGACGCCACCCGGCGTCGTCCTCGCGGAGGCGAGGATCCATCCTAGTCCGCTCCAGATTCCGTTCCTGATAGGCCCTCGCCTTCGCGAGGGTGACGAACAAAGAAGAGACGCCGTTTGGTGCGTCGTCCTCGCCTCCGCGCATTGCTGTCCGGGGAAAAACTAGCGCGGGGCGCCTCTCGTCCCATGTTCCCTCCCTTGCGAAGCGGGGGAGGGTTAGGGAGGGGGCGCGAAAGTGCGCGCTATTACGCGCCCCCATCCTGTCCTTCTGATGTACAGGACGTACAAATGGCGAAGTGCATGGATGCACGGGAGCGGCCCCCGCTGCCGCAAGGGAATGGACGCATCCATTGACCCTTGCGCAGTTGAGTTGCCGTCGACAGCACGCGTACGAATACCCTGCAAAGACCGAATGAAACATCGCTTCTCAATTCATTTCCCCGGACAGCAGTGCGCCTCCGCGCGGACGACGATATGAATCGTCGCCTTTGCGGGCGTGCTTGGCGAGATACTCTTTATCTTTGCCTCAACCCTTGGTGGACTGGCGTTGCCACAACACTTCCATGCCCTGCTCCTGGCGTACGAGCACCCGGGCAACGACGAAGAGCAAATCCGAGAGTCGATTCAGATAGCGCGTTACCTCAGGTGCAACCGAGTCTTCTTGCGCGAGCGCCCACGTGCGGCGCTCTGCGCGGCGTGTGATCGCTCGCGCCAGATGACAGGCTGAGGTCGCCGTGCCGCCGCTCGGCAGAATGAATTCCTTGAGGGGCGGCAGCGCTTCATTCAAGCGATCGAGATCCTGTTCGAGTCTGGTGATGTGTGCGTCGGTGATCGCGCGCAACCCCGGTACCGAAAGCTCGCCGCCGAGATCGAAGAGCTCGTGCTGAACGCGCGTCAGCAGAGATTGGATCTCGTCCACTTTCGTTGCCGCAATCACCATACCGAGCGCACTGTTCGCCTCATCGACTGCACCATACGCTTCGATTCGCATATGGGTCTTGTGCACGCGTGTGCCGTCGCCGAGGCCAGTGGTACCGTCATCTCCCGTGCGCGTATAGATCTTGCTCAGGCGGTGGCCCATGGGTGTCTCCTTTGCACTAGCTCAACGCGGCTGATAGCGAACTGAAAGGAAGACCGTGCGGTCGGCCTGGTTGTACAGGCGCACCGTGCGGTATTCGCGATCGAGGACATTACCGAGCTTGCCTTGAACGCTCCAAGCTTCGTTGATTGCGTAGTCGCAGATCAGGTCGAGGACTGCAAATCCACCGAGTCGATTCGTGTTCGCGACGTCATCGTAGCGAGAGCCTTCGGCCGTCAGCCGGGCGCGCGCATCGAGCGTACCGAGCGAGCGGCCCACCTCGAAGTGCCCTGAATGCTTTGCCCGACGAGGCAGTAGATTATCGAAGTCCAGTCCGGCTGTGCGATTGCGCGGATCGATTCCCGAGTAGCCGAGGCTCATCGTCCACGCCCCCAATGTCGCATCGACGTCGAGCTCCACACCTCGGATGCGCGCACTGTTGAGGTTGTTCGGCGCGAAGATGGCGGCGTCATAGACGATGAGATCATCGACGCGTCGCTCGTACGCTGCGAATGCGATATTGAGCGGTGCATTCGTCCAACCAATGCCGATTTCGTAGCTGCGCGAGGTCTCGGGATCGAGGTTTGGATTGCTGAAGCCGGGAAAATACAGATCGTTGAATGAGGGTGCGCCGAACGCGGTACCCCAGGCTGCGCTGAGTGACCAATGCTCATCGAGCATCCATTTCCAGCCCAGGCTGCCCGTCTCGTAGCTGCCGAACTGCTCGTTGTCGTCGTAGCGAGCGGAGGCGAGAATTCGATGCGACCCAAGTGCGGCTTGATACTGCGCGAACGCGCCCACGTTATCCCGCGCGAGTGCTTCATAAGCCGTTGTGCTCGCGATGCGATCGTCGAAGTAGTCGGCACCGATCGAAAATGCGTGCGCGTTCGACAGATCGAAGTCGGACTGCACGGATACGTTGCGGCGCTCCGTCTCGAAACGAGACGCAACGAATTCAGCGTCCGCGGAATTCGGGTCATCGTAGATGTTGTCCTGGTCATCTTCACTGCGTCCGGCGAGCAAGGACACGGACCAGCGCTCCGCGGGATTGATACGTCCGCGAAGTGTCACCACGCGCTCGACGAAGTCCGTCTCGTTCGCGAACGTGCCGTCATACTCGGTGCGCCCCGATGCATAGAGTGCCGTCGCTTCGACTTCGGCGATGCTCCAGCGTTGACCCGCGCGCAACGTACCCGATGTGTTCTCGTAACCGTCGCGGTCCGGCTCATGCGTAAAGCATCCGCCGCCAGGGGGAAACGGTGCGCCGGCACACGAGTTATAGCCTTCGGTTGCGATTCGATTCGCCGCGATGCTGAGCCAAGAACGATCCGAAGCGGTGCCGAAGCTCGCGCTCGCAGTCGAGGTTTCATTAGAGCCTGCACCCACGTTGAACGTGAGGCCCTTGCTGCGACGAGTGAAGATCTGAATCACACCGCCGATGGCATCCGATCCATACAGACTCGATCGCGGACCGCGGATGATTTCGACGCGCTCGATTTGATCCACGGGTATGTACTCGAAGGGGGTGGTGCCGCTGGTGGCGGACCCGACGCGCACTCCATCGACGAGCACGAGCAGTTGCTCTGCATCGGCTCCGCGCAGGAACACATTGGACAGTTTTCCGAGGCCGCCTGTATTCGCAACTGTGAGGCCGGTTTCGCCTCGCAGTAGGTCTTGGACGGAATGAACGCCACGCCGCTCGATATCCTCGCGCGTGATGATCGACACCGCGCCGATGACTTCGCTTAAGGACTGCTCCACGCGCGCCGCCGTCACCACGACCGCATCGCTGCGATCTTCCGCGGAAACTTGGAACGATAGAACAGGCAGAACGGCAGCGGCGAACGCCGCGCCAGGACGAACGGATTTCATGATCAAACTCCCCATGCACGCCCGCATGGCTGTCGTTGTATGAAACAGCAGGCGGCAGGGGAGGAGGGCGCCGGTCGGCGCACACTCATCGCCCACCGCGATGCTGGTACGTCCGTAAGGCCGGTCTCCGGGCTCTCGAGTGAATCGCGATGCGCTTCGTCCGTATCACCTTCCCGCGTCATGACGACGCAGTGGTCCGAGAGATCTCGAGATACGGATTTGACTCGAATACCGTTGCGGGGGCAGCGCCGGAATGATCGTAGAACGACGAACCGGCTTCCCGTTTATCGCATCACGAGTCGATGCGATCACCTTGCGGTGCCGGGAATGTAGGGAACGGCCGGGTGTGCGTCAAGACGCGCACCCAAGGGAAGCCTTCGGCTCATACGTGAGTGAGCCTGCGGCAGGGAAGCCTACCGGCAGGGAAGCCGTGCGTGCGACGGCAAGGGAGCTGACTTCGTCCGCAAGGCCAGAGGAGGCTCTTCTGTCTTCTGACCCTGCCGATAGGCTTCCCTGCCGGTAGGCTCCCTTGCCGTCGCACGCGCGGCTTCCCTCGTACGGATGGCCTTGCCGTCATGGAGCGCGACTGCCAAAGTGCGCCCCGCCAATGTTCGATGGACTCTCGAGATGACACACTCGCCCTTCCTTTCGACCGCAATCGATGCCGCGCGTGCGGCCGCAGACGTCATTCGCCGTTACTACCAGCAGAACCTCGCGGTCACGATCAAGGCAGACAAGTCCCCTGTGACGCAGGCGGATGTCGAGACCGAGCGCGTCATTCGCGACATCATCTCGCGGCGGTTTCCGTCGCACGGCTTCTACGGGGAGGAAACGGGTCAGAGCTCGATAGACGCGGAATATCTTTGGCTCGTAGATCCCATCGACGGCACTAAGGCATTCGTGCGCGAGTATCCGTTCTTCTCAACGCAAATCGCGCTCATGCATCGTGGGCGGCTCATCGTGGGGGTGTCGTCCGCGCCCGTGTATGGCGAGCTCGCTTGTGGAGACCTGACCGCGGCACCTGCATTCGCGGTGCTGAACGACAGGCCGATCCGAGTCAGCGACATCGATTCGATCGAAGCGGGCGCGATCTCCGCGGGCAACTTGAAGACGTTGGCGAAGGGCGCGCAATGGAGTGCATACGGACAGCTCGTCGCGCGCGCGAGCCGCATTCGCGGCTACGGTGATTTCCTGCACTATCACTTGCTCGCATCGGGCAAGATCGATGTGGTCATCGAGTCCGACGTGAACATCCTCGACATCGCCGCGCTCGCAGTGATCGTCGAAGCCGCGGGCGGTAGGTTTACGGAGCTCGACGGAAAACCGGTGGGGTTGGGAACGACGACGGTACTGGCGAGCAATGGAATACTGCACGAGCACGTGCTGGGCGCCTTGCAAGGTGCCGAGTGACGGCCGATCGCGCGCATCCATGCGCTCCGCGCCATTCGCACGCCCGTGATGCATCACAGTGACAAGGGTGACAAAGGTGACGAAGTCAGAAGCTCCTCGCCGTGGCCTGCATGTGCGCTCGCTTAGCTATCTGACTTCGTCAATTCGTCACCTCGTCATTCTGTCACCTGGGGCGTCCACGCCCATAACAAACGTCCGGCCGCCCTCCCAACCGACCTCTCGCACCGGCAAGCCATAGAGCGCCGCCATCGAGGTCGGTGTGAGTACCTCCGCAGTCTTGCCGTAGAGCCATTCACCGTTGCCGAACAGCAGGAGCACGTAGTCGGAGAACCGTGCCGCGAGCGTGGCGTCGTGGAGCGTCATGAGCACGGTGAGTCCGCTCGCTGCCTTGTCGCGCATCAACTCGAGCACTTCGATCTGATGATGCGGATCGAGATGGTTCGTGGGCTCATCGAGCAGATAGATACCGGGAGCTTGCGCGAGCAATGCAGCGAGCGCGACTCGACGCCGCTCACCGCCGGATAGTGTCGAGACATCGCGGTGCTCGAAACCCTCGAGCTGAACTGCAGCCAGCGCGGCGCGTGCGATCGTGCGGTCGTGATCCGATTCCCACTCCCAGAATCCCAGATGCGGATGTCGTCCCACGAGCACGGCCTCGAGCACCGTCGTCGGAAAGGCATCTTCGTTCGTCTGAGTCAGGATGCCGATCATGCGGGCCTTGTCGCGGCGAGCGCATCGATCCAAAGCGAGACTATTCAAACGAATCTCGCCTGCTTGCGCCGAGCGCAATCCCGCGAGCGTGTGCAACGAGAGCGTCTTGCCGCTGCCGTTGCGCCCGAGTATCGCCGTTACGCCGCCTCGTTCGAACGTGAGATCGAGATTGCGCACGAGCGTGCGGCCTGGGATCGAAACCTCGAGCGCGCGGCAGGATAACTGGGCTTGCTGCGCCACTGTGGAAAGCGCGGCGCTCATCACTCGGTCCAGCCGATCTCCGCCGCGGTATGAGGTCCGATGCGCACGCGATTGAGCGATTCGGGGATCTCGGCGCGATCGGAAGCGAGAGGAATGCGTCCACCCATCAGCTCGGCATAACGCTGCGGATGCAAGGGCTCACGCTCGGGCTCCGCATACCCTGCGGGATGCAGCGGCGCATGTGTGGATAGATCGTATTTGTCCGTGGCGCCGAGCGTGTGCAAGAGCTCGTGAGCGATCACGGTATCGTTCGAGCCCAGCATGCGTCGATCCGCGAAGGCATTCACGATGCCGAACAGACCTTTCTGCAGTCCGATCGAGTGGGGCAGCACGGACGATCTTTGTGGATCGTGAAACAGCACGAACAGCTTCACATCTGGCGGCACTCCCAACGGATCCTCGCCAGCGCGCCACGCCCAGTACCGTGCGCGCAAGCTCCACCAGGCAACTTTCAGTGCGCCCGCATCTGGAGCGATCGTCGGCGGCAATTGCTGGATTCGTTGACCGAGCATGAGCCGGATGGGAGTGCTCAAGCCGACTTTATAGCGCGATGCTTCGCGTTCGAAGAAGGCTTCGATGGATCGCAGGTCCTCGGGATTGAGGTCCGCGATGAACCGCTCCGCAGTTGAGCTGCCATCGGCATTGATGGGATAGACAGCGACTCGCAACGGAATGTCCCAGTCGGTCGAGTACACACGATCGAAGTATGTGTTCAACGCGACGAACAGCAGGATCAGCAACAGGACGGCAATGCGGAATTTGCGCCACATCGGACAAGACTACTGTCGTATCGATGCTTACGCTACATCGACGCTGATGCTGGACAGCTCACCATCTTCGACCGCATAGCTGACTGTCATCGGTTGGCAGCACACGCTGCAATCTTCGATGTAACTTTGCGATTCGACGGAGAGATCCAGGAAGAGAGTGATCGTCTCTCCGCAGTACGGGCAACTGACTTCGGCGGTGGTTTCAAGCATTGCCGGACCATTGGTTGAAATGACATTCACGCGCTGAGCACGTCACACTCGGATCACTCAGCCCAAAAGGCATTCTTGATCCATTGGATCTCTCGGCGCAGCGCCGATATGGCGATGACATCGAAACGAGCGGGATGGCGCCGAAGGTCCGCTCGCCTCATGAGCAAATGGCGAGCGGCATTGACGAGGCGTCGTTGTTTCCAGAAAGTCACGGATGCCGCCGCGCCTCCGAACTGTTCCGAGGAACGATACCGCACCTCGACGAGCACGAGCGTATTTCCATCGAGCATCACCAGATCGATTTCGCCTGCCTTGCATCGATAGTTGCGCTGCAGGAGCTTCAACCCAGCTTGTTTGAGGTAGGCAAGCGCGGCGTCTTCCGCTTCGCTACCCGCTTCCGTGCGGGACATGGGTCACTCCGTGATGCGATGTAAGTGATGGAGGTGATACAAGTGATGTGGGGTCAGAATGTGCCCGAAGTCGCGCATCGCGACAAGTGTCTGGCCTACATCACTTGTGTCACTTACATCACCTGTATCGCTCGCGCTCAGCGCTCCGGCACTGCCACGGCGCTGATCGCCCCGAGCGGCATCGCCTTGCCGCGCGACACCTGTGCCCAGTCGAGATCACGACGAACCTTGCCGCTATCGTCGATGGAGAGCAGGCCCGTCATGCCCGGAATAGCGTGCTCGCGACCGAATCTGCCTGCCTTGAGTAGCGGAACGAGACGATAAGCATCGAACCCGAACGCATACAGACGGCCGCGCCCGCGTGCACGCACCGGCCAATGAGTGCTGAGCGCATTGCGCAGTTGCGTAGACACGGCGTCAGGTGAGATCACCCACGGCATGTCCGGGAAGATGACGCCTTCGAGATCGGCATTCGCATCGACGTTCGGCTCGAACACATCCGAGGTCGCGTACACGGGGAGATCTTCCGCGAGATGAAAGCGTAGTGCTGGACGCAGCGAACGTCCTTGCACCGGTTGCGCGCCCATGAAAACGAACTGCACATCGCCGCGCCGCCGAGGTTCGAACTCGAGTCGGGTTCCTAATGCTGCGCTGAGCGCATTCGCGCGAGCTCGGCTCTCGTCGATCAAGAGCACGGACCGTATCGGTTGAGAATAGTCGCGCGCGGTCGGATCGTAGAAGCGCAAGGCCGCAATCGTGCCTCCCAGCGTCTTGAGCTCCGTGTCGAACGCGCGGAAAAGACGCTGCCCCCATTCATTGTTCGGAAGCAGGACTACGCCGCGCATGCGTCCATCCGTCACGACGCGTTGTGCGACCTGTCGCGCCTCTTCTTCTGGGTCGAGTGCGAACTGAAATAGCATTGGCGGAGGCGCAGCGCTCTCATCTGCGAGCTGATTCAACGCGAGCGTGACGACAGAAGTCTCGCCGGACGAGGCAATCGCGCCGACTTCATCTTTCGTCAGCGGCCCGACCACGAACTGCGCGCCTTCCGTGATGGCTTGCCGGTACGCGGTCAGGGCGCCGCTTTCTCCCGAATCGTAGACCCGGACCAGCGGCCGCTCGCGAACATCCTGTTGCAGGACTGCGGCGAGGAATCCGTCGCGAACGGCGACGCCTGCCGCTTGCTGTCGTCCGGTGAGCGGCAGGATCAAGGCGATCTGTGGCGGGTATTCGAGGCCCACGCCGAGCGCGGGTAGCAACTCTTCGTTCAAGAGTGCGTTCGCCGGATGATTGGGATACCTGCTGCGCCACTGCGTAAGATCTTCGCCTGCCGTGAACGGATTGCGAGCCGCAATGAGCGCTGCGCTGCCGAGCTCGAGCCATCCTGCAACCATCGCGCTCGCGCCAGCAGGAACCGAGAAGTCGGCGTTGCCCGCGGCACTTCGCTGCAGGCCTTCCCAAATCAACTTGCGGTTATCTCGGATCTGCTGTTGATTGGACAACGCTGCCTCTCGATCGAGTGCGGCCATCACGCCAGCAGCGGGACGATTCAGTGCGAACAGCGCGCGCGCTCGAAGCGCGAGCACATCCGTCAAGGCATCGCGCGGCACCGGCTGCGGAATTCGATTGAGCTCAGCGAGGGCGGCGTCAGGACGATTGGAGACAAGCGCGATCTCGGCTGCGACTTGCGCGCGTAGCGCAAAATCCGCGGTTGGGAGGCTCGTGTCGACGCGCTTCAGCAATGCGTTTGCGTTCTCGACGTTGCCAGCGCGCACGTGCTCTCGGGCCGCGCGCAGAAGCAGACGATTGCGTAGCTCGGCGGGTGCTTGCGCCGCGCTGCTCTCGTACAAGACCGCTGCCTCGGCGTGGCTGCCCTCGCGCGCAAGGCGCTCCGCGCGCGCGACTTGTCGATCTGCGCCGACGCCCTCGCTGCCGACGGGCGTGGTCTCGCAGCCGGCGATCAGAAGGCAAGCGAGCAACGTAAGCAGCCAGTGGCGCGCGCAAATCGAGGTCGAGGACATGCAGGTCATTCCTTCGCGGTAGACTCCGACGAATATGCGCACAGTCTACCTTCTGCAATGGATGAGGGCATGAACGATCGCCCCGGAATCCTTTACGTGGTCGCGACCCCGATTGGAAATCTCGGGGATCTCACGCCTCGAGCGCGTGAAATTCTCGCACAGGTGGCGTTGGTCGCAGCCGAGGACACCCGCCGTACGGGGCAACTCCTGAAGCAGTTTGGCATTCACACACCGCTGATATCACTGCATGAGCACAACGAGGCGCAGCGTTCGGGCCGTCTGCTCGAGCGCCTTGCCGCAGGCGAGTCGATTGCGCTGGTCTCGGACGCAGGCACTCCGCTCATCAGCGATCCAGGTTTCGCGATCGTCTCGGCCGCGCGCACCAGCGGCATCGGCGTGATCTCGATTCCCGGTGCGTGCGCCGCCATTGCTGCATTGTCTATCTCCGGGTTGCCGACGGATCGATTCACCTTCGAAGGATTCTTGCCAGCGAAATCGAGTGCGCGTCGCTCGCAGTTGGCGAGGCTGCGTCATGAATCTCGCACGATGGTGTTCTACGAAAGTCCTCACCGTCTCAACGAAGTGTTGAGCGATATGCGCGATGCGTTCGGCGGCGAACGACGTGCGGTGATTTGCCGCGAGCTCACGAAGCATTTCGAGACGAGCTACGACGGCACACTCGCGGAGCTCACGCAACGCAGCGCGAGCGACGCCGACATGGCGCGCGGCGAAATCGTGATTGTCGTCGCAGGAAATATCGACGAATGGACGAACAGAACTGCGCTCGATTCCGAGCAAATACTCGATGCGTTGCTCGAAGAGCTGACTCCATCGCAGGCCGCCAAGATCGCTGCGAAATTGACTGGCGCGAAACGCAGCGAGATGTATGAGAGAGCGATGGCGAAGAAGAAGAGTGATTCGTGAACTCGTAGCTCGCGGGTCGTAGAGGACACTGCGGTCCTCAGACGAGTCACGAATCACGAGTCACGGCTCACCAAAGAAAAAGAGTCAGCCGATAAGCCGGGTTCTGTCTTGGGCAATCATTCATCTGGGGCGCGCGTCGCCGCGCGCCTCTAGCGACCTACCCGGGAGCACGTGCGGGCCGCCCGCGCGATTCAGATCCGGAGATCCGATCGCCTGCCCCCCTATTTGGCCTTGCTCCAGGTGGGGTTTGCCGTGCCGTCGAGTGTTACCACCGACGCGGTGCGCTCTTACCGCACCATTTCACCCTTGCCGACTCCCGCGAGGGAGCTTTGGCGGTTTGCTTTCTGTTGCACTTTCCGTGGGCTCACGCCCCCCAGGCGTTACCTGGCACCTCGCCCTTGGAGCCCGGACTTTCCTCCACGCTTACGCGCAGCGATTGCCTGGCTGACTCGGGCGCGATGGTGGGGGTTCCGGGCCCTGGAGGCAAGTCCCGCGAGGAGTCGCGGAACGGCACTGATAGCCGGTGGCACAGTTAAGTAAAAGTTTATGACCACCGCACCGAGCCTGTCTAAGTAGGGTGAGTCCTTACAAGCGCCTTAACGCAGGCCGCCCCCCTTGTTCCCAGAGCATCATGGCTCTGCCACGTTCTGCACACGATCGTTGCGCAAGCCGCGGAGATCCTTGCTTAGCAGGCTCGAATGGCGACCCCAGCGCCGGGCGATCAGCACGGCTATGTAGTACGTCAACAACACTCCCTAAGCCACTGATTTTGCGATTAGCACATTGCTGCAGTCCTGCGGAGGACCTGGTTCTCAGTCCTAAGTACCTGTCGCCAAAAGGGAAATTCCTCAAATTTTTTTGACTGCGCAATAGCGCGTCCATATAGTGCAACGAGGTGGGAAAAAGTGGGAGCAAATGGGGCAGAGGGGCAGCGTCTTCGCCCAGTTTTGAGATCCGATATGTTTCGCGGTGCAAACAAGGTGACGCTGGATGCGAAAGGCAGGTTGGCAATGCCGACCCGCTATCGCGAGCGCATCCTGGAGCGCTCGAACGGCCGCTTGGTCGCGACCGTCGATCGCGCGGACCGCTGCTTGATGATCTATCCCCTCCCGGAGTGGGAAGAGATCGAGCTGAAACTGCGTCGCCTTCCGACCCTCAACCCCGTCGCCCGTCGCTTGCAGCGTTTGATGATTGGTCACGCGACCGATCTCGAGCTCGACAGCAGCGGCCGCATCCTGATCCCGCCGAGCTTGCGCGAGTACGCCAGCCTGTCTCGCGCCGCGATGTTGATTGGTCAAGGGAACCGCTTCGAGCTCTGGGACGAGGCGTTGTGGAACGAGAATCGCGAGCAGTGGCTGAAGGCTGATGAGTCGGCGGAAGAGCTTCCGCCCGAGCTCGAATCGTTGTCGTTGTGAGCGAGCCGAGTGCAATCGTTCAGCGTACACCCGGGAATCCTGCAGACCTTCGTGTCCTCGCGAGATTCGCGGCACCTCGTGCGCGCGTGCAACCGGCTCGATGTATCGATGAATCGCTAGGTGCGCCTATGTTCCAACACGTGCCCGTGCTTCTCGAGGAAGTGCTGGGTGCGCTGAACGTTCGCGCCGGCGGCACTTATGTGGATGCGACGTTCGGTCGCGGTGGGCACACCGCCGCGATTCTGGAACGAGTCGGCAAGGAGGGCAGGGTCATCGCGATCGATCGGGATCCGTCGGCAATTGCGGCCGGTCACGAGCGGTTCGCGGCAGAAAATCGGTTGACGTTGGTGAGTAGCCCGTTCTCGCGCCTGAACGAGATCGCCGCTGAGCTCGGGCTGCTCGGGGGAATCGACGGCGTGTTGCTCGATCTCGGTGTGTCTTCTCCGCAGCTCGACGACGCCGCGCGGGGCTTCAGCTTTGCGCAGGACGGTCCGCTCGACATGCGGATGGATTTCAACTCTGGGATGAATGCGGCGCAGTTCATCGCACGCGCGCCCGAGCGCGAGCTCGCGCGTGTGATTCGCGAGTATGGCGAGGAGCGATTCGCAAAGCGCATCGCACGCGCGATCGTCGCTGCACGTGTGCAGCAGCCGATCACAACCACGGGCCGGCTTGCCGAGATCGTCTCCGCGGCCGTGCCGACTCGCGAGCCGGGAAAACATCCCGCGACGCGCACGTTTCAGGCGGTGCGCATTCATATCAATGATGAGTTCGCGCAGATCGAGCGGGCACTGAACGGCGCACTCGAGGTGCTCGCGCCCGGTGGGCGACTGTGCGTCGTCAGCTTCCATTCGCTCGAGGATGGAATCGTGAAGCGCTTCATGCAGAAGCAGTCGCAAGACGATCCCATTTACGCTGGATTGCCGAATATTCCTGCGCACGCACGCGCAAAGCTGGTGCGCGTGGGGAAAGCCATTCACCCCGGCGAGGCGGAAATCGCACGCAATCCGCGCGCTCGCAGCGCGATCCTGCGTGTCGCTGAGAGGGTGGTCGCATGAGCCCCGCCGCGAAAGTCACGATGCTGCTGTTGTGGGCGGCGTTGTTCGCATCCGCGCTCGCGGTCGTCTGGTCTCGTCATCAAACGCGCACGTTGTTCGTAGAGCTGCAAACTTTGAGCACCGAACGCGATGCCCTGGATATCGAATGGGGCCAGCTCAAACTCGAGCAAAGCGCATGGTCGACGCACGGCCGCGTAGAGCAGACTGCGCGCGGCAATCTGCGCATGGTCATTCCACGGCCCAATGAAGTACGGATCGTGACGCCATGATGCGCAACGAAACCAGGGCATTCTCACAGGAGCAATTCCGCGGCCGATTGCGCTTCCTCTTGGTGCTGCTCGTGATCACGGCGCTCGCACTGCTTGCCCGCGCGGTGCAGTTGCAGTTCTTCGATCAGGCATTCCTCGAGAAGCAGGGCGATGCGCGTTATACGCGCGTCGCGAAAATCTCAGCCGTGCGCGGCGGGATCTACGATCGCAATGGCGAGGCCCTTGCCGCAAGTACGCCGGTCGATACGGTGTGGGCGTGCCCTCCGGAGCTGATCCGCGCGTCCGATCAATTCCAACGTCTGGCCGAGGCTCTGAATCGCGACAAGAAGTGGCTCGAGCAGCTCATCACGAGCAATCTCAACCGCGAGTTCATCTATCTCGTGCGGCACATGCGTCCGAGCGATGCGCAGCAAGTTGCGGATCTCAAGATCCCCGGCGTCTATCTGCTGCGCGAATACCAGCGCTTCTACCCGGCAGGCGAGGTCACGGGCCATCTGCTCGGCTTCACGAAGAAGTACGACGACATGGGTCAGGAGGGTCTCGAGCTTGCCTACGATCGCTGGCTCGGCGCAGAAGCCGGCGCAAAGCGCGTCATCCAGGATCGATTCGGCAGAACCGTGGAAGACGTCGAAAGCATTCGCGCGCCGCGGCCGGGCGCGGATCTCGTCACGAGCATCGACTTGCGCATTCAATACCTAGCCTATCGCGAGCTGAAAGCGGCGGTGCAGGAGCACAACGCGAAAGCGGGCTCTGTCGTCGTGCTCGACGTCGACACGGGCGAAGTGCTCGCGATGGTGAATCAACCTGCCTACAACCCGAACGATCGAGATCAAGTCTCGCCTGCGCGATATCGCAATCGCGCTGCGACCGACATCTTCGAGCCTGGCTCGAGCATGAAGCCGTTCGTCGCCGCTGCCGCAGTGGCGTCCGGCCACTATCACGCGAATACGATCGTCGATACCTCGCCCGGGTACGTGAAGGTCGGCGTCAATACATTCCGAGACAAGCACAACCTCGGCGCCGTGCCGCTCACGACGATCATCGCGAAATCGAGCAACGTCGGCATGACGAAGATGGCGCTATCGCTTCCGCCCGATTCGATTTGGGAGACGCTCAGCGGTTTCGGTTTCGGTCAGGTGACCGGTAGCGGTTTTCCGGGGGAATCCGCGGGTCTGCTCAATCACTACTCGCATTGGAAGCGCATCGGCACGGCGTCGATCTCGTTCGGGTACGGCATGTCCGTCACGTCGCTGCAACTCGCGCAGGCCTACGCGATCTTGGGCTCGGGCGGTATTCGCAAGCCTGTCACGCTGCGACGAGTGGATGAGCCCGTCGTGGGTGAGCGTGTGCTCGACGCGCGAGTGGCATCGGAAATGCTGCGCATGATGGAAAGCGTGGTTTCGGAAGAAGGTACGGGCACGCGCGCCTCACTGCTCGGCTATCGTGTCGCAGGCAAGACCGGCACGTCGCGCAAAGCGGAGAACGGAGGCTACTCCACTCACAAGCACATGGCGGTATTCGGCGGGCTCGTGCCTGCAAGCCGCCCGAAGCTCGCGGCCGTCGTCGTGATCGACGAGCCGACAGGCAACAAGTACTACGGTGGCGAAGTTGCCGCGCCGGTGTTCTCAAACGTCATGGCAGGTGCACTGCGTTTGATGGGTGTTCCGCCGGATGGGCTCGAGCAACTTCCGTCGACGACGCTCGTGCAGGCCAATCCAGAGCCATGATCGGTACTGCGCACATGAGCTCTGTCAAGCACCCGCCGCACGCCAGGAATCTCGCCGCATTGCTCGAAGGCATCGTGGCCGAAGTTCCTGCACATGCGGTCGTGAGCGATTTGACGATCGACAGCCGTAATGTGCAACCGGGCGGAGCCTTCGTAGCACTTTCAGGAGCGCGCGCACATGGCCTCGCATTTCTGCAGCAAGCGCTGAGTCGCGGTGCAAGCGCGGTGCTGTGGGAGCCAGCCGCCGGCGTTGCAGTGCCCCACGCGCCGGCAAATGTTGCGATGGTCTGCGTTGCGAATCTTCCAAGCGCACTTGGCGCGATCGCTGATCGATTCTTCGACTCGCCTTCCGATGTGGTGCGCGTTGCAGCCGTCACCGGCACCAATGGCAAGACGACGACTGCCTACATGCTGGCCGATGCGCTCGAGAAACTCGGTGTCGGATCTGCCTACGCCGGAACGCTTGGATTTGGCCGCATTGGCGCTGTGCAGGCGCGCCCGCACACGACGCCCGATTGCATCACTGTGCACCGTGAGCTGGCAGAACTGCGCGATGCAGGTGTGCGTTGCGTCGGGATGGAAGTCACCTCTCACGCGCTCGAGCAGCACCGCGTTGCGGGCGTGCGTTTCAAGAGCGCGGCGTTCACGAATCTGACGCGCGATCACCTCGACTATCACGGTACGTTCGAAGCGTACGGCGAAGCGAAGGCGCGCTTGTTCGATTGGCCAACGCTCGAACACGCGATCATCAACATCGATGATGCGTTCGGTCGAACGCTCGTTGCGCGCGTGAAGAATGCGTCGGTGACCGTCTGCGGGCGCGAGGCGAGCGCGTTCAAGGCAGGCGCCGATACGCGCCACGTTCTTGCAAGCCGCTTCGCTGCTGAGCCGGTCGGTCTATCGATCGATATCGAAAGTAGCTGGGGGCGCGCGAGGATGCACTCGCGTCTCATCGGCGCGTTCAACGTCGACAACGTGCTCGCGGTGCTCGGCACGCTGCTGAGCTCGGGTGTCGCTCTTAGCGATGCAGTGCAAGCGCTCGAGCGTTGCGCTGCGCCGCCGGGACGCATGGAAATGCTCACGGCGCCCGGTAAGCCGCTCGCGGTCGTCGACTACGCGCATACGCCGGATGCTTTGGAGAAAGCGTTGCGCGCAGTACGCGCTCATTGCACAGGCCAGCTCTATTGCGTCTTCGGTTGCGGTGGCGAGCGCGATCCAGGCAAGCGTCCGATGATGGGTGCGATCGCTGAAGCTGGCGCCGATGTCGTGGTGGTGACTGATGACAATCCACGCGGTGAAGATGGCGATGCGATCGTCGCCGACATCGTGCGTGGCTTGAACGCGCCCGCGCAAGCGATCGTACAGCGCGATCGGGCTGCCGCCATCGAGCTTGCGATCGCGCAGGCGAGCGCGGGCGATGCAGTGTTGATCGCAGGCAAAGGCCATGAGGACTATCAGATCGTTGGCGCGACGAAGCGCTCTTTCAGCGATCGTGATGTGGCGCTCGCAGCGCTCGGGAGGCGCTCATGATCGCCTGGCGTCTGAGCGAGATCGCGCGTTGCGCGGGCGGTGAGCTCGTCGGCGAAGATCGCGCGTTCGAGAGTGTCTCGACCGATTCGAGAACACTGACTGCAGGTTCGCTCTTCGTTGCCTTGTCCGGCGAGAACTTCGACGGCCACGATTACGCCGCGCAAGCCGCAGAGCGCGGCGCCATCGCTGCGCTCGTGGGCCGTACGCTTCCGCTATCCATTCCACAAATCGTCGTCTCGGATCCGCTCGCCGCGCTCTCTGCGTTTGCGCGCGAGTGGCGACGTCAGTTCGCGATTCCGATCATCGGCGTCACCGGAAGCAACGGCAAGACTACGACGAAAGAGCTGATCGCAGCGATCCTTTCACGAGTCGGCTCCACACTCGTGACGCGCGGCAATTTGAACAACCACATCGGTGTGCCGCTCACGTTGATGGGTTTGAAGGCGGAGCATCGCTTCGCGATCATCGAAATGGGCGCGAACCATCAGGGCGAGATCGCGCACCTCATGAGCATCGCGGAGCCGACGATCGGCATCGTGACGAATGCTGGCGCCGCGCACCTCGAGGGCTTCGGCAGCTTGGAAGGCGTCGCAATCGGCAAGGGAGAGATGTTCCGTGCGCTGCCGAACGATGGGGTTGCCATCATCAACGCGGACGATGCGTACGCCTCGATGTGGCGCGATAACCGTACTGCCGAAAGGATGCTCACGTTCGGCTTCGAACAGCAAGCGCAATTCATGGCGCACAAAGTGAGCGCGAAGAGCGATGCCGCAGGTTTTCGGATCGAGTTCGATCTCGTGACGCCTGAAGGTGCGCGTCCTGCGACGCTTGCGCTCGCGGGTCTGCACAATCTGCGCAATGCCCTCGGCGCCGCAGCCGCCGCCTATGCGGCAGGCGCAAGCGTGGATGACATCGTGCAAGGGTTGGCTGCGATGAAGCCCGTGGCCGGTAGGCTCGAGCTGAAACCGGCGATCAACGGCGCGTTCCTCGTCGATGACTCCTACAACGCGAACCCGAGCTCGCTCAAAGCAGGATTGGATGCATTTCGCAGCTTCGGCGGCACGCGCTGGCTCGTGCTGGGCGAGATGAAAGAGCTCGGCGAGAGCGCGGATGCGCTTCACGCCGAAGTCGGTCGGTATGCGCGCGATGCCGGCGTGCAACGCCTGTTGGCGGTCGGCGAGCGCTCGCACTTCGCGGTCGAGGCTTTCGGCGCGGGAGCTCAGTGGTTTGCCGATCTGGATGCATTGATCGCAGAGGCGCGTGCGTCGTTGAGTGCGGGCGTCGCAGTGCTCATCAAGGGTTCGCGTGCGAACAAGCTGGAGCGCGTGTCTGCCGCGCTCGCGGTCAACCCGATGCAGAACGAAGGACATTAGAAGCGTGCTCTTCTATCTCACTCAACGATTGACCGACGTCGAGTCCGCGTTCCGCGTGTTCAGCTATCTGACGCTGCGAGCGATCCTCGCGGCGCTCACCGCATTGTTGATTGCACTACTGGTCGGTCCTTCGATGATTCGCTCGCTCTCGACGAATCAGATCGGTCAGCGCGTGCGCGACGACGGTCCGAAATCCCACTTGCCCAAGGCAGGCACACCCACGATGGGCGGCGCGCTCATCCTGGTGGCGATGTGCGCATCCACGCTGCTCTGGGCGGATCTCACGAATCGCTTCGTCTGGATCGTTCTGCTCACGACCATCGCGTTCGGACTCATCGGCTTCTGGGACGATTATCTGAAGCTCGTGGTGGGCAACAGCCGCGGGCTCATCGCGCGCTACAAATATTTCTGGCAGTCCGTGGCGGGCCTTGCGTGCGCGATCGTGCTCTACATGACCGCCAAGTCGCCGGTCGAAACGGCGCTGTACGTTCCTTTCTTCAAGACGGTCGCCATCCCGCTCGGGATCGCCTACGTCGTGCTCACATATTTCGTGATCGTCGGTATGAGCAATGCCGTCAATCTCACGGATGGGTTGGACGGACTAGCGATCATGCCCTCGGTCCTGGTCGGTGGAGCTTTAGGGGTCTTCGCTTATGCAACGGGCAATGCGGTCTTCTCGAATTATCTCGGCATACCTTTCATCGAAGGAACCGGTGAAGTCTTGGTGTTCTGCGCGACGCTGGTCGGCGCTGGACTGGGTTTTCTCTGGTTCAACACTTACCCCGCGCAAGTGTTCATGGGTGATATTGGCGCGCTCGCGCTCGGTGCGGCACTAGGCGTCATCGGCGTCATCGTACGCCAAGAGATCGTGCTGTTCGTGATGGGTGGTGTCTTCATCATGGAGACGGTCTCGGTGATGCTGCAGGTTGCGAGCTTCAAGCTGACCGGCAAGCGCATCTTTCGCATGGCGCCCATTCATCATCACTTCGAGCTGAAGGGATGGGCGGAGCCGAAAGTGATCGTGCGCTTCTGGATCATCTCCGTGATCCTCGTTCTCGTCGGTCTTGCGACGTTGAAGGTGCGATGAACGTGGCACCACTTGAACGCTCATCGCCGAAGTCGACGCCACAAGCGGCGCGCGGTCGCACCATCGTGGTCGGGCTCGGCCGCACGGGTCTGTCGTGCGCTCGCTATCTTCGGGCGCGCGGGATCGACTTTGCGGTGACTGACAATCGCGCTACTCCACCCGAAGCTGCGGCACTCGCGAAGCTCGCGCCCGATGTTGATGCGCGGTTCGGAGCATTCGATTCGGCACTGCTCGAAGGCGCCTCGCAGATCGTGGTTTCACCAGGCGTATCGGTGCGCGAGCCGTTCGTCATGGAGGCCATCGCGAACGGCTTGCCAGTCCTCGGCGATATCGAGTTGTTTGCTCGCGAAGCTCGCGCTCCGATTGCCGCGATCACCGGCACGAATGGTAAGAGCACGGTCACGACGCTCGTTGCGCGCATGGGTCAAGCGAGCGGACGTCGCACGATTGCAGGCGGCAATCTCGGACGTCCCGCGCTCGATCTGCTCGAAGACGACGCGCCGGAACTCTATGTGCTTGAGCTGTCCAGCTTTCAACTCGAAACCACGCACTCGCTGCGCGCACGCGCGGCGTGCGTGCTGAATGTGACGTCCGATCACATGGATCGATACGATTCGATCGAAGACTACGCAGCGGCGAAAGCGCGGATTCTTGCGGCCGCGGAGTTCGCAGTGCTGAACCTGGATGATGCGTTCGTACGAAGCATGCCCGTCGGAGCTGCACGAGCATTGCGGTTCGCCTCGGCCGCGCAGCCACAGGCGGATTACTACCTCAATAAGAAGGACGACGATCTGCTCCTGACGCGGCGGGGCGAAGGTCTCGTGCGCATGTCGGAGCTGAAGATCGCGGGTCTTCACAATGCATTGAATGCACTTGCGTCGCTCGCGATGGCAGAAGCGCTTGGACTCGAGCTGCGCTCATGTGTCGAGGCGCTGCGAACGTTCGAAGGACTGCCGCACCGCTCGCAATGGGTCGCCGAGATCGGCAATGTGCGCTTCGTCGATGACTCCAAAGGAACGAATGTCGGTGCGACGCTCGCGGCCGTAGCTGGCATGCCCGGTTCGCTCGTTTTGATCGCAGGCGGACAAGGCAAGGGCCAGGATTTCTCGCCGCTGGCCGATGCGTTTCGTAACAAAGTGCGGCACGTCGTGCTGATCGGTCAGGACGCGAAGCTCCTCGCCAATGTCCTTACGGGCGTGGCGACGTATGAGTTCGCAACGGACATGCACGATGCAGTTGAGCGGGCCGCGGCCGCCGCACAGCCTAGCGAAACCGTGTTGCTGTCGCCTGCTTGTGCAAGCCTCGATATGTTTCGCGATTACGCGCATCGAGGCGAGGAATTCGCGCGCGAAGTGCGGAGGTTGCAGGCATGAGCGCCGTCGCCCCCGCTTTCGCACGATCGAGCGCGCGCCCACGACGCTTTTCGTTCGACCCGATTCTGTTGGCGACCGTCGGGTTCATCCTGTTGCTGGGCCTGGTCATGATGACCTCGGCTTCCATCACGATGGCCGATCGTCTGCAGCACGATCCTCTTTATTATCTCGAGCGTCAGGCGCTCGGCGTGGGACTGGGCCTTGTCGCCGCGTCGATCGCGATGCTCATCCCGACCCAAGTGTGGGAGCGCACGGCGATCCCGCTCTTGATGCTCGCATTCGTGTTTCTCATCATCGTGCTGATCCCCGGTGTCGGTCACGAGGTGAACGGCAGCCGCCGTTGGTTGAGCTTCGGCGTCATCAACTTCCAGGCCTCCGAGCTCGCGCGCGTGCTGCTGCTGACCTACCTCGCGAGCTACGTCGTGCGGCGTCAAGCGGAGCTCAAAGAAAACCTCCACGGCTTCTTGAAGCCCCTCGGAGTGCTCATTGCTGCTGCGGGTCTATTGCTGCTCGAGCCCGACTTTGGCGCTGCCACCGTGCTCATGGCAACCGGCCTCGGCGTGCTCTTCCTTGCTGGAGTGAAGCTGCGTCACTTCTTCGCGCTCGTGGCTCTGGCCGCTGGTGCCCTTGCGTTGATTGCGGTGACCTCCGCTTATCGCTTGAAGCGACTCACGGCTTTTCTCGATCCGTGGGCCGATCCGTTCAACTCTGGTTTCCAGTTGACGCAGTCGCTGATCGCGATCGGCCGCGGCGAGTTGTTCGGAGTGGGCTTGGGCTCGAGCGTGCAGAAGCTTTTCTACTTGCCCGAAGCGCACACCGACTTTGTGTTTGCGGTGCTGGCAGAAGAGCTGGGTCTCGTAGGCGTGTTGCTGACGCTCGCGCTGTTCATCGTGCTCGCGTGGCGCGCCTTTCACATCTCGCAGCTCGCAGCAGAAGCCGGTCTTGCATTCCAAGCGTATTGCGCAGCGGGCTTCGGCATCTGGTTAGGCCTGCAGACTTTCATCAACATCGGCGTGAACATGGGCATTCTGCCGACGAAGGGACTCACGTTGCCGCTCATGTCGTACGGCGGATCGAGCATGCTCGTCACGCTCGGCTGGCTCGGGCTCTTGATGCGCATTCATCACGAAGCCAGCACAGCCGGACGTCTGGCTGTTCCAAGACGGGAGCGAGCGGCATGAAGCGCGGCACCGTACTCATCATGGCTGGCGGCACAGGCGGACATGTGTTCCCGGCGTTGGCCGCTGCTCGAGTGCTGCGCGAGCGGGGTTACGAACCCGTATGGCTCGGCACGCACCGCGGACTCGAAGCGAAGCTCGTGCCCCCGCAGAACATCGAGATCGAATGGATCAGTGTGAGCGGCTTGCGCGGGAAGGGTGTCACGACGCTGCTCGCCGCTCCGTTTCGAATCACGCTCGCAGTGTGGCAGAGCCTAAAAGTGATGCGTCGCCGTCGACCCGCGGTTGTGTTGGGCGCGGGCGGTTTCGTTTCAGGCCCAGGTGGTCTCGCTGCTTGGCTCACGCGTCGGCCGCTCGTCATCCACGAGCAGAACGCCGTGGCCGGAATGACGAATCGCATGCTCTCGCGTTTCGCTCGCCGAGTGCTCGAAGCATTTCCCGCGAGTTTTCCTTCGAGCGTACGTGCGCAGCGCGTCGGCAATCCCGTGCGGCGTGAGATCGCAGCTGTCGCAGCACCTGCGGCACGATTTGCAGATCGTCGCGGTCCGCTGCGCGTGCTCGTGTTCGGCGGCAGTCAAGGTGCTGCGCGCTTGAACGCCGTGGTTCCCGCAGCGCTCGCGATGATCGATCCGGCCGCTCGTCCGCAGATCATCCATCAGGCGGGCGAGCGTCATTTCGAGACGGCGCGCGAGCTTTATGTGAAGCACGGTGTGCAAGCAGATGTACGCGCATTCATCGACGATATGGCCGAGGTATATGCGTGGGCGGATTTGGTGATCTGCCGCTCCGGAGCGCTCACCGTCTCGGAAATCGCCGCCGCAGGCTTGGGCGCCGTGTTCATTCCGTTCGCGGCTGCGGTGGACGATCACCAAACGCGCAATGCGAGATTCCTCGTCGATGCGGATGCCGCAGTCTTGATCCCGGAATCCGAGCTGACGCCGGTGCGGTTATTCGAAAGTCTGCGCGAGTTGTTTGCGGGCGGACGCGACAAGCTGGCGGATATGGCTGGGCGCGCACGGGCGCTCGCAATCACGGATGCTGATGTTCGATTGGCCGATGCCTGCATCGATGCAGCGGGAGGGGCGCGATGAGCGATCGCATGCGCCGCATCCACTGCATCCACTTCGTCGGCATCGGCGGCTCCGGCATGAGCGGCATCGCCGAAGTGTTGCTGAATCTGGGTTATCGAGTGCAAGGAAGCGATCTGAAGGCGAATGCCGTAACGCAGCGCCTCGAGCGTCTCGGCGCGCAAATCCGCTTGGGGCATAGCGCCGAGAACATCGGGGAGGCCGATGTGCTCGTCGTGTCGAGCGCGGTGCGTGCCGACAATCCGGAAGTCATCGAGGCGAAAACCCGCCGCATTCCGATGGTTCAGCGCGCGCAGATGCTCGGTGAGCTGATGCGCTTCCGGTACGCGATCGCGGTGGCGGGCACGCACGGGAAAACGACGACCACGAGCATGGTGGCGAGCATCCTCGCTGAAGGCGGCCTCGATCCGACCTTCGTCATCGGTGGCCGACTGAAGAGCGCTGACAGTAATGCGCGCCTAGGGACAGGCAAGTATCTCGTCGCTGAAGCAGACGAGAGCGACGCCTCATTCATGCACCTGCAGCCGATGATCGCGATCGTGACGAACGTCGACAACGATCATCTCGGCACGCACGAAGGCGACTTCGAGCGGCTCAAGCAAAGTTTCGTCGACTTCTTACACAACCTCCCGTTCTATGGGCTGGCGGTGATCTGCAATGACGATCCGATTGCAGCGAGCTTGGCGCAGAAGATTGCGCGCCCAGTCGTGACCTACGGCATCGCAAGACAGGCCGATGTGCGTGCGGTGAACATTGAGCGCAATGGTATGCAGTCGCGGTTCGATGTCGAGCGTCGCGGCGCATCGCGCATCAGCGTGCGGCTGAATTTGCCGGGCACGCACAACGTACTGAATGCGCTCGCGGCGATCGCGGTGGCAACGGAGCTCGAAGTTTCCGATCAGGCGATTCAGAACGCGCTCGCGAGCTTCCATGGCGTCGATCGCCGCTTACAGCAGTACGGTGATGTTCAGACGGAGGTCGGCCGTCTCACGCTCATCGACGACTATGGTCATCACCCAACCGAAATCGCTGCGACGCTGGAGGCGATCAGGCAAGGATGGGCGGGTAGGCGAATCCTGCTCGTATTCCAGCCTCATCGTTTCACCCGCACGCGCGACTTGCTCGATGACTTCGCACGCGTGCTTGCAAGTGTGGATGCACTGATCGTCACGGAGGTGTACGCGGCAGGCGAAGCTCCCATTGCAGGTGCCGATGGCAAAGCGATCTGTCGCGCGATCCGCACCCACGGGCGCGTCGAGCCGCTCTATTTGGAGCGCATCGATGAGCTGCCGAGCGCTCTGTTGCGCATCGCGCGCGACAACGATGTGGTGGTGACGATGGGCGCAGGCAGCATCGGCGCACTTGCCGCCGAGCTTCCGGGCTCACTTGCATCTGCACGGAGGGACACATGAACGCGCTCGCGTTACCTCCTGACTTCGATGCACGCGTGCTGAAAGGCGAGCCGATGTCGCGCCATACCTCCTGGCATGTGGGTGGACCGGCGGATCTCTTCTTCACGCCGCGCGACACGGATGATCTCGGTGAGTTCTTGCGCAGCCTGGATCCGCAGACACCGATCCTTTGGATCGGACTCGGAAGCAATCTGCTCGTGCGCGATGGCGGCATCCGAGGTGCGGTCATCGACACGCACGGCGTGTTCGACACCCTCGAGCGCGTTGCAGATGACGAAGTGAAGTGCGGCAGCGGTGTCGCGTGCGCGAAGCTCGCGAAGCAGTGCGTGAAATGGGGTCTGGGCCCTGCAGAGTTCTTCGCCGGCATTCCCGGCACGCTGGGCGGTGCGCTTGCGATGAATGCAGGTGCATTCGGCGGCGAGACGTGGAATCACGTGCTGTCCGTGGAGACGCTCGATCGTGACGGCATACGACGAGAGCGACCGGCAAGCGACTACTCGGTGGGCTATCGACACGTGCAAGGCCCAGCAAGCGAGTGGTTCCTCGGCGCCCGCTTGCGTTTCGAGCCGCGTCCTGGCGTGAGCAACGACGACATTCGCCTCATGCTCGCGCGGCGCAAAGCAACGCAGCCGATCGGTGAGTGGTCCTGCGGCTCGGTGTTTACGAATCCACCTGGCGATCACGCGGCGCGTCTGATCGACACCTGCGGCCTCAAGGGGTTCCGTACCGGCGGTGCGCGCGTCTCCGAGATGCACGCGAACTTCATCGTGAACGACGGCACGGCAAGTGCTGCGGATATCGAACAACTCATCGCGCACGTGATGCGCACAGTCAAAGAGCGGCATGGGGTCGAGCTGAAACCGGAAGTCAGAATCGTGGGGGAAGCCAAGTGAAGGCTGTAGACCGTAGGCTGAAGGCTGTAGGTCAGAAGCGCGCATCCGCGCACTCGCGCCCGCGCCGCACCGCTCGAGCGCTTCTTGCTCTGGCTACAGCCTACAGCCTACGGCCTACAGCCTCTTGCAACGGAGGCATCGCATGACCCGCCGCATCACCAACCCGAAAGACTTCGGCCGCGTTGCGGTCTTGATGGGGGGCACCTCTGCCGAGCGCGATGTGTCGCTCGATTCTGGCCGCAATTGTCTGGAGGCATTGTTCCGGCGCGGTGTGAATGCCTATGCCGTCGACGGCATCGCTGCGCTCGTGCCAGAGCTCGTCGCGCGCCGCTGCGATCGCGTCTTCAACATTCTGCACGGTCATGCGGGTGGCGGTGAGGACGGTGTGCTGCAAGGGCTGCTCGAGGCATTCGGCGTTCCCTACACAGGCTCCGACGTGCTTGGCTCAGCGTTGTCGATGGACAAGATCCGCACCAAACAGGTGTGGCTCTCCCTCGATCTGCCTACGCCGAAGTACGTGCGCATCGCTCGTCACGACGATGTGACCGCAGCGGCCCGGAAACTAGGATTGCCGGTGATCGTGAAACCCTCATGTGAAGGATCGAGCGTCGGTGTTTCGCGTGTGTTCAACGAAAGCGATCTGCAACATGCAGTCGACCTCGCCGCGCGCTATCCGGGCGAAATGCTCATGGAGCAACTGATCGAAGGCCAAGAGTTCACGGTCGGCATTCTCGAGAGCGATGCGTTGCCTACGATTCGTATCGTTCCCGCCGGCGAGTACTACGA
This sequence comes from Pseudomonadota bacterium, assembly GCA_023417315.1. Classification (GTDB taxonomy): domain Bacteria; phylum Pseudomonadota; class Gammaproteobacteria; order Steroidobacterales; family Steroidobacteraceae; genus Steroidobacter. The sequence continues at coordinate 29,595 of JAEZFW010000064.1, forward strand.
CTATCACGCGAAGTACGTCGCCGAAGACACGCAATACATCTGCCCGGGTCTGAGCGGCTCTGCTGAAACCGAAATGCGAGCGCTCGCGTTGCAAGCGTTTCGCACGGCGGGCTGCAGCGGCTGGGGTCGCGTCGACATCATGCGCGATCGCAATGGACAAAACTTCCTGCTCGAGGTCAACACTGCGCCCGGTATGACGAGTCACTCGCTCGTGCCGAAAGCAGCGCGTGCGTTCGGCATCGAGTTCGACGAGCTGGTGTGGCGCGTGCTCGAAACGAGCTTCCGAAACGAAACGGAGGCGAAAACCTGATGTTCGGTGCAGCTCCAAAACGCAATCGACGCAAGCGAGCGGAGCGCGAACGGCGCGACTGGCTCGCGTGGTTCAGGCCGTTTCTGGAAGGCGGCTTGCGCACTGCGCTCGGTATTGCGGCGTTCATCGCGGGCACCTCGATCATGTTGTGGGGATTGATGTTGTCGCTCGATCAGCCGATCGGGCGTGTCGATGTCGTTGGACAGTTCCAGCGTGTCGCGCCGGTGCAGATCGAAGAGGTCGTCGCGCCGTTTCGCGGCAGCGGATTTCTCTCCGTCGATCTCGATGCGATGCGTGCAGCCCTCGAGTCGGTCCCTTGGATCGACCGCGTGCGCATCGAGCGTCGCTGGCCCAATGGGGTGCGCGTGTCGGTGACGGAGCACGTGCCCGCGGCTCGCTGGGGCGAGGATGGTCTGATGAATACGAGAGGCGAATTGTTCTTGCGAGGCTCGCGACACATCCCGCCCGAGCTTCCGCAGCTCAATGGACCCGAAGGTACGGAAGCGCAAGTCGCGAAGCTGTATCTCGAGACGTACCCGCGATTGCTCGCAGTGGGCTTGCGGCTGTCTCACGTCGAGCTCGATCCAAGAGGCGCGTGGTCGCTCACGCTGTCGAGTGGCGTCGAGATTCGACTCGGCCGACAAGACGTGCAATCGCGCCTCGAGAGATTCATTCGAGTGGCCTCGCCCCTCGTCGCATCGCGCAATGGCGAGGTGCGTTACGTGGACCTGCGTTACAGCAACGGCTTTTCAGTGGGTTGGAATGCACCTGCGCGGGTGGCGCAGGGTGCAGACGGTTCCGGCCCCGATGCATAGGTTGTCGAGAGATGTTGATCACGAGTCATACCGAGCGAATCGCTACAAGCAGCTCATCGAAGCCGCATCCGGCTTCGAATGGAGTAAGCGCATAAATGGCTAGAAAGAACGACCGCAATCTGATCGTCGGACTCGATATCGGCACGTCCAAGGTGGTCGCGATCGTCGGGGAGATGACGAGCGACGGCCGCATCGAAGTCGTCGGTCTCGGCTCGCATCCATCGCGCGGCCTCAAGCGAGGGGTTGTCGTGAACATCGAGTCGACGGTGCAATCGATTCAGCGCGCCGTCGAAGAAGCCGAGCTGATGGCGGGCTGCGAGATCCACTCGGTTTACGCAGGCATTGCGGGCAGCCATGTGCGCAGTCTGAATTCGCACGGCATCGTCGCGATACGTAACAAGGAAGTGACTTCGGAAGATGTCGAGCGCGTCATCGACGCGGCGCGCGCCGTGGCGATCCCGGCAGATCAGAAAATCCTGCACATCCTCCCTCAGGAGTTTCTGATCGACAGCCAAGAAGGAATTCGGGAACCGATCGGAATGTCCGGCGTGCGCCTCGAAGCGAAGGTGCACATCGTTACGGGCGCGGAGAGCGCTGCTCAGAACATCGTGAAGTGCGTGCAGCGCTGCGGGCTGTCTGTCGAGGACATCGTGCTCGAGCAGCTCGCATCGAGCTACGCGGTGCTCGCGGATGATGAGAAGGAGCTCGGGGTGTGCCTCGTCGATATCGGCGGCGGCACGACCGACTTGGCTGTCTTCTCCGGCGGCGCCATTCGTCATACCGCAGTGATTCCGATTGCAGGCGATCAAGTGACGAACGACATCGCGGTGAGCTTGCGTACGCCGACGCATCACGCTGAAGAGATCAAGATGAAATTCGCCTGCGCGCTGTCGCAGCTCGCGAATTCCGACGAAACGATCGAAGTGCCGAGTGTCGGCGATCGCCCGCCGCGACGACTATCGCGCCAGACGCTGGCGGAAGTCGTCGAGCCGCGTTACGAGGAATTGTTTGCATTGGTCCGCGAAGAGCTGCGGCGCTCCGGATTCGAGGAAGTGATTGCAGCCGGCGTCGTGCTCACCGGCGGCAGCGCGAAGATGGAAGGCGCGATCGAGCTCGCCGAGGAGGTGTTCCACATGCCCGTCCGACTCGGTGTGCCGCAACACATCATCGGATTGGTGGACGTCGTCAGCAATCCAATCCATTCGACCGGCGTCGGCTTGCTTCTATACGGCCGCGAAAATTTCCTGCGGGGTCGACGCGAATCGCCGCTCGGCGGGAATGTGCGCGGGGTGGTCGATCGGATGAAGGCGTGGTTTCAAGGCAACTTCTGACGCAAGGGCGTCAGAAGTCGCAGTGATGAAGGTGATGGAGGTGATGGAAGTGATGAAGGTCGGAAGTGTTGGGGTGATACCTGAAGGGCTGACCGCCAATTCTGGCGTTCATCACCTCCATCGCTTTCATCACGTTCATCACAGGCAGAGAAGCGGGAAGTTGAAGGGTAGTGAGCGTGTGTTGGAGTTTGTTTATTGCGTAGACCGTGGGCTGCAAGCTGAATCCTTTCTGGCTACAGCCTACAGCCCACAGCCTACAGTCTATTTTTCGAGCTACATCGAGGGGACTAACGATGTTCGTACTTGCTGATACTGAAAACCAAGGTGCCGTGATCAAAGTCATCGGTGTGGGCGGCGGTGGCGGTAACGCTGTCGCTCACATGGTGAGCCAAGGGATCGAAGGCGTAGATTTCATTTGCATCAACACCGATGCGCAGGCACTCAAGCACTCCAAAGTGAAGGTGGGTCTGCAGATCGGCTGCAACATCACGAAGGGTCTCGGCGCCGGTGCGGACCCTGAAGTCGGTCGCCAAGCGGCGATGGAAGATCGCGATCGCATCATCGAGATGATCGAAGGATCCGACATGCTCTTCATTACCGCCGGTATGGGCGGTGGGACGGGAACGGGAGCGGCGCCGGTCGTCGCGCAAGTCGCGAAAGAGCTCGGCATCCTGACCGTCGCGGTCGTGACTCGGCCGTTCGATATGGAAGGCAGCAAGCGGTCCGGTTCCGCTGACCACGGCATCTTGGAGTTGAGCAAGCACGTCGATTCGCTCATCACGATCCCGAATCAGAAGCTGCTCACGGTGCTCGGTGGGGATATCACGTTGCTCGATGCATTCAAGGCCGCGAACCAAGTACTCCAGGGCGCGGTCCAAGGTATCGCCGAGCTGATCACCCGTCCGGGCATGATCAACGTCGACTTCGCCGATGTGCGCACCGTGATGGCTGAAACCGGCATGGCGATGATGGGCTCGGGCTCGGCGCGCGGTGACAATCGCGCCCGCGAAGCAGCCGAGGCCGCGGTCTCCAGTCCATTGCTCGAGGATGTAAATCTGTCCGGTGCGCATGGCCTGCTGATCAACGTCACCGCGGGACCCGATTTGCGTACCAGCGAGTTCAGCGTTGTAGGCGATACCGTCAAGCAGTACGCCTCGGACGATGCGAACGTCGTCGTCGGTTGCGTGATCGACCCGGAAATGCGTGAAGAGATTCGCGTGACCGTCGTAGCGACGGGCATCGGCCGGCCCATTGCGGCAACCCAGCATTCTCCTGCCGAAGCGCGTCGGATGACTGCTATCGCTGGGGGACGTGGACCGCGCGTGCCGACGTTGGACGATCTGCACGTTCCGACTTACATCCGCAACCAACGCGATACGCATCCGCCGGCCCGCCGTGCGGTGGGCGATGGATTGAACGTCGAGGATCCGTCCTTGCTCGATATTCCGGCGTTCCTGCGTCGTCAGGCGGATTGAGAGAAAGGCGTAGAGTGTAGGTTGTAGGCTGTAGGCAGATATAGCTGCCGCCTCTGGCACCAATAGAGGGCCGTGCCTTGTCGGCGCACGGCCGACGGTGCTACGGTGCGCGCGATTTTCGGAGTAACGATGCAGTTCGGCGGTTTCATTTCTAGCACTTGCCTACAGCCTACGGCCTACAGCCCACCGGCTTGAGGAACCGCCATGCTCAGACAACGCACGCTCAAGAACACGATCCGGGCCACCGGCGTGGGTCTGCACTCGGGCAAGAAAGTGCTCATGGTGCTTCGCCCTGCGCCAGTCGATACCGGAGTCGTGTTCCGTCGTACGGACCTCGATGACTCCGCCGAGGTCAGGGCGTACGCCGAGAATGTCGGAGAAACCATGCTGGGCACTACGCTCATCAGCGACAACATCCGCGTCGCCACGATCGAGCACCTGCTCTCGGCATTCGCGGGGCTCGGCATCGACAATGCCTATGTCGAGCTCTCGGCTGAGGAAGTCCCGATCATGGACGGCAGCGCAGGGCCGTTCGTCTTCCTACTGCAATCGGCGGGTATCGAAGATCAGCCCGCACCGAAGCGCTTCGCTCGAATCTTGCAGCCGATCCAAGTGCAGGACGGTGACAAGTGGGCGCGCTTCGATCCTTATAACGGCTTCAAAGTGAACTTCGAGATCGAGTTCGATCATCCGGTGTTCAAGAAACGTGCACAGACGGCGACGATGGATTTTTCCACGACGTCGTTTCTGAAGGAGATCAGCCGCGCGCGCACGTTCGGCTTCATGCGTGACCTCGAGTTCATGCGCTCGAAGAATCTCGCGCTCGGCGGCACGATGGAGAACGCAATCGTGCTCGATGACTATCGGATCCTGAACGAGGACGGCTTGCGCTACGAGGACGAGTTCGTGAAGCACAAGATCCTCGATGCAATCGGCGATCTTTATCTACTCGGCCGCAGCCTGATCGGGGAATTCAGCGGCTACAAGTCGGGCCACGCTCTGAACAATCAGCTGCTTCGCAAGCTGATCAAGACACCCGATGCGTGGGAAGAGATCACCTTCGAAGATGCCAAGGACTCGCCGATCTCGTATGTGCCCGCGGCGGCGATGGTCACCGCCTGACCCAGTTGAAGTCGATCGGGGATAGCGGATGGGGGATGGCCAGAGACCGATACCCTGCTTCCTTCCTTTTCTGAACATCCCCTATCCCCTATCCCCTATCCCCGATCCCCTTCGTTCTTCTCCCCACCTTGACCTTCAATTTCGTGAACCGCGTCTCACCGCTGGCGCTCAGCGCCTCGAGAAGCTGTGTCTGGGCATATCTAATATGAGTCGCCCAGGCAGCTGAATCCGCCAGCACGATGAGCGTATCTTCCTTGTAAGTTGCTGAAACGACATGATCTTTCTCAGGCCCCGAGAGGGCTTCGCGCACCCGCGCAGCGAGATCCACCGTCGCTTGGGCCCGGCGCTCAAGCTCTTTGAACATCGGGCCGAGACCCTCTGCGAGGGGTTTGAATCGATCAGACATCGACTGAATGCTCCAAGATGTGAGCAGTGTCCGCTTGATCTTTGGTAAGTCGATTCTGCATATTCGGATCCACTGTAAAGGGCAAACCCGCCGAAAGGCGGGGACGCAAAGCCACCGGTCTAAGGGTTGCGGGCAGCGACCACGATAGCGGGGTTGCCAGGATGTACAACACGAACAAGTCGGTTCTACGTCCACCGCTTCCGGAAGGAGCAGCACTGACGTTGTGTCACGCAACGTCGCTGGGATGTTTTGTCGCGCCGTTTCGTCGGCGACGAGGATGAGTACATGAACGTCATCGTTTTTTCCAAGCGGCAGGGCAAAGCTCGCCAGTTCGAGCTCAACCGGCCCATGGCGATGACGGTGACGCTCGCGCTCGTGACTACCGTGCTCACCGCCGTACTGTTCTTAGGGATGCAGCTCGGACGCGGCGGCTTCGGGAACGAGCCGGCGAAGGAAGTCGGCGAGTGGGGTGCGGTCTTGGAGTCGCAGCGCCTCGAAGTCTTGACGGCCAAGCGTGAATTGCAGGAACGCTTGGATGCGATCGCAACCCGCGTCGGACAAATGAATGCACACGTGATCCGGCTCGATGCCCTGGGCCGTCGGCTCACGGAAATGGCGAATCTCGACAAGGGCGAGTTCAATTTCGACTCGCCACCGGCGGTCGGTGGCCCAGAAGGACTCGTCGAAGGGGCAGTCGCGACCGCGCCTGATCTCACGGCGATGCTCGATGACCTGACGCGGCAGATCAAAGATCGCGAGCGTCAGCTCAGTGTCCTCGAGAGCATGATTTCGACCCGTAATCTGAGCCGACAAATCGTCCCGGGCGGCCGCCCGGTCACACAAGGCTGGATCTCTTCCTACTTCGGTCATCGCGCCGACCCCTTCACCGGTCGCAAGGCCTTCCATCGTGGTGTCGATTTCGCCGGACCCGCGGGCGCTCAGGTTATGGCGGTCGCTTCGGGCGTGGTGACGTATACGAAGGAGCGCTTCGGTTACGGCAAGACGGTCGAGATCAATCACGGGAACGGTTACGTCACTCGCTACGCCCACAATCAGCGCGTTCTCGTGAAAGAAGGCGAAACCGTGAAGAAGGGCCAGGCGATCGCGCTGATCGGCTCGACGGGCCGCTCGACAGGTCCTCACCTTCATTTCGAAGTCCTGAAGCAGGGTCGGGCGGTCGACCCGATGAGCTTCGTGAAGCGCTGAGCGCGTCTTCGCTGTGACCCGTGATCCGTGACTCGCGGGTCGTAACAGGCTCGGTCCTTGGCGTTTTGCTACCCGCGAATCACTACTCACGACTCGCTGGCGGCGAGTCCCTTGCAATCTCTCCAATCGCCCTGAACTTGCCCGGATCTGCGGGATCAGACCTCCCACCCCGCGTGTACAATAACGGCCTTTTTTCTCTCCACCCGGAGTCGAGCGTGGCGAATTGGCTTACTCAGCTGTTCGGTAGCCGCAACCAGCGGATTCTGAACGGCTATTCGAAGAATGTCGTCCGCGCCAACGCGCTGGAAGAGTCCTTCAAGGCGCTTACGGACGAGCAGTTGCGAGGCAAGACCGACGAGTTCCGCGCCCGCCTCGCTCAGGGCGAGCAACTCGATGACCTGCTGCCGGAGGCTTTCGCGGCGGTGCGTGAAGCCGCGCGTCGCACGCTTGGGATGCGTCACTTCGACGTGCAACTCATCGGCGGCATGGCGCTGCACTATGGCAGGATCGCCGAGATGCGCACCGGCGAAGGTAAGACCCTCGTCGCGACCCTGCCTGCATACTTGAATGCATTGCCCGCAAAGGGCGTGCATGTCGTCACGGTCAACGAATATCTCGCGCAGCGCGACGCGGACTGGATGGCTAGCGTCTATCGCTTCCTCGGTCTGACCGTCGGGGTGATCAAGAGCGGACAGACCTCGGAAGAAAAGCGCGCTGCATACGCGTGCGACATCACGTACGGCACGAACAACGAGTTCGGCTTCGACTACTTACGCGACAACCTCGCGTTCCGGCTCGAAGATCGCGCCCAACGCGGCCTTGCTTACGCAATCGTCGACGAAGTCGACTCGATCCTCATCGACGAAGCACGCACTCCGCTCATCATTTCCGGGCCTGCGGAAGAAAGCACCGAGCTCTATCTGCGCATCAATCAGCTTGCGCCGCGTTTGCAGCGTCAAGAGAGCGAAGAGGGCGAAGGCGATTACTGGGCTGATGAGAAAACACGACAGGTGCATCTCTCGGATGCAGGTCACGAGCGCGCCGAGCAGTTGTTCTCGGAGGCGGGATTGCTCCAGCCCGGCGAAAGCTTGTACGACGCCGCGAACATTCGCTTGATGCATCACCTCAATGCGGCGTTGCGCGCGCATTCGCTCTATCACCGCGACGTCGAATACATCGTGCGCAACGGCGAAGTCGTCATCGTCGATGAGTTCACTGGCCGAACGATGCCGGGCCGACGCTGGTCGGACGGACTGCATCAGGCGATCGAAGCGAAGGAAGGCGTGCGCGTTCGCGAAGAGAATCAGACAGTCGCCTCGATCACGTTCCAGAACTACTTCCGCATGTATCAGAAGCTCGCCGGCATGACGGGCACCGCCGATACGGAAGCCTTCGAGTTCCAGCAGATCTACGGTCTAGAAGTCGTCGTGATTCCGACGCACCGCCCTATGGTCCGCAAGGATCACTCCGACTTCGTGTACCTGACGAAGAAGGACAAGTTCGAGGCGATCCTCGAAGATATTCGCGATTGTGTGACACGCGGCCAGCCTGCGCTCGTGGGTACGACCTCGATCGAGACATCCGAAGAACTGTCGGAGCTCCTGAACGAGAATAAGATCGCGCACGAAGTTCTCAACGCGAAACAGCACGAGCGTGAAGCCTTGATCGTGGCGCAGGCGGGCCGCCCAGGCGCCGTCACGATTGCAACTAACATGGCAGGCCGCGGTACCGACATCGTGCTCGGCGGCAATCTTTCAGCGGAGCTGCAGACCGTCGATCCGAACGACGAGGCTGCGCCGCAACGTATCCGCGATGAATGGCAGAAGCGCCACGATGCGGTGATTGCCGCTGGCGGATTGCACATCATCGGTACGGAACGGCACGAATCTCGCCGCATCGACAATCAGCTTCGCGGTCGTTCGGGTCGTCAGGGCGATCCGGGCTCGAGCCGCTTCTACATCTCGCTCGACGACAACCTCATGCGCATCTTCGGCGATCCGGAGCGCACGAAGCGTTGGCTGCAGACGGCCGGCATGAAAGAGGGCGAGGTCATCGAGAGCCGCATGCTCTCGAAGCAGATCGAGCGTGCGCAACGCAAAGTCGAGGCGCACAACTTCGATGCTCGTAAGAACCTGCTCGAGTACGATGACGTCGCGAACGATCAGCGAAAGGTCATCTACCAGCAGCGCACCGAGCTCATGGCGGCGGAAGAGGTCGGCGATGCGGTTGCCGGCATTCGGCACGAGGTGTTGAACACGATCGCCGATCGTTTCATGCCGCCGAAGAGCGTCGAAGATATGTGGGACATCGCCGGCCTCGCGCAAACGCTCGAGAAAGATTTCGCCGTGCAGCTCGACATCAAAGGGTGGCTGGCCGCCGATACCAATCTGGGCGAAGAAGGCGTTCGCAAGCGCATCGTCGAGGAGATCGACCGGGCGTACGAAGCGAAGGTGCAGCAGTATGGCGCACCTGTAGTACGGCACATCGAGAAGGCGATCATGCTGCAGCAGCTCGACGCGCACTGGCGCGAGCATCTCGCTGCGATGGACTACCTGCGGCAAGGCATTCATCTGCGCAGCTACGCGCAAAAGAATCCGAAGCAGGAGTACAAGCGTGAGGCATTCGAGCTCTTCACGACGATGCTCGATCGCGTGAAGCACGACACGGTGTCGATGCTCTCGCGCATGCAACTGCGCACACAAGCCGAGATCGATGCGGAAGAAGAAGCGCGACAACGGCGCCTCGCGCGCGCGATGCAGTTCCAGCATGCAGCGCCCGAGCAAGTGACTGCGCCTCCGGCGCAGGAGCCAGCTCCAGAGCCGCAGGGCGCCGCGCCCGTCGCGCAGTTCGTGCGCGACACGCGCAAAGTCGGCCGCAATGAGCCTTGCCCCTGCGGCTCAGGCAAGAAGTTCAAGCACTGCCACGGAGCGCTCGCGGGGCAGGGATGAAGACTCGGCTGTAGGCTGTAGCCAGAAGGAATGGGGGCGCTGATCGCACAGCGCCCCCATCTTTCATCGCGCTGTCCCCGCAGCGGTCTCAAGCGCAAACGGAGTTTCTTCTTCTGACCTACAGCCTACAGCCTACAGCCGAAAGCCTGCGCCTCCACGTCGTCGCTGGGGCGCTGTTCGACGCGAACGGACGCGTGCTCATCGCGCAACGTCCCGCGGGCAAGCACATGGCCGGCGGCTGGGAATTCCCGGGTGGCAAGCTCGAGCCGGGCGAAGATCGCTTCGAAGGTTTACGGCGTGAGCTGCGCGAAGAGCTCGGCATCGAAACATTACGCGCATCCCCGCTCATCGCATACGAGCACCACTACACTGAGCGCACAGTGCTGCTCGATCTCTGGGTCGTCGAAACCTACGAAGGCACCCCCCAGCCACTCGACGCACCGGCGATCAAATGGGTCACGCTTGCGGACCTGGACTCTGTCGGCTTGCTCGAAGCCGACCGCCCGATGATCTCGGCGCTCTGCGCACACGTTCGGTAGTTTGCTTCACCGGTGGCGGCAACACGTCCACTACACCAACACTTGCGCGTCATTTGTTTGCATCTTGTTCGTTGGAGAGCAACACGTGACGTACTGCCAAACACCCGCGCGCGCCTACGGCTGAGCGGGCGTCTAGGCCGCGGGCAGGCACTTGTCGGTCCTTCGGTCGTCTCGTGCCACATCACGCAGTGGGTGCCCGCACGATTTGCTCCGCGGCACATAGAGCTTTGCTTACCGCGCCAGGTGTCGCCATCTTGACCGCAAGAGGTGGCGCCTGAGTGTGTGCGTGCCAGCACAATCGGCAGCGCCAAGTGCCTGCCCGCGTCCTCCCACCCGCTCGAAGAGCGCGCTTACGTTAGTGGAGCTGCGCTTCGCTTCGCTGTTCTCTTCCTTCTTCCTGCAATGTCCATAGTGGCACTAGCGGGGCTGGCGTCAGGACTTGTTTCAGGAGGTTCGAAAACATGGATGTTTTCGTACCAGGCCTACAGGGAGGTATTTACGGCCGGTCCTGAAACAAGTCCTGACGCCAGTCCCGCATCGCGAAGTGTGGCTCGACGAATGTATGTGTCGCGACGTTCAACTTCATTCAGTGCCATGAGGCATCGCAGTTTGATCTTTCAGCGTGCGCTCAAGAAACGCGAGCACGGTTTCGTAGTAGTGCCGTCCCATGTCGGGCATGCGGATCAAGCCGTGCTTGCCGCCGGGGTACGTCATCAGCTCGAATTGTTGACCGCGCGCTTGCAGTGATTGCATGAGCATCGTGCTGTTCGTGAACAGCACGTTGTCGTCGGCCATGCCGTGCACGAGCAGCAAGCGTCCGTGCAAGCGGTCCACGTGTTGCAGCACATTCGAACGCTCGTAGCCCTTCGCGTTAACTTGCGGTGTGCTCATGTAACGCTCCGTATAGTGCGTGTCGTATAGCCGCCAATCGGTGACAGGTGCACCCGCGACGCCGGCGCGGAATACATCCGAGCTCGTCATCGCCATGAGCGTCATATAGCCGCCATAGCTCCAGCCCATGATCCCGATGCGATCCGGATCGACGAACGGCAAGCCTTTCAAGTACTCGACACCCGTGAGCTGATCCTGCACCTCGACGCTGCCGAGTCGGCCTGCGATCGGTGACTCGAACGCGTTGCCGCGAAATCCCGAACCGCGATTGTCGAGCGTGAACACGACGAAGCCGTGCTGCGCGAGCAATTGTCTGAAGTAGCCTTGTGTCGCACGCGCGCCGCCCATCCAATCCTTCCGCACGTATTGGAAATGCGGTCCGCCGTAGGTGTCGATCACGACCGGATAGCGTCGAGCAGCCTGCATATTCGTGGGCTTCAGCAATCGGTAGTGCAGCGCCTGCCCGTCCGCAGCGGCGATTTCGCCAAACTCTTCCTTCACGTGCGAAGAGACGAATGGCCCATACGGATGCGACGCATCGAGTGCGTTGCGCACGAGCCAGTGGCTCACCGAACCGTCGAGCTTGCGCAAGCTCGAGGAGGTCGGATGCTCGGGTGACGAATATGAATCGAGATACCCCCGTCCGTTCGGCAGCAGCTTCACGTCGTGCCAACCGGGTTCTCTCGAAATCTTGCGGGGCTGCTCCGGTTTCTCGGTCTGAAGCGATGCCGCATAGAGATGACGTTCGAGCGGCGATTCCTTGTTCGCGAGAAAGAGGACTGTCTTCGCTTTCTCGTCGACGCCGACGAGACCCGTCTCTTCGCCGTTGCCTACGACCATCCACGACCCAGCGGTGAGCGGACGAATGAGCTTGCCATCGAAATCGTACAGATACAGGTGCTTGTAGCCGGAGCGGCGCGACGACCAGATGAATGCATCTGTGCGCTCGAGGAAGTGCAAGTCGTCGTTGAGCTCAACCCAGTGTGGGCTCTTTTCTTCGATCAGTCGCAACGCTCGTCCGCTTCGCACGTCGACCTTCAGCAGCTCGAGCCGCTTCTGATCGCGCGATTGCTTCTGAACCGCGAGCGAGCGGCTGTCCGGAAACCAATCCACTCGCGCGAGATAGTGATCCTTGAAGTCGACCTGCGGAGCCGAGGTTTGACCGCTGCCGACCTCGACGATGCGTAGCGCCACGAGCGTATTCGCGGTGCCTGCCGCAGGATAGCGCTGCTGATACATCTGCGCGCCGGTCGCACCGATTTCAAAGCGCTGCACTTCCTGCACAGGGTTGTCGTCGATACGTGTGAACGCAATGCGCGTCTCGTCGGGCGACCACCAGTACCCGGTGTCGCGATCCATTTCTTCTTGCGCGATGAACTCCGCGACGCCGTTCTGAATCAAACCCTCACCGTCCGTCGTGAGCGCGAGCTCTTCCCCGGTACGCAAGTCGAAGACGAACAGATCTTGATCGCGGATGAAGCTTACAAAGCGCCCGCGCGGTGAGAGCTTCGCATCGGTTTCGTACGATTCCGTGCGAGTGAGTCGGCGAATGGAAGGCGTCGTGCCGAGCTCGCATAGATAGAGGTCGCCCGCGATCGGAACGAGTAAGTGCTTGCCATCCTTCGAGAACGAATACTCGACGATGCCGCGTAGCGAGGCCGTGCGCTGTCGTTCGCGCCGCGCTTCCTCTTCGGCCGAGAGCGTCTCGGCGCCTGCAATGAACGCTCGCGAGTCTACGAGGAGTTTCGTCGCACCGGTCTTGGTGTCGAACGCCCAGAGATCAAGCTGATCCTTCGCGTCAGGTTTCCCCTGAAGATAGGTGACGTACCGGCCATCGGGTGAGAACTTCGGCTCGCGTAAACGCGGCCCGCTCAAATCGGGCGCCGCGAAGATCCGCTCCACCGTCAATGAGGTGCTGCCGGCAGCAGTTGTCCAAACGGCGCTAATGAGTGCGAAAACGAGGGTTGTATACCGCATGCGTAGGAAGTGCGCCGAAGTTGCGGCGCTGAGTGTGTAAATGCAGTATGCGAGTGTAATGACGAGGCAGCCGGGTGACGAGCGAGAAGATCGAACACACTGTGCCATCTTCCGAAGAAACTCGCGGCGACGCGGCGGAAGAAAAAGACCCTTTCAGAGCGCTGCTGGGTCGAAGACAACATTAAGTTTCTTGGGCTCGCGTGCGTCAACGTGTCGGCCGAGGTCATATGGACTGTTC
>JAEZFW010000032.1 GCA_023417315.1 Pseudomonadota bacterium
ATCATCGACGACAACGACGCGGTGCGCACCGCGCTGGACGTACTGCTCTCGCTCCAAGGGCATCGTACGTTGACTGCAAACGGGCCTGATGAAGGTTTGCACATCCTCGAGCGCGATCCCGTCGATCTCGTCATTCAGGATATGAACTTCCGCAAGGAAGCAACTTCAGGCGAGGAGGGCATCGAGCTCTTTCGGGAGATTCGTAAACGTCATCCGTCTGTGCCGATCGTGCTGCTCACTGCGTGGACGCATCTCGAAACGGCAGTGGAGCTCGTCAAGGCCGGCGCTGCGGATTACCTCGCGAAGCCCTGGGACGACGCTCGGTTGCTGACCACAGTGCGCAACCTGCTCGAGCTCAGACGCCTCACCGTCGAGCAAGAGCGCGCGGCGCGAAGACGCGCCGAATCACGTGCCGCCCTCGCGGCAAAGTTCGATCTGTGCGGGCTCGTGTTCGAGAGCGATGCCATGCGCGATGTCGTCACGAAGGCGACGCACGTCGCACCGGCGGATGTGCCCGTGCTCATCACGGGGCCGAATGGATCGGGCAAGGAAGTCATCGCGTCGATCATTCAGGCGAACTCGAGTGTGAAGGACGGACCCTTCATCAAGGTGAACGTTGGCGCATTACCCAAGGAGCTCATGGAAGCCGAGCTCTTCGGGGCTGAAGCAGGTGCATACACGGGTGCGACGAAAGTTCGCCAAGGGCGATTCGAGGCGGCGGATGGCGGCACGTTGTTCTTGGATGAGATCGGCAATCTCTCGCTCGAAGGTCAAGCGAAGTTGTTGCGTGTCTTGCAGACGGGCGAATACGAGCGCCTTGGAAGCAGTGTGACACGACGCGCCACTGTGAGACTCATCAGCGCGACGAATACCGACCTTCCTGCTGCGATTGCTGCGGGTCGCTTCCGCGAGGACCTGTACTACCGCCTCAATGTGATCGAGCTGCGCGTACCGCCGCTCGCGGAACGGCGCGAAGACATCCTGTCGCTCGCGCGGCATTTCCTCGCGACCGATCAGCGTCTCAGCGGTTCGGCGCAACGCGCACTGCTCGCCCACACGTGGCCGGGTAATGTCCGCGAGTTGATGAACACGATTCGCCGTGCATCGCTGCTGTCGAGCTCAGCCGAGATCACGCCGGCGGATCTCGCGCTCATGCCGCCGCCCGGTACGCCCGAGATGTTGCCGGAGCGAGAGCCCGATCGTGCGGAGATCGAAGCTGCGCTCACTCGGGCCCGAGGAGTCATCGCACGAGCCGCGCGCGAGCTCGGATTGAGCCGGCAGGCTTTATATCGACGCATGGAGAAGTTGGGGTTGAAAGAATGATCGTGGAGGGGCGAGCGGACTCGGAAGGATGATTGTGTCCTCTGAGGCCCACACGCCTACACGTCCGCACGTCTACACGGCTATCCTTCTTCCATGCGTCATTCTCTCGAAGGCAAGCTCGCGCTTGTCTGTGCGGTCCTTGCCTGCTTCATCGCGATCGTCGCGGCTGGAGCGGCGACTTGGTTGGACTCGTTGGCGGCGGGCATCCTCGTTGCGCTCATCGTCGCGATCCCTCTTGCCATCGTCATCTCGCGCTGGTTCGTTCGGCCCGTCGCGCGGACCGTGCTGGCAGTGGGCGATGGGATCACGAGCATGAAGGATCACGATTTTAGCGTCAGCATCGGCGAGCCTGAAGAAGTCGAGCTTCAGGCGCTCGTGCAAAGCTATAACGGACTCGGCGCATTACTCAGGAGCGAGCGTCAATCGTTGTACCAACGCGAGTTGTTGCTCGATACCGTCATTCAAGCTACGCCGCTCGCGATGGTGTTGACCAATTCAGCCGACCGTATCGTCTACAGCAATGTCGCCGCACGGCAGACGTTCTTGGGCGGTCGCAAGCTAGAAGGGCTCTCCTTTCGCGAGTTGCTCGCGGCCGCGCCAGAACCGTTGCAGCACGCGGTGGAAGGCAAGGAAGACACGCTCTTCATGATCGAAGGCAATGGCGAGTCGGAGATCTATCACCTCTCCCAGCGCGGCTTCTTACTCAACAATCAGCTGCACCGACTCTATCTGCTGAAGCAGCTCACCCGCGAGCTGTCGCGGCAGGAGGTCGAAACGTGGAAGCGCGTGATTCGGGTGATCGCCCATGAGCTCAACAATTCGCTCGCACCGATCTCCTCGCTCGCGCATTCCGGCCGTCAGGCTCACGAGCGCGATCCCGAGCAGCTCCAGCGCATCTTCCGCACGATCGAGGATCGCGCCAAGCACCTGCATAGCTTCATCGACGGGTACGCGCGCTTCGCAAAGCTGCCGAAGCCGCGACCCGAAGCGGTCGAGTGGGGCGCTTTCCTGCGAGCGCTGCGAGAAACCGCGCCATTCACGATCGCGGGCGACATTCCCGCGAAGCCGGGCGTGTTCGATGCGGCGCAGATGGAGCAGGTGCTGATCAATCTGGTGAAGAACGCTCGCGAAGCCGGTGCCCCGCCCGAGTCCATCACGCTCGAAGTGCACGCTCACGCAGGCGGTTGGCGTATCCAAGTGCTCGACCGCGGCGCCGGCATGAGCGAAGACGTCCTAGGCAACGCCCTCTTACCGTTCTATTCAACCAAGTCCTCAGGCGCAGGCCTCGGTCTCACCGTGTGCCGCGAAGTGATCGAAGCCCACGGCGGCCGTATCTCACTCGCGAATCGGCAGGAGGGAGGGTTAGCGGTGACGTTGTGGATGCCGGAGATCAAGCAAGAAGAATAGAAGGGCAGCCGTACTATCGACGGCAAGGGAGCCTCCGGCAAGGAAGCCATAGTACCGACGGCAAGGAAGCCTGCCGGCAAGGTAAACGAGAAGTGCGGGTAGACTGCATGTCGCAAGCGATGCCGCTCGAGTGACGAATGGCACTCCCTCTGACCCTGCCGACAGGCTCCCTTGCCGTCGGTAGTACGGCTTCCTCGCCGATAGGCCTCCGTGCCGAGGGACGCAGGCTTCCGCCGCAGGCCTAAGCGAGGGTGTGATACACCTTCTGCACATCCTCATCCTGTTCCAGCTTGTCGACGAGCTCCATGACTTCGTTCGCTTGCGCTTCGGGCAGTTCGGTCGGAGCAGAGCAGATGTATTCGTGCTCGGCGGAAATCGGTGTGATGCCTCGGTCTTCGAGCGCCTTCTGCACGTGGCCGAAATCCGCGAACGCGCAGCGCACGACGAGCTGCGGCTCGCCTTTCTCGCCTGTGCTTTCGCCCATTTCCTCGAGGCCGTGGTCGATCAGATAGAGCTCGAGGTCATCCTGATCGATGCCTTCGGGGTTCAGGCGGAATACACCCATGCGCTTGAACTGGAAACTCACGCTGTTGGAGGTGCCGAGATTGCCGCCGTGCTTGGAGAAGGCATTGCGCACGCTCGCGACAGTGCGTGTCGGATTGTCGGTCGCGCATTCGACCAGGACAGCGACGCCGTGCGGCGCGTAGCCTTCGTACAGAACTTCGGCGTAGTTCGCCGCTTCCTTACCGGACGCGCGGCGAATGGCGGCTTCGACCTTGTCCTTGGGCATGTTGATCGAGCGCGCGTTCTGCATGATCCGACGTAGAGCCGGATTCGAAGCTGGGTCGGGGCCGCCGGATTTGACGGCAATGGTGATGTCCTTGCCGATGCGCGCGAACTGTTTCGCCATGCGATTCCAGCGCGCGAACATCGCGTGTTTTCGAACTTCGAAGATGCGGCCCATGCAGGAGACCTTGTGGCGCTCAGGGAGCGCAGTGAACGCAGAAGGGTGGCGCCATTCTACTCGGTCACGAGGATAGGCTGTAGGCTCTAGGCTGTAGCCAGAGGAAGAAGCGACCGCGGCGCCAAGGCAGCTTCGTGGGTCGCGATCTGGATTCTTATTCTCGCTACAGCCTAGAGCCTACAGCCGACGGCCTAAGCGCGCATGCGCTCGCGCCGCGGTTAGCGCATGAGCCTGCGTTCCACCAGCCTCGCCGCGATCGCGACCGTGACCGCGGCATAGATGACGATGACGCCGATGTGCAGCGCCACGTTGTCCACCGGCGTGCCGACTACGAGACCGCGGGCGAGCGTCGTGGCATGCGAGAGCGGCAGGAATTGTGCGATGACCTGCGCGATCCGAGGGAGCTGTTCTTGAGGAAAGAAGACGCCCGAGATCAACGTCATCGGCATCAACAACAAGCTGAAGTAGTAGGTGAAAAGATCGTAGCTCTTCGCCAAGGCCGTGACGATGAGCGCAAGCCCGCCGAATGCGAGTCCGACCAGCAAAACGACCGGCAGCACCCATAAGGCCATCGGCGATTGCACGATCCCCAGCAGCGTCATGACGAGAAGAATGGCGGCGCCGGAGAGCGTGCCTTTCATGGCAGTCCACACCCACTCGCCGAGCACCACGTCGGTCACGGTCATCGGTGCGTTCAGAATGCTCTCCCATGTGCGCTGCATCTTCAGGCGCGTGAACGCGGACCACAGCCCTTCGAATGAGGCCGAGTTCATCGCGCTGTAGCACAGCATGCCGCTCGCCAGAAACTCGATGTAGCGCAAGCCTCCGATCGAAGGCATCAAGCTGCCGAGCCCAAAGCCAAGGCCGACCAGCCAGATCAACGGATCGGCCAAATGACCGACGAGCGCGGAGCCGATGAGCTTGCGCCACACCAGATAGTTTCGGTGCACGACATGCAGGAAGCGCCAGCGATGGGCGCGTTCAGGAATGTCCGTCCGGTTGGTAACGAGCGCAGCTTCAGTCACGTAGATCTCTGCCGGTGAGTTTCAGAAACACGTCTTCGAGATTCGCGGCTCGACGTAGGGCCCGCAACTCGCTTTGACCTTCGAGAGTCTTCAACAAAGGCTCGGGATCGTTGCAGTAACAAAACGCCGTATCGCCTGCGAGTTCCGCGCGACTGGAAAGGGCTTTGCCGTGCGCATCGAACCAGGCCTCCACGCCGTCGCCATAGACCTCGATCACGACCGGTTCGATCTCGCGCTCGATCAGAGGTCGTGGTGCTTCCTCGGTGATGAGCACGCCGTGATCCATGATCGCGACGCGATCGCAGAGGCGTTGCGCCTCGTCCATGAAGTGCGTCGTGAGCACGATCGTGCGACCTTGTGTCAGAAGCGCCTTTAATCGATCCCACACCAAGTGCCGTGCCTGCGGATCGAGCCCCGTCGTCGGCTCATCCATGAACAACACTTGAGGGTCGTTGATCATGGCGCGCGCGAGCGTCAGTCGCCTCTTCATGCCGCCGGACAACGCCTCGATGCGCGCGTCGGCTTTGTCGGCAAGCCCCGCGAAATCCAGAAGACGTTCGACGCGCGCTTCGCACTCGCGGCGCGAAAGGCCGAAGTAACGGCCGAAGACGACCAGATTTTCGGTGACGGTGAAGTCTGGATCGAGATTGTCGAATTGAGGCACGACGCCGACGCGCACTCGAGCTTCGCGGGCCTTCTGCGGAACGGGCAGATCAACGAGCGTAATCGACCCTGCATCCGGCTGCGTTAAACCTAAGCAACACCGCAGGGTGGTGGTCTTGCCGGCTCCATTGGGTCCAAGCAGACCGAAGCACTGTCCGACCGGCACATGAAAGCTTACGTCGCGAACGACTTCGAGATCGCCGTAGCGTTTGTGTAGATGTTCGACACGGAGCATGAGAGAAGCGGTTAGCGGTTAGTCAAGAAACGAGAAGGTTGGCTCGCCGCAGGCGACCGCCACTCGAGAGGATGGGGGCCAGGATGGAGGGTGTCTGCAGTTCAACCGCTAACCGCTAACCGCTTCATTTGGCTTCCCACACGAGCTCGGCTTTCGCCGCTGCGGCGCGCTTCATCAGGCTGAGCAGCGGCACAGCCCGGGTCGTGATTGTGACCGGCGGATCGCGATCTTCATCCTTATCTTCATCGGTCGCTCGATCCTCGTTGTCTGCAGGCCGTGCGGGTGTTGCGGCATGGGTCGCCGACTTCAGCCGTTCGATTGAGGACTCCAGCTTCGCGAGCGCCTCGGGCACGTCTTCGGCATTCAAGCCTCCTGGAATGCGCCCAGTGGCGCCCATCAAGCGCAACAGCTCGACGGCGGCATCCTTGAACATGGTGATGGACTCCGTTGCCGAGGATTTGAAGGTTACGAGCATCGTGCACCCACCCCGTCGTGAGATCGCTGGCTGTATGAAACGGTCATTCTACGCGCAGGGTTCCGATGAGGCCTAAGACGAGTCGCAAGCCCGACCGATCGTCCTCACGAGATTTCGGAGGCGGATACCGCCGCGACCCAGAGCAGTCGCGCCTTCGCTTTGTCGATTCCTTGCGCCGCGAGCAAGCCTAAGTACTGCTCTTCGGGAGTCTCGGGCCGTCGAGTCCCGAGGACCGCGAGCGAGCTCGTCAAGCGAGCGAAGTAGACTGCACGTCCCAGCTCATGCATCTGCGTGGGCGAATGCTGCTGTGCTTGCTCATCCAGCGCTGCGATCGAGAGATCGGACATCTCCCAAGCGTTTGCGATCTTTAGAGCGACCTGTGTCGCGTGCTGCTGCATCGCTCGGATGAATACTTCCGGCCGAGGCAGCACGTTGGGCGTTTCGCGATACTGATCCATGCCGATTCGGAAAATGACGATGCGTGCCAGCGGTTCGAGGCCTGCGAGCAGCTGAGCCACGAACGCGTCGCACTTTACGACATGCTTCGCGTACGCCTCCGCCGCAGCCGCCGAGCGCTGCGCCTGCTCCCAGGTTAACGGCGCAAACGCATCGAAGTAGCCTTTCGGCAACCGAAACACCGGTTGCAGAATCGCGCTCGCCATCAGCCGGCGCAAACCATCGGTGCCAAGCAACCAAACCGCTCGATCGATGCTGTCCACGCGCGCGGGTGAAACGCGGTAGAAGGCGCTATTTGCTTGTTGCAGAACGCCACCCGCGATCGCGGGATCTTCCAGAATCAGCTTGACGAGTGTCTCGCGCGATACTTCGGGATCGTTGAGCGCCTGCATGAGCTTCGGCAGCAACATCGGCCGACGTGGAAAATAATCGCGCTGCTGGACCGATTCTTCGATCGCCTTCGCGATGCGAGTCAACACATTCGCATGCTCGTCCATGATCTGATAGTCGATGCGAGCGACGCCGAATGCGAGCTTGTAGACATCCGCGAGCGCGGCCTCGAGCGCCTCGTTCGTGAAGCTCACGTTGGGCGCGCCTCGTTTACTCGGCGCGGTTGCTGCGCGTGGCGCAGCGTTATCGCGCTCGCTCTGCTGTACCTGCGAGGCCGACCACGCGCGAAAGAGCCAGGTTAGGCCGGCGATCGAGCCAACGGCGACAATGAGTATCGAAATCTCGATGGCAGTCACGTGCGGGATGATAACGCACGCGCGATGCGATGCGCGCATGCGCGCGTGTGATTGAGGTAATGTAAGTGATGGAAGTGATGTAAGTTCGCATCGCGGTACTCGCTGATGGCGCCGGGCACTGGCTAGAAGAAGTCGAGCTTTCTCTGGCCAATAGCCAATGGCCAGCTGGCCATTGGCCGCCTGCGCTCCGACCTTCATCACTTCCATCACTACATCACTTCCATCACGTCACATGGTGCTCGTCTCTCTACAGCATTGTTCGGTCATCTTCGACGACGTCATCGCACTCGACGATGTGAGCTTTACGGTCAATCGCGGGGAGCGTTGGGCACTCATCGGACCGAACGGCTCAGGCAAGACGCTGTTGCTCAAGATGATTCGGGGCGATGTATGGCCGACGCCCACAGGAAGCGAGCGCCGCCTGTATGCGTTGACGGGTGAGCCCACGCGCGAGCCTGCCGGCAGCAAGGAGCTCATTGCGTACATCGGTCCGGAGCGCCAGGACAAGTACGTGCGCTATGGCTGGAACCTCACGATAGAACAGGTCGTGACGACGGGCGTGTTCGATGAAGACATCCCGCGCACCGAACCGAATCGTGCTCAGCGTGCGCGCGTCGAACGCGTTCTCGAGCGATTCGGCTTGTGGGGATTACGGCGCAGACACATGCTGACGTTATCTTACGGTCAGCGCCGGCGCGTGCTCGTCGCGCGAGCTTTCGCGAGCGAAGCACCGCTGCTGCTGCTCGACGAAGTTTTCAACGGGCTCGATGAGCGAACGCGCCAGAAGTTGCGCGCCGCGCTCGAGGCGCCGCGAGCCGGGCACGCATGGGTGCTCACGACGCATCGACCCAAGGAGCTGCCGCGCAACGTGACGCACGTTGCGTTCATGGAGCGCGGAAAGATTGTTTATGCGGGTAGGAGAGAGGATGCCCCCACCCTGACCCTCCCCCGCACGCGGGGGAGGGGATCGTTAGCTCGCTCTCATCAGCCACGCATGCAAGTAGGCGCATCCTCAGAACGAGGTCGCACTCATTCCCTCCCTCGCGTGCGGGGGAGGGCTAGGGTGGGGGCATCCTCGCGCTCCGATTGGCTCATTCGACTTCACGATGTGAATCTCTATCGAGACTACCGGCCCGTCATCCGCAACCTGAACTGGACACTGGCGAAGGGTGAGCATTGGGCGATTCTCGGACCGAACGGAAGCGGCAAGTCGACCTTGCTCAGTCTGCTCTATGGCGATCTGCATCCAGCGCTGGGGGGGCGCATCGAGCGGGCCGGTGCGCCGACCGGAACCCACATCGAAGATTGGAAGCGTCGCGTGAGCTTGGTTTCTCCGGAGCTGCAAGCGGATCATTACGCTGCGAAGACCATTGAGGAGATCGTGATCTCGGGGCTCTACTCCAGCGTCGGTCTCAACGAAGCGCCGTCGCAGAACGATCGGACGGCTGCGCGTCGCTGGATTTCGTTCTTTGGACTGCAAGCATTGCGCGATCGAGGTCCGCGTCAGGTGTCCTACGGTCAGATGCGCCTCACGCTGTTCGCGCGAGCGATGATCAACGATCCAGAGCTACTCTTACTGGATGAGCCCTGCACCGGACTCGATGGAGACACACGGACGGATGTCCTGGAGTTGTTGCAACGCTTGGCTGTGAATGGAACACAGATCGTGATGGCCGTTCATGATCCGGAAGACATCGTTCCGATTGTGGGGCATGTACTCGAGATTCGCCGAGGTGGAAGCACTGTGCAGCGGGAGCGGCGTGCTGGGCAGAAGGGATGATCGGGTTCTGGTCATCGGGTGCTGGCCAGAACCCGATCACCCAGTACTCGATACGCTTCACTAGCCCTCGCTGCGCGCGATCAGACCTGCACTTCCGCTTCGTACACGATTACTGCATCGCCAACGATGCGGACAGATTGGGCCACCTTGCCGGACGTTTCGACTTCGACATCGACGACGCCAGCGCGGCGCACCCACTGACCCTGCTGACCGCGGAAGGCCACATGGCCGTTTGCAGGTTTGATGAGCTCGTGATTGATCAGGTATACGCCGAGCATGCCATGTGCGTTGCCGCTGACTGGATCTTCGGGGATGCCGAGCGCAGGGCAGAACATGCGAGAGATCGTACCGACGACACCGTCAGTATTCGTGAGCGCGAAGACAAAGTAGCCTTCCGCTCCCACGTGCGGGGTGAGTCGGGCAAGCTCTTCGAAATCCGGTTTGAGCGAGCTCAATAGATCGGGTGATTTCAGCCCGATCAGCAGCCGATGGCTTCCCTTCGTGAGAATCTGCAGCGGACAATCGATGTGCAGACTCGGGCTCGAGATGCCGAGCGCGTTCAAGACTTGGCGGCGATGATGATCGGGCACGATCGGGCCCAGCATCGGCGGGCTCTGCGTGATGGCGATGCGATAGTCGCCGTCGATCTCGTTCACTTCGATCTCGACGATGCCTGCTCCGGTGCGTTGTCGAAGTTTGCCGCTCTTGGGTCCGGCGGTTTTCGCGTACACGTACTGCGCGGCGATCGTCGCATGACCCACGAACGGCACGGGGTGCCGCGGTGTGAAGAACTTGACCTGCATGTCGTGATCGTTCGCCTCGGCCTCCAGGAGGAAGGCCGTCTCGCCGTTCACTTCCGCGGCGATCGTCTGCATCTCTTCCTCAGTCAGATCGTCCGCATCCAAGACGACGATCGCAGGATTGCCGCGAAAGCGTTGGCGAGTGAACGCATCGACATGAAAGAGCCGACAACGGCGCTGGCCCATGGAAGAAGAATCCTCGATAAAGCTTAGGAGGCGCACGATGGCGGAAGCAGGCGCGAAGCGCAAGCGGTGCTGACCAACAGCTCCGCTGCTGCGGAGGCCAACCGGCCACTGGCCAACTGGCAACTGGCCAGAAGAGCCTCCACTGCGTGCGCGTAAATGGGAATGAGCGCTGCGGAGCAGCCGCGCCGTCTCTGGCCAGTTTGCCAGTAGCCAGTTGGCCAGTTGGCTGCGAGGGGGATACAATCCGCCTCGCCTTAGGGGTGGCCCTCAATGGGCCTGAGATGCCGGGTGCGGATCTTTGCGATTCGCTGATCGGTGAACCCGTTGAACCTGATCCGGTTAATACCGGCGTAGGGAGCAGGTCGTGCGAGCTCGTTCGCCTTTCATTTCCACTGCTTTCGTATCGCTTGTAACCGGGTCTTCTGCAAAGGAGATCTGGCGATGTTTCGTGTTCGTTTAAGTGCCGCTTCGCTCGTCGGAGCGGTTGCGATGTCGGCTGTCCATGCTGCCGAGCCGCTCGATGAAATCGTCGTGACCGCGACGTTTCGCGAGCAAGCGTTGTCTGAAGTGCCTGCGAGCATCACGGTGCTCGATTCGAGCGCCACCGAAGGCGCAGGTCGAAATCATTTGGAGGATGTGCTCGCGCTCGTACCCAACCTGAATTGGGCGGGGGGCACTTCGCGACCCCGCTATTTTCAAGTGCGCGGGGTCGGTGAGCGCGAGCAGTACGAGGGCGCGCCTAACCCTTCGGTCGGCTTTCTCATCGATGACATTGATTTCAGCGGCATTGGCATGCCGGCGACATTGTTCGATGTCGAGCGCATCGAGGTCCTGCGCGGCCCGCAGGGCACGCGCTATGGCGCGAATGCGCTGGCAGGTCTCGTGGTCGTGCGAGGTCAAGAGCCGGGCGAAGTACCGGGTTACGCCGTAGAAGCAGGAGTAGGCGAGTACGGCATGCTCTCGACCGGTCTCGCCGCAACAGGTCCGATCGACTCGCTCAATTCTGCCTGGCGAGTGTCGTTACAGCAGCAGCGAAGCGATGGATTCATGCGCAACTCTTATCTGGGTCGCGATGACACCAACGATCGCGATGAGCTCACGGGGCGTGCGAAGTGGCGTTGGCATGCGAGCGAGGCAAGCGTGTTGGACGTTACTGTGCTGCACGCGAACATCGACAACGGTTACAACGCTTGGGCGATCGACAATTCGCGCGTGACGCTCTCCGATCGGCCCGGTGAAGATTCGCAGCGCGCCACGGGCGCCTCGGCTCGGCTCACGAGCACTGCGTGGAGCGGCTATACGTTGACCGCGATCGCGTCCTATCTAGATTCGAAGAGCACGAACAGCTTCGATGCAGATTGGGGCAACGCGGGCAGCTGGGCGCCGTATACGTACGACTATTTTCAGCGTTCGGACCGCGATCGCACGTCCGGGAGCGTGGAGCTGAGGCTCGCTTCCGAAACGACGCAAGCGCCGGGCGATCTTGCCTGGCTCGTGGGAGCATATGCGCTGACGCTGGACGAAGATGGGCGTGATCGACTCATGGGCGTGTACGCAGATCCGTTCGACCCCGCGTGGGATGGTACGAGCGACGATCTTCTCTTGAGCGCATACAGCGCGGTCAATCTGGCGGCGTTCGGACAGATCGATCATCAACTGTCGGAGCGTTGGCGTTGGTCGCTTGGGTTGCGTTACGAGCAGCGCGATGCGGACTATCAAGATCGCGGCACGACTGGCGGGACGGCGCAGGTGGCGGATCTTTCAGCGAAGGATCGCATGGTTGGAGGTCAGGTTTCGTTGAGCGCCGACGTCTCCGACGGTTCGACAGCTTACCTCTCGCTTGCGCGGGGCTACAAAGCAGGCGGTTTCAACTTGGGCGCGATTCCGGAGGAGGCGCGCGAGTTCGATCCCGAGTATTTGTGGAATTTGGAAACCGGCCTCAAGTCGTACTTCGCAGATGGGCGCGGCTATGCCGATGCTGCGGTCTTCTATCAGTGGCGGCGCGACCTCCAAGTGCGCAGCGGCCGGCAGCTCGATCCGATGAACCCGGGCACGTATGTCTTCGTGACGGACAATCTTCCGAGCGGCTACAACGCAGGCGTGGAAGCAAGCATTCGCTACGCGCTCACACCTTCGTTGAATGTTGGCGGAACGCTCGGATTGTTGCGGACCAAGGCATCTGGCGGCGTGTCTGAAGACGGTGTTGTCGTGAGCTCGCGCGAGCAGGCGCATGCACCGGAATATTCGGCATCGATCTTTGCGGATTGGCACCACGTGAGCGGGATTGCTGCGCGAATCGACGTGAGCGCGAAGGATAATTTCTACTTCGATGTGCCGACCGATCACGACAAGCGCTCAGGTGCGTACACGATCACGAACGTGCGGCTCGGCTACGAGCGCGGAAGTTGGAGCGCGTTCCTGTGGGCGAAGAACCTGTTCGACGAGGACTACTCGATTCGCGGATTCTACTTCTACAACGAGCCCCCGTTCTACGACAAAGCGCTCTACACGCAGCTCGGCGAGCCACGGCAAGTGGGAGTGACGTTCTCATGGCGGATGCCATGAGCATCGCAAACCGGCTCACTGGCCACTGGCTGCTGGCCAGCACACGAGACGGCGTTATCTTTTTTCTGGCCAGATGCCAGTGGTCAGTTGACCAATCGGCCTTCATCGGAGATGCCTATGCATACCACCATCGAAATCAGCCTCTATCCGCTCGATTCGGACTACATCCCATCGATCAAAGGATTCATCGATCGCTTGAATACCTATCCCGAGCTCAAGGTGACGACGAACTCGATGAGCACGCAGATTGCCGGTGAGCATCATCGCGTGTTCGAGATTCTGGCCCAGGAGACCGCGGCGAGCTTCGGCGAGAAGGGCAGGAAAGTGTTCGTGATGAAGGTGCTGGGCGGGGAGAGTTGAGCGTGGATCAGTTCGTCGCGCAGCTCGCTCAAACTTCGCCCTGGGAGGCATTCGCTGCCGCGTTAGGGCTTGCGTACCTGCTTCTCGCGGTCCGTCGTAATCTGTGGTGCTGGTTGTGCGCGTTCGTCAGTACGTCGATCTATCTCGTACTGTTCGCGAACGCGAAGCTCTACATGCAATCGGCGCTGCAGGTGTTCTATCTCGCGATGGCGATCTATGGTTATCTCGAGTGGCGAGGAGGTCGATCGGATGCCGGCGAGGTGCTGATTCGATCGTGGCCGATGCGCGCTCATTTGCTCGCTGCTGGCGGGATTGCCGCCGCAACGCTCATCAATGGTTGGTTGTTGGCGCGATCGACCGATGCGGTCGCCCCTTATCTGGATTCGTTCGTCACGTGGGGAAGTGTGGTGACGACGTGGATGGTGGCGCGGCGCTTGATCGAGAACTGGTTGTATTGGGTCGTGATCGACGGGCTGGCCGCGTATTTGTACCTGACGCAGAATTTGTTGCCGACTGCGATTCTGTTTGGCCTGTATGTGGGGATCGTGATTCGAGGATTCGTGCAGTGGAGGAGGCAGCAGCGGCTGCAGGTGGCGGTGGCGGTTGGGTAGCTTCTTCGAGTGTGTGACGAGCGTCGCGCCATTCTTGGGCGTGGGCGGGTCTGACGTCACAACTTGTCGTCAGGACCGGCCGTAAATACATCCATGTAGGCCTGCAACGAAAACGTCCTGTTTTCGATGCTCCTGAAGACAAGTTCTGACGTCAGACCCGCCTGTGCCACATTTGGCCACTGGTCCGTCCTGAGCAACGCACGCTGCGATTCACCCAACATCGAGAACGCCGGAAAGAACGTGTCTGGATCAGTGCTCGAACAGTCACCTGAAGCGATCGCCGCCGCTGCCTTGGGGGTGGGTGTGGGTGCCATTGTTTCGGCGGAGCGGATCAAGCATGGGTTGACGAACGATAGTTGGGGCGTGCGCACCGAGCGCGATGCGGTGATCGTGCGATTGAGCAACACGGCGGAGGAGTTGTTGCAGATTGATCGCGCGAGTGAGGCGCGCGTGTTGGAGATCGCGGCAGGGGCGGGCATCGGGCCGGAGGTGTTGGTGTGCGATCCGCAACGTCACGTGCTCGTCACCCGAGATCTTGGACGAACGTGGGCTCAGGAAGACGCGCATGTCCCCGCGAATATCGTGAGGCTCGCGCGAGTACTGAGTAAGTTGCACTCGTTGGCTGCACCGAAAGAAGTGCGAGCTGTGGATCTCATCGAAACGATGCGAGGCTATCTCGTCGCTCTAGAACAGCATGGGCGCAATACACATGCGACGTCGAAGCGCATGCGTGAGCGGGGTGAGCATGCCGCGTTGGCGTTGCGGCAAGATGGGCGAGTGTGCCTGTGTCATAACGATGTGCATCATTTGAACGTCGTGGACCGAGGTTCAATACGCCTCATCGACTGGGAATACTCGGGCATCGGCGAGCCGATGTTCGATCTCGCGTCCGTTTGCGTGTACCACAGGTACGATCGATACGAACGCGAGCATTTGATGGAAGCCTATCTTGAGAGAACCGACTCCAGCGCGCTGCAGCGGCTCGATCTTGCATGTTGGTTGTTCGAGTACATTCGTGAGCTGTGGATGGAAGTTCGAGCTGAGATGCCCTGATTAGCTTGACACTGCACGGCCGAGCACCGAGCCTTGCTCGTCACTCGTCACTCGTCACTCGTCACTCGTCACTCGTCACTCGTCACTCGTCACTCGTCACTCGTCACTCGAAATGGCAAAGATCTATCTCACCGACATCTACGGCACGGAGCATGTGATCGAAGGGCATCTTGGGCGCAAGCTGATGGAAAGTCTCCGTGAGCACGAGTTTGGTGTGATCGCGAGCTGTGGCGGTATGTGCTCGTGCGCGACGTGTCACGTGTACGTCGATCCTGCATGGCTCGATCGATTGCCCGAGATGCAGTCCGACGAGCGTGAGCTCATCACTGCGCTTCTGACCTACCAGCCGAACGTATCGCGATTGTCGTGTCAGATCGTGTTCAGGGAGAGTCTCGACGGCATCAAGGTGACGGTGGCGCCGGAAGAATGAGCTATCGCTCGAAGGCTCCGTTCCTCCGCTAGATGGCTATCGCTAGAAAGCTCCGTTCCTACGCTAGAAAGCTACCGCTGGTCAGAGCGCAGACGTCTGCTGCGGTGGCTGGAAGCCAACCATTAGTGCTCAAAGGACAA
Source organism: Pseudomonadota bacterium (assembly GCA_023417315.1). Taxonomy (GTDB): domain Bacteria; phylum Pseudomonadota; class Gammaproteobacteria; order Steroidobacterales; family Steroidobacteraceae; genus Steroidobacter. The sequence continues at coordinate 15,220 of JAEZFW010000032.1, forward strand.
GGCCCCACTATGTGGGCCTTCTAGGTCTTTTTCTGTCTAGCGGGAGCTTTCTCGGCGAGGGACGAGCCCTACTAGCGACAGCTTTCTAGCGCTAGCTCGCGAAGCTCGCGATTTGGCGCGAGCTTCACTTCTTTTCCGTCTGCTTCGCCACCGCTTCCGCGGCTGCTGCGATCGCTGCTGGGTCGCCGAGGAACTTGCGCGGGGCGCGGGGCTTCAAGTTGTCGTCGAGCTCGTATTGGATCGGCACACCCGTCGGGATGTTGAATTCGACGATGTCGGCATCCGACATGCCGTCCAGCATCTTCACGAGCGCGCGCAAGCTGTTGCCGTGCGCGACGACGAGCACGTTACGGCCCGCCTTCAACTCCGGCGCGAGGCGGCTATTCCAGTAAGGCAGCACACGATCGAGCGTCGTCTTGAGCGATTCGGTCGATGGGAGATCCTTCGGATCGACGTCTTTGTAACGACGCTCGAAACGGGGATGACGCTTATCGTCAAGCGTGAGCGCAGGAGGCGGGATGTCGTAGCTGCGCCGCCAGATCTTGACCTGCTCTGCACCGTGCTTCTCGACCGTCTGCGCTTTGTCGAGCCCCTGGAGCGCACCGTAATGGCGCTCATTGAGCCGCCAGCTGCGTTCGACCGGGAGCCACATCAGATCCATCTCATCGAGAATGATCCACATCGTGCGAATCGCACGCTTGAGCACGGAGGTGAAGACGAGGTCGAACTCAAACCCTTCCTGCTTGAGCAGCCGGCCCGCATCGCGCGCCTCTGCCTTGCCTTGATCGGTCAAGTCGACATCGACCCAGCCGGTGAAGAGGTTCTGCAGGTTCCAGGCGCTTTGTCCGTGACGGATGAGTACGAGTTTGCCGGCCATACCAGATGTCGCAAGTGGGTGGAAAAACAAGGACCGGCGTTATACCAGACCTTATGGCGCTCGCACAGGGAGCGGACCCGGTGACGGGGTCGGCAATGAGCTCCGCGGATTGAAGTGCCATCCGTGTACCAAGAGAATCTCTCGCGGCCGCCGCGAGAGATATTTCTCTGAGCTCTGACTCTGTTGCCCGTCAGCCTTCGCTGGTAACCCTACGCACCGCCTGCACCGCGACCGATAACGTTGCGAAATCCATCTCAGGCAGCGAGCGCATTTCGTTCATCGTCTGGCGTACGGTATCCACCACTGACTTTCGACTTGAGATCCATGCATCCAGAATCTCGTTGACGGAGCCGCGTGGGTGATCTTTAAGGACCTGCAAGCACAGTGCGCGCTGCAGCTCGTAGACGTTGTCTCGCAGCGTGGTGCGGGCGACCGCCTGCCAATGTCCCTCCACTGCGAGCGCTTCGAGCTGCTCGCGCAGCCAATCGAGCGACACTGCGGTGCCGATGCTGAAGTAGATGATGGCAGCCCGATCGATCGCAAGCCGCGTGCGCTCAGCGATGGCGACGAGATCCATACCGGATCGCAGTGCCGTGAGAGTCGCCATGCGGTTGCTCAGCGCCTCTGGCACATTCGCGTTGCGGTAGTGCTCGCACTGAGCGTCGAACGCGGCGAGATCCGCACCCGACAACACGCGAGGGATGGCATCGTCGAGCTCCGTGAGCCCGCGGCGGAAGCGTTGTACCTGCTCGTCGATGTTGAGCGACTCGGGTTGATGACGCAGCAGCCAGTAAGTCCCGAAGCGCAGCAGGCGCGCGGTTTCATGCATCATGTCGTACTGCGTAGCTGCCGCGATCTTGTTGTCGAGCGACTCGATATCCGACCAGGTCTTGCGCATCCCGAACGCCTCGCGCGCAATCGCGTACGCGCGGACGACGCTTGCGGCACCGACGCCGGTGTCCTCCTGCACGCGCCTTGCGAAAGTGGCGCCCATGCGATTCACGATGCTGTTCGTGGTCGCGGTCGCGATGATCTCGCGCCGTAGTCGATGCTGCCGCAACTTGCGACCGAAGCGCCGCTCGATGCGCGCAGGAAAGTAGCGTCCGAGCTCTTGGCTCAGGTACGGATCTTCGGGAACATCCGAGTCGATAAGACGCGTGTAGAGCGTCATCTTGGCGTACGCGAGCAGCACGGCCAATTCGGGCCGCGTCAGGCCTTGGCCAGCGCGGTGCCGATCGTCGATCGTCTCGGCGGTAGGCAAGAACTCGAGCGCTCGATCCAGATGCCCGCTGAGCTCGAGCGAGCGGATCGTATGCGCGTGTTCGAATAGATCCACCTTTGAACGCAGCTCGAGCGTGGAGATCGCCTGACTCTGCAGATAGTTGTCGCGCAGCACGAGTGCGGCGACGTCTTCCGTCATGTCAGCGAGCATCTTGTTGCGCTTGCCGAGCGACAACTCGCCGCGCTTGCACGCCTCGTTCAGCAGGATCTTGATGTTGACCTCGTGATCGGAGCAATCCACCCCGCCGGAGTTATCCACGAAGTCGGTATTGATACGCCCGCCGGTGAGCGCGTACTCGACGCGACCCCGCTGAGAGAATCCGAGATTGCCGCCTTCGCCGACGACTCTGCATCGCAAGTCACGTCCATCGACGCGCACCGCATCGTTGGCGCGATCGCCGACGTCGGCGTGCGACTCCTCGCTCGACTTCACGTACGTGCCGATGCCGCCATTCCACAGCAGATCGACTGGCATGCATAGAATCGCGCGAATGAGCTCGATTGGCGTGAGCGTGTCGCGATCGAGGCCGATGACCGCACGCGCCTGCGGCGAGAGCTTTACGGTCTTTGCGGAGCGTAGATAGATACCGCCGCCCCGCGAGATCTTCTTGCGATCGTAATCTTCCCAGCTCGAGCGAGGCAGCGCGAACAGGCGTTCGCGCTCCCTGAAGCTCAGGGCTGGATCTGGGTTCGGATCGATGAAGATGTGCTGATGGTTGAACGCGGCGAGCAGCTTCATGTGCGGCGTGCGCAGCATGCCGTTGCCGAACACATCGCCGGACATATCGCCGATGCCGATCGCAGTGAACGTTTGCGTCTGCGTATCGACGCCAAGCTCACGGAAGTGCCGCTTTACACACTCCCACGCGCCGCGAGCGGTGATGCCCATCTTCTTGTGGTCGTAACCGGCCGAACCGCCCGAAGCGAATGCATCGCCCAACCAGAAGTCGTACTCCGCTGCGATCGCATTCGCCGTGTCGGAGAAGGTTGCGGTGCCTTTGTCTGCCGCCACGACGAGGTAGGCATCGTCACGATCGCGCCTAACGACTTGCTCGGGTGGCTTCACGCGACCGCCGCCGATGTTGTCGGTCACATCGAGCAGCGCCCGGATGAACGTCTTGTAGCACTCGACGCCTTCGCGCTGAATCTCCTCGCGGCTGCCAGCTGCAGGCAAGCGCTTCGGGACGAATCCGCCCTTGGCGCCAACCGGCACGATCAACGTGTTCTTCACGTTCTGTGCCTTCATGAGGCCGAGTACCTCGGTGCGAAAATCTTCGCGACGATCGGACCATCGCAGGCCGCCGCGCGCGACGTGGCCCATTCGCAAATGCACGCCCTCCACTCGCGGTGAATACACGAAGATCTCGAAAGCGGGCCGCGGTTGCGGCAGATCGGGGATGCGGCGCGGATCGAGCTTGAAGGACACATACGGCTTGGGCTGACCGGCCGCGTTCGTCTGATAGTAGTTCGTGCGCAGCGTCGCCTCGATGAGCGCGGCGAAACGTCTGAGGATCCGATCCTCATCCAGGCTCTTCACGGCATCGAGCTGCTCCGCAAGCTCTTGCTTCGCGCGAGTCGCGATCGACTCGCGTCGGGCCTGCTTCAGAGAAGGATCGAACTGACCTTCGAACAGGCGGAACAATGTGGCGGCAACCGGCGCGTTCGCGGCGAGCACCTGCTCCATGTATGCCTGGCTGAAGGTCGAGCTCGTTTGTAGGAGATATCGACAACAGGCACGCAGCACCATCGCCTGGCGCCACGTGAGTTGCGTGAGTACGACCAGCTTGTTGAAGCGATCGTTCTCGGCTTCTCCGGACAAGACCGCCTTGAATGCCTCGCTGAAGCGCTGCTCGAGCGAAGGCTCGATGCTGCCGCCATCCGCGCGTTGCATTTCATAGCTCGTGATCCAGATCTCGCCCGCGCCCGGTGCGCTGATGAGATACGGCCGCTCGCTGATGACGAGATAGCCGAGGTTCTCGAGTATCGGCAACGCTTTGGACAGTGGGATCGGCGCGCCGGCGCGAAACAGATGCAGGTAGGTTCTGCCGCTCTCAGCCCCGATCAGTCGCAAGCCGATGTAGCTCGGATCTGCGATGACGCAATCGAGCTCGCGCAGATCGGCGATGGCCTGATCCGCCGAAACTTCCGCTTCGTACGCCGCTGGGAACGCGTTGCGGAAGCGATCGGAGATCGTCCGTCCTTCGAACTCGCCGTACTCCTCGATCAATGCATCGCGCAATCGGTCATCCCACGTTCGGATCGTCTCTGCGATGCGCTCTTCGAGCGCGCTCACGTCGATGCGCGGGCCGCCGCTTTCGGGCAAGCGCACGATGATGTGCACTCGAGCAAGCGCGGACTCCGAGATCTGGACCTGCGACTCGAGTGCGGTGGCGTGCAGGGCTTCCCGAATGACGGTCTCGACGTTCTCGCGAACCTGAGTGTTGTAGCGGTCGCGAGGCACGTAGATGAGCGCGGAGTAAAAGCGCCCGAAGACATCGCGTCGCAGGAACACGCGCACGCGTCGACGCTCATACAAGTTCACGACGCCGCGAACGATGCGAATGAGATCGCTGACTCTCGCTTGAAAGAGCTCATCGCGCGGATAGGTTTCGAGGACGTGCACGACGGCCTTCGCGTCGTGGCTTGCAGGATCGAGACTGAAATGATCGATCACGCGCTCGATCTTCTGCTTGAGCAGCGGAATCTCGCGCGGACTGCGGTGGTAGACGCCCGAAGTGAACAATCCGAGGAAGCGCTGTTCCCCGGTGACGCGGCCGGCGGTGTCGAAGGTCTTGATGCCGATGTAGTCCAGGTAGGTGCCACGGTGCACGGTGGACTTCGAGTTCGCCTTCGTAATCGTGAGCAGCTCGGCCGCCCGAGCGTGCTCGCGCAACTCGCCCTTGAGAATCGCCGGTTGGAGACGTCGGCGGCGAGGCCGTAGCAATCCCAGGCCTGTCTCCGGGATCGCCTCGGCCCGATCTTCGCTGCGGCCCCGTTTGAGCCGATACTCGCGATAACCCAGAAACGTGAAGTGATTTTCAGTCAGCCATTCCAGAAGCTCCTTGGCTTCTTGGGCTTCATGCTGCGGGACGGGGAGCTCACGTTGAGGCAACGCGGCGGCGATCTCGAGTGCGCGCTCGCGCATGAGCGGCCAGTCTTTGACCGCGGCGCGCACATCGTCGAACGTGCGCAGGATCGTGCGCCTCAGCGCCTCGAGCCCCGCTGGATCTTCGATGCGATCGATGTGGATGTGCTGCCACGACTCCTCGCCGAAACCATCGGCGCCGCGATCGCCATCGTCGATCGCAGCGAGACGTCCCGACCGATCGCGACGCACTCGCAGGACCGGGTGGATCATGAGATGAATCGTGAGGTTCTGCTCGTTCAAGACGATGCCGAGCGAGTCGACGAGAAAGGGCATGTCCTCGAGCGTGATCTCGACCACGGTGTGCTTCGAGGTCCAGCCGTCGCGCGATTCATCCGCATTGAAGACACGCACGCTCGTCTGATTGCGCTTGCGCGTCGCTGCCGAGCGCAAGTGTGCGAGTGCGGCCGCGGCCAGCTCTTCGCTCGGATAAGCGCTCAGATCTTCTTCGGCGACGCCGCGAAAATACTGCCGGATGAAAGCCTCGACAGGGAGTGCCTCGCGGCGCTGACTGCGCGATCGCGCGGCCGCGACGATGCGCTCGATCAGTTTTTGTCGGGCGGCGGGAATCGCGCTCATGCTGTGCGCGCCTTATGCAGGAAGAGCGAGATCGGCGATGACGGCCCCTAAGAACCGGCACGCTTCGCCACCCGTGATGCAGCGGTGGTCGAAGGTGAGCGACAACGGAATCCGCGTGTGGATCTCGGGAGCAGTCGCGCCCGCGACGACGTCGCGTTGCAGCTTACCCGCGCCCAGGATGGCCACCGTGGGAGGAACGACGAGTGGCGTTGCATAGCGTCCAGCCATCGTGCCGAAGTTCGAGAGCGTGAACGTATAGTCGCGCATCTCGTCGGGAGTGACCGTGCGCGAGCGGGTTCGCTCCTTCAGACCGTTCAGAGCTTCGCGCAGCTGAGCGGCGGACCGATTGCCGACGTCGCGCAGCACTGGAACGATCAAACCTTCAGGCGTATCGACTGCAATCGCAAGATGTACCTGCTCCATGAGTTTGCGCGAGGGGCCAGCGGGATCGAACAGCGCATTCAATCCCGGCTCGACTTTCACGCCGGCCGCTATCGCGCGGATGAGTCTGATCGTGATGTCGCTGCGTTCCTTCCAACCTTCGATGTCAGCATCGTCGAAGATGGTGCACATCGCGATCTCATCGCGAGACAGCGACATACTCGTGGACATTGCTTTGCGCGGCCCGCGTAGGCGATCGGCGTCGGTAAGGCCTGGCACGCTCGGCGGTTGGGGTCGCCCGCGTGTGGAGATGTTCGCAACCGCAAGTACATCATCGACCGTCACGAGCCCATGCCGACCTGTCGCACGGCACGAGGTGAGTTGCACGCCGAGGCGCTTCGCCAGCATGCGAACCGCGGGCGCCGCGCGCACGCGTTCGCGCGCGCCGCGCCGCGTGCCGCCTGCGATGGCACGATCGACCAGCTCTTCGTCGGTACTTTCCATGTGACCTACGACCATGCCCTGCGCGGGCCCGCGCGCGGGCTCCTGGCCACTGGCAGCTGGCGGCTGGCCAGAAGGCGCGGCTTGAGGTTTCGCACCGCCCGCGAGCTCGAACTCAACGAGAGGTTTGCCTGTTTCGACGGTGTCGCCAGGCTGCGCGTGGAACTTCACGATCCGTCCCGTGTACGGGCTCGGTACATCGACGACTGCTTTGGCCGTTTCGACCGAAACCATCGGCTGGTCGACCGTGACCGAATCTCCTTCGTTGACGTGCCATGCAACGATTTCGGCCTCGGGCAAGCCCTCGCCGAGATCGGGAAGATTGAAGGTCGTCATTGAAGGTCTCTCGTCATCTGTCTGTTCATCGCTTGCAATCAGGTCGCCGCTTCCATCGTGGCTTTGATCGTATCCATGATGCGCGGGATGCTCGGGATGTAGTCATTCTCGAGCCGGTAGAGCGGCATCACCGTGTCGTAACCGGTGACGCGTTGAATGGGTGCGATCAAGTCGTAGAAGCCATGCTCCGCAACAGTCGCGGCGATCTCGGCGCCGACGCCGCAATTGCGCGCCGCCTCGTGGACGATCACGAGTCGGCCGGTCTTCGCGACAGAATCGAGAATCGTGTCGAAATCGATAGGACTCACGGTGGCCAGATCGATCACTTCGGCGCTGACGCCCTGCGAGGCGAGTTGATCCGCGGCCTTGAGCACATCGACGACCATCGCGCCCCACGTGACGACGGTGACGTCCTCGCCTTCACGCAAGATGTAGCAGACATCGAGCGGCAGTGCGGTGCCGTCATCCGCCACTTCCTGCTTCGCATACCTATATATACGGGAGGGTTCGAGGAACACGACAGGGTCGGGATCGCGAATCGCTGCGAGCAATAGACCGTAGGCGCGCGCGGGAGAGGAGGGACACACCACCCGAATGCCGGGCACATGCGCAAGCATCGCTTCGACCGATTCGGAGTGGTGTTCTGGAGCGTGGATGCCGCCCCCATGAGGCATGCGCAACACGACGGGACAGCTCATCCGGCCGCGCGTGCGATGCCGCAAGCGGCTCATATGATTCACGATCTGATCGATCGCGGGATAGACGAAGCCCATGAACTGGATCTCCGCGACGGGCCGCATGCCTTGCGCCGCCATGCCTACACACATGCCTGCGATCATGTTCTCGGCAAGCGGTGTGTCCTGCACGCGCTCGCTGCCGAAACGCTCGAACAGACCGGCAGTTGCTCGGAACACCCCGCCGCTCTTGCCGACGTCTTCGCCCAACACGACGACACTCGGGTCATGCTCGAGCTCCCACGCCTGTGCCATCGCGATGGCTTCGATCATCGTGATCTTGGGCATGGCTATGCGCGGCCTCTGGAAACGAGGCCGTCGGCTGGAGGCCGCAGACTGTAGCCAGAAACTAGTGAGATGCCTTCGTTCAACTGCATATCTGATCTTCGCTTACGGAGTGCTGACTCGCTGGATAATGGAGGCTGTTCCTGTCTTCTCTGGCTACAGCCTACAGCCTACGGTCTGCGGCCTGGATCTCAGTGCGATGCCCGACCCGTGCCGGCATATTGTTTCGCGAGGGACTTCTGACCTTCGATATAGCGCGGCCGATTTGCATAGAGGTAATCGAACATCGCGTCGATCGGCTGCTTCGGGGTGTTCAGGTATTCCTTCACAGCTTCTTCGACTTCGGCGGCGTACTCGCCCTTCATGGCCTGCTCGCGAGGTTCATCGAGCACCCCCCGTGCTTGCAGATAGGCGCGCGTGCGCACGAGCGGCTCGAGCTTCCAGGCCGCTTTCACTTCCTCGTCCGAACGATAACGAGTGGCGTCATCGGCGGTGGTGTGATCGCTCAAGCGATAGCTCAATGCTTCGATCACCGTCGGTCCGCCGCCCGAGCGCGCGTTCTCGAGTGCCTGCGCAACGGTGTGGCGCACTGCGATCACATCATTACCATCCACTTGCACGCCTGGCACGCCGGCAGCGATCGCCTTTTGCGCGAGTGTCTGCGCGGCGGTCTGCTCTTCAATGGGAACTGAGATCGCCCATTTATTGTTGACGACCACGAACACGATCGGCAGCTGCTTCGCGCCTGCGAGATTGATCGCCTCGTAAAAGCTTCCTTCCGACGTGCCGCCATCGCCGATATAGGCGAGCGCGCAGCGTGGTTCGTGTCGGATCTTGAAAGCCATTGCGGCGCCAGCCGCATGCAGCGTTTGCGTCGCGATCGGAACGCACCAAGGAAAGTCGTGTGCCGGGCCCGCAAAGTCGTTGCCGCGCTCATCGCCGCCCCAGTAGAGCAGCACATCGAGCATACGCACGCCGCGCCAGAACATCGTGCCGATTTCCCGATAGACGATTGCGGCGCTGTCTTCGGGACGGAGCGCTGCGCCGACGCCGACGTGCGTCGCTTCTTGGCCGAGACACGGAGCGTAGGTGCCGAGCTTGCCGGTCCGTTGCAGGTTGATTGCTTTGCCGTCGAAGACGCGCGCGCGCAGCATGGCGCCGAACATCTTCAGGAGCTCCGCATCGTCTTGCGCAAAATCGGGGAGCTCGCCATGAACACGGCCGTTCGGATCGAGGATCTGGCGATACTTGATCTGAAACTCGGCCACTGTTCTCACTCGGGGATCTCCTTGCGCGGCATGGCCGGCTTCAATGCGGCGCGGATTATAGCGAAGCTCGCTAGCCGCGTCGGCGTGTGTCGCGAATTCATTCCACGCTTCATCCAAGGTGTTGCGATCGTTCATGAGCCTTTCCCATCCAGATGATCGAGGAGACGAGCCCGTTCCATGAGCCGACCGATGAGCCTGTCGAGCGCGCGCCGGTCGCTCGCGCTGAGCGCGTTCAACAGTTTTCGCTCATATCCGAGTGCGAGCGGCGCGACCCGGGTGTATACAGCGCGACCGGAAGAGGAGAGCCGCAACATCGAGCGTCTGCGATCGCCTTTGTCGTAGCTGCGCACGAGTCGACGCGCGGCGAGCAGGCTCTGCACGGCTCTGCTCACTGCGACCTTGTCCATGGCGGTTCGTTCTGCCACTTCGATCGCGGAGAGATTCGGATAACGCGCCAGCACGGCGAGCACGCGCCACTCGGGGATGGTCAGCCCAAACTCACGTTCGTAAGCGTGCGCAATGCTCATGCTCACGATGTTCGAGAGCACCGAGAGACGATAAGGCACGAAGCGGTCGAGATGGAGCTTGTCGGAGGGCTTGTTGCTAACGCGGGCCGTTGCGGGCATGCCGGGGTCTTCTTGACGGAACTCGGTAAGATAGTTTCAATTGTAACCATTGACGCTAGCGAAGTTCACCTCTGTGTCGGTTGCGTATGCAATGCCGCGGCGCAATGCGGGTATTCACGGCCTCGATGGGGTGAAATGCATACTTTCTCGGAGAAGCGGATGAACGCGAATAGCCCACGTGCGGGCCGTCCAAATGCTCACGCTGTCAGCAGCGAGAATCCTGCCGGTACGGACGGCTTCGAGTTTGTCGAATACACCGCCCCGGATCCTGAGCTGCTCAGAACACTGTTCGAACGTCTCGGGTTTCCTATCACCGCTCGACATCGCAGCAAGAATGTGACCTTGCATCGTCAAGGCGATATCAACTTCATTATCAACGCGGAGCCCGAGAGCTTCGGGCAACGCTTCGCGCGGGAGCATGGCCCATCGGCCTGCGCGATGGCTTTTCGTGTGAAAGATGCCGCTTACGCATATCGACGTTGTATAGATCTCGGCGCCAAACCAGTAGAAACACCGGTCGGGCCCATGGAGCTGCACATCCCTGCGATCGAAGGGATCGGGGGCAGTCTCGTCTATTTGGTGGATCGTTACGGCGAGCGCACGATCTACGACGTGGACTTCGTGCCCGTGCGCAACCCAGCGCCGACTCGTTCAGCGGGTCTCACGTGCATCGATCACCTGACGCATAACGTCGCTCGCGGCAACATGAACAAGTGGGCAGGGTTCTACGAGAAGCTGTTCAACTTCCGCGAGATTCGCTACTTCGATATCGAAGGGCAGAAGACCGGCTTGTTCAGCAGAGCGATGACGAGCCCTTGCGGGCGCATCCGCATTCCGATCAATGAATCTCAGGACGACAAGTCGCAGATCGAAGAGTACCTGCGCGAGTACCACGGCGAAGGCATCCAGCACATCGCCCTCGGAACGGACGACATCTTCCAGACGGTTGACGTGCTTCGCAGTCAGGGCGTGCAGTTTCAAGACACACCAGACACCTACTACGAAGGCATCGATGCGCGCGTCCCCGGGCATCGCGAGAAGATCGATGAGATGAAGAAGCGCCGTATCCTGATCGACGGAAATCCGGAGAAAGGCGAAGGCCTGCTGCTGCAGATCTTTACGCAGAACGTGATCGGTCCCATCTTTTTCGAGATCATTCAGCGCAAAGGCAATGAAGGCTTCGGCGAAGGCAACTTCAAAGCGCTCTTCGAATCGATCGAGCTGGATCAGATTCGCAGAGGAGTGTTATGAGGGTGCTGGGTTGTCGGGTACTGGGTTCTGGCCAGAGTCCGCCCCTCTACAACTGTCCTCCCGATCCTTTCCGCAGCGCTACTCGAAAGATCCTCCGGCCAGTACCCGATACCCAGAACCCAGTACCCACGAACTATGAAGCGCCCCATCCAACTCCCGCGCGTCGAAGGCACCGCATCGCGTCAGGCGCACGCGGACCTGCCGGCAGGTACCTTTGAGCGGGAGATCAGTAAGGATGGATTCTTCGGGCCTGCGGCGTTCTTTCATCACAAACATCCGCCGACCGACTGGGTGTCATTCGAAGGTCCGCTGCGCCCGCACGCGTTCGATCTCAATCGCGTTTCGAAGGGCCATGGGTGTCCGTGGGAGGCGGCACAGATCCTCCACAACGCTCACGTGCGCGTTCGATACTGGAACATCGCGGCGCCGATGGATCATCTCGCGCGCAATGCAGACGGCGACGACTTACTGTTCGTGCATGGCGGGCATGGCGAGTTCTATTGCGACTACGGCCATCTGAGTCTGATCGCTGGCGATTACGTCGTCATCCCGCGGGGTACGATGTGGCGTATCGCTGCCAAGCAGCCGCTGTCGGCGCTGCTCATCGAAGCGGTGAACTCCTCGTATTCGCTGCCGGACAAGGGCCTGCTCGGCGGCCATGCACTGTTCGATCCGGCGATGCTCGATGTGCCGCAGATGAACGCGGCGTTCCTCGCTCAACAGTCGGACGATCGAGCGTGGCAAGTCCGTGTAAAGCGCAAAGGCGCGATCTCGACGGTGACATATCCGTTCAATCCGCTCGATGCGATCGGCTGGCACGGCGATTTAACGGTCGTGCGTATCAACGTCAAAGATATTCGGCCGGTGATGAGCCATCGCTATCACTTGCCGCCTTCTGCGCACACCACTTTCGTAGGAGAGCGGTTCGTCGTATGCACGTTCGTGCCGCGCCCGTTCGAAACGGATCCCGGCGCACTCAAGGTGCCGTTCTTCCATAACAACGATGACTACGATGAAGTCATCTTCTATCACGCAGGCAACTTCTTCTCGCGCGACAACATCGGTCCAGGGATGATGACGCTGCATCCATGCGGTTTCACGCACGGCCCGCATCCGAAGGCTCTCAAGAACATGCTCGTGCAATCCAAGCCCGCCACCGACGAGTACGCAGTGATGATCGACACGCGCGACGGCCTGGAGATCGGTGAAGCCGCGAAGGCAGTGGAGTGGGAGGGGTATATCGAGAGCTGGCGAGAATCGAAGTGACGGAGTGACGAGGTGAGAACGTCAGAGAACACTCCGGCCCGCGTCGTTGAAGCCCCAGCACGTCTCGGCTCCGCCTCTGACTTCGTCATTTCGTCACTCCATAACTTCGTCACTTCAACATGAAACTCGCCACCCTTCGAACCGCCTCGCGCGATGGCCAATTGATCGTCGTCAGCCGCGATCTCTCCCAAGCAGTGGCTGTCCCCGATATCGCTCGCACGTTGCAGGAAGCGCTCGATGATTGGTCCAGCATCGAGTCTGAGCTGCTGCGGGCTTCGGAGGCGCTCAACTCGGGGTACTCAACGAGTGGGGAAGCGCCGTTTCCGTTCAGAGCCAAGGAAGTCGCGGCGCCGCTTCCGCGCGCTTATCACTGGGTCGATGGCTCCGCGTACGTGAATCACGTCGAGCTCGTCCGCAAGGCGCGAGGTGCGCAGATGCCGGAGAGCTTCTGGGCCGATCCGCTCGTCTATCAGGGTGGATCGGACGATTTCCTCGGCCCCTGCGAGGACGCTCCCGTCCCAAGCGAAGAGTTCGGCATCGACTTGGAAGGCGAGGTGGCGGTGATCACGGACGATGTCCCGATGGGCACGACTCGCGATGAAGCGGTCGAGCGCATCAAGCTGGTCATGCTCGTGAACGACTGGTCGTTGCGCAACTTGATCCCCGGCGAGCTTGCGAAGGGCTTCGGCTTCTATCAGTCGAAACCCGCGACTGCATTCTCGCCTGTCGCGGTCACTCCAGACGAGCTAGGCGCAGCATGGCGCGATTGTGTTGTGCATCTGCCGCTCACCGTAAGCATGAATGGCGAACCGTTCGGTCGCCCGAACGCGGGCGTGGACATGACGTTCGATTTCGCGCGCTTGATCGAGCATATTACGAAGACGCGCAATGCATGTGCGGGGACGATCGTGGGCTCGGGCACGGTGTCGAATTACGACCGCTCGCTCGGTTCGGCGTGTATCGCCGAGCGGCGCATGCTCGAGCAGCTGGAGCAAGGCAAGCCAATCACACCGTTCTTGAAGTTCGGCGACCGCGTGCGCGTCGAGATGTTCGATGAGAATGGCCAAAGCATCTTTGGCGCGATCGACCAGTGTGTGGTGAAGGCTTGAAGCTCAAGAGTTGAGAAACTCTCGCAAAGCGCGCAAACACGCTAAGGTCGGAAGGAAGTAGACAAGCTTCTCAACGCCGCGTCGCCGCGAGAGTCATCTCCCAGAAGAAGGTTTGCACAGCGACATCTTGTTAACCCGCCTAAGGATACCTAGTGCGAGTATCAAGGAGATTGATGTTCTCGCGGCGACGCGGCGCCGCGGCGAAGAACTTTAATCTCGTCTTCCTTTGCGATCTCTGCGTGCTTTGCGAGAGATTCTTGCTCTGAGATCTTCAATCAAGCCTCTGCAGCAAGCTCGTGCCGCCGAGGGCGCGCATCTGATTCATGATCCAATCTTGCCGGGAGCGCACGTAGCGCGAAGGCGCATTCACGCGCATGCGCTTTGGGCTCGGCAGGACTGCTGCGAGCAGTGCCGCTTCCGCTGCGCTTAGCCGAGCAGCAGATTTGTGGAAGAACGCATCGCTCGCGGCGCCGACGCCGAAGATCCCGCGTCCAAACTCCGCGATGTTCAAGTACACCTCGAGAATGCGCGACTTCGACCAGAACAGCTCGATGATCACGGTGAAGTACGCTTCCAGTCCCTTGCGCAACCAGCTCTGACCGGGCCACAAGAATAGATTCTTCGCGACCTGCTGAGTGATCGTGCTCGCGCCGCGCACACGCCGACCGCGTTCCATGTCTTCCAGCGCATCGTTGATGGACTCGAGATCGAAGCCGCGGTGCTCCGGAAAACGTTGGTCTTCAGCGGCGATCACCGCAACCTTTACGTGCGGCGAGATCTCCTTCCGATCGACCCAACGATGTCGAACGGGCACGTCCTCGCGCAGCATGAACGCGCTCGTGGGCGGGTCGATCCATCGGAACGATAGAACGAGTGCACAACTCAAGGCGATCCAGCCGAGGATCGCCCACAGGAGCAAGCGCGCGAAACGCAGGAGCAGACCGCGTCGTCTCTCCGCCATGCTGCTCGAGTGCTATTCGTCCTTGGCTTCGATGCGCGTGACGGATTCGATCACGATGGGATCGACCGGGACGTCTTGGTGACCGGCACGATTGCCAGTCTTGGTTGCTGCGATTGCATCGACCACATCCATGCCGGCGTCGATGCGCCCGAACACGGCATAACCGTATGTGTCCGGCCGACCTGGCCGGTGATCGAGAAAATCATTGTCGGCAACATTGATGAAGAACTGCGAGGTCGCGCTATTGATATCGTTGGTTCTGGCCATCGAGAGCGTACCGCGCTTGTTCTTGAGCCCATTCGTCGCTTCGTTCTTGATCGGCTCGTGGCCGCGCTTGTTATTCATATTCTCCGTCAGGCCTCCGCCTTGAATCATGAACCCCGCGATCACGCGGTGGAAGATCGTGCCGTCGAAGAAGCCTTCATCAGCGTAGCGCAAGAAGTTCTCGCACGTGATCGGCGCCTGTTTCTCGAACAATTGCACAGTGAACGTGCCCTTGGAGGTTTTGAATTGCAGCATGGCTCTTGAAGTAGTAAGTGACTCGTGATTAGTGGTTGGTCCGGAAAACAGTCATGAGCACCAGCGGATACGACTGACTGTTAGGGCGAGTGTGTGCGCTAGCCGGGCGGCGATTGGATCAGCACCAATAGTGGCCACTCGGCACTGGCACTAGCCACTAACCACTTCCTCTTCCCTCAGTGACCCGCTCGTGACCGGCAAGATCGGCGTGGGAGCGTACGTGAGTAAACCCCCTGCGCACAAGCAGGTTCCGAACCCTCGTGCCTTGTTGCCAACCGTGCTCGAGTAGGAGGTATCCGCCCGGCGAGAGATGGTCGGGTGCTCGCTTGATCAGATGCTCCAAGGCTTCTAGTCCGGTTCTGCCGGAGATGAGTGCGAGCAAGGGTTCGTGCTTCCGCACTTGAGGGTCGAGAGCTGCATCGTCTTCAGCGATGTAGGGGGGATTGGAAACGATGACATCGAAGCGCTGATCGCGAACGGGATCGAACCAATCTCCATGTGAGAATTTCACGTTGCGGATCTGCAGGCGCGCAGCATTGCGCGCCGCGACCTCGAGTGCGGCGGCGGAACGATCGACGCCGACGACGCGCGCTCTCGGTCGTTCGCTCGCGAGCGCCAGAGCGATCGCGCCGCTTCCCGTGCCGAGATCCAGCAGCTGCGCGTCGCGATCCATCGGCAGGTGCTCGAGCGCACGCTCGACCAGCAATTCCGTCTCGGGTCGCGGAATCAGCACCGCTGGTGTGACTTCGAATAGCAGCGACCAGAACTCTTGCTGCCCCAGGATGTATGCAACCGGCTCGCCTTGCATGCGGCGCTTGACTAATTGTTGGAACGACCAGCCCGCCGCCGCAGGCAGATCTTTCTCGGGAGATGCGCGAAAACTCGTGCGCGCCAAGCCCGTTACGTACTCGAGCAGCAGCTCCGCATCGAGTCGTGGCGAGCTCGAGATTCGACCGAGCATGACAGTGGCCGTATGCAGTGCATCTGAGATCGTTTGCGAAGTGGGAGCGACCGGCATCGTAACGAGGAAGGTTCGATAGAATGCGCGCATCGTAGCTGCGAGCGCTCGACTGTGACTAGTGATGCGCGCCTACGAGCCTTCGGCCCGTAGTCCGTAGCCTGTAGCCCGTAGCCCTAGCTGAGGCCCACCATGCACGTTTATTCCAACATTCTCGAGATGATCGGCCGCACACCCATGTTGCGCTTACAGCGGCTCGACACCGGATCGTGCGAGTTGTTCTTGAAGCTCGAATCCTTGAATCCAGGCGGATCCATCAAGGATCGCATCGGACTTTCGATGATCGAAGAGGCGGAGAGGCGCGGCGAATTGAAGCCTGGCGCCACGATCGTCGAAGCCACGGCGGGTAATACAGGGCTGGGGCTTGCGCTGGTTGCTGCGCAGAAGGGCTACCGGATGGTGCTCGTGATGCCCGACAAGATGAGTCAGGAGAAGATCTTCAATTTGCGTGCGCTGGGAGCGGAGGTCGTGCTCACGCGATCGGATGTCGGCAAAGGACATCCCGAGTACTACCAGGATCTTGGTGCCGCGATCGCGAAGAAGAGCGGCGCGTACTTCATCAATCAGTTCGCCAATCCGGACAATCCGAAGGCACACGAGCTGACCACTGCGCCGGAAATCTTCGAGCAGATGAACGGTAAGCTCGATGCAGTCGTCGTCGGTGTCGGCTCGAGCGGGACGATCGCCGGGCTCGCCGCGTACTTCAAGAAGCATGCGCCCCACGTCGAGCTCGTCTTGGCCGATCCGCAAGGATCGATTCTCGCCGAGTACATTGCGACCGGGCAGATGACGCAGAAAGGGTCGTGGCTCGTGGAAGGCATCGGCGAGGATTTCATTCCTTCGATCTGCGACTTCTCGCTCACGAAGCGCGCGTACAGCATCCCGGATGCGGAGTCGTTTTCAGTGGGTCGTGAGTTGCTGCAAAAGGAGGGCGTGCTTGCTGGCTCCTCCACCGGCACGCTGCTCGCAGCAGCTTTGCGCTTTTGCCGCGAGCAAAAAACGCCCAAACGCGTCGTGACCTTCGCGTGCGATACCGGCGCGCGTTACCTATCGAAACTGTTCAACGATTTCTGGATGGAGGACCAAGGCTTCATCGAGCGCGAACGATTCGGTGACTTGCGAGATCTCATCGGTCGACCGCATGGAGAGCGCGCGACGATCACGGTTGGGCCCAATGATGTATTGACGACTGCGCACAATCGTCTGCGCAATGCCGGCTTCTCGCAATTGCCAGTGATGGATGGGGATCAGCTCATCGGTATCGTCACCGAGGATGACATTCTGCGGTTCGCGTTCGGCCGTCCCGAGCGGTTCAACGAGCCGGTTCGCAACGCGATGACCGTGAGTTTTCTCAAGGTCGAGAAGGATGTCTCCATCAACAATCTCGTGGCGATGCTCGAAGTGCGCTCATCGGCGGCCGTCATGGACAGAAATCGATTCTTAGGACTCATCACGCGCTCCGACGTGCTCAACTATTTGCGCCGACAGATGTAGCCCACGTGTAGACGTGTGGACGTGTGGACGTGTGGACGTGTGGACGTGTAGCGTAGAGCCTCTTGGAGGTGCGCGCCGCGCCTTCCGACACACGCCCGCACGTTGCACGTCCACACGCCGTCTATTTGTCAGTCACAGCTGCATATTCGAACGACTCATGACCCACCCAAGAGCGACGAACCTCAAGTTCGCAACCCAGTGCATCCACGCAGGTCAAGCGCCCGATCCATCGACAGGCGCCGTGATGCCGCCGATTTACACGACCTCGACCTACGCACAATCGAGCCCGGGCGTGCACAAGGGCTATGACTATTCGCGCACGAGCAATCCGACGAGAGGCGCGTATGAGCGCTGTATCGCTGCATTGGAAGGCGGAGTGCGAGGCTTCGCATTTGCCTCGGGCATGGCAGCGACGAGCACACTGCTCGAGTTGTTGGATGCGGGCAGTCACATCGTGGCCATGGAGGATTTGTATGGCGGCACGTTCCGATTGTTCGAGCGCGTGCGTCGACGCTCCGCGAACCTCGACATCAGCTTCGTCGATCTGTCGAACACCTCAGCCTTGGAAGGTGCAATCCGTCCGAATACGCGATTAATTTGGATCGAGACTCCGACGAATCCGACGCTGCGGCTGGTCGATATCGCCCAGGTCGCGGAGCTCGCACGCAAGCGCAACATCCTCACGGTCGTGGACAACACGTTCGCGAGCCCTTGGGTGCAACGGCCCTTGGAGCTTGGGGCCGATATCGTGATGCATTCCGCGACGAAGTATCTGAACGGTCACTCCGACATGATTGGCGGAGCTGCCGCGACTGCGAATACGGAGCTCGCAGACAAGATCGGGTTCCTACAGAATGCCGTTGGCGCGATCGGGGGACCGTTCGACAGTTTTCTCGCGCTGCGCGGTTTGAAGACGCTCGCCCTGCGGATGCGTCAATGCAGCGAGAACGCCTTGCAGATTGCGAGCTGGTTGGAGAAGCATCCGCGCGTTGCTCGGGTGCTCTATCCAGGATTGCCGAGCCATCCGCAGCACGAGCTCGCGAAACGTCAGATGCGCAATGGCTATAGCGGAATCGTGACGTTTTTCGTGAAGGGTGGGTTGAGCGAAGCGCGCGCTTTTCTAGAGAAGCTGGAGATCTTCACGATTGCGGAAAGTCTCGGCGGCGTAGAAAGCCTCGTCGATCATCCGGGGCTCATGACACATGCGTCGATTCCTCCGGACAAGCGCGCCGCGCTCGGTATCGACGATGCGCTGATTCGATTGTCGGTCGGCATCGAGGATGCCGACGATCTCATCGCGGATCTCGACCAGGCGTTGGGCGGATGATCACATCGGGCGCTTGAATACGAGTTGCGAGAACGTGTGTTGATGGACGATCTGCACGAGCTCCCAGCCAAGCATTCCTTGTTGGTCGAGCTCCGCTTGCAACCGCTCCGCGCTCACGCCGCGGCCGAGGAATTGGCCGGCGGCGTTCGCTTTGACTGTCACGACGTGGTACTTCCAACGGGTCGTCGTCGCCATGTGTCCTCCGAATCGATGTCGACTTTCGCGATGAGCTAGCGATCCTGGGACGAGCTTTCGTCCGAGGCCTCGCCGTCTTGTTTCCAACGACCTGCCTTCCGCAACGCATCGCGCAGCACGTACTCGATTTGCGCGTTCACGCTGCGCAGCTCATCCTCGGCCCAACGTTGCATGGCCTCGAGCACGTCGCTGCCGATGCGCAGCGGATAGGCTTTTTTCTCCGCCAAGTCTTCAGTCCGTTAGTTGTAGAGCGTGCCGGCGTTCACGATCGGCTGCGTGCCCCGCTCTCCACACAACACGACCAGAAGATTCGACACCATCGCCGCCTTGCGCTCTTCGTCGAGATGCACGACGCCTTTCTCCGCGAGCTGATCGAGCGCCATGTGCACCATCGATACCGCGCCTTCGACGATGCGAGTGCGCGCCGCGATGATCGCCGCGGCTTGTTGTCTCTGCAGCATCGCTTGGGCGATCTCCGGCGCGTACGCCAAGTGGCTCACGCGCGCTTCGATGACCGTGACGCCGGCCTTCTCGAGCCGCTCTTGAATTTCCTCCTTTAGGTGCTCGTTGATTTCGCGCGAGTGGGAGCGCAACGCGATCTTGTGATCGTCGTGCAGATCGTACGGATAGCTCGTCGCCATCTGCCGCAACGCGGCCTCGCTTTGCACATGCACGAAATTCTCGTAGCTATCGACATTGAAAACGGCTTCCGCGGAGTCGTGCACCTGCCACACGACTACGGCAGCGATTTCGATGGGCGAGCCTTCGAGGTCGTTCACTTTGAGCTTGCCGGATTCGAAGTTCCGCACCCGCAGGGTAACCGCCTGCTTCGAGTAGAAGGGATTGGCCCAACGCAAGCCGTTCTTACGTTCGACGCCGACGAACTTGCCGAAGAACTGCAGCACGGCTGCTTGATTCGGCTGCACGATGAAGAATCCGAACCAACAGAAGGCGAGCAGGATCGCGAGGACGATTGGAACGATCGGAAGGCTGTAGTGCGCGATCTGGACGGCCCACCAAATATCTACCGCGGTCAGGAGCACCAGCGCGAGTACGACAGGGACACCGGGCAGCGTGGCGACTTCGCGTTCTTCTATTCGTTGCCTATTCATGACGACCTCCGGGTGAGTGCGTCATGAAGATATCATAAAGATATCAGTCAGTAAAAGGCCGACTGGCCTACTGGCCACTGGCTGCTGGCCAGAACCGGACGAGCGCTCACACGTCATCCACTGAAAAATAACGCAAAATCAGTGGCTTCCTGAGGAGGAAGATCGTGAACCCAATTAAACCGCGAGCAAATGAAGCTCCAACCACGCATAGAGCCCAGAGCCCTCAGGCCGTAATCCGCGCCAATTCCTCTGCTTGGAATTCCTGTTGGAGTGGGCCGATGAGGTCATCGAGCCTTCCGTCCATCACATCGGCGAGTTTGTAGAGCGTGAGGTTGATGCGGTGGTCCGTTACGCGGCCTTGCGGGAAGTTGTACGTGCGGATGCGTTCGGAGCGGTCGCCTGAACCGACTTGCAGCTTGCGCGATTGTGCTTCGGCTCGATCGCGCTTCTCTTGTTCGGCTGCCCTCAAGCGCGCTTTCAACAGCGACATCGCGCGTGAGCGGTTCTTGTGCTGCGAGCGCTCGTCCTGGCACTCGACGACGATGCCGGTCGGAAGGTGCGTGATGCGAATCGCGGAGTCGGTCTTGTTGACGTGCTGACCGCCCGCACCCGATGCGCGAAATGTGTCGATTCGAAGCTCGGCGGGATTGAGCTCTACGGCTTCGATCTCCTCGAGCTCGGGCAAAATCGCCACTGTGCAAGCGGAGGTATGAATACGCCCCTGTGCCTCGGTGGCAGGCACGCGCTGCACACGATGAGTACCCGACTCGAATTTGAAATGCGAGAACGCGCCGCGTCCGACGATGCGGCTGATGATTTCCTTGTACCCGCCATGCTCGCCGGCGTTTTCCGAGAGCACCTCGACGCGCCAGCCTTGCGATTCGGCGTAACGTGCGTACATCCGAAAGAGGTCGCCGGCGAAGATCGCCGCTTCATCGCCACCGGTGCCGGCGCGCACTTCGAGATAAATGTTGCTCCCATCGCGCTCGTCTTTCGGCAGCAGGAGCTTGGCGAGCTCTTCGGATTCGCGCTCGATTCGCGCCTCCAGACTGCCGAGCTCTTCGCGGCCCAGCTCTCGCAGATCGGGGTCGGAGCCCTCAGCCATCTCGAGCGCTTGCTCGCGTTCGGCGAGGAGTCCTTGATACGCGCGATAGCGGCTCACGACCGGCTCAGACCGCGCATATTCCATTGAGAGCTCGCGAAATTTATTCGTATCGCCGATCACTTCGGGATCGGCGAGCAAGGCACTGACCTCGTCGTGGCGCTCGACGAGTCTTTCGAGTTTGTAGCGGATCGAATCTTTCATGAAGGTCGTGACTACGGTGATCGCGGCGGCCGCGAGGCTGTCGCAATGCGCTAGCGCTCGTTCGCCGCGGCGTTCGTGGGCGGATCGAGCGCTTCCTGCGGGGCGTCGGTGCGCGCTTTGTCGAGCGACTCGCTACCGAACAACGATTGTACCGCGCGCACGATGTCGGCATCGCCGAACTCGGCGGCTTGCCGCAAACGATGGCTCGGGGCGTGCATCAGGCGATTCGTGAGCGTCGCTCCCAAGAACTCCATGACTTCGGCGGGATCGCGGCCGGCGGCCAGCATCCTCTGCGCTTGTGCGACCGTTTGGGCGCGCACTTCGTCGGCACTCGCGCGCATCTGACGGATCAGCGGTGCGACGTCGAGCGTCTTCAAATGCTGTTCGAAAGTGACGATCTCGGTGACGAGGAGATCGTCCGCATCGCGCGCGGCTTCCCGCCGGGCTTCGATATTTTCGTTCACGACATTCTGCAGATCATCGATAGTGAACAGATACACATCGTCGAGCCTTGCAACCTCGGCTTCGATGTCGCGCGGAACGGCGATGTCCACCATGAACATCGGCTTGCGCTTGCGTGTTCGCAAGGCTGCGCGCACGGCGTCATGAGTGACGACCGGCGTCGGGCTCGCGGTTGACGTGATGACGATGTCCGCATCGGCCAGGTGTTGAGGCAAAGCGTCCAGTCCGATCGCCGAACCGCCGAACTCAGAGGCGAGCTCCTGTGCTCGTTCGATGTTGCGATTCGCAACGATCACGCGTCGCAAACCATTTGCATGTAGATGCCGCGCAGCCAGCGCAATCATCTCTCCAGCGCCGACGAGCAACGCCGTGTGATTCTCGAAATGTTCGAATACGGTTCGTGCCAGCACCACCGCCGCGGATGCAACGGAGACCGCGCTCGCTCCGATGCGCGTATGAGTGCGCACGCGCTTTGCAACGGAGAACGCGGTCTGCATGAGACGGTTCAGATAAGGGCCGGTCGCACCGGCGTCGTGCGCTTGCCTATATGCCGTCTTGAGCTGACCTAGTATCTGCGGCTCGCCGAGCACGAGCGAGTCGAGTCCGCACGCAACTGAGAAGACGTGCTTGATCGCTGCAGTGTCGTGTAGTTGATATACCGAGCTCGATATATCCAGGTTATGCGTGCCGAGATCGTGCCAGTGGGACAGCCAATCCGTAAGCGGCGGCTCGCCGCTCTCGCTCAAGCAGTAGAGCTCGGTGCGGTTGCAGGTGGAAACGATGACGCCTTCGCGAACGCCGGGCAGGCTCGTCATCTCGCGCAACGCTTCGCCCATCTCATCGCCCGCGAATACTACTTTCTCGCGGATCTCGACGGGCGCGGTGCGATGATTGATTCCAATGACGACGAATGGCATGCGGAGTGCTTGCGCGGCCGGTGCGATTGTCCGGGAAGGTCAACGGGATGACAAGCGTAGGGAGGTTCCCTGTTATAGTGCTTTCACGATGACTCCCGCCACTTTGCTCATCCGCGGCGCATGCGCCGTGCTGCTGTGCTCGTTGCTCGGCGCCTGCGCCAGCACAGATCAGAAACCTTCGTCCGAGGACAGCTCGCCGGCCGATCCTAATGCGCTGGTATTGGGCGCCGAAGTCGCGCTTCAGCGCGGTGAATATCTGGAAGCATCCAAAGCTTACCTGCGTGCGGCCATGAGCGCCGACGATGAAGCGCTTGCCGAGCAGGCAACCCGCGTTGCCTACGAGCACCGACAGTGGCGCATCGTCGAGCAGGCAGCCGATCGTTGGCTCAGGCTCAATCACACCAACGAGGAGGCGCGACGCTATGCCGCGTTCGCCGCCTTACACCTATATCGACTCGATCAAGCAGCCGAGCATCTAGGCACGCTGCTCGAGACCGCCTACATCAATCCGCAAGTGGGTTTCCTAGCGTTGCTCCCGCAGCTCGCGGATGAAGCGCCGGAAGCGGCGGTCACAACGGTCTTGGAGAAGCTCGTCGCGAAGTATCCCGACCTGACCGAAGCGCATTACGCATTGGCTCAAGCCGCATTGCAGTCTGACAACTTCAAGCTCGGCCTCGCGCATGCGCAAAAAGCCCGGGAGCTCGGTCCGTACTGGTCACCGGCGGGCTTGTTGTTGGCGCGTGCCCAGCTCATGAATGGGCATTCCGAGCAGGCGCTCGAAACCGCCCGTGCGGTGCTCGAGCAAGACAATCAAGACGCGCATCGGCTCGAATACGCGCTGATGCTGATCCAGGTCGGCCGTGAGGAAGAAGGAAAGAAGGAGCTCTCTGCGCTCGCGTCCGCGCAGGAGACCGCGCTCGTGGTCGAGCGTACGCTCGCCGACATCGATTTTCAGATGGGTAATCGGGATGCGGCCGCCAAGCGGTTCAGCAATCTGGTCTCGAGCGGCCGCTTCGTCTACGAGTCGCTCTTCTATTTAGGTGCCATCGCGGAATCGAGGCAAGCTTGGGACGACGCTTTGCAACTCTACGGCCGTGTTACGAGCGGCGACTTTGCGATCGCTGCGCAAAGTCGTGCGGCTCGCATCAAGATAGATCAGAAAGGGCTCGAAGAGGGCTTGAAGCATTTGGATGAGTTCGCTTCGACGCGCCCGCAGTTTCGTATCGAAACGGTTGCAGTGCGCGCGTCGTTACTCGCAGAGCACGGAGACACCGAGGGGGCGCTTGCGACTCTCGATGCCGCATTGGAGAAATATCCCGATGCAGTCGATCTGCGATTCGCGCGCGTGTTCCAGCTCGAATCGAGCGATCGCGTCAACGATGCGATCCGAGAGTTGCGCAAGATCGTCGCGGACCGTCCGGGCGACCCTGTTGCGCTCAACGCGCTGGGGTACACGCTCGTCGATCGCACTCGGCATCATCGCGAAGGTTTGGAATCGATCGAACAGGCACTGCAATTGACGCCCGACAACGGCGCGGTGCTGGACAGCATGGGATGGGCGTTGCATCGGGTCGGACGCGATGAAGAGGCGCTCAAGTATCTCGAGCATTCGCGACGGCGAATCAGCGATCCTGAAGTGGAGCTGCATATCGGCGCCGTGCTGGTATCGCTCGGCCGCAAGGACGAGGCTCGTGAGGTGCTCATGCGAGCCATCGAGCGCTATCCGGAAAACGATGAGCTCAAGAAACAGCTGCAGGAGCTCGACTCGAACCGCGAGTGATGGATCCGTCGATGCGATCGCGAATTGGAGTCCTGGCTTCCCTCACGTTGTGTCTAGCGATTGCAGGCTGCGCGGGCGCGCCGACGCGCACGGGCATGGCGCTTCCCGAGGACTTGTCCGAGCTTGCGCACTGGCAGGCGCGCGGACGCATGGGTGTATCGGGTGCGGGTAACGGCGGATCAGGGTCTTTCGCCTGGGAGCAGCACAAAGATCGCGCCAACGTTCAGATCCGCGGCCCAGTCGGCATCGGCAGTGTTCGTCTGCAGATGTCGGGTTCGGGTCCATCACCGGATGTGCAGTTGGAGACGGGCGACGGACAAGTATTTCAAGCCGAGCACGCCTGGACCGAGCTCGAAGCGCGCCTCGGCACGGCGGTTCCTGCCGGAAAACTTCGCTACTGGATGCTCGGCGTGCCCGCACCTGGAGACCACGTCTGGCTATCCGATCCTAAGAGCGAGATGCCGTTGCTCGAACAGGACGGCTGGCGCATCGAGTACCAGTACTCGGATGAGTTCGGCGCGCGCCTGCCGCGGCGCATTCGCGCAGCGAGCGGCGAGGCACAGGTCCGTATCGTCGTGGATCGCTGGTCTTTCGACCGATGAGCGACAGCGGCCGAGAGTCGCTTGGCGGCTCGAAAAGCTGGCCAGCGCCAGCGAAGTTGAACCTCTGCTTGCACATCGTGGGTCGACGCGACGATGGGTATCACCTCCTGCAATCGGCACTGCAGTTCATCGACTTGTGCGATGAGCTTCATTTCGTGCGCCGAACTCCTGGCGTCATCGAGCGGATCGAAGGGCCGCACGAGGTCGCACCGGAGACAGATCTCTGCGTCAGAGCCGCACGACTGCTAGCGAAGTCTGCCGGAATCGAGCGCGGCGTCGGCATCGCGCTCAAGAAGAGAATTCCCATGCAGGCGGGCCTCGGCGGGGGGAGCTCGGATGCGGCCACAGTGCTGGTCGCGTTGAATCGATTGTGGGCCATCGAGCTTGGCGTCGATGCGCTCGCCGAGATCGGATTGAAGCTCGGCGCGGACGTGCCTGTGTTCGTTCGAGGTTGCGCCGCCTGGGTGGAGGGTGTCGGTGAACGACTGGCCTGCGCGGAGTATCCCGAGAGCGTGTTTCTCGTCGTGAAACCGCAAGCCAATGTGAGCACGGCTGAGATCTTTCAGGCCGCTGAATTGACACGTAATTCCCCGGTCATGACAATACGCGCCTTTCTCGCGGGGGGTGGCCGCAATGACTGCACTTCCACCGTGCGCAGACGCTATCCTGAGGTCGCCGAAGCGCTTGATTGGCTAGGGAATTTCGGGTCGGCTCGTTTGACCGGCACGGGTGCGTGCGTGTTCGCATCCATGCCCGATGAGCGCGCGGCCGAAGCCGCTCGGGCGCAGTTACCCGCGCGTTGGACCGGATTCGTCGTTCGCAGCATGAATCGCTCGCCGTTGCTCGATCGGCTTGCCGAGGAATCGGCTGCCGCCTGAGCGGGCGCGCCGCCGTGCTGTGGGCAAAATGGAGTTTGAGAAGATTGGGGCGTCGCCAAGTGGTAAGGCAGCGGGTTTTGATCCCGCCATTCGGAGGTTCGAATCCTTCCGCCCCAGCCAAACAAACATGAGGCTGTAGACCGTAGGCTGTAGGCTTTAGCAAGAGGCGCTCACGTTCGCTCTTCTGGCTCCAGCCTACAGCCTAAAGCCTACCGCCTGCGGAGCTTCAATGGCCGATCGTTCGACGATGACCGTGTTGTCGGGTAATGCAAATCCGCAACTCGCTCACGATATCGCGCGTCATCTCATGGTGCCGCTCGGTCGCGCAGCGGTCAGTCGATTCAGCGACTCCGAGACGACGGTCGAGTTGCTCGAGAACGTGCGCGGTCGCGATGTGTTCATCGTGCAGCCGACTTCGCCGCCAGCGAACGATCACCTCATGGAATTGCTCGTGATGGTCGATGCGTGTCGGCGTGCGTCAGCGGCGCGGATCACTGCTGTGATTCCTTACTTCGGCTATGCGCGACAGGATCGCAGGCCGCGCGCGATGCGAGTGCCGATCACCGCGAAGCTGGTTGCAAACATGATTGCGAGCGCGGGGGTCGATCGCGTGCTTACGGTGGATCTGCACGCGGACCAGGTGCAAGGGTTCTTCGACATTCCGGTCGACAACGTGTACGCATCGCCGGTGCTGCTGGGCGATGTGTGGAAGCAGAAGTACGACGACTTGATCGTTGTCTCTCCCGATGTGGGCGGTGTGGTTCGCGCACGTGCGATGGCGAAGCGCCTCGACGATGCGGATCTCGCGATCATCGACAAGCGTCGTCCGCGACCGAACGAGTCCGAGGTGATGAACATCATCGGCGAGGTCGAAGGCAAGACGTGCGTGCTGATCGATGACCTGGTCGACACCGCAGGAACGCTGTGTCATGCAGCGGAGGCGTTGAAGAAGGCTGGCGCGAAAATGGTGCTGGCGTATATCACGCACCCTGTGTTGTCGGGGCCGGCGGTGCAACGACTCACGAAGTCGCAGCTCGATGCGCTCGTTGTGACCGACACGATTCCGCTGAGCGAAGAGGCGAAGCGGTGCGGAAAGATCAGGCAATTGTCCGTCGCAGGATTGCTGGCCGAAACGATGCGCCGCATCCGCGACGAGGAGAGCGTGAGCTCGTTGTATATCGATTAGTGATGGAAGCGATGTAGGTGATGTAAGTGATGTAGGCCAGAGCCTCATCGTTCATCCCGAAGTCGCGCCATCATGGAGACGGTCCTCGGCTTTGGTCGCGAAGCGGGGATCGGATTATCGGAGTTGTTGGAGAGGTGGAGCGTTGAAGGCAGTGTCTGGCCTTCATCACTTCCATCACTTCCATCACCTCCATCACTTGTGTTGGAGTCCTTTCATGAAAACCTCATTCGAACTCGTCGCCGATCCTCGGGAAGGCGTGCAGGGGAAGGGTGCGAGCCGCCGCCTGCGTCGTTCCGGGAAAGTTCCGGCGATCCTCTATGGCGGGAAGCAAGAACCCCGTCAGATCATCCTCGATCACCAGAACCTGCTCACGTTGCTCGTGAACGAGCGGTTCTACTCGACGATCTTGTCGCTCAAGATCAGCGGCGAGACGCAAGCTGCGATCCTCAAGGATGTGCAGCGTCACCCAGCGAAGAACCAGGTTCTTCACATGGACCTGCAGCGCGTGCTCGAGAACGAGCCGATCCGCATGCGTATTCCGCTGCACTTCACTGGCGCAGGTAGCGCGCCGGGCGTGAAGACCCAAGGCGGCGTCGTGTCGCACTTGTTGAACGACGTCGAAGTCAGCTGCTTGCCGAAGGATCTGCCCGAGTACATCGAAGTCGATATGTCCCAGATGGTGATGAACGAGATCAAACGCCTTTCGGATCTCCCACTTCCGGCAGGCGTCGAGATCGTTTCGCTCGCGCACGGGCGTGACGAAGCGGTGGTCTCGATCCATCATCCACGCGCGGAAGAAGTCGAGTCTCCGGTTGCCGAGGCAGCGGCTGCGGCCGCACCTGCTGCGGGTGCGGCAGCACCGGCCGCCGCTGCGCCAGCGGCAGCCGCCGCGGCGCCGAAGAAGGAAGGCGGCAAGAAGTAATTCTGCGATCGCGAGACGGCCGGCCGTATTGGCCGGCCGTTTTCGTTTTTTGGATCTATGTCAGGCACTCCACTCAAACTGATCGTCGGACTGGGTAATCCCGGACCCGAGCACATGCTCACGCGTCACAATGCGGGGTTCTGGTTCGTCGATGCGCTCGCATCAAGGCTCGGTGGACGCTTTCGCAGTCACACGCGATTTCAGGGCGATATCTGTCGCGTTCAGTTCTGCGGGCAGGAAATCACGCTCCTCAAGCCGAGCACGTATATGAATCGCAGCGGTCTATCGATTCGGTCGATCTCGGATTACATGAAATTGCCGCCTGCGGAAATTCTGGTCGCGCACGATGAGCTCGATCTGCCAATCGGCGAGGCGCGCTTCAAGCTCGGAGGCGGTCACGGCGGCCATAACGGTCTACGCGACACCATCACGCACATCGGTGCTGATTTCTGGCGGCTGCGAATCGGCATCGGTCATCCGGGCGACCGCTCCCAAGTGATCGATTACGTTCTGAAGCGCGCGCCAGCGGCTGAAGAAGAAAAGATCGTCGCAAGCGTCGCCGAGGCACTCGATGCGTTACCGACGTTCATCGAGCACGGAGCGGAACGGGCGATGAATGGGCTGCACCAGAAAAGAAGTGGATAGCGGACAGGGGATAGCGGATAGACACGGAATGCTGCACCGCTAGCGGCGCTACAGAACACGCTCGGACACCCAAAATGACTCGGTTCGTTAATCGTTCAATCTGCGCGATCAGGCGTAGATGACCAGGAGATCTTTCGTGCTCGGACTATCCACTATCCCCAATCCGCTATCTGCTTCTTCCTAGCCATGGGCATCAAATGCGGCATCGTCGGCTTGCCTAACGTCGGCAAGTCCACTCTGTTCAACGCGCTTACACGTGCGCAGATTGCGGCGGAGAATTATCCGTTCTGCACGATCGATCCGAACGTGGGCGTCGTTCCCGTCCCTGACCCTCGTTTGCAGGCGCTCGCAGACATCGTGAAGCCGGAGCGCATCCTTCCCGCGACCGTCGAGTTCGTGGATATCGCGGGACTCGTCGCGGGTGCATCGAAGGGCGAAGGTCTAGGCAATCAGTTCCTGTCGCACATTCGAGAGACGGACGCGATTGCACACGTCGTACGCTGCTTCGAAGACGACGACGTGGTCCACGTCGCAGGACGTATCAAGCCGCTCGATGATATCGAGGTCATCAACACCGAGCTCGCACTTGCCGATCTGGATACCGTCGAGCGCGGGCTGCAAAGAGCCGAGAAGGCTTCGAAGGCGGGCGACAAAGATGCGATCCGTCAGCGCGAGCTCCTGAAGAAGCTTCGTGATCATCTCGATTCCGGAAAGCCCGCGCGTTCGCTCGTGAAGGATCCGGACGAGCGCAAGCTGGTGCAGGAGCTGCATCTGATTACGTTGAAGCCGCTCATGTACGTTGCGAACGTCGCGGAGAACGGGTTCACGAACAATCCGCACTTGGATTCCGTGCGCGCGCTCGCGGAAAGAGAGAACGCAGAGGTCGTAGCGGTGTGCGCAGCGATCGAAGCGGAGATCGCGCAACTCGATGAAGGCGATCGCGAGGAGTTCTTGCGGGAGCTTGGACTCGATGAGCCGGGCCTGAACCGCGTCATTCGCGCCGGTTACAAACTCCTCGGCCTGCAGACCTATTTTACGGCTGGCGTGAAAGAGGTCCGCGCGTGGACCGTGCGGGTTGGCGCGACGGCACCGCAAGCGGCAGGCGTCATCCACACGGATTTCGAGAAAGGATTCATTCGCGCCGAAGTGATCGCCTACGAGGACTTCACCGCTTTCAAGGGCGAGCAGGGTGCGAAGGAAGCGGGAAAACTCAGGTTGGAAGGCAAGGAGTACATCGTCCGCGAAGGCGACGTGATGCACTTCAGGTTCAATGTCTGATTGCGAAGTGATGCAGGTGATGAAAGTGATGGAAGTGATGTAGGTCAGAAAGCCAGCCTGCGGCAGGACTCTTCCTTTGGCCTTGTCACCAACATCACTTCCGTCACTTTCAGCACTAGCGTCAGCGCCGGTCGTTCCTTGACACCGGGGCGCACGCTCCAGACAATGCGCGTCCTTCCAAGCTCCGGTCCGCTGCTGGCGACACGGGGCTCGTGCTCGAAAAGGCTAGGTAGCTCAGCTGGTTAGAGCGTGGCACTCATAATGCCGAGGTCGTGGGTTCGAGTCCCACCCTAGCCACCAATCGAAAAAACCCGCAGAAAAATAGGGTTTTCTTCATCGAGACAAGCACTTGCTACGGTGCGCGCTACGATGAGGAAGGCCGAAAGTGCTCCGCCGCAAGGGTTTATTCACTACACGCGTTTGCATCCCCGCTGAGCTGCAAGACCTGATCGGACGCCGCGAACTGTGGCGATCTACACAGACTGGAGATCCCCGAGAGGCGAGACTTAGGGAAGCACTTTGGCGCCACCATTTCGAGGCGCTCTTCATCCAGCTCAGACGATCAGCCGGGACGATGGCTCAAGCTCAACTCTCCGCACTCGTAACCGAATACCTGGAAGCTCGCCTCGAAGAAGTCGAAGAGCGCCTTGCGCTGAGCCTTCGGAGCGCGAGCGAGACTGACCGGGACGCGTGGGTCGATAGCATTGCCGAGCAGCTCCAGAGGATCGAGGTGCAGCTCATGCACGGCGACTATTCGCAGACCGAAGCCGAGGCGCGGCAACTGCTTCCGCACGCGGGCGAGATCGCCGAAGCCATCCTTGCTCGACGATTGCTAGAAGCGAAGTTTGACGCACTGCGCGCTGAGCTAGACGCGCTCCACGGTAAACCGATGCGCCGCGCGCAGATCGTGGCGAAGGTATTGACCCAAGAGGAACTTCCGGTCACACCTAAGGCCACCCCGCGGATTTCCGAGCTGTGCCGCGACTACATCAAGACGACCGGCACTGCACAGAGCTGGTCCAGCAAGACGCTCGCGTCGCGTGAACAAGCCTCGCACCTGCTGATCGACTTTCTTGACGATATGCCTATAGGGGAAGTGACGCGGCAGCACATGACAGACGCCTACTTGCTGCTCCCGCGGATGCCCTCGCATTTCACCAAGCGTTACCCGAAGCTGACACCAAAGGCGACCATCGAGGCAGCCGACAAGAAAAACGACCAGGACCGTTACTCGCCCAAATCGTGCAACCTGCGACTAGAGGTTTGGAAATCGCTCTTCAAGTACGCGGTTCAGCATGATGTGATTGCGAAGTCGCCTGCGGATCACTTGAAAGCGTTCGCCGAAGGAAAGGCGCAGGATGCACGCGACGCGTTTACCGATGAGCAACTGAAGGCGTTCCTCGGCTTGTTGAAGGCAGAGCGCGAGGCGCGTCCGGAGCATTACTGGATCGCGAGAGTCATGGCGTACACCGGGCTGCGACTTGAGGAAGCCTCGGCGCTGCGCCCGTGCGATGTGCGGGAGGTGGACGGAGTCTGGTGCGTCGACGTTTCGCCCACCGCTGGCAACGTCAAGACCGAGAACGCCGCGCGGCTCGTACCGCTGCACAGTGCGCTGATGGATGAACTGCGTGCGTATGCGAGGGAGCGGAAGGGGAAACCTGAGGGGAACCTTTGGGAGCTTGAGCAGGATCGGAGCGGCAAGTGGAGCGCCGCGCTTTCGAAGCGAATGAACAATCGACTCAAGCGCGCACTTCCGGAGAAGTCGACCAAACTCGTTTTGGAGTCGCTTCGAAACACATTCGCCACTCGGCTAAAAGCGGCGGACGTTCAGGAACACGTCATTAGCGAACTGATGGGCCATGCTGTCGAGGGACTGGCAGTCGGGCGATATGGGAAAAGGTTAATGCCCTCACGCTTGTGGGAGCAGATCGAGCGGCTCCGGTTGCCTCCGATCTGAAGTCAACAAGCGGAAGAGTGGCCGTGCCGAATTTAGTGCTCCGTGTAATAGAAGTCGAAATCGCTAGGGGCGTTTGAAGAAGGCGTTTTCAAGCTCCACGTCTTTTTCCACTCCGCATCCTCGGGGTCGTCCCGATACCAGGCTTGCGTGAGCCGCCAACCGCCCGACGTTCTCTCGACGATGTAGCGCACTTCCTTTCCAAACTCTCGTCTTGGAGCAAATAGATCGTGGAGCTTGTAGCCAGGCGGAAGTGGTGTGACGTTCTTGATTTTTACCAAGACCACGGCACGTGTCTCGCTCTCGTTTTTCACTTCAATGATGTCGCGCTGCTGTATACGTCGCGATGGTTCGCTCTCGAAGGCGTCTGCCATGTCCCGCAGTTCCTCCTCTGTCTTGGCAGCATATTCGCCACCACCTAACGCACGGCGCGCATCTGTGTACTGGCGAAAAGATTCGCCAAGCTCCAACCGCACGTCCCGGGCTGCATTGCGTTCTGCCCAATCTTGTAGAGCCCAATAGCTCCGTACGACGCTGTCCGGACTTTGAGTGTCGATGGCCGGCAGCTGCTCGGCGGTAGATGCGGATCCGGACACGCCTGGCTCGCCCGCCATTTGTGCCTCAGGTGCTGGGGATGGCACGGCGCCATCTCTTGAACAAGCACCAAGCAAGAGCAGGACGACAGATGCGAGCAGATGGTTGCGCGGCATGGCCAAGGACCTCCCAAATCATCACTGGCTATAGTTATTAGGAGCACGCGAAAGATCGGCGACGGATTCGGCACTTTCAGAGCGCCGATGCGTCTCCTTATAGAAACCCTGATCAGGGTTGTGCGATATTGCTCAAACTTGAGCAACACGCCGAACCGGGAGCGTACTCCCGGTCCAGCATGTGCTCACCTCGGGGCGGTACTGAGCACGTTTCCTAGGCGCTGACTCAGTATCGCCCTTCCTTCACCACCGGCTCCGATGAGCGAGAACCGGCTGAGACACAGGGTCTCATTGGGACACTCCTTTGGGGCTGCGCCCCTCAATCACTTCTTACCCTTGCTAGCCTCGCCATGTCCCGGCAAGGGAAGCCTCTCAACTACCGCGGTTTCGCGGCGCTGGCGTGCCTGCTCTACCGGGATGAATCGACCATTCCCAGCATTGCGACCCGCCAACCGCGATGTCGGCTGTTTATTGTTAGCCACTTTGTTCTCACCTCCTTTGCGCCTTCGAGCGCTGTGACGTTCCAAACAAGTTAAGCAAACTGTACGAACCCTAAAACGTCGAAAGGGCCACCCGCTTCGAGACGTTAGCGAAACCGTAGTGAGGACACGTTACCCGTGTGCGCACATCCCAGCCCGCATACGTACTCGAAAAGGGTGGCCCTTTCGAATCCGACAGAAAGAAGAATACTGCGCGAAGTTGCTATGTCAAGAGAGCACGCGTCGGGACCGGTCAAATCGTAAACAAACAAACATAGCTAACAGACATTCTGCGCACGACACGTGTTCTTAATTACTCTTTTCGAATGTCTGAAGCTACCCGACCTTCACACGTGATACTTATGCGAAAGTGGGCGCGATACTGAAGGCGCGCATAGGTGGGCTGCTTGGCTTTCCTCGGGTATTCTGAGGTGAACCCTAGGTCGAAGGCTCCACGTTCCGTCTATCTAGGCGGCGCACGGCTGCAAGTTATGTCGGCATCCGCTGCCGTGGATCTTTTCCGCTGGTATTCTTAAGCAGCGCTCTGTCGGCTATCAGAACTACCTAGAAGAACGAAACCGTGCGACATGGCAGCTCTCGACCAAGAACACCGAAGAGGACGCCCGGATGGCGCGCAACCGAATCACTGAGCACCCGGTCATATCGACTCTCATTGCCACCTTCCTAGCATGGTTCGTGTCGATGTTGGTGCCGCAGAGTCGGGATTGGTGGCTGCTGCGCGCGCAAGACATCGGCAGTGGTCTAGTCAAGGCGTGGGCTTGGGTCTGGTCCCCTGTCCCGGTTCCACGTTTCTTGGCTGCTGTCGCGGTTTTCATCGTGCTTCTCTTTGTGGCGGGCGTAGTGGTTCGCTTCCGCCAAATCTCGAGTACATCTGCACCACCGAGAGCGGACGAACCGAAGGAATGGAGGGACCTGACTGAAGACGAGAAGAAAGTCTTGCAAATGCTTGCATCGGCGGACGGTGCGACTGTTTGGTTTAACCCCATCCAGAGCACGCTCGGCTCATCGAGGCTGAAGACCGAGCACACCATTACGATGTTGCAGGCTCGCAACCTCATTCAGTGGTTCGGCGACTTCCAACACCACGGTAGCGCTGCTCTCACAGCATTCGGGCGGGCTGCCTGTGTTTACTATGGGTGGGCGAAGTAAAGTGGACCGCACTTGTGCATGCCACTCGTCATAAGCGCGGGCCGTTCGGGCACCGAACCGGCACATGGTGATGGGGCGTAATCAAATCGATGAGCGGCGGGCCATGCTGTGTCCTATTACCGGGATCCCCGGTCGGCACTCAGAATTACCTCAGGGCAGAACCGAGTGCGAGCGCTTCAGGCACCTGTAATGGTCAACGTACTGGCTGAGATTGCAAAGGGCGGCTTCGGACGGGTCGAGAAGGTCCAGCTCCAAGATGGCACGATCGCCGCTCGGAAGGTGTTCTCGCCGCTCGATGACATTGTGAATGCTGTCGGTCGTGAGAAGCTCGTTCGCCGCTTCAGCCGCGAGGTCAAGTATCAGTCGAACCTGCCTCACGAACTGTTCATCCCCATAATCTCATTTGATTTGGATTCGGATGCGCCTTCATTTCTCATGCCGCTGGCGGAGGCAAATCTAGCCAGCGAGATCAGAATCTCTCGACTCGCGGGCACGATTCCGTTCCAAGCGCTCTTGGACATTCTGGATTCTCTCGAATGGCTGCATGAGCACGATTTCGTGCACCGGGATGTGAAGCCGGAAAACGTGCTTTTCCACGAGGGCCGGTGGAAGCTCTCAGATTTCGGGTTGATCCTCCCACCCTCGGACAAGACCGAACGATTTACGACTTATCACGGCTTCTTCACCGAGATGTACTGCGCACCGGAGCAGCGGCGTGACTTCAAGGACGCAAGCTTCGCCTCAGATATCTACTCATTCGGATGCGTTCTTCACGATATCTACGACGGCGGGGCTCGCGTGCCGTACCAACAGGCACGTTGTGGTTCGTCGCTAGGGGCTCTGATAGAGCGATGCACGGAGATCGATCCGAAGAAACGGTTCCGCAGCGTCAAGGGCCTGCGCGATGCACTAGTAACCGTGCACGCGGCACCTACGAATGTGGAACCCACCCCTCAGGCGAAAGAGTGGGTCCGAAGGTTGGAGTCCGGTGAGGTTACAACGCCTGAGCACATCGACGAGATGGCTCGCTTCCTGTCGCAAGCGAATAGTCGTGATGAAGTTTGGCCAGTTTATGCCGCGCTTTCGGAAGACGTATTAGCTGCCTTGCATCGAATCAGTACGGAGCGCTGGTCAGAGCTTGCGAAGTTGTACTGCGCATGGGCTCGTGGGGGATTCGATTTCGACTACTGCGATGTAGTAGCGCGCAGACTCGTTGCCATATTCAACCAAGGTTCGATCGGTCTAAGGGCAGACGCGGCTCTGGCTGCTGCGGACTTGGGCTGTAGTCACAACAGGTGGTTTGTGATGTGGCGGGTAATTGAGATGTGTGGCCATGCCTTGGATGAACCGACAGCTCAGCGCATCGTCATCGAAATTCTGGCCGCTGAGGAGCAGCGCAATTTCACTGCCTGCGCCGAAGTTATCAACAATACTATAGATGTGTATCACGCGAAAATCGCAGCGATCCTTTCGAGACCGGCAATGCACTCTTCCTTGCCGCATGTTTAACTAGAAGGCACGCTCTCTCCGGCAAGCGAATTTGGCGGAAATTTTCGAAGCCCCCTCGATAGATCGAACCGCGCCGAATCCCCCCGTACCCCCTCGGGTTCTCCGCATCAGTCCCTAAGGCCGAGCCTTCGTGCGACGTTCGCAACGCTCGACGCGTGCCACTGCCCGCCGTTTGGCGTCTGCGTGCCTCGCTCATTAAGTAACCGAGCAGCCCCGAGGAGCGACCCCGCTTCCTTCAGTGCCCCCTCGATAGCCCATCGGTTCTTCTTCGCCCACTTCAGCGCCTCCTCAGCCTGCGCCTGTGCGCCCGCTTTCTGCATCGCGTGCGCTTCCCTCTTGCCCTTGCTGCGCATGCCGAGCTTCGTCCCTCGTCGCTTGGCCGCCTGCAAGCCAGCGCGTGTGCGCTGTGAGATGAGGTTGCGTTCCTTCTCTGCGAGAGCTGCGAACAGATGCAGGATGAAGGGATCGGCTTGGCGTCCTAGCTCAGTCACGATGAACTCGACGCGCTCCGCCATGATGCCGCTAATGAAGTGAACATCACGCGAGAGCCGGTCGAGCTTCGCGACGAGCACAGGGCAGCGTTCCTTCTTTGCGGACTGAAGTGCGGACCGTAGCTCCGGGCGCCTGTCGAGTGCATCGGAGCCCTTGCCAGTCTCCACCTCGGTAAACCATCGGGACACCTTGAAGCCCTCCCGCGTCGCAAACGCGCGGATTGCCTCGCGCTGAGCCTCCATGCCGAGCCCGAAGCGTCCCTGCTGCTGTGTTGAGACTCGAAGGTAGGCAACTGCTGGACTACTCATGGCTTTAACCTACATTAAAGGATGCTCGGAGGAGCGCCGGCGTCCTAGGGCTTACAAACTCCCGACGGACGATAAGACATTGTAAGCGGGCGAGGGAAGCCCTAACTCACACACTCGCGCGAGAGATCGCCCTAGGTGTCACCCGAGTGCACCCGAGGGCTCCACATGAGACTTCAATTCTGAGCCTCCACGCGCGAGCAACGGGACGACTTCTCCCGCACCCCGCTACCTCGGTATTGGTCGAGTGCGCGACGCCTCTACGCTCGTCTGTAGCAGCTCGAACGATCAAAGGGGCACGCGAAAGGGCGCGAATCCACTTAACCCACTGACGCACATAGATGCGCCGTTAGACAACACATCTAGCTAACACATGAACACTAACGAAAACGAACTTCGAGCAGTGCTCGCTGAACTCGTCCCCCAGGGACACGCGTGGACCTACATCGCGGAAGCGTTGAACCGCAGACGCATTCCGAATCCGTCCCCACGTTCACCTGAGGGACGCTGGACGCATCCCGCCGTGAAACGCGCCGCAGTGCGCCTTGCAGTGATCGCAGAGGGTACTTAAGCGCGTTCGCGCGCTCGTGCCTGCGCTTCCCCGTATTTCTTTTCCCTCGATACTGCACATCCACACTAGGCACCACTCAGTGCCCCTCACGTTACCTAGGTTCCCCCAATGAAGAACAAGAGACGCATATGCGAAGTGCCCGACTGTGACACTCCATCGGCAACGCATTACTTCCGCTTCTGCAGACTCCATCAGAACCGCTTCACACGTACCGGGCATCCGCTCGGCAAAATGGTCCGCCGCTCTCAGCTCAAGCAGGAGATCGCGCGAGCAGATGAGCAGCTACAGGTATACCGCTCGCGCCCGGCAGTGCAGGCAGCACTTGAATGGACACACAAGCTGCTTACGACGTACGACCTGCGCGAAGTCGAGCTTTCAAATCAGATGCAGCGATTGCACACGCGAGGAGTGACCGCTTACGAAATGCTGTGCGCGCTATATGCGCTGTGGATCTACAAGACCGAGCAGAACCACCGGCTCCCCGATGATGCGCGGCTGACGTTCGCATGTGCTGGCATTGCGCTTCGACTGCGCGCGATTGATCGCCGTCCGACTCCCGGCGGCCACACCACCGAGCAGTACGTGCGTAGAGAGACCCGGCTTCGCCTAGGGATGATGATTCGCGAGGTTCTGTTCCCGCTCTTTCACCAGATGTACCGCTTCCACCTCGGACAGCACGAGCGCGAGCTTGAGCTTCGGAAGCGGATAGCCAATTTCGACGAAAGCGCGACCGTCGTCACGTAGATTCCCTAAGGGCGTTGCGTCCGGACGCAGTCCCCTATAGGCTGAAAGAATGAAGAGCACATGGGAGAAATTCACCGAGATCGCGTCCGGGCGCGCCGCGCTAGAGCGCGCGAAGGAGGACTGGGAGTTATCAGAACGAGCACTCAAGTACGCCTTCGCGCTCTTCGATAAGACTGGCGGGGCGCTCACAGGGTTACTGGCTCCGATACGCGGGTTTGAACCCATATGGGAGAACAAAGGGCGTGAAAGGGGGGCGGGTCAGGTGGTCGACTTCGAAGCAGTCAAGTTCGATATCACTCCGGACGGAGAGATATTCAAGCTGTACCCCGACGAGCTAGACGACCTGATTGAGTGGATTCTCAAGCACGCGGAGCGTGAAGCCGAAAAGATAGCGAACCCGCCGCCCGCGCCTCGGTCACCTAGCAAGGACGCGTTGCGAAAGCGGAAAGCGCGAGCTGAGAAGCGAGTAAAGCCGCGACCAAAGCGCCCCCCGCGAACACTTGCTGACGACATTGCGGCGACCAAGAAATCAATCGAGACAAGGCGCGCGAAGCTCGCGAAGCTGGAAGAGCTAGCGACACAAGGGGGCGTGAACCTCGGTGATGTCCGCGCCCTTCACCGCGATATAGCTAAGACCCGAGAGGGATTGCGCAGAGCGGAAAGCACCCTCAGAACGTACGAAGGAAGGTCCAAGGAAGGCGCGGTCTAAGTACCTGAGCGATCTTGTGAAATTGCGATTACGAGGACGCAATGCCCTATATAGGGGACATCTCCCAAACCACCAAACGCTTTTTTGGACGACGATCATGACAACCCCAAGCAAGGACGCGCTCCGCAAGCGCAAGGCGCGGGCCGAAGGCCGCGTGAAGCCTCGCCCTCGGAAGGGACCGATGTCGCTTGAAGCGCGCCTGACTGCTACGGAGAAATCGATCCTCAGTCGCCGCGAATGGATCGAGATATGGGAAGACGGGCTACGTGATGCCGACGGCGAAACCGCAGCGGGCCTGCGGGAGAAACTGGAGAAGGCGAGACTCGGACTGCATCTTGCGGAAATCACACGTGCGAGTATGCAAAAGCAGCTTGCTCTCCGTGATGCCTTCGCGCTGAGTGAATGACACGCCGGCGCGGACGCATCGTCCTTACATTAAGAGGACCTAGGTGTAGCTGAAGGTCTGACCCAATTGACACTTGGGGTCATCTACTTCCTATTCCCTTAAAGAATAGTCTTGAAGGGAACACATCTAGCGCACCAGACGACAGATTTCGAGAGCACGCAAGGTGCACGTCTGGTGTGCAGCAGATGCTTTCTCCTCAGTGCTGCCCTTCTTCGTGGTCGGATCTTTGCGAAGCAATGAAGCAAGCGCAGCGCTCAACGCGCTAGTCGTCTCACTCGAAGCTGCACCGAAGCTTCGCGACTAGCTAACCCTCAGTACTCCTCCTTCACGCACGGTCGATAACGGCGAAGCCGTGACCTGTCGTGCGCCGCGAGTGCGCCCGATGTGTGCTTGAGGTGTGACCTGAGGTGAAACGCGCGCGGTAGGAGACGAGATCACACCCGCCCCGCTACCTACACCTTCGCTACGCCTTCGCGCGCCTCCTTGCTCGCAGGTTTCACCTCCAATCGATCCCCGAACCATCATGGCAAGACGAAAGAAACAGAAAACCGAATTACCTGTGACGCAAGGGCGCGGAACAGTCGAGCAAGTCGACGAGCTGCACGGCCTGCTCGCGAAGATTCTCCTTCGAGCACTGCGCCACTCTCACGATACTGGTCAACCACTCACTCCGCGCATGCTCGCGGTCGTGATCGCATTCCTGAAGCTCAACGGTATCAACCGACCTGCGAAGGAGTTGCAGAGCATCGACTACCTCGCACACGAGATGCCGGACTTCTCCGCGATGGATGACGAACAGCGCACAAGCAACGTGCTCCCGTTCGATCCGTCATCGCACTAACCGTTTCCCGTCGTTCTCTTTGGGCTGAGTCCTGCGCCACTGCTACGCGAGCAGATGGCGCGGGCTCCTTTGTCGTGCCCGAAGAGAACGCACAGCTCCGAAGCCTTCGCGGAGATCACACCGAAGGCAAGCAACCAAGAGAACCGAAATGTCTAACACGAATGACACCCGCACTTCAGTGCAAGCCGAAATCGACCGCATGGTGGCAAGAGCCGAAGCCAGCGGCGCGCGCATCAGCACAGGTCAGATTCAGCAACCCGAAGAGAGCATTCCTCGTCACAGTCACGAAGGTTTCGGCGAGCTAGATGCACAGCTAGCGCAGGTCATGAACGGCGAGCGCCTCCCGGTCAATGGTCGCATTCATGACGATGGCCGAGACATCCGCTTCACCACACAGCAGATGCAGGAGGAATGGAACCGGCAGAAGGCCGCGCTCGAAGCTCTCACGTACGACCCGAAGACAGGGGAGCCGAGCGGCTATGTGCTGCAAGGCGAAGAGAGACGTAAAGCACAGCTTGCCTTCGAGCAGTATCAACGCTCATTCCAGTACGAAATGGGCGTGCTCGCGCAGCTCTACCGCCAGCGCGAAGACGACGAACAGCGCAGGCAGGAGGCGCAAACTGCCGAAGTGCAGCGCCGTCAGAACATCGAAGCCGAGGCGCAGAGGATAGCTGACGAGGAAGAAGCACGCGCGCGCGCAGCAGAGATTCTCACTCAGCGTCGTCAAGCTCGCGGCGGGTTCTAACTCGCCATTTCCACCAAACTCCACGCGCGCATGACTAACACCTCATGCGCGTGTCCCTACAAGACGAGGTTCATCATGTCGTCGCAGAACACGCGAGACCCCAAGCTCCCTTTCGGCTCCGACAAGTGCAAGTGCAGTCGATGCGGCGAGTATTTCAACTCCACGCACGCTTTCAGCAAGCATCGCGTGAGCGGCTTTCAGCCGGTTACTCGCACGTGTCTCACTCCCGCTGAGATGCGCGGCAAGGGCTGGAGCATCAATCGTACAGGCCACTGGGTTACTGCAACGCGTGAGCAAGGAGACGAGATCTCCGGTTACCCCTCACGTACCCCTAGGGCCACACCTAACGCATCCCCTACCGCGGAGGCTGCGTAAATGGCGCTCACACCTAGAGTGCTCCGAAGGCTCACGCGAGGGGCCCGCCCGCAGAAGGGCGTTAGGTATCGCAAGGACATCAGCGGCAACGTTACCGCAGTGTCCACGGGCTTCGACGGACTCACGCTCGAGGAGCGCATGTCATTACCGTCTGAGCAGACGCCAAGTGAACACCGAGGTTTCAGCATCGGTGCTCTACCTGTTGGCCTGGACCCGGCTCCTAACCGGACGTTCACGCTAGATCCGCCGCTACCTGCGGCACCTGAAATCGAATGGTGAATCAGTGCTCAAGCAACTACGGGTAAACATACCGAAGGAGGCGAACGCTTTGCTGCGTCTCGTCGAAGCAGATCAAGCCCGCGCCCGTCCGTCTTCAGTTGAGCGTCTGCGATATCGCATGCGTCACCTCACGGACGCGCAGTTCTCAGCAGCATTGCGTAACGCGATTAGCCGTGATCCTAGGTTCGCTTTCGGCGAGACCGCGGAAGGAGAGCGCTACGTAAAGCGATGGGCTCTCTATCCGATGCACTTACCGAAACGTGCTCGGCACGCACTGAAATGGAGTTGAGACGTTTATGTCCTGGCTGTCTGCAATTGTTGCCGTTCGACTCCTTTCCGCCCCGAGGCGACCGCCCCGGACAACGCAAGAGCCGGTGCCGGCAGTGCGTCAACCGCTCGACCGCAATCTGGCGCGCGCTGCATCCGAACTACATGCGCGAGTACGCTGCGCGACGCAAAGGGGTCGTGACCGGTGCTTCCTCAGAAGGGAAAAG
This sequence comes from Pseudomonadota bacterium, assembly GCA_023417315.1. Taxonomy (GTDB): domain Bacteria; phylum Pseudomonadota; class Gammaproteobacteria; order Steroidobacterales; family Steroidobacteraceae; genus Steroidobacter. The sequence goes on from JAEZFW010000032.1 coordinate 57,244, forward strand.
TGATTGCATCTCTGCGGCCGGCAGAGAGCAAGTGAACCGTCTTCCTGACGGCGGCAACCCTCCTGCGAGTGACGTGTTTCGAGGGCCTGAACAGATGCGCGCTAAGGTGCGCTCTGAGTAGGAGAACCCTCGTTTACATGTCCTCGCGGGAGACGTTGTTCAGCGTTCGTTTTCGGTCGACCAGCCGAAGGACCGAGACCAGTAGAAAACCCGCCGCCCTAGACGCAACAGAAAATCTCCGCTTTCGCTCGATAGCTCGAACTCGCGGCCGAAGCGTAGATAGAACCCGAAGCCCTTCATGGTGTGACCCTCGTGCAGTTGTCATGCAGAGGGGAGCGCACGTTCGTTCCGCTTCGGAGACGAAGAACACCTCCGACACCCTAGCGCACTCGCGCACACCCAAGGAACCCCCCCTATGTTCGAATTTGAATGGGACGAGCACCCGCTTACGAAAGCGCGACGCGAGCGCCGTCCAACCATCCCCGTAAAGCAGTGGAAGCCTCCTGATTGGTGGCGCGAAGAGTACGAAGAGATACCAGGTGCGCGTCTCTACACCGAAGCAGAGCTGAAAAAGAAGCTCGCGAGGAAGCGCTATTACCAAGCGCAGAAGCTTAAGCGCAAGCCTAAGCCCGAACCTACACCCGAGGAAATCAGAGCCAAGCAGATGCGCTCTGTCGAAGCGCTCGTCAAAGAAGCACAGACGAAGCTGAGCAATGCCCGAGTACGGCTACCGATGCATCAAGCGGAACTGACGGCACCTGATGTGCTCCCGTACGTGCAACAAGTGATAATCCCTCACCGGATCTCAAAAGCTCAGGCAGACATTGCCTATCAGCAAGGTGTGCTAGAGCGTCGCCTAGCGCGCCTCGCTGCACTCAAGGAGAGCCCGCAGTGATTACGAAAGCACAACACGAGCAGCTACGCGAGAGAGCTAAGGTGCGCATTCAATCCATCCGCGAGAACCTACGGCTGCTAGAAGAGCTTCTGAGCAATACGGAAGTGATTGGAAACCGGCACTGGTTCGATAAGCTCGACAGCGCGGAGGCGCGCTTAGGCGAAGCCTTCCAACTCGCTTGCAGAGATGCGAGGGCCGGCGCGCCCACGGGCTAGCTTTGGCCCTATACGTTGTCCGCGTCCTGCTGTTTTCTCGTGAGAAGTTCCTCGCGAACAATCTCCACGAAATCAGGAGCGCGAATCCCGATGCGTACCTGATTGCGGTCAATTCCCAAGACGCAAACCTCTATGTCCTCGCCGATCAGGATTGACTCGCCATATCTTCGCGTGAGAACCAACATCTTCTATTCCTCCGTGAACGAATCAGCGACAGACATTAGCAGCGCACTCGCAAACGCATCGCACGAATAACTAGATATTCGTCGAGAAATACGCGTCAGCCACAGGCTGCACGCGGCGAGTGAACTATCTCACACTGGAAAATGACACTGTGGGGCCGGGGCCTACTCCCTATGCGGCGCAATAGGAACGATTTGAACGTACCAGCGGACCGAACCACGCCGGATGAACCGAGCATCGAACGTGCGCTCTTCGAGTTGCCATCCCGCGCGGGTGAGATCTTGCCCCATGGGCGATACTGTGCTGGTAGGATTTACATTGCGCCAACTGGTGAGCAGGACAAGACGATGAAGTGGTCTGCGCCAATGTACGAGGATCGAAGCATCTACAACAAGGCTGGGAAGACCCTGCTCAAGGAAGGTGTATCGACCGAAGACTTGAACTCTGCCTTGGAGATTGTTGGTGATTGGCGTGCGGCACACCGATATCCCTTACACGCAATCATGATGACCCTACGAACGAGGGCACGTCACACCGATTCATCCGCCATCGTAGTCCAGCGATCAAAACGCATCGTGTCCATCATTCCGAAACTGGAACGAATGCGGCTGACACAGATTCAAGACATTGGTGGATGCCGAGCCATCCTCAAGGACCTCAGTCGGCTGAATAAGGTTCACAGGTCCTACATGGATCGCGCCGCCAAGCCTGACCCACGACGCAGTTACATGGAAGGCGAGCCCGACAACTACATCGATAAGCCGAAGGCTGACGGCTATCGAAGCATCCATTATGTATTCCGTTACAGGTCTGAGCTGGAGGAATACAAGCCCTTCGAGGGAATGAAGATCGAAGTTCAGTTACGAACTCGTGTGCAGCACTCCTGGGCAACTGCGTTAGAAATTGTTGATCTATTTAACCCAGCACAGAAGCTGAAAACGGACATCGATAAGAACCAAGCTGATCCTCAGTGGAAGCGATTCTTTAAGTTGATGGGTACGGTGATTGCTCGTCGTGAGGAATGTGCAGATGTTCCAGACACTCCTTCGACTCAGAAGGAATTGGTCAAAGAGTTGCGCGACCTGTGCAACGATCTCAACATCATCACCAAGTTGGAGGGATACGGAAAGGCGGTCAACCATCTTGAATCGAAGAAATCTTCAAAAGGTGGGGCTGTTGTTGTCGTCCTGAACACAAAGGAGCGAACTCTGCGAACGATTTTGTTCACCCGTCTCAGCAAGAAGCAGATCGACGAGGAGTACCTGAGATTTGAAACGGCATACCTGAATATGCCGCACATGCAGGTCGTGCAGGTTAATGTTGAATCCTTAGATCAGTTGAAGCGTGCGTATCCGAACTACGATCTCGATACGAAGGAATTCGTGAGCATAGTAAAGCAAGCACTTGGCTTGCTGTAGAAGGCTCGTATCGGCAAAGAGTGAATCAGCAATACATGGACAAGAACAGCATCTGCTTTGTGATAAGCCCTTTTGGCGAGCCCTTCGATACGTACTACTTGAGGGTTATCAAGCCTGTCCTTGACGAACAAGGACTGTACGCAATGAGAGGCGACAGTCTGTACCGTCCGACAACAATCATGGATGACATCTGGTCCGGTATTAAGGACGCAAAGATTTTGATTGCTGAGTTGACGGGCCGAAATCCAAACGTGTTCTATGAGCTCGGTCTTGCACATGCGCTCAGCAAACCTGTGATCCTACTCTCGCAATCGATCGATGACGTCCCTTTTGATCTGCGTGGAATTCGCATCATCTTGTATGACAAGAACCACCCTGAATGGGGTGCGAAGCTGAAGGGCGATCTCAGTCTCGCGATCGTGGAGGTTAGTAAGAACCCACTCGCAGCCATTCCTACAACGTTCAAGACTGTTGTTCATTCAAAGGCGCCAGAAGAACGAGAATCTGTAGCACACCTTCAACGGATCGAGCAGCAGCTACAAGCTGTCATAGCCAAGATGCAACTGCAGGTTCCAGAGCCCGCGCAACCACAGAGTGGCGGCGAAGCTACCTTCAAAGTGAACGACACCGTTGTTCACCCAAAGTTTGGAAGAGGTCGCGTAGTGGCCGAGGACGGGAAAGGCGATTATCACAGATTGCAAGTCAACTTCGACACGCAAGGACTCAAGTGGCTAATGGCGAAGTACGCAAACATGACGAAGGTGGACACAAGATAGCGACAAAGAAGGGGGGGTGTGGTCCGCGGTTCGAATCGATAACCTGAAGGCTCGGGCTCCTGCCGAAGCAATGTACATAACGATGTCGATCCCTTTGTGCATGCGTATCAGCGGTCTTGCACTGCTACGACGCTTGCTACGATAGCCGTCGTTTTCGTGTAGACTCGAACTTTGCAAGTCCTTGTATGTACTAGGGGCTGACTCCCGCACGCGTACCGCGGTTCGAGTCCCACCCTAGCCACCACATTGCTCGACTCGCCTCGTCCTCTGAAGCGCCGCGGCAGCGCTGCAGACTGCGGACGTCGCGACTCCTTGCGAAGCTCTGCGGCGGCGCGGTTGATTCGCGACTAGAATGCGCACCTTCGGGCCAACACGGCGGACCTCCATCCGTCGACACAATAGCGGCCCTCGAACGACGCGATGCACAGCACTGATTCACTCTTCGACGTACGCGACAAGGTTGCGCTCATCACGGGCGCTTCGAGCGGTTTTGGAAAGCACTTCGCCAGCGTGTTGTCCCGAGCTGGCGTGCGAGTGGGGCTGGCGGCTCGCCGCGTCGATACGCTGCAGGCGGCCGCGGCGGAGATAGCTGCCGCTGGCGGAGTCGCAGCCGCTACCAAGCTCGATGTCGGCGACGAAGAGTCGATCGCATCCGCAGTGCTCGCGATCGAGGAGTCGCTCGGGCCGATCGACATCCTCATCAACAATGCAGGAATCTGCATCACCAAGCCTGTGCTCGAGCAGACGGAGCGCGATTGGGACGATGTACTCGATGTCAATCTCAAAGGCGCCTTTCTTATGGCCACGCATGTCGCTCGACGCATGCGCGATCACAAGCGCGGCGGCAGCATCATCAACATCCAATCGATCCTGAGCTTTCGCCAAGCCGGCCACATCACCCCGTACGCTGCATCGAAGGCAGCGCTGAATCAGCTCACGAAGAGCATGGCGCTCGAGCTCGCGCGCTACAACATTCGAGTGAACGGCATAGCGCCCGGTTACTTTCTGACCGACATCAGTCGCGACTTCTTCGCAAGCGAAGCAGGTGCGGCGATGCTGAAGCGGATCCCACAACGCCGCCTCGGGCGCTTCGAAGACCTCGACGGACCTCTCTTGCTCCTCGCATCCGACGCGTCGCGCTACATGACCGGATCGACGATCGTGGTAGATGGGGGGCATCTCTGCAGCAACTTGTAGTCGCTGCGTCAACGGACGGCTCGGAACCAGATAGAACAGAGACTCTCGCCAAGCACGCTAAGCCCGCGAAGGTAGGAAGAAAATAATCTCGCGCAGACGCACGGGCGCAGTGTTGGCAACGAAGACCTGGACGCGCCTCTGCGTGATGGGACCGCGACAGAAAATCTTGTTCTTGTCTTAACCCTTTGCGGGCTTCGCGGCTTTGCGAGAGTCTCTTCTTCTCTGCCGCGCCCGCGCGCCTGCCACATTCCTCCACAATCCTTCTCAACCTCGCCATTCTGCGTGCGCGATTGCGTCGCGATCGAAGCCTTTACTAGCTCCCACGGGTAGATCGTCGCCCGCTTACAACGACGAGGCGAGAGTGAGGAGCGCGACCATGTTGAACAAATTCAAGTCTCAGAAAATTTTGATTGCAGCGGTGGCGATTGCATTGACCAGCGGAGCTGCGCACGCGGCCGAGAAGAACTCGTTCACCAAGGAAGAAGGAGTGGGTGGTCTTGCGGGCGCGGCGACCGGTGCGCTCGTCGGCGGGCCCGTGGGCGCAGCAGTGGGCTTTATGATCGGAGGCGTTCTTGGCGACAGCGCGGGGGCCACGAAGCGTGCCAATCTGAAAGCTCTCAAGCTCGAGCAAGATTTGATCGATGCCCGGATCGAGCTCGCGAAAGCAAGCGAGCGCAGCGGCGGCGATGCAATGTTCGATGAGCTCGCGAAGCGGTTGCATGCGGATGTGATGTTCCGCACGGGCCGCGCGGAGCTCGATCCTCAGGCGATCTTGAAACTTGCGGAGCTTGGACGTCTCCTGGGTGCACATGAGGCGATCCAGGTTCAGCTGCACGGCTTTGCCGACCCGCGCGGCAACGCCGAGGAGAACCTACAGCTGTCGATGGAGCGTGCAGACGCCGTGCGGCAGGCGCTGATCGATGGCGGTGCCGCACCTGAGCAGATTCTGCTCTCAGCGCATGGCGAGGATCTCACTACGGCGCCCGAAGGCGATCTCGAGGCGTACGCATGGGAGAGACGGGTGACGCTCTCGATTCAGCCGACCTCGGAGTCTGCGGTGGCGCGAGTGGAATGAGCGCCCAGGCGTCGGCGCGCCTCGAGGC
>JAEZFW010000088.1 GCA_023417315.1 Pseudomonadota bacterium
CCCCCCACCAAAAATCAAACGGGCCCGCAAAGCCGGGGCCCTTTTAATTTTGGCGAGGGGACTAGCCGCGAACCTAAGGCTCCTGGGTTCGACGAATTCGCCGACGATTCGCCGGGAGCGATTTGAACATCGAAGCAGCAGTGCTGCTTCGATGACTGAGCGAACGAAGCGCACGGCCGAAGCACGTACTCCGAGTTCACAACGTCGATTGATAGCACTTGGCTTTAAGCGGCTCCGCAACAGCGCGTCGGCAGGGGCAAGATCGCGGAGTCCACAACACACTCCGTCAGGGCCACATCCTTTCGTCACCCCGGCGGAGGGCCGATCCAGAAAGGGGTATTGACGGGCTGCATCGGCGGTTCTGCCGCTGGTGCATCATTCGAGGGATCGATCCCCACTGTCGTGTCATCGCTTCCATCGCGCGAACGACAATTACCGATCCGTCAGGTCACTGAGCCAACATTCTCGACAGACCAACGTTGTCATCGACTCACGAACGTGAGTGAGTCGAGGTCTGGACCCCGACCTCGTCGGGATGATGAGATAGAAAGACCGATCGCGAATGATCTGGTCGATGGGACACCTCAACGCACCTTCCCATTCAGTTCGATCGTCCGCGTGCCTTCATCGGTACCCAAGATCAGCACATCGGCAGGTCGCTTCGCGAACAACCCCACCGTGACGACGCCCGCGATCTGATTGATCGTCGCTTCCAAGCCCTTCGGGTCCACGATCTTGAGATCGTGGACATCCACGATCTGATTACCGTTATCCGTGATCGCGCCTTCGCGATAGATGGGTCGTCCACCCAAGCGAACGAGCTCGCGCGAGACGTACGAGCGTGCCATCGGGATCACTTCGACGGGCAATGGAAAGCGACCGAGCACCTCAACGAGCTTCGAATCATCGACGATGCACACGAAGCGGTGCGATGCCGCCGCAATGATCTTCTCTCGGGTGAGGGCCGCACCGCCTCCCTTGATGAGTCGGAGGTGATGATCTGCTTCATCTGCGCCATCGACGTACAACGGCAGCTCCCCCGTCGTATTGAGCTCGAGAACGTCGAATCCATGCTTCTTCAATAGAGCAGAAGTGGCCTCGGAGCTCGATACGGCACCCCGAATGCGCAACTTGCGCGCGGCCATTCCCTCTACGAACCACTTCACAGTGGAACCGGTGCCGACACCGATGAGGTCATCATCGTGTACGTATGCGAGGGCAGCTTCGGCAGCGAACTGCTTCTTTTGATCGATGCTCATGACTCGATCTCCGAGACGAGGGAGTGCACAAAGTATCTATTTTTCTAGGTCCGGAAACGACTGTGCCCGCTTTCGCGGGCACAGTCTTCATCATCATCATCCAGAAGAGTTGTTACTTCTTCTTAGCAGCCTTCTTCTTGCCGCCTTTCTTCTTGGACGATTTCTTTGCCTTAGTTGCCATAGTAATGGATCTCCATGTCGAGTTAGTCCGGGCGCAGTATATACATAAATTGAAAATGGCAAGCAAGAGGCGTATGCGAATTTGTTGTTGGACTTCTCATCGATGTTCTTTCGCGAGTGCGTTGATGAACGCCCATTCGGTCTTCGTCACGGGTGTGATCGACAACCGATTGCCTCTCTTCAGCAACACCATGCCGCTCAACTTTCCCTTATCGTGCGCTCGCAACTTTTCCAGTGAGAGCACCTGGACGAACTTCTCCTCGAGCTTCACATCGACCGCATACCAACGTGGGTTCTCGGGATCGCTGTCGGCATCGTAGTGGTCGTCCTTCGAATCGAATGCGGTTTGATCGGGATACGCTTCGCGCACAATGGTCACGATGCCGGCAATGCCGGGTACGTCGCAGCTCGAGTGATAGAAGAAGGCTCGATCGCCCTTCTTCATCTCCTTCAGGAAGTTGCGCGCTTGATAGTTGCGAACGCCGTCCCAGCCTGTCGTCCGATTCTTCGCGCGCGCGAGATCGTCGATACCGAAGGTGGAGGGCTCGGATTTCATCAACCAGTAGTTCATTGGGTCCTCTTAACGTGAAGTGACGAAGTGACGAGGAGTGACGAAGCGGCGAGGTCAGAATGCGTAGCGTATGCCTCTGACTTCCTCACTCCGTCACCTCGTCACTCTGTCACGGGGCTCTGTAGAGCGTTCTCTCGGTCAGCACTGCATCGAGGGGCACGTCCCAAGGTTGCGTCGCGATGCGATCGACGCGCTGGAAGTCATAGGCTAACCCGACGAGCTTTGGCCTGCGCCAGCGTCGGTTGCGGTGCAGATGCGCAAGGCAGCGATCGTAGAATCCGGCACCGCTGCCGATCCGCGAACCGTATGTGTCGAACGCAACCAGGGGCAGGAAGATCAGGTCCAGCGTTCGCACTGGCACTGCTCGCTGCAACGATCCGATCGGTTCGCCGATGCCATAGCGATTCGTGACGAGCTCGTCGGGCGCATGGAAGGGTACGAAGCGCATCCGATTGCGACGGAAGTCGGCGATCACAGGAAGGAATAGCGCGCAGTGCAGAAGATGAGCCCGGCGCATCAACTCGCTCGGGTCGGCTTCACCACCGAAAGGGACGTAGAACGCGACACGCAGGTGTGGGCGCAGCAAGCGTGTGCGCGCCGCGAGGTGTGCGAAGCGAACCGCAGCATGCGATCTAAACGCAGGTGACAGTTCTCGGCGCTGTGCGCGAAGCTCGCGCCTGATCCGATCGCGCTCGAGCAGAGAAGGGGAAGAGGCGCTACCCGCCTGTGCCGTCATGAGCCATTGCTCTCGACACGGAGCAATAGGTGGGACGCAGCCGCGGCAGTTAAGGCTTCCCGCCCGAAGCGGGTTTGCACAGTTCTACCGCGAGACCGAATCCCTGGGGTGTTAACTTTAGGGTCGAGAGGTAACCCGACACATGTCGAACACCGCAGGCAGCGCCATAGCAATTCTATCAGTACCCGGGGTGTCGCGTTTCGACTTTTCCCCATGGCCTGCTTCTGTAACGAACGACTCCTCGAAAAGTTCAGCGAGCTACGAATCGATTGAGTCACAGATCGAGTGCGTCACAGGTCGAGCTGTCGTCCGCGAGTGAGGGCAGTCTCCACCCGCTCGCGGAGTTGGCGGATCTTGTTGCCGACATCCGCGTCCACGATCTCGCCGCGACCGCGCATCTTGAGCAGCTCATTCGTGATGTTCAGAGCCGCCATCACTGCAATGCGGTCCAAGCCCACGACATTGCCCGAATCGCGGATCTCACGCATCTTGCTGTTGAGGTACTCCGCCGAATCGAGCAGCTCGGAGCGTTCCTCCGGTAAACATGCGACCTGATATTCCTTTTCCAAGATGCGCACGCTCACTCGAACCATGCGATCGCTCATGCGCTGTGCTCCATCGCTTTCAAGCGGCCAATCATGGCTTCGACTCGAGCGCGAACCTGCTCGTTCTTCTGCAGAAGCGTCGCGCGCTCGGTCATCATGGAGTCCATGCGCTGTCGCAGCGCGCGATTCTCCTCTTGGAGCTGCGCGAGCATTGCGACGAGAGTGTCGACGCGTGTTTCGAGCTGCTTCAGCTCCATCTCGACGCTGGCTTTCGTCTGTGGTTCGCTCATGCTCTTCTCGCCAACGGTGTGGCCGGTCGGTGTCGTTCGCAGGCCATCCCGAGATAGCAGGAAAGTTGGAGGCCCGGTGCGATTTCGCACGATTATGAAGGCCGCGTGGAGAGCCGGTCAAACCAGGTTCTGGGCGAGGTTCGGGGCAGTGCTAACATAAGCGACATGTTGCACGTCACCTTTCCCGAAGTTGCGAAAGTACTGGGCGAGCTGCGCTCGTCCGTTCCCGCAGCGGAAAGCCATGGTTGCTTGTGCGGCGCCCTGTGCGCTTCCGCGGAGTACCCCATCGAAAACTGGCTGGACGAGATCGTGCCGGATGTCGCCGATCTTGGGGATGCGCGCGAGCCTCTCAAGCTCTTGTTCGAGGATACCGTGCGAGCGTTACGCGGCGATGAGATGGAGTTCCAGCCGCTCCTTCCCGATGACGAGGCGTCCCTGGAGGATCGTGCACGCGCTTTGTCCCAGTGGTGTCAGGGTTTCCTGTATGGCTTCGGAACGGGGGAGCCTGTCAAGCCAGACGAGCTTCCGACCAACGTCGATGAGATTCTCCGCGACTTGACCCACATCGGGCGTGCAAGCGTGGAGGTCGATCAGGACGATGAAGAGCAGGAACAGGCGTATTCGGATGTGATCGAGTACGTCCGCGCGGGCGTGCAACTGATTCACGACGAGCTCTATCACGCGCGCGATTCGAAAAAGCGGGAGCATTGACGAGCCGCATGCGCAAAGACGAATTCGATCGCCGCCGTCGGCGACTCATGAAGATGATGGGCCGCGGCGCCATTGCCATCCTTCCTGCGGTCCCCGAGAAAGCCCGCAACAGCGACGTCAGCTATCACTACCGGCCAGATAGCGACTTCTATTACTTGACGGGCTTCGCGGAACCGGACGCGGTGGCCGTATTGATCCCCGGGCGTGCGCAGGCCGAGTACGTGCTGTTCGTCAGAGATCGCGATCCGGTCCGCGAGACATGGGACGGTCGTCGCGCAGGTCCGGAAGGAGCGACGCGCGACTACGCCGCCGACGATGCATTCCCGATTGGCGATATCGACGACATCCTTCCGGGACTCATGGAGAACTGCTCACGCGTCTATTACACGATGGGCATCCATCCCGAGTTCGACCAGCGTGTCATCGGTTGGGTCAACGGCCTCAAGGCGAGAGCACGGACGGGTATCCAACCTCCTCAGGAGTTCGTCGCGCTCGACCACCTCCTGCATGACATGCGGTTGTTCAAGTCGCGACCCGAGCTCGATGCCATGCGGCACGCGGCGCGTATCGCCGTCGCAGCACACAAGCGAGCAATGCGATTCGTGCGTCCCGGGCGCATGGAATACGAAGTGATGGCGGAATTGCTGCACGAGTTCCACCGCAACAAAGCCGACATTTCCTATCACCCCATCGTGGGGGGCGGTGCAAACTCATGCATCCTGCATTATCACGAAAACGATGCGGAGCTGCGCGAGGGCGACCTCCTGCTCATCGATGCCGGGTGCGAGTACGAGTTATATGCTTCCGATATCACCCGAACCTTCCCGGTCAGCGGACGCTTCAGTCCAGAGCAGCGGGCAATCTACGAGGTCGTGTTGGAAGCGCAGTATGCGGCGATCGAGAAGACTCGACCGGGCAATCATTGGAACGAGCCGCATGACGCCGCGGTTCGCGTCATCACGCAAGGGCTCGTGAAGCTCGGTTTGCTCAAAGGCAAGACGCCGAATCTCATCAAGGAGGGTGCATATCGAACCTTCTTCATGCATCGCACGGGTCATTGGCTCGGCATGGACGTACACGATGTCGGCGACTACAAGCTAGGCGAAGAGTGGCGTGTTCTCGAGCCCGGCATGGTGCTCACCGTCGAGCCAGGCATCTACATCCCGGCAGGCACGAAGGGAGTTCCGAAACGATGGTGGAACATCGGCGTGCGGATCGAGGATGACGTTGCAGTCACGAAAGACGGTAATGAAGTGCTCACTGCTGCGCTCTTGAAAGAGCCCCAGGCAATCGAGAAATGGATGGCGCATTGATGTCCGCCCCGTCGGATGCGCATGTGATCGCATCGAACGCACACTAGGGCGCCACAATCAGCCTATGAGCATCACAGGCGCAGAAATATACGACGTTGCGATCGGCGGTGGCGGTCTCGTCGGCGCTGCGCTCGCCCTCGCGCTCTCCGAGCTCGACTTACGGGTGGCGCTCATCGAAGCGTCTTCATTCGATAGTCGCGACCAGCCAAGCTTCGATGAGCGAACGACAGCGCTCTCGAACGGCAGCCGCAGGGCGTTCGAAGCTCTTGGTGTGTGGCCGCTCATCGAGCGCGAAGCGACCCCGATTCGGCGCATTCATGTATCCGACCAGGGGCGCTTCGGTTTCGCAAGGCTCGACGCACGCGAGCTCGGCCTCAAGGCGCTCGGTTACGTGATCACGAATCGCACGATGGGAGCTGGCCTGTGGCGCCGTCTCGCGGACACGATGGTGCGCACGATCGCGCCTGCGCAGATCGTGGGACTCGAATTGCGAGATGGATTACAGCGTTTGCGCTACAGGCACGTCGGGCAAGAAGACACTGCCGAGGTCGGCGCTAAGCTGGTCGTTGCGGCAGACGGCGCGCGCTCGATGTTGCGCGAATCTGCCGGCGTCACGAGCGAAAGTTGGGATTACGAGCAAGTCGCGCTCACCACGAACGTCTTTACGCAACGCTTCCATGATCACGTGGCCTACGAACGATTCACGAGCGCAGGGCCGCTTGCGTTGCTACCGATGTCGGATGGACGCTTAGGGCTGATTTGGACGTTTGCGAAGAATGAGATCGGTGCAATCGCCGAGTGTTCCGATCAAGCGTTCCTGGCTCGGTTACAAGACGCGTTCGGATTTCGCCTCGGGCGCTTCACCCGCGTTGGGGCTCGGCAGTGCTATCCGCTCGCGCTCACGCGCTCGGAGGATCACGTGGCCGAGCGTCTTGCGATCGTCGGCAATGCGGCCCAAGCGCTGCATCCAATCGCAGGTCAGGGATTCAATTTGGGATTACGCGATGCGGCCTCTCTTGCCGAGGTTCTTGCAGACGCCCAGCAGGAAACAGGAAGCGCATTCGATTCCGGCGATGGCCTGTGGTTGCAGCGCTATCGCGACTGGCGCGAGGCAGATCGGAGTAACATCGTGCGCTTCACGGATGGACTCGTGCGTGTTTTTACGCAACCGTTCGCTCCAGTGAAGATGTTGCGCAATGTAGGCATGCTGGCCTTCGATCTGATGCCCATGGCGAAAGACGCGTTATCTCAGCTTTCATCCGGTGCGGCAGGACGCATCCCGCGCCTGACGCGCGGTGCGCCACTCAAACATGCGTACTGATTTCGGAATCGTCGTGATCGGTGGCGGGCTCGTGGGTGCCTGCACGGCCGCCCTTGCGGCATCCGATCCCGTGTTCGCGGGCATGCGCATTGCCTTGATCGAGGCGCGCCCGCCCTCGATGCCGCCGTCGGACCACGAGGTCGATCTGAGAGTCTCCGCGGTCTCGCGTGCTTCCGAGCGCATCCTCGAATCTTTCGGCTCGTGGAGCCTGATCGACTCGAAGCACAAGTCGCCTTATTCAGAGATGGTGGTTTGGGACACCGCGGGTAAGCCACGTGGCGAGGCCTCGATTGCGTTCTCGGCATCGAGCACGAACGAGCCAAACCTTGGACACATCCTCGAGAACCGACGCGTTCTGTGGGCGATCTATTCCTCGCGTGCCTTCCGGGACAAGGTCACGGTGCTGCAAGGCGAGCTCACCAGCTTGGATGTCGACGCCGAACGCGCGGAGCTCGCGCTTGGAGATGGGCGCCGCTATACCGCGCAGCTTGCCGTCGGATCCGATGGTTCTGATTCGATCAGCCGCAAGCTCGCGGGCATCGACACGACCGGCCGCGATTACGAACAAGCCGCGTTCGTGACGCACGTTCGGACGCAGTTGCCGCATCGGCAAACAGCATGGCAGCGCTTCTTACCGAACGGTCCGATCGCTTTCCTGCCCTTGGCAGACGGGCGCAGCTCGATCGTATGGACCACGAAACCTGCGCACGCGCAGGCGCTCGTGAACAATGAGAGCACACAAGTCGGCATTGAGCTCGAAGCTGCCATCGACGGTGTGCTCGGCACTGTTACCGTCGATGCGGAACGCACCTGCTTTCCGCTGCGGATGATGCACGCGCAGGCGTACTGCACCGAGCGCTTCGTACTCGTCGGCGATGCCGCGCACACGGTGCATCCGCTCGCAGGTCAGGGGGTCAATTTGGGTTTTCTCGATAGCGCGGCATTGATCGAAGTGCTTGCCGATGCGCTCGCCGATGGCGCAAGTCACGACACCTTTTGCGAGCGGCGCGTATTGCGCAAGTACGAGCGCTGGAGAAAGAGCGAGAATACGCTCGCGCTCGGGTTCATCGACGGGCTGAATCAATTGTTCGCGCACGGCCCAGGATTAGCAGCCTCCGCACGCCGGATGGGTCTCGGCATTGTCGATCGCACGACCCCACTGAAGCGATTCTTGATGAGCCGCGCGATGGGCACCGGCGGTGAGCTCCCGAAGCTGGCCCGATCCATTGCGCCGTCGTGAGGCGTGCCGCTACGCAGGCGCACGCTGAGCCGCAACTCGCAAATTCTCCTTGTAGCGTATCCGTATCCGATAAACTTCGCGCCCTGGCTGCGTGCGTCATAACAACGCAGTCGCTAGGTGAACGGGTTCACAGTTGAGAGGTTGCGCCGCACGTCGGCATGCATGTGTGCTCCAGAGAACTCACGAGTGCGGTCTGGCGCGATCAGGCATCGTGATCGCCTCGCATGAACAATAGACATATTTACATCCTCGCGGCGCTGCTCACCGTGCTGAGCATCGGGCTGTTCGCGTACAAGGCGAAGGTGCTCGGCTTTCCGACCAGACCTCAAGAACAGACGCAGATCTGGAACGTCGAGGCGGCGGTGCGCTTCCAGCCGGGCCCGGCAGCGGTCAAGGCGACACTGCGGATCCCCAGTCTCACGCCTGGCTATTCGCTTCTCGATGAGAATTTCATCTCACGCGGTTTCGGAGTCACGACGAGCATCGCTCCGGCAGGACGCGAAGCTCAATGGTCCGTGCGCGAGGCATCCGGCACGCAAACGATGTATTACCGCGCGATCGTCTATCGTGACGAGGCGCGCATGGCGGAAGACACCACCCCGCCATTTCCGACTCCCCCTACGCTGGATGAACCCGAGCGCGTCGCGCTCGAGGCGCTTCTTTCCGAAGTGCGGCGACAATCAGCCGATGTCGCGAGCTTCACGGTGCAGCTGCTGCGACGAATCAACCAAGCCGAGCAGGACCCTTATGTTCGCGTCTTCTTGAAGCGGGGCCATACTGCAGCCGATCGCGCGCAGCTCGCGACCATCTTCCTTGCCGGCGCGCAGGTGCCCGCACGAGTGGCGCACGGCATCTTCCTGCGGAGCGCGCCGGGGCCCGTGCAGCCGGAATCGATCTTGGAGGTGCACGATGGCGTTCAGTGGCTCTACTTCAATCCGCAGACGCTGCAACAAGGATTGCCGCCCGACTTCTTCATCTGGTGGCGCGGGGATGAGCCGGTTGCGAGCGTCGAAGGCGGATTCGACCTGGACGTGACGCTCGCGGTTCAGGAGAACCTCTTGCCAGCGATGGTCGTCGCGGAGCGTCGCGCGGAAGCGGTGGGCTCCCATGCTGTCGACTTCTCCTTGTTCGCGCTGCCGATAGCCACGCAGGCGGTCTATAGCGTGTTGCTGATGATTCCGATCGGTGCGCTCATGATCGTCCTGTTGCGCAATTTCATCGGCGTGAAGACCTTCGGGACTTTCATGCCGGTGCTCATCGCCTTGGCATTCCGCGAGACGCGACTCGTATGGGGCATCGTGCTGTTCGCCATCATCGTCTCCCTCGGGCTCTTGATCCGCTTCTATCTGGAAAAGCTCAGGCTTCTGCTCGTGCCGCGACTCACGTGTGTGCTCACGGTCGTCGTGCTGCTCATGGTGGCGATCAGCGTGCTCAGTCAGAAGCTGGGATTGCAACCGGGCTTGTCGCTCGCGCTATTCCCGATGGTGATCATCTCGATGACCGTCGAACGCATGTCGATCGTATGGGAGGAGCGCGGCGCTTCTGAAGCGATTCAGGAAGGGGTGGGCAGCCTGCTCGTCGCCGCCGTTGCTTATCTGGTGATGGGTATTCTGTGGCTCGAGCATCTCGTCTTCGTATTTCCGGAGCTGCTGCTGCTCGTGATCGTCGCGACCTTGCTCGCCGGCCGATACACCGGATATCGCTTGCTCGAGCTGCGCCGCTTCAAGGGCGTGCTGCCGGAGAGAGCGGCACAATGAGTGAACTTTGCGAGAGTAAGCTGTGATGTTCGGGCGTGCGAGCAGGCTTGCCGAAGAGGGCGTGCTCGGTCTCAACAAGCGTAACGGCGATTACATCCTGCGCTTCAATCCGCGCAGCCGTTATCCGCTCGTCGATGACAAGCTGCAGACGAAACAGCTTGCGCTCGCGGCTGGGTTAGCAGTGCCGCCTTTGTATGGCGTGATTCGCACCCAGCACGACATCCGTCTGCTGCCCGAGATCGTTCGCGAGCATCCGCAGTTCGTACTGAAGCCCGCGCACGGTAGCGCAGGCGATGGCATCGTCGTCATCGCAGGCCGCAGCGGGTCACGCTATCGCACGATCAGCGGGACGCTGCTCGACGCTGAGTACCTCAACCATCACTTGTCGAATGCCATCAACGGTCAGTTCAGTCTCGGCGGCATTCAAGACGTCGTGATCGTCGAGTACATGGTGCGCTTCTCGCCTGTATTCGAAAGCCTGAGTTACCAAGGCGTCCCCGACATTCGGATCATCGTGTTTCGCGGCTATCCGATCATGTCCATGGTACGCCTGCCGACGCGTGCATCCGGTGGGAAAGCGAATCTGCACCAGGGCGCAGTCGGTGCGGGCATCGACATGTCGAGTGGCCTCACGCTCGACGGCGTGCTCGGTACCGAAGTCATCACGCATCATCCCGATACGACCAATCCGATCGCAGGCGTCCTGGTGCCTGATTGGGACATCATCCTAGAGATCGCGGCTCGCTGCTACGAGCTCACCGGCCTAGGTTATATCGGCGTCGACATCGTGCTCGACCGCGACCGCGGTCCTTTGATTCTCGAGCTCAACGCGCGCCCCGGTCTCGCAATCCAGATCGCGAATCGACAAGGGCTGTTGAGGCGCTTGAAGATCTGCGAGCAACGCGCCGACTTCAAGGCATCGGTGGAGGAGCGGGTAGCGTTCGCGAAGCGGGAGTTCAGGCATCCGGTTGGTCGAGTGACGGAGTTACGTAGTGACGAGCTGACGAAGTCAGAATAGGGCAGCTCGGTTTTCCGATTTTGTCACTTCGTCACACCGTCACTCGCGGCTCGGCGCTATATTGCGAGCGCATCCACTTTCGCCGCACAAATAAAATCATTCTCTGACAGTCCGCCGATGGCGTGCGTGTTGAACGTCATACGGCAGTAGCCGTAGCCGACTTCGAGATCAGGGTGATGATCTTCGGTGTTCGCGATATGAGCGACTGCGTTCACGAAGCTCATCGTGCGGTAGAAATTCTTGAACTTCCATTCGCGGCGGATGCTCTTCGCATCTCCAGCGAGCTGCCAAGAGGAGTCGAGCTGCTGCATCAGCGCTTCGGCTTCGGACTTCGATAAAGGCGCGACACCGCCTTCGCATGGGACGCAACGTTTCTGCGCGAGATCGGTCATGACGCTCTCCGAAGGTAAGTCTTAGCGATGTAGTCCTCGATGAGCGCCTGGAATTCCTCGGCGATCCGATCGCCTTTCAACGTCGGGCCTTTCTCGCCGTCGATGTAAACAGGTGCGACCGGGCGCTCACCGGTACCCGGCAAGCTGATGCCGATATTCGCGTGCTTGCTCTCGCCAGGCCCGTTCACCACGCAGCCCATCACCGCGACCGTCATGTCCTCGACGCCCTCGTACTCCTTACGCCATTGCGGCATCTGATGGCGAATGTGCGACTGGATCTTCTGCGCAAGCTCCTGGAAGTAGGTCGAGGTCGTCCGGCCGCAGCCTGGGCAGGCGATCACCATGGGCATGAACGAGCGCAGACCCATCGTCTGCAGGATCTCCTGCGCGACGATCACCTCTTGCGTGCGATCGCCGTTCGGCTCCGGCGTGAGCGACACGCGAATCGTATCGCCGATGCCATCCTGGAGCAGCACCGCCATACCCGCGGTCGATGCGACGATGCCCTTGGAACCCATCCCTGCTTCAGTCAACCCGAGGTGCAGCGCGTAGTCACAACGCGATGCGAGATTGCGGTACACCGCAATCAAATCCTGCACACCACTGACCTTGCAGGAGATCACGATGTGATCGTGCGCTAGGCCCAGCTCCTCTGCGCGCGCGGCGGAATCCAGAGCCGATACGACGAGCGCTTCGCGCATGACATCGTTCGCATCGAGCGGCTGTGCGCGCTGCGAGTTCTCATCCATCATGCGCGTGAGCAGATCCTGATCGAGGCTGCCCCAATTCACGCCGATACGCACCGGCTTTTCGTTCCGACACGCGACTTCGATCATTTCCGCAAACTGCGGATCACGCTTGCTACCGCGCCCCACATTCCCCGGGTTGATTCGATACTTCGCAAGCGCCTCGGCGCAGGCCGGATACGCCTTCAACAATCGATGACCGTTGAAATGAAAGTCTCCCACGAGCGGCACGAACCCGCCGTGCTGCGCTAGCCGATCGCGAATGTGCGGCACCGCAGCCGCCGCTTCCTCAGTGTTCACCGTAATCCGCACCAACTCCGAGCCCGCACGCGCCAACGCGCGCACCTGCGTCACGGTGCTCTCGACATCCGCGGTATCGGTGTTCGTCATCGATTGGACGACGATCGGCGCACTCCCCCCGACGGTGACGGAGCCAATGCGGACAGGAATGGATCGACGACGTTGCAGGGACATAACAAGGGATTCGCTTGGGAAGACCACCATTGTAACGGTTCCCACGGTAGCGGCTAACAGCGAATGGGACGGTCCAATGACGTAGCGGGCTGGTGGCAGCAATGATGGTGGATGCGGGCACGGCGGGGTTGATGTCCTGACCTATTTCAGGAGCATCGAAAACAGGACGTTTTCGTTGCAGGTCTACATGGACGTATTTACGACCGGTCCTGAAATAGGTCAGGACATCAACCCCGCCCGGCGGCGGCTCCGAAGACCGTTTGATCTAGCCACAATCAGCATCTCTCCAGAACAAACCTCGCCCCAGTATCCAGCCGCACTCCGCTCCGCTACCATACCACCACCCATCGCAAGACACGGCCGGAGAGAGTGGGAGCGAGCGCGTCACGCTCGCATCGCACCGCCGAAGGCGCAACCGCCCGGAAACGCTCAGGCAGATGAACGGCGTGTCTGTGCGACGAACCTCCTCGAGGTTGACGTCGTCGCTCGAAGGGCTCTGGAGAGTAGCGCAGCGATCGCTCGTTGCGCTCACCGAAGGGGAGAGGTGCCAACCATCGCACCCGATCTCTCAGGTCACCGGACAGAGGGGCGACGGGTCACGCCGAGATCTCAACGGCAACCCTGTCCCCAAGCTTGTCCCGAACTTGTCCATGTGAGCCGCGCTGGAGCAAAGTCGATGGGCCTCAAAACGCCTTTGTATGAAACGCATGTCGCTGCCGGCGCCCGCATGGTCGATTTCGGCGGCTGGGACATGCCCGTCAATTACGGCTCGCAGATCGAAGAGCATCACGCCGTGCGACGCGACGCCGGGATGTTCGATGTCTCGCACATGCTCATCACCGATATCGTCGGACCGCGCGCCCGTGAGTTCTTGCGTTCAGTTCTCGCGAACGACATCGCCAAGTTAAGAGAGCCAGGCAAAGCACTCTACAGCTGCATGCTCAACGACTCGGGCGGCGTGATCGACGATCTCATCACGTACTTCATGGACGATGCCTGGTTGCGCGTGGTCGTGAACGCGGGGACGCGCGAGAAGGACATCGCATGGCTGAAACGCCATGCCGCGGCATTTCAGGTCGAAGTGCGACCACGCACCGATCTCGCGATGATTGCCGTGCAAGGCCCGCAAGCTCGCGAGAAAGCAGCGAGCATGCTTGGACAGCAAATCGCCGGCGCACTCGAGCTGCGCCCCTTCTTCGGTGCTGAGCTCGGACCGTACTTCGTATCTCGCACCGGTTACACCGGTGAGGACGGGTGCGAGATCGCACTGCCGGCCGCTCACGCGATGGAGCTGTGGCGCGGCTTGCACGAAGCGGGTGTGACGCAGTGTGGTCTAGGTGCACGCGATACACTGCGCTTGGAAGCCGGCATGAATCTCTATGGCAACGACATGGATGAGTCGACTTCGCCGCTCGAATCAGGGCTGACGTGGACGGTTGCATTCGATCCGCCGGATCGCAACTTCATCGGCCGCAGTGCACTCGAAGCGCAGCGCGCAAAGGGCGTACCTCGCAAGCTGGTCGGTGTCGTGCTCGAAGATCGCGGCGTTCTGCGCAGCCATCAGAAAGTCGTCGTGCCGGGAATCGGCGAAGGCGAGATCACGAGCGGCACGTTCTCCCCGACGCTCGAACGCTCGATCGGCTTTGCGCGCGTTCCCGCCGCGACTGCGGATCAAGTCCAAGTCGACATCCGCGGCAAGCTCCTTGCAGCACGGGTCGTGAAGTATCCGTTCGTGAGGAATGGGAAAGGGCTCATTTGAAAGGGACGAAGTGACGGGGTGACCGAGTGACGAAGTCAGATGCCATCGCCGATTCTTTGGCTCTGCTGCGTCACACGCCTACAACGCACCTTCTGACTCCGTCACCTCGTCGCTTCGTCACTTCGTCACTATAGGATCTGCTATGTCTTCCATCCCCAACGACCTCAGATACCTCGAATCTCATGAATGGGCCCGCGCGGAAGCCGATGGCACCGTCACCGTTGGTATTTCCGATCACGCGCAGGGCGCGCTTGGCGATCTCGTGTTCGTCGAAGTACCGGAAGTTGGCAAGGTGCTCACGAAGGGCGGGGCCGCTGCAGTGGTCGAGTCGGTCAAAGCCGCGTCGGATGTATATAGCCCAGTTTCGGGCGAAGTGATCGCGGCGAACGATTCACTGAATGGCTCACCCGAGCTCGTGAATGAAGATCCGTACGGTAAGGGGTGGCTGTTCAAGATCAAACCCTCCAATCCCACCGAGCTCGAGCAGCTGCTCGATGCGGCGGCGTATGGGAAGGTCGTGGAGGCGGAACACTGAGGTGAAGTGACGGAGTGACGAGGTGACGGAGTGACGAAGTCAGATCAAGACCATCGAGCTCCGCCCCGTAACTCGCGTCCACCTGACTCGCTTAACTTCTGACTTCGTCACCTCGTCACCCTGTCACTTCGTCACTCGATATCTACCAATGCCCTTCATCCCCCACACCGAAGCCGACGTTCGTGAAATGCTCGCGACGATCGGTGCGTCGAGCATCGATGCGTTGTTCGAAGAAATCCCCGCAGCCCTGCGCTCGCGCGAGCTCACAGGCATTCCCGAAGCGCTGACGGAGATGCAGATCGGGCGGCTGATGCAGGCACGCGCGCAGCGCGACGGCACGCCGCTCAATTTCATCGGCGCGGGTGCGTACGAGCACCACATTCCTGCCGCGATCTGGGCGATCGTGACGCGAGGCGAGTTCTACAGCGCGTATACGCCGTATCAAGCCGAAGCAAGCCAAGGCACGCTGCAGCTCTTGTATGAATATCAAACGATGATGACGCGCCTGACGGGCATGCAGGTGTCGAATGCGTCGCTGTATGACGGCGCATCCGCGCTCGCCGAGGCTGCGCTGATGGCAGTGCGTGCGCATCGCAAGTCGAAGGCAGCACGCATCCTGGTGCCTTCGACCGTGAACCCGACGTATCGCTCGGTGGCGAACGCCATTACCGAAGGCCAGAACCTCAAGTTTGACGTCCTTGCCTACGATACGAACACGGGCACGTTCGATCCAGCGCAACTCGATGCGTTCAAAGGTCAGGACATCACTGCGGTCGTCATCCAGCAACCGAACTTCTTCGGCTTGTTCGAAGACGTTGATCGCATTACGGACTGGGCGCACGCGAACGGCGCGCTCGTGGTCGCCGTCGTGAATCCGCTGTCGCTTGCGATCCTGAAACCGCCGGGCGAGTGGGGCAGCAAAGGCGTCGATATCGTGGTCGGCGATGGTCAGCCGCTCGGAGTTCCTCTTTCATCCGGCGGTCCGTATTTCGGTTTCATGACGACCCGCTTGGAGCATGTGAGACAGATGCCCGGTCGCATCATCGGACGAACGGTCGATCTGGATGGCAAACCCGGATTCACACTCACCTTGCAGGCGCGTGAGCAGCACATTCGGCGCAGCAAAGCGACATCCAACATCTGCACCAATCAAGGCCTGCTCGTTACCGCCGCAACGATCTACATGTCGATGCTCGGTTCGCGGGGGCTCGAGCGAGTCGCTGCGGCAAGCCAGGCGCAAACGCGCGCGCTGATCGAGGCGCTGACGCGAATCCCCGGCGTTAAGCTCGCCTTCGACGGTCCGCGTTTCCATGAGGGCGTACTGCGTTTCCAGAAGCCAGTAGCACCCATTCTTGCGGCGCTTGCAGAACAGGGCATCGTCGGCGGCTACGATCTGTCGCGACACTATCCCGAGCTCGGACATGCGCTGCTCGTGTGTGCGACTGAAACGAGAACGGATGAGGACGTGGCGCGTTACGCAAGCGTTCTCGCGGACGTGATGAAGGTGACGTAAGTGACGAAGGCTCAAGCCGACGTCGCCCGCATCCGAGAACACTCTGACCTACATCACCTGCATCACCTCCATCACTTTCATCACTTATGACGATGCACGAACCGCTCATCTTCACTCACTCTCGTTCTGGTCGCAGCGCAGCCGGGCAGTATCCGGCGGAAGCGAAAGTCGATGTGCCGGAGAGTTTGCGGCGTAGAACGCCGGCGGCGCTGCCCGAAGTGTCGGAGCTGCAGGCAGTGCGGCACTTCACACGCTTGTCGCAGTTGAATTTCTCGATCGACACGCACTTCTATCCCCTCGGCTCGTGCACGATGAAGTACAACCCTCGTGCGTGTAATCAGTTCGCGATGTTGCCCGGCTTTCTCGGCCGACATCCGCTCGCGCCCGAGAGCGTGAGTCAAGGATTCATGGAGTGCATGTTCGAGTTGCAGGAGATGCTGAAGGAAGTGACGGGCATGAAAGGCGTGTCGCTCACGCCCATGGCGGGTGCGCAAGGTGAGTTCGCGGGGGTCGCGATGATCCGCGCGTATCATCGGGCGCGCGGCGATCACGACCGCAACGAGATCATCGTGCCTGACGCTGCTCATGGAACGAATCCCGCCACGGCGACGATGTGCGGTTGCGCAGTGATCGAAGTGCCCTCGCTCGAGAACGGCGATATCGACATCGAGGCACTCAAGAAGGCGCTCGGGCCCAAGACTGCGGGCATCATGCTGACGAACCCGTCGACGCTCGGCGTGTTCGAGCGTCGTATTCAGGAAGTCGCAAAGCTGGTGCACGAGGCAGGCGGCCTTCTGTACTACGACGGCGCAAACTTGAATGCGATCTTGGGTAAAGTGCGGCCGGGCGACATGGGCTTCGATGTCATTCACATGAACTTGCACAAGACCTTCTCAACGCCGCATGGAGGCGGAGGTCCGGGCTCAGGGGCTGTCGGAGTGGGTCAACGTTTGCTCCCGTTCTTGCCCATCCCGATCGTCGGCAAGGAGGGCGACCGTTACCGTTGGCTCGAGGAGCGCGACGTGCCGCAAACCATCGGCCGTCTGTCTGCCTTCATGGGCAACGCGGGTGTGCTGCTGCGGGCGTATGTCTACATGCGCATGCTCGGGCGAGATGGCATGCATCGGGTCGCGGAATACTCGGCGCTCAACGCGAATTATCTGTTGGCTCGATTGCGTGCCGAAGGATTCGATGCAGCCTATCCGCAGCGGCGTGCCAGTCACGAGTTCATCATCACCGTGAAACGCCAAGCGAAAGAATTGGGCGTGACTGCGATGGACTTCGCGAAACGATTGCTCGATTTCGGGTTTCATGCGCCCACGACCTACTTCCCGCTGCTCGTACCGGAGTGCCTGTTGATCGAGCCGACAGAAACGGAAGCTAAGCAAGAGCTTGATGCTTTCGTCGACGCGCTCGTAGCGATTCAGCGTGAGGCGGAGCAGGATGCTGCCAAGGTCAAAGGCGCGCCCTATACCTTGCCGGTTCGCCGGCTCGACGATGTGCGCGCCGCCAAGCAATTGGATCTCGCGTACGTTGAGCCGCAGCCTCAGACTGGATAGGAGCGATCGATGGCCGAGCGGGAAGAGAAATTGAAAGCCGCGGTCATCGAGCACACGAAGCCGACGGGACTGCGCCGGCTCATTTTGGCATCCGTCAACTCCCTGAAAGGATTGCGCAGCGCCTTCCTTTCCGAGGCGGCGTTTCGCCAGGAGCTGGCGCTCGCGATTGTGCTGATTCCCATCGGGCTTTGGCTCGGCAAGACGGGAGTCGAGCGAGCGCTGCTGGTCGGCTCGGTACTCTTCGTGCTCGTGGTCGAATTGCTGAATACCGCGATCGAGACGGTCGTGGATCGAATCGGTTTAGAACATCATCAGCTCTCCGGCCGCGCGAAGGACATCGGTTCTGCAGCGGTGTTCGTGGCGTTGGTGTTTCTCGTCGCTGTCTGGGCCTTGTTACTTTTCTGACATCGGGAACTCCTGCGGCCCGCGCGCGCTCCTAGCTAAACGCCGCCAAATTTGTCGAAATCAAAACATGCATAGAGCCATCGTTCTAGCCGCTGCGCTCCTCGCAAGCGTCTCCTTCGCCGCGGAGCAGGTGTCCGCTCCCGTCGTATCCGTGCCCGAGGTCGAGGACTCGCGCTGGACGAGGACGATCGAACGTGTCGCGAGCGGCGTCGTCACGATCCAAGTCGATCTCACGCGGGCGTTCGATACCGAGTGGAACATGTCGAGTCAGGCGACCGGCTTCGTCGTGGATGCGAAGCGCGGATTGATTCTCACCAATCGTCATGTCGTGACGCCTGGTCCCGTCACCGCGCAAGCGGTGTTCTTGAACCGCGAGGAAGTGAAGCTCTATCCCGTCTATCGCGACCCCGTCCACGACTTCGGTTTGTATCGCTACGATCCGTCGAAGCTGCGGTTCATCGAGCCGACCGAGCTGAAGCTGCATCCCGATGGCGCACAGATCGGGCGCGAAATACGCGTCATCGGCAACGACGCGGGCGAGCAGCTCTCGATCCTGGCGGGCACGCTTGCGCGACTCGATCGTGAAGCGCCGAACTACGGCTTGGGCAAGTACAACGACTTCAACACGTTCTACTACCAGGCGGCCTCGAGCACGTCCGGTGGCTCCTCGGGCTCACCCGTGATCGATATCGAAGGGCGCGTCGTTGCGCTGAACGCAGGCGGAAGCAGTGCTGCGGCATCGAGCTTCTATCTCCCCTTGGACCGTGTGGAGCGTGCGCTGCGTCTGATCCAGGACGGCAAGCCCGTCTCGCGCGGAACGCTGCAGACCGTGTTCTCGCATACGCCGTTCGATGAGGTGCGACGCTTAGGATTGAAGAACGAGACCGAGAGCGAGGTTCGTCGCAAGTTTCCGCGCGGCACAGGCATGCTCGTAGTGTCCGAGGTTCAGCGCGGCTCGCCGGCCGAGAAGATCATCGAGCCCGGCGATATCTTGGTGCGGATCAACGATGAGCTCAGCGTCGATTTCGACGCGTTGGCTGCTGTGCTGGACGAGGGAGTGGGCAAGACGGTGAAGCTCACGCTCCAGCGTGGCGGGGAGGTATTGGAGCGCCAACTTACGATCCAGGACCTGTATGAGATCACACCGGCTACCTTCGTCGAGTTCGGGGATGCTGTCGTTCACAACTTGTCCTGGCAGCAGGCGCGTCACATCAATGTGCCGATCAGCGGGGTGTATGTCGCCAATCCTGGTTACGTGCTCGGGGCGGCTGCGGTCCCGCGTGGTGCAGTGATCACGGAGATCGACGGCAAGCCGATCGCTACGCTCGCCGAGTTCGAGGGCGTGCTGCGCAACATGAAAGACGGGGCGCGCGCGACGGTGCGCTACTTCACCATCGACGATCCGAAGACGGCGCAATGGCGTGTCATGCGCATGGACCGACGTTGGTATCCGGCGGCCACGTGCCGACGCGACGATAAGCTTGGGACGTGGCCGTGCACCGCATGGACCGAAGACGGCGTCGCTGAACCGCCCCAGCCCGCGACGACCACCTTCGCAAAGACGAACGATCCGATCGTGACGACGCTTGCACCGTCGCTCGTGCTCGTGAACTTCGACATGCCGTACTCGGTCTCGGGCATCACCGAGCGCAACTATTACGGCACGGGACTCATCGTCGACGCTGAGCGAGGCTTGGTGGCGGTCGATCGCAATACCGTTCCTGCGCCTATTGGCGATGTCAGACTCACCTTTGCCGGCACGATCGAAGTGCCGGGTCGTGTGGAGTACATCCATCCGTTGCACAACCTCGCGATGATCTCGTACGACCCGAAGCTGATCGGCGATACGCCGGCGCGTTCCGCCACGTTCAAGCCGGCCGAGTTGCATCCAGGCGAGAGCGTCCGGGTCGTCGGATTGCGAGCCGATGGCAAGGTGCAGGCGCGGCAAGCGACAGTCGCATCGGTGGATCCCGTGCAGTATCCGTTGTCGCGCACACTGCAGTTTCGCGAATCGAATCTCGAGACAGTCAGTCTCATCAATGGACCGACCGACTACGACGGCGTCATCGCGAACAAGGATGGGCAGGTGGTCGCGACGTGGGCGAGCTTCGCCTACGAGGCTGGGCGCGAAATCGCTCAGGAGAATCGCGGCATTCCGGCGGACCTGATCGCCGAGATGCTGCGGGTCGTGCGTACAGACCGCCCGCTGCATTCGCTCGAAGCCGAGTTCCTGCCGATTCCGCTCTCTGCTGCGAGCAAGTTGGGTCTGTCGCCCAAGTGGGTCACGCGAATCACACAGCACAGCCCCGAGCGGCGCCAGGTGCTGAGCATCTCACGCCTCGTCGGCGGCTCTCCCGCGGACGGGCTGCTGCGCTCGGGCGATTTGATCCTCGACATCGATGGAACAGTCGTGAACCGATTCCGCGAGGTCGAACGAGTCGTGCAGAAGCCGACCGTGAAGATCACGGTGCTGCGAAATGGTGCCGAGCAGGCGATCGAAGTACCGACCGTCGCGCTCGGTGGGTCCGAGCTCGATCGCATCGTTCTGTGGGCGGGTGCAGTGCTTCAGAAGCCGCATCGTGCGCTTGCCGCGCAGCGAGGCATCGAGCCTTCGGGCGTGTTCGTCGCGTACTTCTCCTACGGCTCGCCGGCCACGCGCTATCAACTCTGGGCGGGACGTCGCATTACAGAAGTGGACGGGCAGCCCACTCCCGACTTGGATGCGTTCATTCGCGCGGTCTCCGGCCGTGAAGACAACAGCTCGGTTCGCGTACGAACACTCACCTGGAACGGCTCGGTCGAGGTCATCACGCTCAAGCTAGATAATCAATACTGGCCCATGTACGAGCTGAAGCGCACGAACGAAGGCTGGAAGCGCTTCGGTCCCGGCGCCTCGAAGGAGTCGAGTCCTCAAATGAGCGGCTTGTAGAGACTGCTACGAGCTGAGCGTGCTCCAGTTCCCCTCAAGCACGCTCGGTGTTTCCCCCACGCAACAGTCATGATGGCTGGTATGCCGCTGCGGTTGCAGGTGCCTGCTATCATTGCCGGATGGTCATCGCGCGGGTATTGCAGCAACAGATTCAGGACGCAGTCGAAGCGCTTCGAGCGGGCGATCTCGTCGCATTCCCGACGGAGACTGTCTACGGCCTCGGCGCGAACGCAAACAATCCAGAAGCGGTTCGCAAGATCTTCCGGCTGAAAGGTCGGCCGTCCACTCACCCCGTGATCGTGCACATCGATCATCCGCGCTACTTGCAGCGCTGGGTGA
Organism: Pseudomonadota bacterium; assembly: GCA_023417315.1. Classification (GTDB taxonomy): domain Bacteria; phylum Pseudomonadota; class Gammaproteobacteria; order Steroidobacterales; family Steroidobacteraceae; genus Steroidobacter. The sequence continues at coordinate 21,593 of JAEZFW010000088.1, forward strand.
GAGAAATGTCAGACGACGGCAAGAAGCTCGCGGACGCGTTCTGGCCCGGTCCGCTCACGCTGGTCGCAAAGCGCGCGCCCGCGGTGAACGATGTCATCACCGGCGGCCAAGATACGGTGGCGATTCGTGTTCCGAACCATCCTGTCGCGCAACAGTTGCTGAATGCTTTCGGCGGCGGAATCGCAGCGCCCTCGGCGAATCGTTACGGCCGCGTGAGCCCGACGCGTGCCGAGCACGTGCGCGAGGAATTCGAGGATGAGGTGAAGATCATTCTCGATGGCGGCGACTGCAAGGTCGGACTCGAGTCGACGATCGTCTCGTGCGTCGGAGATGTGCCTCGCGTGCTTCGCCCTGGAAGCATCAGCTTGTCGCAGCTACGGGCCGTGTGTCCGAACATCCAAGTGGGGCCAAGCCCCAATGCACCACGCGTGCCTGGCACGACGAAACGTCACTATTCGCCGGCGACGCCTGTGAATGTGGTTCCCAGTCGCAGGCTCGAGCAAGTCATGAACGAGTTCACCACCAAAGGCGAGAAGGTCGCTGTGCTCGCCTTGCGCCCGCCTGCGACGGCGAATCCGTACATGACGTGGATCAACGCGGGCAACCGACCGGACCACTACTCCCGTCAGCTCTACACGAATCTACGCACGCTCGATAAAGCGGGCGCCAAGATCATCCTCGTCGAAGAAGTTCCCGCAGGCGAGAAGTGGGATGCCGCCCGCGATCGCCTCCGCCGCGCCGCCTCCGCCGAAAACATCGTCACGTACGATCAAGACATCGCAGCGTGGGTGGCGGATTTTGGGGAAGAGGGTGGACCTGCATAACGCTGCGCAGTCCGCGGTAGGCAGCCGAGCTTTCGTCGGCAAGGAAGCCTAACGGCACGGCAGCCGTGCTATCGACGGCAAGGGAGCCTAACGGCAGGGCCAGAGAATAGATTCTTATCTGCAGCAGGCACGCGATCGTGGCTCAGATCGGTCTATGTTTCACGTGCTCGTGCACACCCCGTCCGCCACTCTGACCTTGCCGACAGGCTTCATTGCCGTCGCACGCACGGCTCCCCTGCCGCTAGGCTCGCTTGCCGTCGATAGTACGGCTGTCCTCATTCCGCTAAGACCGTCCTCTCCCTCGCCCACGCGCGCAGCTCCGCGATGCGTTCGGCCATGACGATCGAGAGGGGGCGGGTGGCTTGGATCTCCTTCAGGACATGCACCGCACTCGGGGCTTCGTTGTGAGCGTGTGCTGCGAACACGGCGGAGACGATCGCTTGTTCGATCTCGGCACCTGAGAACCCTTCGCACGCAGCTGCGAGGCGTGCGGTGTCGCCGTCGCTCAAGGCGAGCTCGCGCTTCGTCGCGTGGATCCTCACGATGTCCGTGCGCACCGCGAGGGTGGGCAGATCGACGAAGAAGATCTCATCGAAGCGGCCTTTGCGGATGAGCTCCGGAGGGAGAGAGGAGATATCGTTCGCCGTCGCGACGACGAATACCTTCGTCTTCTTCTCCGCAAGCCACGTGAGGAACGTACCGAGCAGGCGGCGCGACGTGCCGCTATCGCCGTCGCTCGTGGCGATGCCTTTCTCGATCTCGTCGATCCATAGTACGCAGGGTGCGAGCACGTCCGCCGTCGCGAGGGACTCGCGCAGATTGCGCTCAGACTCGCCGATGTATTTGTTGTGGATGGCGGCGAAGTCGAGTCGTAGCAGGGGCACGCCGTAGATGCCTGCGGCTGCTTTTGCGGCCACGCTCTTGCCGCACCCTTGTACGCCCAGCAGGAGCACACCTTTCGGTGCTTCGAGCTTCGGTGCCGAACCGTCGAACGCGGGCTTGCGATGGCGCAGCCATTCCTTCAGTCGCGCCATGCCGCCGAGATCCGCGAACTGCGCCGTGTCGTACTCGTACGCAAGCACGCCACCTCGATTGAGCAGCTCGTACTTCGCCTGCATCACGGCCGGCAGATCGCTCGGCAGCAACGCACCGTCATCGAAGATCGCCTTGCGGGCGAGCCGTTCAGTGTCACCGGTGGACAGTCCAGCGAGGTTCTCGACGAGCAGCTCGAGCGATTTGCGATCGGTGCGCACCTTGCCACCGTGCGTCTTCGTCCATTCGCTCGCGACTTTCTCGACGATCATGTGCCGCTCGTTTCGGTTCGGGAACGCCAGCTTGAACCGTGCGGAGAGATGTTCGAGCTCGCGAGGTAGCCCGATTTCGTGGCTGATCAACACGAGCGTGCGCGCCGTGCGCCCGTGCGTCTGGCAGATGTCCTTGAGCAAGCGCACGTTGATCGGATCGTTCAAGAAGGGATGAAAATCGAGCAGGACGTATAAGCCCGCCTTGTCAGAGGCACGAATCGATTTCAATACCTCGCTCGGCTCGGCGTTGTGGCGCTGAGAGCCCCCCAGATCGACGTCGATACGGCGTAGCCCATCGGTGACCGCCCACTGAAACACCGGGATGTGCTCCTTCGTGGCCAGCTTGCGCCCGAGCGTCAGGAGCAGATCGAGCGCGCGCGGCTCATCGCGCGTCTCGATCACGATCAGCGGCACGCGGCTGTTGAGGAGGGCGGCTAGATCGCGCTGCGAATCGACGGAGTTGGGCATCTTCAAAGTCCTTCTTCTGTGGCCAAGTCTACAGCCTGAGCTGGCGCGCGCTCACGCGGACGTGTCCGCGAAATGTGAAGCGCCGCACTCGTGCATTCCACGCACTTGAGAAAGTGCGACGCAGTTCTTGCATCGCCGCGCATTTTTGTTACATTTCGCGCCGACCTGTGTAAGAGAGCACCCAGAGTCATCGCGAAAGCTGCAGGTGCCGCTCGACCAGAACTTGTGAGAGCGCTCGAACGTTGAACGCTCTTGTTGGTTGGTTAAGTGTCCGCAGCTTTTCTCGATGAGGTGCCCAACAGGTGTTGCCACGCGCAGCTAAGCAATCGCTAGCAGTTTGTCCCTCCCAAGCCTTCGACTCCACGACGCTCACGGAAGCTGAAATCCGCGGGCTCGTTGCTCGTTTCGGCTCGCCGCTTCTCGTGCTCGACTGCGACCAAGTGCGTCGTCAGTACCATGCGCTGAAGGCGGCTTTGCCGGGCGTTGATCTTCACTACGCGTTGAAGCCGCTCCCGCACGCCGCGGTCGTTGCGTGCCTTCGCGATGAAGGCGCGTTCTTCGATCTTGCGACCACGGGCGAGGTGGAGCTCGTGAAGGCGCAGGGCGTGGCGCCCGAGCGCTGCATCCACACGCATCCGATCAAGCGCGACAGCGACATCCGCGACGCGCTGCGCTTCGGGGTGACGACGTTCGTCGCCGACAACCCGGACGAGATCAAGAAGTTCGTGCGCTACCGCAAGCGCGCGGAGCTGCTCATACGCGTTTCTTTCCGCAGCCCGAGCGCGGTCGTCGACTTGTCGAAGAAGTTTGGCTGCGAGCCGGGCGCCGTGCTCGGCATGATCGAGATGGCCCGGCGGCTGGGCATTCGCGTGCGCGGCCTGTCCTTCCACGTCGGCTCGCAAGCAACCGATTCGGCCAAGTACGTCGAAGCCATCCGCGCGTGCACGAACATCATCGCGGAAGCCTTGCTCGCGGGTCTGCCATCCCTCGATGTCCTCGATATCGGTGGCGGCTTCCCAGTGTCGTACGGCGAGGACGTCATGCCGATCGACCCATTCTGCGCGCCCATTCGCGAAGCGCTTGCGAAGCTGCCCAAGCACGTGCGGGTGATCGCGGAGCCAGGGCGGTTCATCTCGGCGCCGGCTGCGATCGCGGTCTCGAGCGTCATGGGCAAAGCGAAGCGCGATGGTCGGTGGTGGTACTACCTCGACGATGGCTTATATGGCTCGTACAGCGGTCAGCTTTTCGATCACGCCAAGTATCCTGTCGCATCGCTGCGTCAGGAGGGCGAGCTGCAGCCGAGCGTGGTCGCGGGCCCGACATGCGATTCGATCGATGTCATCGACGACGCGATCATGCTGCCGGAGCTCGAGGTCGGAGATCTCCTCGTGGGCCGCATGATGGGTGCGTACACCTGGGCAAGCGCGACGGACTTCAACTTCTTCAAGCGCGCGAAAGTTGTCGTGATGAACGAGCGGCCGGCTGACGCCAAGCGTGTCGTTCGCCTGCAGCGCAAATCAGTCGGGCGCAGCAGCGCGGCGTAAGCC
>JAEZFW010000017.1 GCA_023417315.1 Pseudomonadota bacterium
CCCTATCCCTATCCCCTTCCGGACCATGTACCGTCACGAGCAAGAACCTGTCACTTTGACGCGCGATGTCGAAGCCATCATGGTGCCGGCCGGAATCCCAGTTACGCTGCGGGCGGACAAGACCGGCTTCATCACGCAGGCGCTTGGCGGCAGCTTCACCGTCTACGTCGAGGGCAACCTCTTTCGTATCGCGGGAAAGGATGCGGATGCCCTCGGTAAGGAGGCGATGATCGGCCCCGAGCTGCCGCCCAATGCCACGGATGACGATGTCAGAAATCTCGTGTGGGATCAGATGCGTTCCTGCTACGACCCCGAGATCCCAATCAACATCGTCGATCTCGGTCTCATCTACTCGTGCGAAATCGCGCATGAGCCAGACGGTGAACGGGTGGCCGACATCAAGATGACGCTTACGGCGCCTGGTTGCGGTATGGGCGAGGTCCTCGTCCGCGACGTGAAGGACAAAGTCGAGCTCGTGCCGACGATCAAACGTGCAGAGGTCGAGCTCGTGTTCGACCCGCCCTGGAACCACAGCATGATGTCCGAAGCGGCGAGGCTGCAAACTGGCATGATGTGAGCGCGCGCTGCGCGCGTGATGAAGGTGATGGAAGTGACGAAAGTGACGTAGGTCAGAGACGCGTCAACTTATCTTCCTTACTCCGCGATAGCGGTGCACCTTCATCACCTACATCGGCTACATCACTTACATCAACTTACGCTTATGGCTTGGATCCCCGTCGCTCCCGTCTCTACCGTCCCGCCTGGCGACTACGCTCAAATCGAGATCGACGGCGCGTTGGTCGCCGTCTTCAATATCGCAGGTAACTTCTACGCGATCGACGACATCTGCACTCACGACGGCGGCGAGCTGGCGGGAGGTGCGGTCGAGGGGGACGTCGTGATCTGCCCGCGCCATGGCGCACGGTTTTGCCTTCGCACCGGCGCAGCCCTCACGCCGCCTGCCTATGAGCCCGTGCGCACGTATCCCACAAGAGTGGTCGACGGCGTCGTGCAAGTGCTGAGTGAGGCTCCCTGATAGAGCGATGAAGCGATGGAGTGATAGAGTGATGGAAGACGATCCATCGACTTTCAGCACCAGTTCCTCATTACTCGCCATGCTTCTGACCCTATTGCGCCATGCGAAGGCGGAGCCCGGCAGCTCCGATCAGGATGACTGGGACCGCGCCCTTGAGCCCAAAGGACATCGAGATGCCCAAGAGATTGCGCGTCGACTGCGCGATCGCGGTCTCGTCCCTAACGTAATGATCTCGAGCCCTGCAGTGCGCGCCATGCAAACCGCCCGCGCCTTCGCGCACACGTTCGGCATATCGAACGTGATCAGTGACGAACGCTTATATCTGGCTGATCCGAAAGTTCTGCTCGAGGTCGTACGCGAACGTGGCGGCAAAACAGAACACCTGATGATCGTCGGCCACAACCCTGGCATCACGGAATTTGGCGACAAGCTCTCCGCGGAGCGAGGGCTGGACAATATGCCCACGTGCTCTGCGTATACGATTGCCTTCGACCTCAAGGACTGGAGCGCACTCGACTGGCGCAGCGGCGTGGATGCCGAGCTCGAGTATGCGGGAAGGTCCGTGTAGGACTTCGTGACACGTTAGGGTGAGGGCTCTGAGTTCGTCACTTCGTCACTTCGTCACTCAGAGCCAGTAGGCTCGCATTCCCCCCCACCGCCGCGGTATTCACCGTGACCGTCTGCTCCGTTGCGAAGCGGTGCAGATAGTAGGGCCCGCCTGCTTTAGGACCGGTGCCGGACAGACCAAGCCCTCCGAACGGCTGCACGCCCACTACTGCGCCGATGATGTTTCGGTTCACATAGACATTCCCGGCTCGCACGCGCGATGCGATATAGCGTGCGGTCGCATCCACGCGCGTGTGCACGCCCAAGGTCAAGCCATAGCCCGTTGCATTCACCGCATCGATCACAGAGTCCAATCGATTGGCGGAGTAGCGAACCACGTGAACGATCGGGCCGAATACCTCACCTTCGAGCTGCGACAAAGCCTCGATCTCGACGACGACAGGGGCAAAAAAGACACCGGCTTCGTGCTCGCGGCGCAAGCGACATGTGTGATGCCAACGCGCGCTCTTGGTCATCTTCGCTGCATGCGCAATGAGCGCCTCGCGCGAGGGCTCGTCGATCACAGGTCCGACGTCCGTGGACAAGAAACGCGGATCGCCGATTCTGAGCTCATCCATGTAGCCGGCGAGCAAAGCGGCGACGCGATCTGCGATTTCCTCTTGCACGAAGAGTGCACGCAAAGCGGAGCAGCGCTGCCCAGCGCTGTTGAATCCCGACTGCACGACGTCCATGACGACCTGCTCGGGCAGCGCGGAGCTGTCGACGATCATCGCGTTCTGACCGCCTGTTTCCGCGATCAGGACAGCAATCGGTCCTTGCTTGCCCGCCAGCACGCGATGAATGCTGCGCGCGGTATCTGTCGAACCCGTGAACGCGACACCTGCGACCCGCGGGTCCGCGACAGCACGCGCGCCGATCGTCGCACCGTCGCCGAGCAACAGATGCAGCGCATCGCTGGGCACGCCCGCTTGATGCAGCAGCTCGACTGCACGCGTTGCGATCAGCGGTGTCTGCTCCGCCGGCTTGGCGACCGCGCAGTTGCCCGCTGCGAGCGCTGCCGCGATCTGGCCCGTGAAGATCGCGAGCGGAAAGTTCCAAGGGCTGATGCACACGAACGTGCCTCGTCCCCGTAGACGCAGCTCGTTGCTTTCGCCCGTTGGACCCGGCAGGCGAATGCCACGATCGAACTCCGCTCGAGCGCGGCTCGCGTAATAGCGCAGGAAGTCGATCGCCTCGCGCACTTCGGACACGCTGTCGACGATCGTACGTCCCGCTTCACGCACACAGTAAGCGAGCAGCTCAGGCATGTTCTGCTCGTACAGGTCGGCGGCGCGCTCGAGGATGCGCGCACGCTCGCTCGCAGGGGTGGCGTCCCAATCGCGCTGCACGCGCTCCGCAGCGACGAACGCACGCTCCACGTCTGCGACCGTTGCAGTCCTGACCTCCCCGATCACCTCGTTTCGATCGGATGGGTTCCTGACTCCCGCGGCTCTCTCACCGGTGCGTGCACCGGACACGATCGAGCTGCCGTGCCAGTTCTTGTCGAAGTGAGCTTCCATTTGTGCCCGTATGGGCAACCACTCGAGCGGATCAGCGAGATTCACGCCACGAGAGTTCAATCGGTCCGCTCCGTATAGCTCGCGCGGAACAGGGATCTTCGGATGAGCTTTGCGCTCCAATGCATCGATCTCGGCCACCGGGTCGCGCACGATTTCATCGACCGGCGTTTCCTCATCGACGATGCGGTTGACGAAAGACGTGTTGGCTCCATTCTCGAGCAGCCGTCTCACGAGATACGGCAGCAGATCCTCGTGCGAGCCGACCGGCGCGTAGATCCGACATGGAACATTGAGCTTGCCCTCGCCCACGATCTGCTCGTAGAGCTCCTCGCCCATGCCGTGCAAGCGTTGGAACTCGAAGCGTCGTCCCTGTGCGAGCTCCATCACGGCCGCGACCGTGTGCGCATTGTGCGTCGCGAATTGCGGGTAGATGACATCACCGGCGGCGAACAGCTCGCGTGCGCAGGCGAGATAGGAGACATCCGTTGCGGCCTTGCGTGTGAACACCGGATAGCCGCTGTGCCCGCGTTCTTGAGCTCGCTTGATCTCCGTATCCCAATACGCGCCTTTGACGAGCCGCACGTTCAAGCGCCGCCGCGTCTCCTCCGCCAGCATGCGCAACCAGCGCACCACATCGAGCGCCCGCTTCTGATACGCCTGAACCGCTAGGCCGAAGCCGTCCCAATTCGCCAGCATCGGCGATCGCGCAACGTGCTCGATGAGCTCGAGCGAGATCTCGAGGCGTTCCGCCTCCTCCGCATCGACCGTCAGCGCGACGTTCCTATCGCGGGCGTGACTTGCAAGCGCGAGCAGACGCGGCCCGAGCTCCGCGAGCACGCGTTCGCGCTGGGTGTACTCATAGCGCGGGAACAATGCAGACAGCTTGACCGAAATGCTAGGCGCATCGTGCGCTTCGCGGCCGCTCGTCGCTGGTGCCACAGCCACGATAGCCGACCGATACGCCTCGAAGTACCGCTCCGCATCGCTCTTCGTAAGCGCCGCTTCTCCCAACATGTCGAACGAGTGACGGTACGCTCGATGCTCCGGCTCACGCGCGCGTTCGAGTGCCTCTTCGATCGTGCGTCCCATCACGAACTGATGTCCCATGATGCGCATCGCCTGTCGAAAAGCCGTGCGTAGTACGGGCTCACCGAGACGTCCCGCGATTCGTGCCACGATGCCACGCGGATCGTGCAGGTCTGCATCCGAAGGACGCACGATGCGCCCAGTCAACATCAGGCCCCACGTGGATGCGTTGACGAACAAAGACTCCGCATCGTCGAGGTGCGCGGCCCAATCGCCGGCTGCAATCTTATCCGCGATCAACTTGTCCGCAGTGGCATCGTCCGGAATACGCAGCAGTGCTTCTGCCAAGCACATCAGAATGACGCCTTCCTGCGAAGACAAATCGTACTTGCGCAGAAAGGCATCCAAGCCATGACGTGTCATATCCGCATCGCGAACGTGCTGGACGAGATCGCGGGCGCGCATCGTCACGCGCGCGCTTTGTTCTGGCGCGAACCGAGCGAGATTCGCAAGTGCCTCAACGACTTCGTCTTCGTTCGCTAGATAGTTGCGGTTGATTGCCGCAGCAACCGATCGTTCAGCCATGGCGTGAGATTGCTCAACCGATTTCGTATACAAGATTCACCGTCGTCAGCGTGTCCGTCTTCGTGAATTCCGCTGGCGGGTCGGTGTTGTACCGCACGCTGTAGCCGACCGCTAGGGCAAGTGCACCCAGTATTCTCACCTGCAGGCTCAAGTCGTTCTGTACGAATGTGTTCGCCTCGCCAGACTCGACGAGGAGCTTGTTGAGGATCTTCGTGGTCTCCGTCAGTTGATGCTCGAAGTCAATGGAACCTTGAACGATGGCGTTCTCCTGCCGCTCGCCTGGAATCAATGTGATACCGTCGTCCGCGAACGAATCGCGAGTTCGTAGGACCTTGTAGCCTGCACCGATCTGAGCCGACAGCTTGGTGATCGGATCGTCGAAGAACCTCCAGCCGAAGCCCGTACCGTAGGTCGACTGGTACTCGAAACCGCTGAAGCGATCGTCCTCGTAGCGGCCCGAGATGAACCAGAATCCTTTGCCGTTGAAGTCATAGTCGCTTTGCTCGCGCACGTTCCAGCGCTGTCCGGTCGTGCCCGTATTGTCCGAGGCGTATACACCGTCGAGCTCGAGCGTATGTGTCCAGCGAACGAACTCACGAGCGAGCTTGAGCTTGGCGTTCGCGGTGTCGGTATCGGAATTGCCCCGCGCGGCGACGAGTCCGGCTTCTGCCCTCGCGCTCCACTGCGCTTGCGCCAATATCGGGCAGCAGCACGCAACCATTCCCACCACATAAGCAACGACTCGGTGCATCATCTCCTCCTCGGGGTCGGCCAACCAAAACGCGAGATGATGGCAGACATGAACTCCGCACGCATGTACCTCCTCTGCGACAACCACGAGGAAACAGCGCTGTGCCCGAGGCGTTCGGGCGTATAAGCTTCGCGCTCGATTCAACGCGGGGACACTCGTGAGCAGTGATCACAGCGCCGTCATCGTCACGGCGAACACCTTCATGACGGACGTCGTCGAAGCATCGACTCAGGTGCCGGTGCTCGTCGACTTCTGGGCACCATGGTGCGCACCCTGCCGGCAGCTGATGCCTGTTCTCGAGCGCCTCGCGCAGGAATTCGCGGGGCGTGTGCGGCTCGCGAAGGTCAATACGGACGAGGAGCAGGCGCTCGCCACGCAGCTCGGTGTGCGAAGTCTGCCGACGGTGGTGCTCTTCAAGGATCGCGCGGTCGTGGAGCACTTCGTGGGGCTCGTGCCGGAAGCACAGATCCGCGAACTGCTAAACCGTCATGTGTCGAGCACACCCGAAAGTCCGCTCGATCGCGCCCGGGTGCTGAAAGCGGCAGGCGACTTCGCGGCCGCTCGTGCCGAGCTCGAAGCGGTGCTCAGCGGCGACCCGGACAGCGTCGATGCGCAAGCAGAGTTGGCCGAGGTTCGATTGCTCGACGGAGATGTCGAAGGCGCGCGAGCTGAGCTCGAGCGCTTGCGTGGCACGCATCCGACGCACGCCGGCACGAAGCGGCTCGCAGCCCTCGTCGAGTTCAGCGAGATCGTTGCCGCGCACCCGGATGTGCGAGCGCTGAAGGAGCGCGTGGCGACGGACAGCTCGAACCTCGAGCTACGCCATGCATTGGCGGTTCACCAACTCCTGGGCGGTGATTACGCATCCGCGCTGAACACCTGGCTCGACATGCTGCGCAATCATCGATCGTTCAAGGACGATCTCGCGCGCCGCAGTCTCGTGCTCGCCTTCGAGCTGATCGGGGAAGACGATCCGATCGTTGCACACACACGGCGCGAGATGGCGAAGGCGCTCTTCTCGTGAGCCAATTCAGGCATCGCCTGAAGCCGCCGTCCGCAAGACCTCGGCCTGCTCACGGCCGAGATAGGCAACGATGATCTTGCGGGTGAGATAGATGAGTGGAATGAGCAGGACTGCCATCAGCAACTTGTAACCGTAATTCACTGTTGCCACTGCGAGGAAGAGCGACGTCGGCCATTGCTGCGGACCCAGCACGAAGGCGATGTACAGGACCACGAAGCTGTCGATGAGCTGCGAGACGGCCGTCGATCCCGTGGCGCGCAACCAGATCCATCTCTCGCCGGTCGCACGACGGATGCGATGGAAGACAACCACGTCGATTAGCTGGCCGATCAGGAACGCCGTCAACGACCCGGCGATCGTCCATAGACCCTGTCCGAAGACATTCGCGAACGCTGCCTGCATATCAGGCACGCCGCGCTCCGCGTTGACACCAACCCAGAACCCAGCAGGAACCAAGGCGATCGCCATGTACGCGGCAAGGAACGCATACATGATCAAGAGAGCGGTCAGCCACGAAACGAACCGCACGCCGCGCTGCCCGAAGTATTCGTTGATGATGTCGGTCATCAGGAACACGAACGGCCACAACAGCACGCCGCTGGTGAACGACAGCGAGCCGCTCTGCCCGAATAGGCGCCAATCGAAGGTCGATATGCCAAGTGTCGGCTCGAGGGCGAAAATCTTGACGCCGACGAATTCCGCGATGAGTGCGTTGCCAGCGAGAAACGTTCCAAGCACGACGAACAAGCGCGTCGAACGCGGCCCCAGAACGGTGCGAGCGACATCGACCGTTGCAGTGCTCGACCCTTCTGAATTCAACATCGGCCGCCTGTCCGCACACGCTAAACGCCAGCGCATGCGCAGTATGCATGAGACAAATTCGCCGTCTCAATTCGATGCGCGGCACGCTCGGCCATGTACACTTGTGTGCGTTCAGGGAGGCAACTATGGCGAGACTCCACGCGCTCAACTTCTATCCAGTCAAGTCATGCAAGGGCATCGCAGTGGAGTCGGCCACTGTCACGCCCATGGGATTCCCACATGATCGCGAGTGGATGGTGGTGGACATGAGCTACCGGTTCCTCACGCAACGCGAAGAGCCGCGCCTCGCGCTTATTACTCCACAGGTGCAGGGTGCTACTCTCACGCTCGATGCACCGGAGCGAGCCACCCTGACTGTGCCCGCGGATGCCAACGCTCGCTCCGTCGAAACGGTCGTGTGGCGTGATCGCTGTGCGGCGTTCGATTGCGGTGAGGAGCCGGCGAGATGGCTCAGCGAGTTTTTGGGAAGAGCTGTTCGCCTCGTGCGCTTCGATCAGCGCGGCAGACGCGCGAGCAGTACCGACTGGACAGGCGATACAGAAGCGCTCAATCAGTTCTCGGACGGTTTTCCCTGGCTCGTGATTTCCCAGCCATCGCTCGACGATCTGAACTTGCGCTTACCTGAACCGCTACCGATGAATCGATTCCGGCCCAATATCGTCCTCGCGGACGTGCCCGCCTATGCCGAAGATCGCATTCACGAGCTCGTGATCGGCAGCGTAAGGCTGCGGCTCGTGAAGCCGTGTACCCGCTGCGCGATCACCACCACGGATCAGAGCACGGGGGAACGCAGGAGCGATCAGCCCCTGCGCACGCTCAAACAGTATCGCTTCGACAAGGAATTGAGGGGTGTGTTGTTCGGTCAGAATGCGATCCTGATCGCAGGAGCGGGCGAACAGGTGCGCACCGGTGAGAACGCTCAGATTGTTTGGAAGAGCTGAGCGAGCTCGAACCACACGCGTAGTTACGACTCAGCGCACTGGCTGCCGCGTCGAATGTCTTTGCGGACGCTCTCCCAGTCCTCGCGTACCAGCGTCTTTTCCGGATCGAACTCGTCCTTCTCGCCGTCCATTCGCGGGAGCGGCAAAGGCATCTTCACGGTCGCATCCGGATCCTTGTCGCGCTCTATTGTCATAATCGAACTCCGTCGAACTGTGGAGCGTAACGTAAACGAGCGCTCGAAACTCCGGTTGTGCAATGGGTCACAAACGAACCGCCCTTCCGGCGAGATCGATGGACCCTGAGCACTGGAGCACACGTTCATTTGGAGATCGTGAGCTTTCCGAACGCGATACCAAGGTCCCAGCCGCGACCTTTGCCGCTCAGCGCGAGCGAGACTTCGCCCTTCGTCATGACTTGCGCCTTCGCAGACTTGACGGCACCCGCATGTGCTTCCGCCGCCGCATACGAGCCAAAGATTTCATCGATGCCAGTCACGGCCGAGAATTCGCCGCGCCCATCCTCGATGGAGGATTTTCCGACGGTGAGCCCGCCGCCTTTGGCGCGCAGCTTCACGGCGCTCGTTTGACCATTGCTGCACTTGACGGTGCCGGAACCGCTCGCAGTCTTATAAAACGCGGACCATCCTTTCATCGAGAAGGTCATTTCACATTTCACTTCAGCTTCCGCCGGTACCGCAGTGGGAATGTGTGCAAGAAGTGCGCAGGATGCAAGTACGCTGAGCCACTTGGAATGAGCCATCGGTTTGGGCCTCACTGTTTGAATCGCTGGTTGAATTTCGCTGGGATGCGACCAGGCGAGAGTCTATCAAGATGAACCGTACCCGAAGAATGCTCCGATTACCTCTTCGCGAGTCCAAACTGACACAATAGCCCACGCTTCCTAGGTGCTCTCGACGCATGAACTACAGCGCGCAATCGCTCGATCTCTTCTACGCGGAATATTCGCAAAGGGCTCAACCGCTCGTCCTTGCGACGGTGGTTAGCACGATCGGTTCGACATACCGCAAACCAGGCGCGCAAATGCTGCTCGCAGCGGACGGGCGCAGCGCCGGCCTGTTGAGCGGCGGATGTCTGGAAACAGATCTCCTCGAACGCGCGCGTTCGGTGCTCGAAAGCGGCGAGGCCATGCTCGTCGACTACGATTCGCGCGGGTCGGACGATCTCATTTGGGGGATTGGCTTGGGTTGCGAGGGAGCGATGCGAATCTTGCTCACTCGTCTCGGGCCGGAAACCGGGTACGCACCTTTTGCTTGGCAGGCACGTTGCCGTCTCGAGGACCGTGCCGCAGCCGCCGCCTTTGTCATCGAATCGAAGCGCAGTGCTTATCCACTCGGCCGCGCCTTCACTCAGGAGACGATCACGGATGCACCGGCCGAAGTCATCGCGGCGCTCGAGCGACTCGAATCGAGCTCGGCAGGGGGACGAAGCGAAACGAGCGTCATCGAAAGTGCGGATGCCACCTTCCTGGTCATGCAGGTTGCCCTGCCCACGCGTTTGCTGGTTCTAGGCGCCGGCCCGGATGCGATGCCGCTCGTCGAAATGGCGGGCTTGCTCGATTGGCACGTCACCGTGCTCGACCATCGTACCTCCTATGCGGCGCCTGAGCGATTTCCGCGAGCGCGCCGCGTCAGATTGAGCCCCGCGTCCGCACTTGGAGCGACGGTGCAGGCCGAACGCTTCGACGCTGCGGTCGTGATGAGCCATCACCTCACGTCCGATGAGCAGTATCTGCGCGTGCTCGCCATGAGCGACATTCCGTACGTCGGCCTCCTCGGTCCTGCTCCGCGCAGAGCGCGTTTGATGCACGAGCTCGGTGCGAGCGCGCATGCGCTGGAGGGACGCCTCTACGGACCGATCGGTCTCGACATTGGGGCCAACACGCCCGAATCGATCGCACTCGCAATCCTCGCAGAAATTCAGGCCGTACAGACAGGGCGTGCGGGCGGATCGTTTTCCATCAGCGCGCAACGATCGAGTTTGCCGAGCGCGACGATCAAAGCACGCGCATAGCTGCGTGCGAGAGCGCGTAGCGCCGGTCTTCGTCTACTCTCCGTCAGGGCGCGTGCCCTTCAACTCTCGCAGCGCGCGGCGTGCGTGCTTGTCGGGACGAGACGTGGGGGCAGGCGGTGCAAGCCGATTCAATTCGCGACGTCGCTCTCTCGCGGCAATGCTGTCGGGCGTCTCCGTGTAATGAGAACGAGCCTCAGGCGCAGGACCCCGACGGGTAGGAATGCCTTGCACCACGAGCTCCATGCGCTCTTCGTCGCGTGTGATTCGGATCCGATCTTCCACGTGCACGAGCCGCGAGGGCTTCACACGTTCGTCGTTGACGTGAACCAGACCGCCCGCAACGGCTGCTGTCGCGAGCGATCGGCTCTTGTAGAAGCGTGCGCACCAGAGCCATTTATCCAGGCGCATGGATGCCCCGGGCCGAGGTGATGAAAGTGACGAAGGTGATGCAGGTGATGTAGGCAAGAAAGCGCTCCACTCATGAGCATAGTGCCCGATCTGATTCTACCTCGCGGCTACGAGCATCGGACTCCGCTTCCGACCTACATCACTTCCATCACTTCCATCACTTCCAACTTCCATCACCTGCGTGGCTTCGTCACTCCCTGTGGCCTTCCAAGCCCTCACGCGATTGGCTTACCATCCGCCCTCTTAGCCGCCACGGAGTTTCTCTTGCCTGAACCTGCCTGCGTCGATCTTCTCATCATCGGCGGAGGCATCAACGGCGTGGGCATCGCTCGGGATGCTGCAGGACGCGGCCTGACGGTAACGCTCGTCGAGCAATCCGATCTTGCCTCTGGCACCTCCTCCGCAAGCACGAAGCTCATTCACGGCGGCCTGCGTTATCTCGAGTTCGGGGAGTTCCGTCTCGTCCGCGAATCGTTGCAGGAGCGCGAGCGTCTTCTCGCGCTCGCCCCACACATCATCGTGCCGATGCAATTCGTCCTGCCGCATGCGCGCGGCCTGCGGCCGCGTTGGCAGATTCGGCTCGGTCTATTCATGTACGACCACATCGGCGGACGAGAACGATTGCCGGCGTCGCGCAGCATCGACTTATCCCGATCGCCACACGCAGCCGCGCTGCGCGAAGAGCTGCGCCACGGATTCGTCTACTCTGATTGTTGGGTGGATGACAGTCGCCTCGTGATCCTGAATGCGATCGATGCCGCCGAACGCGGCGCAACGATCCTCACTCGCACGAAGTTCATCTCTGCAAGCAAGGACGGCGCTGGTTGGCGCGCTCTATGTGAAGACGCACAGAGCGCCACGCGGTTCGAGATCCCCGCACGCGTAATCGTGAACGTCGCCGGTCCTTGGGTTCAGAACGTCTCGGAGGGGGTGGAAGGCGCGAGGCTCGAGACGAAAGTTCGGCTCGTCAAAGGCAGCCATATCGTCGTGCCGCGCCTGTTCGATGGCGATACGACTGCATTCTTGCTGCAGCAACCTGACAAACGAGTGGTGTTCGCCATTCCGTACGAGCACGATTTCACTCTCATCGGCACAACCGACGTGGCTTACGCAGAGGATCCGGCGAGCGCCGCGATCAGCGACCCTGAAGTACGATATCTATGCAACGCGACGAGCCTTTTCTTCCGGCGCCGCATCGAGCCTGCAGATGTTCGCTGGACATATGCCGGCGTGAGGCCGCTCTTGGATGATGCGAGCCAGGAGATTTCAAAGATCACGCGCGATTACCGACTCGAGCTGACACGGAACGAAGCGGGCGCCCCGCTTCTATCCGTTTTTGGCGGCAAGATCACAACTTACCGCCGCCTCGCAGAGGAGGCACTTGCGAAACTGCGGCATGCGTTGACGATGACAGGCGCGGATTGGACCGCAACGGCGATCCTCCCGGGCGGCGACCTGCCAAGAGCGGACTTCGATGAGTTCGCACGAGAGGTCGCGCGCCGGTGGCCCTTTCTACCATCCAACGTTGCACACCGGTTGGCGCGCGCTTACGGAACACGCGTCGAACGAATCATGGGGTCGAGCACTGACATAGCTCATTTGGGCGAGCACCTCGGCGCTGGGCTCACGGAAGCGGAGCTCGAGTATTTGCGTCAAGTCGAGTGGGCTCGCACCGCGGATGATGTGCTTTGGCGGCGCACGAAGCTCGGCCTGCACATGAGCGCTGCCGAGCGAGCTCGACTCCAGTCGCGCATGGGCCAGTAGTCACGCGCCCACTCAGTGTTGTATGCAATTCATGCCCGCGTATTCCCGCGCGTCGGACGTTGGGCTGATGCACAATGTGCGCATCTCGATCGTGAGAAGCACCCCGTGAAACGTGAATTCCTCGCTCAGCTCGCACACGACGTCGAGCAGCTGAAAGATCAGGGTTTGTTCAAGCCGGAACGCGTGCTGGGCTCGCCGCAACAAGCAGTCGTGCGGATGGTCGATGGCACGGAAGCGATCAACCTCTGCGCGAACAATTATCTCGGGCTGGCAAATCACGCAGGTGTGCGGGAATCCGCACGTCTAGGCTTGGACCGCTATGGCTACGGCATGGCATCCGTACGCTTCATCTGCGGCACGCACTCGATTCACAAGGACCTCGAAGGGCGGCTGAGTCGCTTTCTCGGGACCGAAGACACGATCCTTTACTCCTCATGCTTCGATGCGAATGGCGGCCTCTTCGAGACATTGCTCGGGGAGGAAGACGCCGTCATCAGCGACGCACTGAATCACGCCAGCATCATCGACGGCATCCGCTTGTGTAAGGCGCAGAGACTTCGCTATGCGAACAACGATGTCGACGAGCTCGAGACGCGCCTGAAGGAAGCAAGCTCCTGTCGCGTGCGCCTGATCGCCACCGACGGTGTGTTCTCGATGGACGGCGTGATCGCCCGCTTACAGGATATCTGCGATCTCGCCGATCGCTACGATGCGCTCGTGATGGTCGATGACTCGCACGCGACCGGATTCGTGGGTACCAAGGGTCGCGGCACACACGAGTTTCGCAATGTCATGGGGCGTGTCGACATCCTCACTGGCACGCTCGGCAAGGCGCTCGGTGGCGGGAGCGGCGGCTATACGTCTGGAAGGAAGGAAATCATTGCGTGGCTCCGGCAACGCTCGCGGCCCTATTTGTTCTCCAACAGCATTCCGCCCTTCATGGCGGCCGCTGGAATACGAGTACTCGATATTCTGGAAGCAAGCGATGAGCTTCGCGCGCGCTTGTGGGAGAACACGGTGTACTTCCGTGAGCGCATGACCGCGGCCGGTTTCGATCTCGTTCCGGGCGAGCACCCGATCGTGCCGATCATGCTGGGGGATGCCAAGCTGGCATCGGAATTCGCGCAGCGATTGCTCGCGCACGGCGTCTATGTCATCGGCTTCTCATATCCTGTTGTGCCTCACGGCAAGGCTCGCATCCGTACGCAGATGTCGGCGGGACTACGACGCGAGCACCTCGATAAAGCCGTGGCGGCATTTTCCGAAGTTGGCAGCGAGCTGGGAGTATTGAGCTGAACACCATGCGCGCACTCGTCAAACAACAGGCGGCGCCGGGCATCGCACTCCTCGACATTCCAAAGCCGGCGGTAGGACACAACGATGTGCTCATTCGAGTCAAGCGCACCGCGATCTGCGGCACCGACATGCACATCTACAACTGGGACCCCTGGGCGCAAAAGACGATTCCCGTACCGATGGCGATCGGTCATGAGTACTGCGGCGAGATCGTCGAGATCGGCTCCGAGGTCACGGGATTCTCGCCAGGCGATCGAGTCTCGGGTGAAGGCCACATCACGTGCGGATACTGCCGCAACTGCCGCGCCGGACGCCGACATCTATGCCGCAACACTCGAGGCGTCGGTGTGAATCGACCAGGTGCTTTCGCGGAGTACGTGGCGATTCCGGCACTCAATGCGTTCAAGCTGCCCGATGCGATCGACGATGAGATTGCCGCAATCCTCGATCCGCTTGGAAACGCCGTGCACACTGCACTTGCCTTCGATGTCGTCGGCGAGGACGTGCTGATCACGGGTGCTGGGCCCATTGGCATCATGGCCGCAGCGATCGTGCGCTTCATCGGCGCACGCAACGTAGTCATCACCGACGTGAACGACTTTCGTCTAGAACTCGCACGCAGAATGGGAGCAACGCTCGCGCTGAACGTCACGCGCGAGTCGCTGGACGATGCCATGAAGCAACTCGGGATGCGCGAAGGATTCGATGTTGGCTTGGAGATGTCCGGCAACGCCGCTGCTTTACGAGACATGCTGAGGACGATGCATCACGGCGGCAGCATCGCAATGCTCGGCATCCCACCGAGCGAAGTCGCAATCGACTGGAACGAGGTGATCCTCAAGGGGCTCACCATCAAAGGCATCTACGGTCGTCAAATGTTCGAGACCTGGTACAAGATGGCCGCATTGCTACAAAGCGGACTCGATGTGCGGCCCGTCATTACTCACCGCGTGCCATACACCGACTATCAGCACGCGTTCGACATCATGGGCCTGGGGCAAGCAGCGAAAGTCGTGATGGATTGGGAAAGAAGTGGTTAGCGGTTAGTGGTTAGTGCATGCCCTACTCCACCTGACACGGGCAATAGTAATAGAGCTGCTTGGGATCCGTGAGCCGTGCAAGACGCGTGAGCTCGCGCTCCACAGGAGCGAAGAACTTGCGTGTGCTCGAGAAGAACTCA
Organism: Pseudomonadota bacterium; assembly: GCA_023417315.1. GTDB lineage: Bacteria > Pseudomonadota > Gammaproteobacteria > Steroidobacterales > Steroidobacteraceae > Steroidobacter. Next base: position 14,991 of record JAEZFW010000017.1, read on the forward strand.
TCGCTCGGGACAAGATTCTTCGTAACGTTTGCAGCAATCGCGTGCGCACGAACGGCAAGCGCCTGTCGCCATCCCAGCGGCGCCTCGATGATCTCGAGATCGTACTCATCCTCCTTCAGACCCGCGCGTTCGGCAGCGGATTTGATGGCATCTTCGTAGCGACCCAGTTTGTCCACGAGACCGTTTTGTGCCGCATCGACACCGGCCCATACCCTGCCCTGCGCAACGGCATCGATCTCCTCGAATGATTTCTCGCGTGCCGAAGCGACATGATTGACGAAGACGCGGTATGCATGCTCGACGGATAACTGCAGGATCTCGCGCGGCTCCTGCTCCAACGTGCGATCCATGCGCAATGCATCCGCGAGCGGCGCGGTGCCCACACCATCCACGGTGATTCCGATCTTCTCGAGCGAGCGCTCCAGTGTGGGGAAAACGCCGAACACACCGATGGATCCCGTGAGCGTCGCTGGGCTCGCCCAGATCTCATCGGTATCCATGGCGATGTAGTACCCGCCCGATGCGGCGACACTGCTCATCGATGCGATCACCGGCTTGCCAGCAGCCCTCAGTGCACCGATCTCGCGACGTATGACCTCTGAGGCGAACATGCTTCCGCCGGGACTATCGATGCGCAGCACGACAGCCTTCACACGATCATCATCGAGCGCCTGGCGCAACAAGCGTGCGGCCGAGTCCGATCCGATCGTGCCGGGCGAGTGCTCCCCGTCGAGAATTTCGCCGGCCAATACGACGACACCCACGCGATCCTTCGTTTTGATCACGTCTGCAGCGCGCTTGGCTGCAACGTAGTCCCAGTGCACAACGTGATTGAAGGTGTGACGGTCCTCATCCTCGCCGACGATCTGCTTGATCTGATCTTCGACTTCACGACGCGTCTTCAACGCGGTGATGAGGCCACGCTCCATCGCGACTGCAGCGAAATCACCGCGCTTGTCTTTCACAGCCGATCCGAATTCGTTCGCGTAGGTGCCAATCGCGAGCTCTCCTTCCCCGCCGCGCGAGCGCGCAACTCCCTCTTGGTACTGGCGCCACAGTGAATTGAGCCATGCGAGCGCCGCGTTACGGTCCTCCTCGGACATATCCGTGCGCGTGAACTGCTCCGTGTACGACTTGAATTCGCCCGCACGGAATACGTTGACGTCGACCGCGAGCTTATCGATCAGGCCCTTCAAGAAGGTTCGGTAGTAGCCATACCCTTGAATGAGCACGACGCCCTGCGGATCCAGGTAGATCTCATCCGCATTCGCAGCAACGTAGTACTGCGATTGATCGAACATCTCGCCGTACGAGATCACCTTCTTGCCGCTCGACTTGAAATCGCGGATTGCAACGGCGATCTCCTCGAGCTTGGCGAGCCCACCACCTGCCATCGAGCTCACATCGAGCACCAGCAGCTGAATACGGTCGTCGGTCTTGGCAAATTCGATCGCATCCACTACGTCACGCACGAGCGTCTCGGGCCGCTCGCGTCCATAGACTTCGGCGATGGCACGCTCGAACGGATCGCCGGCAAGCTGCTCGACAAGCGCTCCTTGGGGCGCAATCACGAGCGCCGCCTTGGCCGGAATGGGCGGCACCTTCGGCGAGATCGCAGCGATGATGATCAGGAAAAATAACAAGAGCAGAACGAGGTGCAGCACCTTGCGCGTCGCATCGAGCGCCTGCCACGTGAACTTGAAGAACCGAACGACTGGTTTCATAAGTGTCTCGTCAATGGTGACTCATCATGTCGATCGTCCAGACCGAGCATTACGATGTTTGCGGGCTCGAGTACGTTAGACGATAGATTGCGCCCGCTTGATCGTCTGAGACCAGCATCGAACCATCCTCCAGAATCAACAGGTCCACTGGCCGCCCGAGAACGTCCTCACCGCGCTTGAAGCCCACAATGAAAGGCTCGTACGCGATCGCGCGGTCGTTCTCCAATTTCACGCGCGTCACCCGGTAACCGCTCTTCTGGCTGCGATTCCACGACCCGTGCTCCGCGATGAAGAGCTGATTGCGGTAGACATGCGGAAACTGCGAACCGGTGTAGAACTTGAGCCCGAGCGGTGCAACGTGCGCACCGAGCGATTGCACCGGCGCCGCGATCTTTGCGCAATCCCCCAGGTGGCCGAACTCCGGATCCTTCACGTCCTGGCCATGACAGTACGGAAAGCCGAAATCCAAGCCCGCGCGCGGCGCAAGATTGAGCTCGCATGGCGGCGCGTCATCGCCCAAATAGTCGCGGCCGTTGTCCGTGAACCAAAGCTGTCCAGTCGTGGGATGCCAGGTGAAGCCGACAGTATTGCGCACGCCGCGAGCGAACACTTCGTGGCCGCTGCCATCCGCATTCATGCGCGTGATCACGGCATAGTTTGGCTCGTTGCATACGTTGCACGGCGCGCCGATCGGCACGTACAACTTACCGTCTGGCCCGAACGCGATGTATTTCCAACCGTGATGTCGATCTTTGGGCAGGTCCTCGCGCACGACCTTAGGCGATTGTGGCTGATCGAGCGCATCCTCGATCCCGTCGAAGCGCAGAATGCGATTGATCTCGGCGACGTACAGTGCGCCATCGCGGAAAGCGACGCCGTTCGGCATGTTGAGCCTGTCCGCGATCACGCGAACCGTCGGCTTTTCTCGAGATCCTGGCGGGCCGCTGACGGCGTACACGCGCTCCTTGCGCGTGCCGACGAAGATCGTCCCCTTGGCCCCAATCGCGAGCGAGCGCGCCCCGGGGACATTGTCCGCGAATACCTCGAGCTTGAAGCCGGGCGGAGTTTGCACGTTTGCCAGCACTTCGTCCGTGGCGGGACTTGACGAGGCAAACCCACAAACAAGACACGAGAGCGCTCCGACGACGATCGAAGCAAGATTCCGCATGCGTGTACTCCTTGTGGACGTGGCCGTAGAGAACGGCGCGGGATTGCCTGGAGTTTAACCGTGCATGCGCGAAGGCGGCTATTAGAAAGACAAGCGCCCGCAACAAGTGCGGGCGCGTCACGATCGACCATCGCGCGGTGGGCATCGCGCCCACCGACGAGTTACACCTTCTCTTCGATGCGCGCTGCCTTACCCGTGCGCTCGCGCAGATAATACAGCTTAGCGCGGCGAACGTTGCCGCGACGTTTGACGGTGATCGAACCGATCGAGGGGCTATACGTCTGGAACACGCGTTCGACGCCTTCACCGTGAGAAATCTTGCGCACGGTGAACGAAGAGTTGAACCCGCGGTTGCGCCGGGCGATGACGACGCCTTCATAGGCCTGCGAGCGCTCGCGATCGCCTTCCTTTACTTTCACTTCCACGACGACGGTGTCGCCTGGACCGAAATCCGGAATCTGTTTGTTCAGCGCTTCGCTTTCGAGCGTTTCAATGATGTTGCTCATGGGTCCACCACCATCCGTTCAAGAGTCCGACGGCGACTCGCTCACGCGATGTTCCGTCCTGAATTCATCCAACAGCTTACGCTGCTCCGAGGTCAACGCAGCCGCCTCGATCAAATCGGGCCGCCGCAGCCATGTGCGTCCGAGCGCCTGCTTCAGACGCCAGCGCCGTATCGCCGCGTGATTGCCGCCGGCAAGCACGTCGGGCACCGCGCGCCCCTCGAACACTTCGGGCCGCGTGTAATGCGGCCAATCGAGCAAGCCCTCCGAGAAGGAATCCTGCTGTGCCGAAGTCTCATCGCCGAGTACCCCCGGCAAGAGCCTCACGACTGCATCGATCAGCACGAGTGCCGGCAGCTCCCCGCCCGACAGCACGTAGTCGCCGATCGAAATGCTCTCTTCGATCTCGAGCTCGATCAGCCGCTCGTCGACACCTTCATAGCGCCCGGCGAGAAGCATCAAGCCCGGCAACCGCGAGAGCTCGCTCGCTTTTGCCTGCGTAAGCTGCGCGCCGTCCGCCGCGAGGTAGATCGCACGACTTCCCTGCGGCAGACGTGCCTTCGCGGCGCGAATCGCGCTACGCGCCGGCTCGATCTTCAATACCATCCCGGGTCCGCCGCCATAGGGCCGGTCGTCCACCGTTCTGTGCAGGTCTGTCGCAAACTCGCGCGGACTCGTCGCGTTGACGCTGACCTGTCCGCGTTCGAGCGCGCGACCCAACACGCCCACACGCACCGCTTCCGCGACGAACTCCGGAAAGAGCGTCACCACCTCGATGTGCATGCGTGCTTACCAGTCCGCCGCCCAATCGAACACGACGTGACCGGCTTCGAGATCCACCTTCACGATCCTGTCCTTTACGAACGGGATCCAGTGCTCGCGTTCGCCGCGCACGACGACGATGTCGCTGCCGGGCGAGCTACGAAAGTGATCGATCCGGCCGAGCACCGCACCCGTCGGGGTACGCGCCTCGAGGCCCTCGAGATCGCTCCAGTAGTACTCGCCTGGCGCTGTCGCCGGCAACTCGCTTCGCGAGACGCCGATCTCTGCTCCGGCATACAACCGCGCCTCTTCCGGCGTCTCTACACCCTGCAACTTGGCGAGCACGCCTTTGGCCGTGACTCGGCCATCTTCGATCGCGACCGGCTCCCACTCGCCCCTGCGGCGAATGCGCCAGTTTTCGTATTCGAAGATGTTCTCCGGAGGGTCCGTGAAGGACTGGACTTTGATCCAACCCTGCACGCCGAACGTTCCTGCAATCTTCCCGAGCGTGACGATGCGATCGAAGGTCCGCTCTGCACGAGTCGGCTCGGGAACGCTGGCCGGCTCGTCGCTCAACTTTTCAGTCCCGGTGTGCGCGAGACGCTTCAGCGTCTCGACTCGACGCTCACGCTGCAGCGGCCTGCTTACGGTGCTGCTTCACCAAGCTTGCGACGCGATCGGATGTCTTTGCGCCCTTGCTCACCCAGTAATCGATGCGCTCGAGGTTGAGCTCGAGAGCGCGCTGCTTACCGGCGGGAATAGGATTGAAATAGCCCACTTGCTCCAAGGTCGAACCACCCTGACGCATGCGGCTGTCGGTGACCACGACGTGATAGAAGGGCTGCTTTTTCGCCCCGCGGCGGGTAAGCCGAATCGTAACCATGCTGCTAAAGCCTCGAAAACGCTGCGCAATACCGGATTGCCGGAAGGACGCCTCCCGGAAAAGGGGGCGGATCTTACTGAAAAGAAGGCCGACTGGCTACTGGCAACGCGCCAGAACGGCAGCTATTCGCCAGAAGCCAGTTGCCGATGGCCAGTTGGCCGGGCGCCCTGTCTCAGCCGAAAGGCGACCGCCCCCCGAATGCCCGCATGAGCTTTCCAAGTCCGCCCGCCTTGCTCATGGACTTCATGACCTTCTGCATCTGTAGGTAATTCTTGAGCAGCTTATTGACCTCGGATACGTGAACGCCGGACCCGGCGGCGATGCGACGCTTGCGTGAAGCGTCGATCGTCTTGGGGTAGCGGCGTTCGCCTGGCGTCATGGAGCGGATGATTGCGACCTGACGGGTAATCTCCTTCTCACCGGCCTGAGGTGCCGCAGCACCTGCCTTCCCAACGAGATTGGCGGGGAGCTTGTCCATCAGCGCGCTGATGCCCCCCATGCGCTGTACCTGCTGAAGCTGCTCATGTAGGTCCTCGAGATCGAAGTCTTTGCCCTTCTTCAGCTTGCGAGCGAGCTTCTCGGCCTGCTCCCGGTCGACATTGCGGGTGACATCCTCGACGAGAGAAATGACATCGCCCATGCCGAGAATGCGCGAAGCCACGCGCTCGGCGTGGAAGGGCTCGAGCGCCTCGGTCTTTTCGCCCGTGCCCATGAATAAGATGGGCTGGCCTGTGATTTGGCGAACGGACAACGCTGCACCACCGCGCGCATCGCCATCCGTTTTCGTCAGCACGACGCCGGTCAGCGAAAGCGCCGCCCCAAAGGCGCGCGCAGCATTCACCGCGTCCTGACCTGCCATGCTGTCGACGACGAACAAGGTTTCCGTAGGCGCAACGGCGCTCGAGATTTCCCGAACTTCGACCATCATCTCGTCATCGACGTGCAGCCGGCCTGCCGTGTCGACGATCAGCACGTCGTAAAGCGAACGACGAGCTTCCTCGAGCGCCTCGCGCGCGAGCACCACAGGTGACTTTTTCGGATCCGACGGATAAAAGCCGACGCTCAATTGCTGTGCGAGTCGCTCGAGCTGGAGAATAGCGGCCGGGCGATAGACGTCTGTGCTTGCGAGAAGAACCTTCTTGCGTTCGTTCTCCTTCAACCATTTCGCCAGCTTGGCTGCTGACGTGGTTTTTCCGGCGCCCTGTAAACCCGCGAGCAATATCACTACCGGAGGTTGCGCTCGCAGATTGAGTGGCCGCACGCCGGCGCCCATGAGCGCAATGAGCTCGTCGTGAATGATCTTGACGAGCATCTGTCCAGGCGTGAGGCTCTTTTCGATCTCTTGCCCGACTACCTTGGTGCGAATCGAATCGACGAAGCCTTTGACGACGGGCAGCGCCACGTCAGCCTCCAGCAACGCCATGCGAACTTGGCGCAGCGTGTCGTTGATGTTGTCTTCGGTGAGGCGGCCGCGTCCCCGCAGGCTTTCGACGACACCCTGAAGACGCTCGGTCAGCTTGTCGAACATGGAACTTGGAACCCGAAGTGGTGAGTGGTTAGTGACGAGTGGTCAGTCCGAGAAGGAGCCCACCCGTAGCTCAAGGTTGCTAGTCTAACCACGAACCACTAGTCACTAGCCACTTCAAAGGCTGAAGGCTATAGCCGACACCGCATCGTTGCCTGTAGCCTCTACGTATCCAAACGTCGGATTGCACCGTGCTTTCGATCGTCGTACTTGCCTCTTATCTCGCGGGCGCCATGTGGCTCGCCTCGGCAGTCTATCGTGCTCAAGAGCACGCAGCGCGTGGGCGGCGGATTGCCGGGCTAGCCCTCGGTGTGTTTGCAGTTGCGCTGCATGCAGCGCTGCTCTGGACTGATCTATCCCAGAAGCCGTCGCTTTCGTTGACCATTGCGGAATCTGCGTCGCTGATCGGATGGCCCATCGGCGCCATGGCGCTCGCGTTGTCTTGGTTACGACCTCGGTTCGCTGCGATCGGCGCGGTGTTGATGGTGCTCGCTGGAATCGTCGCAGTCGGAACTGCGCAGGGGCCGCACGGCAACGATTTGCAGCAAGACAACTGGGAGATCGCCGCGCACATCGTCCTATCGGTGATCGCCTATGCCTTACTCACGATCGCAGTCGCATTCGCGCTCGCACTCGGCTTGCTCGATCGACGACTGCGCACGCGTAAGCCGCTCGGATGGATGAAGATGTTGCCGTCGGTCGAGGCGCTCGAAGCCGGCACGTTCCAAGCGCTCGTTGCTGGCTTCGCGGTTCTGACGCTCGCCTTGTTCAGCGGCTTCATTTTCGTCGAAGACCTGTTCGCACAACATCTCATCCACAAGACAGTGCTGTCGTGTCTTGCGTGGGTCGTGTTCGCAGTTCTGCTCTTCGGCCGCTGGCAATTCGGCTGGCGCGGTCGGACAGCCGCATCGTGGACCGTAAGCGGGTTCGCGCTACTTGCGCTGGCCTATTTCGGCTCGAAGATCGTGCTGGAAGCGATTCTGGGCAAACATTGGGGCTGAAGGAGGAATGTGATGTAAGTGATGGAGGTGATGTAAGTGATGCGGTCAGAAGCGTCTTGCCTATATCACTTCCATTACCCGCGTCACCTTCATCACGACATCATCGTGTCCGATCCTGCAACTGTCGTCTTGCTGATTCTGCTGATCTTGGGTGCGGGTGTGGGAGCGTTTTATGCCGGCATGCGTCACGCGCGTGGCGACAAGGCGCTCAATTGGCTGCTGCGTGAACAGCGACACCTCGCGGCGCATCGAGCGCGGCTCGCTCAGAAGCTCGCCGAGCTCGAAGAGACCACAGTCGATGAGATCATGATTCCGCGCACCGACATCGCGAGTATCGATCTCGAGGATGACTGGGACACGATCCTAGAGATCCTCCGAACGACTCCGCACACACGCTTGCCCGTATGCGAGGACAACCTCGACAACATCATCGGCATGCTGCACTTGAAGAAGGTCGCGCACGCGCTCGCGCGCGGACAAATGGATCGCGATCGCCTGCGGGAGCTCGCTCAGGAACGTGAAGGCTACTTCGTCCCCGAAGGCACGACGCTCAACGTGCAGCTGCTGAACTTCCAGCGCGATCGACGTCGCATCGCGCTCGTCGTCGATGAATATGGGGATATTCAGGGGCTCGTTACGCTCGAGGATATTCTCGAGGAGATCGTCGGTGAGTTCACGAGCGATCCTGCGACGATGAGCAAGGACATTCATCAAGAAGCCGACGGCAGTTTCGTCGTGAGCGGCGGGATCACGATCCGAATCCTGAATCGCACGCTCGGCTTGGATCTGCCGATGGAAGGACCGAGAACGCTCAACGGTCTGATTCTCGAATATCTCGAAACCATTCCCGTGCCCGGTACGACCTTGAAGATCGGCGAGCTTGCGATCGAGATTCTTCAGATCGGCGAGAACTCGGTGAAAACCGTGCGCTTGCGACGCATCGTGTCCGAGCCCGAGCCGGTGCGATCAAAAGGCGCTGCGTAGGGCGTCGCTCAATCGCTCGACGCCGATCACCTCGATGCCTTCGAGCGGCCGCCGCGGCACGTTCGCAGCCGGCACGATCGCGCGTTGAAACCCGTGTTTGGCAGCTTCGCGTAGCCGCTCTTCTCCGTACGGCACCGGACGAATTTCGCCGGCCAATCCGACCTCACCGAAACACACAACGCGACCCTTCAGCGGGACATCACGCGCGCTCGAGACAGTCGCGAGAATCGCCGGAAGGTCCGCAGCGGTTTCGGAGATGCGCACTCCGCCGACGACATTGACGAACACGTCGCGGCCAGCGCTCGTGATGCCGCCATGACGGTGTAACACCGCGAGCAGCAGCGACAGCCGATTCGCCTCGAGCCCAACTGCAACTCGACGCGGGTTCATGCCTTGCGCGTCATCGGTCAGCGCTTGCACTTCAATCAGCATCGGGCGGCTTCCCTCTCGCGCGACCATGACAGCGCTGCCCGCAATCGGCTCCGCATGATGAGACAAGAAGATGGCGGAAGGATTCTTCACTTCCTTCAATCCTTGCTCGGTCATCGCGAATACGCCGACCTCGTTCGCGGCACCAAATCGATTCTTCACCGCTCGAATCATACGGAAGCGACTGCCGGCATCGCTTTCGAAATACAGCACCGTATCGACCATGTGCTCGAGGATACGAGGGCCGGCAATCAATCCCTCTTTCGTGACGTGACCAATGATCAGCACCGACACGCCGGATGATTTCGCGAAACGCACGAGCGCGGCTGCAGTCTCGCGCACCTGCGATGCGGTACCGGGAGACGACTCGACGTTCGCGGCGAACATCGTTTGAATGGAATCGATGACGAGCACGCGCACGCGCGCCTCCTGAGCGTGCTCGATGATCGTCTCGATCGAGGTTTCCGCGAGCAGTTGCAGCGTTTTCCCTACGACGCCCAAGCGCTTCGCTCGTAGACTGACTTGCCGTAACGATTCTTCGCCGGAGACGTACAGCGTGGGCGTCGCTGCACTGATCGCATCGCCCGCTTGTAGAAGCAGAGTCGACTTGCCGATGCCAGGATCGCCACCGAGCAATGTCACTGAGCCCAATACGAGCCCGCCGCCGAGCACGCGGTCGAGCTCACCCACGCCAGTCGCGATCCGTGGCTCATCGCTCTCGGTCACTTCAGACAATCTGCGCGGCTCGCTACTCGCGGCCGCGAGCGGCCGGCGTTCCGCACGTCCTTTCGCAATCGTCACGCGCTTTAGGGAATCGCCTGCACCACAAGATGGGCACAACCCTTGCCATTGCAGGCTTTCATTGCCGCATTGGTCGCAGACGAAGATCTCGCGTGTCTTGGCCATGAAGAAGATCGAGTGTCGAGCTTGGGCTCGAGCAGAATGAGTTTGTCCGTGAATCACGTCAAGCAGTCGCAAGTCGACGTTCTGCTCTGCCCTGCACCCAGTCACCCAAGGTCGCCAGCGGCCCTTCTTTGGTGTGACGCTCCCGGCAATTCGCTTTGAGGCCTTCGTCTATACTCGCGCGGTTCTAATGAGCGGTGGGGTTTTGTGGCAGCGAGGCTCGCGCGATTTTCATGGCTTCCGGGGGGACTAGCCGCGGCGCTCGTTATTGCGGTCGGTCGTCTCCTCGCGCCAGAGTCTGCGCAGTCGCTCGAAACAGCTTTGTACGACCGAGTGGTGCGCGCACGCGCAGACGCACCGGCGAGCGACATTGCCATCGTGGCGATCGATGCACAGAGCATCGAGCAACTCGGCGCCTGGCCATGGTCTCCGCAGCTCTACGCGAACTTGATTGCGCGATTGGATGAAGCGGACGCCAAAGTCGTCGCTTTCATCGAGCCGATCGACACTCCACAAGGCAACGCAGAGGTGGAGCGGATTCGTGAAGCGCTCGCACTGCTCGAAGCATCCGACCTGCGCAACTCTCCGCAGGCCGAACAGCTCCGCTCGATCTTGGGTGCGGCAAGCGGGACGCAGAATACGAGCGCCGGATTGCGGCGCGCGATCGAAGCGCATGGCAACGTCGTGCTTCCGCTCACGTTACAGACGGTCTCCGGCACATCCGAAGGTCCTGACCTTGCCGGGTTCGCCGCTTCAGCCACGCTCATCAGCCATCTGGATGGCACGAGCTCGTATCGCATCGTCCAGCATCCAGCAGCCGAGCTGATGAAACCCGCTCGCGCGTTAGGTCATACCCTGATCGTCACCGACGCAGATGGCACCGTGCGCAGAGATGCTGCATTCGCACGCGTCGGCATGAACGCATTCGCGTCCCTACCCGTCGCGATCGCCGCACGTGCAGCGAACGTCGATCCAAGCGAGCTCGCGATCGGCGCGGATCGCAAACTGGTGCTCGGCTCATCGGTCATCCAACTCGATGCGCAGCTTCACGCAAGACCCCAATATCATCGCAGCACCGGTAAGCAGGGCTTCGCGCAGTATTCCTTCGCGAGAGTTCTCTCCGGCGAGGTTGGTCGCGCCGAGCTCGAGAACAAGATCGTTCTCGTTGGGGCGACCGATGCGAATGCGCTCCCGATTGCAACCGTGCCGACACCCGTTGGCCCCGGGGCGACGCCCGTGATGGCCACCGCGAGCGCAACCTCGAGCTATCTCCAAGCCACGACGTATTCCACAAGCACGCTGGCAACCATCATCGAGTGGGCTGCAGCCGTCATCGCCATTGCATTCGCCGCCTTCTTGTTGCCGGCCTCTGGAGTACTACTCGGCGTACTTGCGACGATTCTCGTGATCGCCGTGCTCATCGTCACCGAGATTGGACTGCTGAGCTCCTTACAGATGTGGGCGCGCCTCGCCCTTCCTGCCATGGCCGCTGTTGCGGGGCTGGGTTTGTATGTCGTCGGCGAGCTCATCCGTCGGGCCAACGTCAGAAACGAATCGCCGAAAGATGCGGCGGCGAATCTGCGCTCGCTCGGGCAAACGTTCCAACGTCAGGGTCAGCTCGATCTCGCGTTCGAAACTTACCGCCGCTGCCCGCTCGACAACGCGACGATGGACCTGTTGTACAACCTCGGCCTCGATTTCGAGCGTCGCCGTCAGAATCAAAAAGCGGCGGCGGTCTACAACTACATCGCTACGCGCGATGCGAACTTCCGCGACCTGCGCGCACGGCGGGCGCGAGTGAAGGAAGAGCCGACGGCCCGACCGGCACCGATGACGCGCGCGCCAGCGTTGAAGCCCGCTCCGAGCGTAGCTGTCGAAGATGACGAACCTTCGTTTTTCGCCGAAACCATGCCGGCGGCCCCCAAGCGTACTCTCGGTCGTTACGAGATCGAACGCGAGCTCGGTAAAGGCGCGATGGGCACGGTCTACCTGGGGAGGGATCCCAAGATCAATCGGGTGGTAGCCATCAAGGCGATCCCCCTGGCGGACGAGTTCGAGGAGGAGGACTTAGGGGAAGCTCGCGCGCGCTTCTTCCGCGAGGCGGAGATGGCTGGCCGCCTGAACCATCCGGCGATCGTGACCGTCTACGATGCGGGAGAAGACCAGGGTCTTGCCTATATCGCGATGGAGTACCTGCGCGGCCAACACTTGAGTCATTTTGCGGATCCGTCGCGGCTCTTGCCGCCAAAAAGCGTGATGTTGCTCGTCGCCCGGGTGGCCGAAGCGCTCCACTATGCCCACCGCCAGAACGTGGTTCACCGCGATATCAAACCGGCTAATATAATGTTCAATCCCGACACGGATGAGTTGAAAATAACGGACTTCGGGATTGCACGACTCACCGATACAAGCCGAACCAAAACCGGAATCGTCCTGGGCACTCCTTCATTCATGTCGCCGGAACAGCTCGAAGGCCGCCCGTTGGACGGCCGTTCCGATCAGTTCGCTTTGGCGGTGAGTCTGTATCAACTGCTGAGTGGCCAACTCCCCTTCCGCGCCGAATCGATGCCGCGGCTGATGCAAAAGATCGCAACAGAACCCCACGCCTCCGTACGCCTCATTCGGCCGGAGCTGCCGGATTGCATCGATCCCATCATCGATCGTGCGCTCTCGAAGAACGCCGACGACCGTTATGCGACGTGCGCCGAGCTCGGTCTCGCGTTGCGCCAATGCGCCGGGGCCGACGCGGCTCAGCGCTCCTCTGAACCCAGACACGAGTGGTTGATTCCATGAGATCGCCGCTCGCTTTCAACGACGTGCAACCATGGCGGGTCAGCTGATGCGCGGCAAGATCCGCTCCGTCGGTCTGAGCGACGTGGGGCGCGTGCGCGAGCACAACGAAGACACGATCGGTGTCGACGCCGACATCGGGTTATTCGTCCTCGCGGATGGCATGGGCGGGTATAACGCCGGCGAGGTCGCGAGCGGAATCGCCGTGAAGACGGTCATGAGCTTGGTCAAGGAGGCTGTGGAGCATCAGGACATGGGCTCGGCAGATCCGGAAACCGGCATGGCCCGCCCGACGATCGTGCTACGCGACGCGATCGCCCGGGCGAACAAGATCATCTATCAGACCGCGAAGACTCAGCCGCAATGCGAAGGCATGGGCACGACGATCGTAGCCTGCCTGTTCTTCGACAATCGCGTCGCGATCGCTCACGTCGGCGACTCCCGTCTCTACCGGCTCCGCGCGAACCGTTTCGAACAGATGACCATGGACCATTCGCTTCTACAGGAGCTCGTGGACCGCGGCTTCTACTCGCAGGCCGAGGCACAGCGGGCCACAAATAAGAACTACGTCACAAGAGCGCTCGGGGTAGAGCCGACTGTCGAGGTCGAGATCCACGAACAGCCCGTCCAAAAAGGCGATTTCTTCGTGCTGTGCTCGGACGGACTATCTGACATGGTCGAGGACGACGACATTCACTTAACTATGAGCACCTTTAGTGCTAGTCTTGAAACGGTTGCTAAGCAATTGATTCAATTGTCGAACGACAACGGTGGACGCGACAACGTTTCGATAGTTCTTGCTCAAGTTGTCGACTCGTTCGCAGCCAAGACCGGCGTCGTTGACAGAATCTTGCGCTGGTTCGGCTAGACGCCTATCTGACGACCTATCTAGCTAGCGACTTCATAGAAGCGGGGACGAGGCACATTCACATGGCACGGTTGATCCTAGGCCTGGACGGTCAGGTGCTGGCCGAATACAACATGAACAAGGAGCGTTACACAGTCGGCAGGCTGTCGGACAACGACATCCGCATCGACAACCCTGCAGTCAGCGGTCACCACTCGCTGATCATTAACATCCTCAACGACTCGTTCCTCGAAGACCTCAACAGCACGAACGGAACGTACGTCAACGGTAAGCTGATCAAGAAGCACGCGCTTCAACATGGCGACGTCGTGACCGTCGGCCATCATCAACTTCGTTTCGTGGACACGCAGAGCTCGGATGAAGAGCCGGACGAGTTCGAGAAGACGATGGTGATCACGCCGGGTTCCGCGGTCGCCGCAGCAGCGGCTAAGAAGGCCTCCGCGATTGCACCTCCGCCCGCGCCTGCTCCCAAGACGCCGACTTCAACGGGTGCGATGCCCGCGCATCGTCCCGCACCTGCTGGCGCCGCAGGCGAGCAGCCGATAGCGCTCCCGAAGGCGAAGCTCCAAGTGCTGAGCGGCGCATTCGCCGGCCGCGAGCTCGAGCTCAACAAGGCGCTCACGACGTTGGGTCGTCCCGGCGTGCAAGTCGCAGCAATCACGCGCCGGTCCGATGGTTTCTTCATCGTGCATGTCGACAGTGGCAAGCCGAACGATTACCCATCCGTGAATGGCTCACCGATCGGTGAGCAAGCGCGTAAGCTGCAAGACAATGATGTGATCTTGCTGGCGGGCGTGAAGATGGGGTTCTTCGAGGGCTGAAGAATTGCGGAGCAAGTGACGGAGTGGCAGCAGACGGAGTGAGGAGTCAGAGCGATAGCACCTCGTTGCTGTGATCGCTCCCTTAGATCCTCTTCACCGCCACCCGTTCGTTGACTCGGCAGACCAGCTCATACGCGATCGTGCCGGCGAACGGCGCGAGGCGCTCGGCGCGTAGCCCAGCACCCCAGAGAATCGCCTCGCTGCCGAGCCGCGCGCTCGGCAGATCGGTGATATCGATCGCGATCATATCCATCGACACGCGCCCGACGAGCCCCGCTTGTTGTTTGTCGACGAGCACCGGTGCGCCCGTTTGCATGTTGCGAGGATAGCCGTCTCCATAGCCGATTGCGGCGATGCCTATGCGCGATCTGCGTGGTGCACGCCAGGTGCTGCCATACCCCACTCCTTCACCCGCTTCGACCGTTCGAATCGCGATCAACGGCGCGCTCAAGGTCATTGCAGGTTGAAGGCGGAGCTCCTCCGCGGACTCGGCCCCCAACGGCGACATGCCGTAGAGCATGAGACCTGGGCGCACCCACTCAGCATGTGCATCGGTCCGGCAGATGATCCCGCCAGAGTTCGCGATGCTTCGCTCGAAGACCAATCCCGCGGTGAGCTCATCGAACATTCGAATCTGGCGATCCGATGTGGCCCCGTCGGCCTCCTCAGATGCAGAGAGGTGCGTCATCAATCGTAAGGTGCGTACGGACGCACACCGCTGCAACCGCGCGAGCGCCTGGGCGAAAGCGTCGACGCGAAAGCCCAGACGGTTCATTCCAGTATCCGCCTTGAGCCACACATCGAAACGGGCACTTCGCTCGGCACGTTCGAGCATTTCGATCTGTTCGAATGAGTGCACGACGATGTCGAGCTCATGCTGAGTGGCAGCCTGAAGCTGCTCAGCGTCGGTCACGCCCTCGAGCAGCACGATGCGGTGACGAACGTGTGAGCTTCTGAGGGTAATTGCTTCCGCTAATCTCGCGACACCGAATGCATCGGCTTCGACGAGCGTCTTCGCGGTACCGATGATGCCGTGTCCGTATGCGTCAGCCTTGACGACAGCGAGAATCCGCGAGCGCGGGGCGAGTCGGCGTACGATGCCCAGATTGTTGCGCAAAGCCGCGCCATCGATCGTCGCGAGCGGAAAGCTCACGGGTAAGAACCGTCCCCATACGCCGTCTCGGGCGTGTAGTTTTCGAACTTCGTGTACTTGCCCAAGAACGTGAGCTGCACTTCGCCCACGGGACCGTTTCGTTGCTTGGTGATAATGATGTCCGCGATGCCTTTGCGCGGTGTGTTCTGGTCGTACACTTCCTCGCGGTAGATCATCATGATCACGTCTGCATCCTGCTCGATTGCGCCCGATTCGCGTAAGTCCGACATGACGGGCTTCTTGTCCGTGCGTTGCTCGACGCTGCGATTCAGCTGCGAGAGGGCGATGACTGGAACCGAAAGCTCCTTCGCGAGCGCTTTGAGCGAGCGCGAGATCTCCGAGATTTCCGTCGCGCGATTTTCTTTCGTGCCGGCGACCTGCATGAGCTGCAGATAATCAAGCACGATCATATCGAGGCCATGCTCACGTTTGAGCCGGCGGGCTCGAGCCCGCACTTCGGTGGGCGTGAGCGCCGGCGTGTCGTCAATATAGATGTGCGAGGACTTCATCATGCTGATCGCGGTGTTGATCCGCGACCAGTCCTCATCGCCGAGCTGACCGGTACGCAGCCGGCTCTGATCGACCATACCTAACGAGGAGACCATGCGGAACGCGAGCTGCTCGCGCGACATTTCCATGCTGAATACGCCGACCCTGGCCTGCTTGGGCCCGAATGCCGCGTTCTCGGCGACGTTCAGACAGAACGTGGTCTTACCCATCGAAGGTCGACCTGCCACGATGATGAGATCGCCCTTCTGCAATCCCGCGGTCATCTCATCGAGCTTGTTGAATCCCGTACTGACTCCCGTCAGCGCCCCGGGATTCTGGGCGAGCATGTCGATGTGATCGATGACTCGACCTACTTCTTCCTTGAGTGCGACGAAACCCGAGCCAGTCTTGTTGCGGCTCTCGGCGATCTCGAAAACGCGTCGCTCAGCCTCGTCCAGGATCTCGCCGGCTTCGCGCCCCGCGGGTTCGTAAGCACTGGAGGCGATCTCGCCGCCGACTTGAATCAAGCGACGCAGCGTCGAGCGCTCGCGAACGGCATCCGCATACGCGCGAATGTTCGCGGCGCTTGGCGTATCGCGGACCAGACCCGCTAGGTAGACGAGGCCACCCGTTTGCTCTGCTATTCCGCCGCGCTCGAGGCGCTCGGACAGCGTCACAGCATCGAACGGTTCGCCGCGGCTCGCGAGATCTGCGATTGCTTCGTAGATGAGTTGATGATCGCGACGATAGAAGTCTTCCGCGACGAGGCGATCGGCAATCGCATCGTAGGCACGGTTGTCGAGCATTAACCCGCCGAGCACCGCCTGCTCCGCTTCCACGGAGTGCGGCGGCACCCGAATGTCATCGATGATGGCCTTATCGCGAGCGCGCCTCGCGCTCACGATCGAAACCTTTGCTTCGGTTTCAGCCATGGTCGATGTGATCGTTACTCTTCAGGAACGATGACGACCGTGAGGTCCACCGTCACATCAGTGTGCAGATGGATATGCACGGTGTGCTCGCCGGCTTGACGAATGGGGCCATGCGGTAGACGCACTTCCGAACGCTCGATCTTGTGACCCGCTTTGTTCAGCGCTTCCGTAATGTCGGTCGTGCCGACGGAACCGAAGAGCTTGCCTTCGCCGCCAGCCTTCGCATTCAGCGACAGCTTCACGCCTTCGAGCTTCGCGGCGCGCGTCTGTGCGCTCTTCAACTCCTCTTGAGCGGCCTTCTCGAGCTCGGCGCGACGCGCCTCGAACTTCGCGATGTTCTCCGCGGTTGCGACGGTCGCCTTGCCTTGCGGCAACAGATAGTTGCGGCCGTAACCGGACTTCACCTTCACGCGATCGCCGATGTTGCCGAGGTTGGCGACCTTCTGCAGCAGAATCAATTCCATAACGCACCTTTCAACTGTCAAACGAAACCATCGATCGGCTCACCGCCACGGCTCATCGCGAAGGAGTGTACTCATTCGCGCGGCGCGGTACAGCGCCGTTCTCACCGTTGCTCGGCGCTCATAGGCTCTGAGCTTTCGGCCTGCGCCAATTATCGATAAAACCCCAGATCGCAAGCACGTAGATCGCGATCCAATTGAGCAACGGCAAGATCAGAAGCACATAGATTGCCGCGAGCGAGCCCTGCTTGAGAGAGCCTCTCGCTTTGCTGCGGTGTGCGGCCGCGAGTCCCTGGAAGACGAGAGCCACGAAACCCACCGACGCGAGTGATGCCAGTAACGAGGAGTGGCTCCAAAACAAAAGAGCGAACACGATCGTCAACGATGTGCCAAGCACGACACCGAGCCTAAGCCTCCGGTATTCCGTGCCGAACGCGCCGGGAGCAGTAAGTAGCGATTGCCACCAGCTTCCCAGGAAGAGCGCTCCGAGCGTCAGCACGAGCGAGCAAGCAGCCAACATCCCCCACATCGTCTGCGCCCAGCGCTGCATCAGCACGTCGCGCTCGTCATCTGGATAAAGGCCCGCCTCCACCATCGAGTTCACGACCGGCTCGACTGCGGGCATCCACAGCGCGCCAGGATCCTGAGGCAGGAGGTGCCCCAGCACTACCGCACCAGCGGCTGCAAGGACTGCGACCTGTACGGCAAAGGTCATCGATCTCGTGCGCTTGAGGACCGCCGCAAGGCCAATCGGTCCCAGAAAGAGGCACACGGCGAGCCCCGCCAGCACGAACAACCACACGTTCGGCTCCCAAACCGAGAGCAAGACGAATGTAGCGGATACGATCCCGCAGGCAGCGATTCCAAGTGCGGCGACACCGTTGAAGCGCAGCAAGACGAGCACTGCAACTGCGCCGGGAACCAGCACGAACGGCAACAAGAACGATGGCGACAATGCGCCCGCAAGCGCGCTCGCGAATGCGGCACGCCAAGGTCGCGCGATCAGCCATGCGGCGAGTGCACGGTGCATTGTCACACTCGCTCCGTCGAGAACGACGACGCGAGCCTCGTTCGAGCTAGTGCTGGTCGGTATAGGGCAACAGCGCAAGATAACGTGCGCGCTTTACCGCAACGGCCAGCTGACGCTGGTAGTGCGATTTCGTGCCGGTGATACGGCTCGGCACGATCTTGCCGGTCTCGGTGATGTAGCTCTTCAGGATCCCGAGATCCTTGTAATCGATCTGCTCGATGCCTTCGGCTGTGAAGCGGCAAAACTTGCGGCGGCGGAAAAAACGGGCCATGAAACGATCCTCGAGTGAACTGTCGGTTAGGCGGATTCGCGGATCGAGTCGTCATCGCCGTCATCGACGAAACGCTCATCGCGCGCATCTTCATCCCCGGACTTCGCCATCGGCGAAGCTTCGGTGACTGCCGCATCCATCTTGATCACCAGGTGACGCAGCACTGCATCGCTGAAGCGAAACGCTCCAGTGAGCTCGTTCAACGTCTTGCCATCGCACTCGACGTTCATGAGGATGTAGTGCGCCTTGTGAACCTTGGCGATCGGATACGCGAGCTGTCTGCGGCCCCAATCTTCGAGGCGATGAACGACACCGTCGCCGGCGGCGATCATGCTCTTGTAGCGCTCCAGCATGGCCGGAACCTGTTCACTCTGGTCGGGATGGACCAGAAATACGATCTCGTAATGTCGCATTGCTGCCTCCTTATGGAGATGCCTCCCGGGGCCGAGAAACCGCGGTGAGGCAAGGAGTTATAGGAAATTCGCTACGGCGGATCCGTAGCGGGCCGCGAATGGTAGCAGAGGAAGGGGATAGGGGATAGGGGATAGTCAGAAGCCCAGCACGCTGGATGACTGCCTTGTCTTCCCTCTTCCTATCTCCTATCCCCTATCCCCTATCCCCTGCCTCTGTCTCAGGGCCTCATACAGCACGACGCCCGTAGCAACGGACACGTTGAGACTCTCGACTACGCCTCGCATCGGAATGCTTACCAGCGCATCGCAGTGCTCCCGGGTAAGGCGTCGCAGACCGCTCCCTTCGGCGCCGAGCACGAGTGCGAGCGGCCCCGTCAGCCGAGTTTCGAACACGGATTTCTCGGCCTCATCGTCCGTGCCGACGATCCACACTTCCCGTTCCTTGAGCCAGCGCAAAGTACGCGCCAGATTCGTGACCTGAATGAGGGGCATGGTCTCTGCGGCGCCGGAAGCGACCTTCCGCACGGTCGGCGAGAGCCCTGCTGCGCGATCGCGCGGCACGATGACCGCGTTCACGCCGGCCGCATCTGCCGTCCTGAGACAAGCACCCAAGTTGTGCGGATCCTGCACGCCATCGAGCACGAGCAAGAAAGCCGGCATCGTTGCGCGATCCAAGATCTCATCGAGTGCGCCTTCGCCGAGCGTTCCCATCGGACGCACCTGCAGGCACGCGCCTTGATGATGATCGCTGCCCGCGAGCCGCTCGAGCTCGCGCGCATCGCGCCACTCAGTGCGAATGCCCGCTGCTTGCGCAACTCGCATGAGCTCGCTCATACGGGCATCTTCGCGCCCCTTCTGCAATAGGAGCAGCGATGCTCGTTCAGGCCGCTGTGCAAGCAGGGTTCGCACCGCGTGCAGACCGAAAACGATCGAACCTTCGCTCATCTGCGACCTCGACGCCTCTGCCACGGGCCTCGCGCTTGGCGAGGTGCCGAACGCACCTCCGCGAGCTCGAAGTCGATCTTGCGCTCGTCGATGATGACGTTGATGAGGCGCACGCGCAGATGATCGCCGAGTCTAAAGACACGTCCACTGCGTGCCGCCACCATGCGAAAGCCTGACTTGTCTCGCGTGAAATAATCGGCACCCAGCGCACTCACGTGAATCAAACCGTCGATCTGCAGCCCCTTGACGCGCACGAACAAACCGAAGTCGACGACGCTCGTGACGATGACATCGAACTCCTCGCCGATCTTGTCTTGCATGTACTCGCACTTGAGCCACGACAGTGCATCGCGGGTTGCCTCGTCCGCTCGCCGCTCGGTGAAGGAGCATTGCTGGCCGAGCTGCACCATCGTGTTCGCCTGCCATGCGAAGGAGGCGCCATAACCTGCCTGCAAGATATGACGGATGCCGCGATGAACCATCAAATCGGGATAGCGGCGGATCGGCGAAGTGAAGTGTACGTACTCCGAGAGCGCGAGCCCGAAGTGGCCGATGTTCGCGGGCTGATACACCGCTTGCGGTAACGAGCGCACTACGACGGTTTCGATCAACTCGGCCTCTTCGTTGCCGACGATCTTGCGCAAAACCTCACTCAGGTCTTTCGGCTCGAGCTCGCGATCAGTCGGCAGATGAATGCCGAAGCCTTGCAAAAACTGCCGCAACTGCTCGAGACGATCTTCTTCGGGTTGCCCATGCACTCGATACAAAGTCGCGATCTTGTGCTTCTTGAGAAACTTCGCCGCCTGCACGTTCGCCGCGATCATGCATTCTTCGATCAAGCGATGCGCATCGTTACGGGTGTACTCGATGAACGCTGCCACTCGGCCCTCGGCGTCGAATCGAACCTTCAACTCCGGCGCATCGAAATCGAGCGCACCGCGTTGCAGGCGCGCGCGATGCAAAGCGCGAAAGACAGCGTGCAGCTCGCTCAACTGCGGCCCGAGCGCACGCACTTCTTCATCCTGCATCGCCGATGGGTTCGCCAGGTAAGCTGCGACTTTCGTGTACGTGAGCCGCGCACGTGAGCGCATGATGCCTTCGAAGAATCGCGAGCGAGTGACCTTGCCGTCGGGCGTCACACGCATCTCGCACGCAAGGCACAAGCGGTCGACGTGCGGGTTCAAGGAGCACAGTCCGTTCGACAGTGCCTCCGGCAGCATCGGCAGCACACGATTGGGGAAATACACCGATGTGCCGCGATGTTGTGCTTCGCGGTCGAGCGCTGATTCCGGCGCGACGTAGGTCGCCACATCGGCGATCGCGACGATCAGCCGCCACCCTCCTCTGATCGCCTCGCACCACACTGCATCGTCGAAGTCGCGCGCATCCTCCCCATCGATCGTGACGAGCGGCAACTCGCGAATGTCTTCGCGATCTCGCTTTGCAGCCGCGCTGACCTGCGAACCGAATCGTTCGGCCTCTTGAACGGCTTCAGGCGGGAACTCGAACGGCAATCCGTGCGAATGGATCGCGATCTCTGTTTCCATGCCTGGCGCAGCATGCTCGCCGAGGACGCGCGTCACGTGTCCGAGCGGCTGTGCGGTCTTGGAGGGTTGCTCGATGAGTCGAACGAGCACCACTTGGCCCGGCTTCGCACCGGCCAAGTGCGGCCTCGGTACGAGCACGCGATGCCCGATCCGCGGATTGTCTGGCACTACGAAACAGATTCCCGACTCATCGTACAAGCGCCCCACGATCTCGTGCGTGCCGTGCTCGAGAACTTCAACGATCGTGCCTTCTGGCCGGCCGCGAAAGTCGTGGCCCGTGGTACGCACTGCGACACGATCGCCATGTATGACCTCGAGCATCTGGCGCGGCGACAGAAAGATGGGAGCGGTTCGATCGTCGGGCATGACGAAGCCATAACCATCGCGGTGCGCGCTGACCGCACCGACGATGAGCGGCAATCGCTCGCGCAGGCAGTACTCGTCGCGACGATTACGAACGATCTCGCCCGCCTGGACCAAGCTTTCAAGCTCAAACGTCAAACGGGCTCTTGCCGCAGTACTAGACCTGCGCAGACGGTCGGCTAACTCATCGAGCGTCAGGGGCCTACCCGCATCCCGCAAGGCGTCCGTGACAGGTGCTGCCCCCTCATTCCTGCGGCTTGGCGCAGGAGGTTTCTGGCCACTTTTCGGCGGACGTGAGCGACGTGATTTCTTCTTACGATGCATGTTTTTTCTTCCCTCGGTTGCGCTCGGTGTCGTCATTGACACCCCGATACGCCGTCTGTACATTGGCGCGCCTCGTGCGGGGACCCTTCCCGCGTTCCCCTCTTATGCCCAGGTGGCGGAACTGGTAGACGCGCTGGTTTCAGGTACCAGTGGAGCGATCCGTGGAGGTTCGAGTCCTCTCCTGGGCACCATCAAGATGTGATTGGTGATTAGTGATTCGCGGGTAGTCAGAGACCACCTCGCGAGTCACCTTCGCCCCATCTTACGACCCGCTAATCACGAGTCACGGCTCAGTTCCCGTCAATCAAACGGGTGTTTGAGCACGATTGTTTCGCTGCGATCCGGGCCGGTCGAGATGATGGAGATCGGCGCACCCACGAGCACCTCCAAGCGGCGCAGATACGCTTGCGCATTACGCGGTAGATCATCGAACGATTTGATCCCCGCCGTGCTTTCCTTCCACCCTGGGTGCTCTTCGTAAATCGGAGCACAAATCGCCAGCGCATCGGCTCCGACCGGCAGCAGATCGCGACGCTCGCCTCGGACTTTGTACGCGACCGCCACGCGAACCGTGTCGAGTCCGTCGAGCACATCGAGCTTTGTAATGCATAAACCCGAGATGCCGTTGATCTCGACGACGCGGCGCAAGCCCGCGGCATCGAACCAACCGCAGCGACGCGGTCGTCCAGTCACGGAGCCGTATTCGTTTCCCTTGACGCGCAGGTGCTCACCGATTTCATCGTCGAGCTCCGTCGGGAAGGGTCCACTTCCAACGCGAGTGGCATACGCCTTCGCCACACCGAGCACATAGTGCAGATGCTGCGGCCCCACGCCCGCACCAACGGATGCTTGTCCCGCGACGCAGTTGCTGGAAGTCACGAATGGATAAGTGCCGTGATCGATGTCGAGCAGCGCCGCCTGCGCCCCTTCGAACAACACGCGCTTACCGGCGCGCATCAAGGCATTCACCTCGCCCGAGACATCCGCGACCATCGGCTGCAAACGTTCGGCAAAGGCCAGAGCCTCATCGAGGGTTTGCTGGAAGTCGACGGTCTGCACCTTGAAGTAATTGCGCAGCACGAAGTTGTGATAGTCGAGCACTTCGCCGAGCTTCGCTGCGAACCGCTCGCGTGCAAACAAGTCCTGCACGCGGATCGCTCGGCGCGCCACCTTGTCTTCGTAGGCGGGTCCGATGCCACGTCCCGTCGTGCCGATTTTCGCCTCGCCCATCGCCGCTTCGCGCGCCTGATCGACCGCGATGTGGTGTGGAAGAATCAACGGGCACGTTTCTGAAATGCGAAGGCGCTTCGGGACATCGATTCCCGCGCGCTCGAGCTCACCCATCTCTTCGAACAACGCCTTCGGCGAGAGCACGACGCCATTGCCGATGAAGCACGTCACACCGTCATGGAGGATGCCGGAAGGAATGAGCCGCAGGATGGTCTTCTTGCCGTTGATGACGAGCGTGTGCCCAGCGTTGTGGCCGCCCTGGAAGCGCACGACGGCGGACACGCGATCCGTGAGCAGATCGACGATCTTGCCCTTACCTTCATCGCCCCACTGAGCGCCGATGACTACGACATTCTTCTTCATGATAGCGAGCTATGAACGAACGAAATAAAGGAGCGCCATACCCGCACTCATGCTGATCAGTCCCCAAATCCGCAGGTAATTGTCGGCCATGCTCGCGAGCGATGCCATCATCCGTTTCATCCACTGGGGATTCAGAAACGGCATGATGCCTTCCAGAATGAGATAGAGCGCGACGGCCGCGAACAGGTCGGACCACTGCATGGCCGACCTGTCAGCGCCGATTCGCGCGATGCAAGTATTTGAAGAAGTCGCTGTCGGGTGAAATGACGAGCACGTCGCTCTCGGTTCCGATCGATTGCCGATACGCCTCGAGGCTGCGATAGAAGGAATAGAAGTCCGCGTTCTTCTGGAATGCCTGCGCATAGATTTCAGCGGCACGCGCATCCCCTTCACCGCGAATGATTGATGCATCGCGACGAGCATCGGCGAGGATTTCGGTGCGCTGGCGATCCGCTTCGGCGCGTAGCTTCTCGGCGCTCTCCGCACCGCGAGCGCGCAGCTCCTTCGCTTGACGATCGAAATCCTGGCGCATGCGCGAGAACACGGACTCGCTCACTTCATCTGGCAAATCGATCTTTTTCACGCGCACATCGACGAGCTCCAGACCCAGACCCGCGGTGGGCCCGAGCGTGATCTTGAGGATCTCGCCGGTGAACTCAGCGCGCTCGGCCGCCACGACCTGCTGAATCGTGCGGCGGGCAATGACGCCTTTGATGCCGTCTTTCACGATACTGCCAAGACGCCCAGCGGCTACGTCCTCATCGCCACCCGTCGCCTGGTAATACCGCGAGACGTCATTGATGCGCCATTTGATATAGAAGTCGATGCGCAGGATCTTGCCTTCGCTCGTCAGGAATTGCTCGGAAGGGTAGTTGTTCGTGATGATGCGGCGCTCGAACTTACGAACGTTGTTCACCATCGGCATCATGAAATGAAGGCCGGGGGCGTAGTCCGATCGCACGATCTCGCCGAAGCGGAACTTGATCGCGAGCTCCGTCTCCCGCACGGTGAACGCGGACATCGCAAGCGCGATCAAAGCGATCGTACCGACGATGAGCGCCAAGAAAGCGCGGTTAGCCATTATCGTGATCCTCGCGTGCGACGGTCACTCTCGACCGTGCCTGTGGCCGATGAGCTGCTGCCCTCGACCGTCATCGTCGTCTCCGACTCGCCTTGCCGAGTCGGACGGCGCGCCTGTTCCAGCAGCTTGTCGATCGGCAGATAGATCAAATTGCCGCTGCGGTCGGTGTCGAGCACGACCTTCTTCGAGCTCGCGAGCACGCTCTGAATCGTCTCGATGTACATGCGCTCGCGCGTGACAGCGGGCGCCTGCTCGTACTCTGCGAGCACCTTCAAGAAGCGCTGCGTTTCGCCCTCGGCGTCTGCGATGACTCGCGAGCGATACGCCTGGGCATCCTGCGCGTAGCGCACGCCTTCGCCGCGCGCACGAGGGATGAGATCGTTCGCATAGGCTTGCGCCGCGAGCGAGAAGCGGTCGCGATCCTCCCGCGCCTTGATCGCATCTTGCTGCGCAGTGGCGACTTCGGTCGGCACACGCACGTCCTGCAAGTTGACGCTCGTCACCTCGAGGCCGGACTTGTACGCATCGAGCGTCCGCTGAATGAGCTCCTTCGTGTCCGCGACGATCTGCTGACGTCCCGACTCGAGCACGTCGTTCAAGCGGCTGCGTCCGACGATTTCGCGGATGGCGCTCTCGCTCACTTCGCGCAATGTCTGCTCTGGCTCGAGCACGTTGAAGGCGAAGTCGAGCGCGTTCGCGCGACGGAACTGCACTTCCAAATTGATGTCGACGAGCGTTTCGTCCGAGGTGAGCATTCGCGTCTGTTCGCTGAAGCTCTGAATCGATTGGATGTTGACGATCTGCTTCGTTTCGATCGGCCATGGCAAGTGCCAGCGCAGACCCGGTTGTGTGGTCGCCACGTACTTACCGAAACGCATCACAAGAGCGCGTTCGGCAGCATCGACCTGGTAGAGCCCCGTGAACGCCCAAATCGCGAGAATCACGATCGCTATCGTGCCGATGCTGAATCCACGCGCTGGCCCGGAGCCGCCCACGCCGCGGGGACCGCCGCTGCCGCCGAAGATCCCTCCAAATCTGCGCCGCAGATTGCGGAAGACTTCATCGAGGTCGGGCGGACCCTGCTCGGGTTTGTTGCCGCCGCCCCAAGGGTTACGTTTGCCCCCGGAGCCGCCGCCGGATTCGTTCCACGCCATGTTGGAGAATGCTCTGTCGAAAGGTAGATTCTTGAGTGAAGCGTCAGCCGACCCACGAAGTCGAGCCGCGGGATTTTAGGAACGGCTCGTTGTGCGCACAAGTTTTCTCGGCCGGCTCGAGGTTTAGGTGCTCGGCCCGGCAGATCGTCTCAAAGGCATGCCGCGGCATCGAAATCTCGAGCTCGATCGCTCCGCCGGGCAGCGATGTCTCGGCGAGAACGGCACCTGCGGCGAAGAATTTCGCGCGCGCCCGCCCCTCATCCGGTTGTAACACGATATGCCGATGAACGAGCTCGGGTCCCAGAAAACGACCGATGGCTTCGACCAGAAGATCCAACCCGGAGCCAGTCTGCGCTGACAGCCACACGCGACGAACGCGCCCTTCCTCATCGACCTCGATGCGCGGCGTTTCCTCGAGCAGGTCGACCTTGTTATAGACCTCGATCTGCGGCAGGTCGCCCGCGCCAACCTCCGCCAGCACCTCGTTGACTTGCGCGATCCGCTCGGCCCGATTCGGATCGGCGGCATCGATGACGTGCAACAGGACCGCAGCTTCGCGCGCCTCCTGCAGCGTCGATCTGAATGCAGCCACTAGCTCGTGCGGCAGCTCACGCACAAAGCCCACCGTGTCGGCCAGCAGAGCGAAGCGTGCATCGGGCAGCTCGAGCCGACGCACGGTCGGATCGAGCGTCGCGAACAATTGATTAGCCGCATACGCCTCGGCTCCCGTCATTCGGTTGAACAACGTCGATTTGCCCGCATTCGTATATCCCACGAGCGCGACCGTCGGAATCTCCGCTCGCTTGCGTTCGCGTCGCGTCGTCTCCCGTTGGGTAACGACCTTGTCCAGACGTGCGTTGAGCGTCTTGATGCGGTTCGCTAGCAAGCGCCGGTCGGTTTCGAGCTGCGTTTCGCCAGGACCTCGCAGACCGATACCGCCTTTCTGCCGCTCGAGGTGGGTCCAGCCTCTTACGAGTCTGGTCGCCAGATGTTTGAGCTGGGCAAGCTCGACTTGGAGCTGACCTTCGAAGCTGCGCGCACGCTGCGCGAAGATATCGAGAATGAGTCCCGTGCGATCAAGCACTCGACAGCGGATGAACGCCTCGAGATTGCGCTCCTGACTCGGTGAGAGTGCGTGATCGAAAACGACGAGGTCGGCGCCGAGCGCCTGCACGCGATCGCGGATCTCTTCTGCCTTGCCGCTGCCGACGAACAACCGGGGATCTGGCGCTCGACGCGTGCCGGTGACGAGCTCGAGCACATCCGCGCCTGCGGAACGCGCAAGTGCGTCGAACTCGCTCAGCTCGTCTTCACTCGGAGATCGTCCGAGACCGATCCGTACTAGAAGCGCGCGTTCGCCGCTGCGCGGTCGCTCAAACAACGGCAAACTCCGACAGCGAGCTCATTCGCTGGATGCGCTGGACTCCGCGCCTTCTTCGTCGCCCGTTGGCAGGCGAATTGCGCGCGCCGGGACCACGGTGGAGATCGCGTGTTTGTAAACCATCTGGCTCACGCTGTTCTTGAGCAGCACGACGAACTGATCGAACGAATCGATCTGCCCCTGCAGCTTGATACCATTCACCAGATAGATCGAGACGGGAACGCGCTCCTTGCGCAGGGTGTTCAGGAACGGGTCCTGTAATGATTGCCCTCTGGCCATCATTTGTCTCCTTGTTATGACTTTGAATTCTTTGTTGAGCGTTTCCGACATTGCCGCTTCCATGCAGCCGGAGGACGGCCGACTTGCACCATCCAGTGCTCGTTGCAGTGCCGCAGTCTAACACAGCGATAATCAGTTCAAATCCGCCTTTCGTTTAATACTGAGCCGATGGCCTGCACCATTTGGGCGTCCGCCGCGGAATCAAGAGCATCGATCCAGTGCACGTCGCGTTCCGAGCGCAGCCAAATCAATTGTCTACGAGCTAGCTGACGCGTCGCGAAGATTGCTCTTTGCACGGCTGATTCCAAAGGTTCATGTCCTCGCAAATGTTCCCAGAGCTGCCGATAGCCAACAGAACGGATCGCCGGGAGGTCGGCGTGCAGATCGCCCCGCGCGTAAAGCGCGCGGACCTCATTCAATAGACCCTCCTCCATCATTCGATGAAAGCGCGCCTCGATTCCCGCATGGAGGCGCTCGCGATCGCTCGGCACCCATGCGTAGGCGAAAAACCGGACGTCGGGCGCGGGCGGGTGCTTAGTCGCATGCAGCTCACTTAAGGTTTTGCCCGTCAACCGAAAGACTTCCAGCGCTCGCTGAATCCGCTGCGCATCGTTCGGCTGAATCCGTGCAGCGGCCTTAGGATCGATCGTGGCCAAATCGCGATGCATTGCAGGCCACCCACGTTCTGCCGCATCGCGGTCGAGCTGCGCTCGCATGTCGGGATCGGCGGACGGCAGCTCCGCCAGTCCGCGCCGCAGCGCCCTGAAATACAACATCGTGCCGCCCACGAGCACGGGAAGCCGAGACCGTTGATGTGCCTCGGCGATCGCGGCCTTCGCATCGCGTAGGAATTGCCCAGCGGAGTAAGCCCGGGAGGGATCCAGAATATCGACGAGCCGATGCGGATGGCGGGCGAGCAGCTCTCGCGATGGTTTACCGGTACCGATGTCCATGCCGCGATACACCATCGCCGAGTCCACGCTGATGATGTCGATCGGCCAATCCTCGGCAAGCCGTAAGACGAGGTCCGTCTTACCTGCCCCCGTAGGCCCCATGATGAGCACGGCGGGCGGCTCCGTTGAGCTGTCAAGAAGGGTCATCGTCCGCGTAGAAACATCCGGTCGAGGTCTTGCATGCTGACGTATGTCCATGTCGGGCGGCCATGATTGCACTGGTCGCTGCGTACGGTGCGCTCCATCTCGCGCAGCAATGCATTCATCTCGGGAACAGTGAGATTGCGATGCGCACGGACGGCCCCATGGCATGCGATCGTGCCGAGCACTTCATTGATCGCTTCTTCTACACCGCGGCTCGCACCTTCCGCCAGAAACTCTGCGGCGATCCGCCGCACGAGCGCGTCGATGTCCCGCGCGGTCAGCACCGCCGGAATCGCGCGCACCAGAATGCCTGCCGGGCCGGATCGCGCGATGTCCAAGCCAGCCTGAAGCAACACGGATGCGTGCTCCTCGAGTGCATCCGCTTCGCCGGGCGAAACAGACAGTGCATACGGCTGCAACAAAGGCTGCATCGGTACCGCACCGATCGCCAGCGAAGCCTTGAGCTTCTCGTAGGTGGTGCGCTCGTGCGCAGCATGCATATCAACGAGTATTAGCCCATCGGGCGCTTGCGAAAGGATGTACACCCCATGCAGTTGCGCCAGGGCAAACCCGAGCGGCGGTGTCTCAGGGGAAACCTCCGCATCGGAAACGACGGATGCGTCATCGCGGACGGGTGCAGATGCAGTCATGCGCTCCGCGACGCGTAACGCCAGCGTCGATTGCGAAGGGCCACGAGACGGCCACATCGGCGTCGGTGGCGATTGCGCCGGCAACACGACTTGTGCGCTCGCTGGCGGCGGCGAACCCAAAGAGGAGCCCGCATAGGTCTCGCGCAAGAAGCGCTCGACCGAACGAAACAGAAAATCGTGCACGTGGCGTGGATCTCGAAAGCGAACTTCTAGCTTTGCGGGATGCGCGTTCACGTCGACTTGCTTCGGATCGATCTCCAAGAACAGAACGAACGCGGGATGCCGCCCATGGAAGATCACGTCGCGATAGCCCAGCCGGATCGCGCTCGATACGAGTCGATCGCGCAGCACACGGCCATTGAGATAGAAGTGCTGCAGGTCGGGTTGTGCGCGCGCGAACGTGGGCTGACACAACCACCCCGTGAGTTTGCAGCCGGCAGATTCGTGCTCGATGTACATCGCATTCGCGATGAACTCCTCGCCGACGATTTGCGCGACCCGCCGCTCGCGTTCGAGTTGCGTTTGTGCCTGCGGATACTCGGCCACGGTGCGCCGGCCGATACTGAGCGAGAATGCCGTTGCGAACGACGACAGCGCGAGTCGCTCGATCATGCGCTCGATGTGCTGATTCTCGGTGCGCTCTGCGCGCAAAAACTTACGCCGCGCGGGAACGTTGAAGAACAGGTCTCGTACTTCCACGGTCGTTCCGACTGGATGAGGCGCAGGCTCGAGCGAGCTCAGCGCACCGTTATCTGAGCTGACCGCATATCCCACATCCTCGGCACGGCTGCGCGATACGAGCCGCATTCGCGAGACCGAAGCGATACTGGGCAGCGCCTCGCCTCGAAAACCCAAGGTTGCGACCTGCTCCAGATCGTCGATCGTCGTGATCTTGCTCGTTGCATGGCGCGACAGCGCCAGTGCCAATTCCTCGCGTGCGATGCCACCACCGTCGTCGCGCACGCGACATAGCCGCACGCCGCCATCCTCGATCTCCACATCGACCCGGGTGGCACCAGCGTCGATGCTGTTCTCGACCAACTCTTTCACGACGGACGCGGGTCGCTCGACGACTTCGCCTGCTGCGATCTGGTGAATGAGCTGCTCGGGAAGAACGCGAATGGGCATGTGCGCGGGCCGACGAGTTGGTCCGCGCGGAGGATAGCAGAGAGACGGAAGTGGCTAGTGGTGAGTGGCTAGTGGTTAGAGGCGAATCCTTGATCGCGCAGACCTGCGCATCTCAACCGGCCACTAATTACTAATCACTAACCACTTCATGAGCCACTTCAGTGACCCGTGCCCGTGGTGGCTTCGCCGACGCTTTCGGTGGTGCTCGCGACGACGGTCGCCGCGCCAGACCCTGCGCGCAACTTTGCGATTGCACTGCCCGGCGGCGGGCTGGCGTAGAAATAAGAGCGAACGCCTTTGAAGATCGCTTCAGCGAGACGTTGCTGATGCTTGGGATTGAGGAGGCGCGCTTCTTCGGTCGGATTCGAGATGAATGCAGTCTCGACCAGAAGCGACGGAATATCCGGCGCCTTCAAGACGAGAAAGCCCGCGTGCTTCACGCCGCGGCGGGTGATGTTCCCCATCTGGTATAGCGAATTCATCACTTTCTCGGCGGCATCGATGCTGGCACTCATGCTCGCGCCTTGCGACAGATCGAGGAGAACGGATTTGAGCACATCGTCTTTGTCCTCGAGCGACACGCCGCCGACGAGGTCGGATGCGTTCTCGCGGTCCGCGAGCCAACGAGCGGACTCATCACTCGCACCGCGCGCGGAGAGCACGTAGACGGAGGAACCGACGACCGAACGATCGTGGTATGCATCCGCGTGCACGGAGATGAACATGTCCGCCTGCTGCTTGCGCGCTCGCGCAATGCGCTCGCGATGCGGGACGAAGTAGTCGCCATCGCGCGTGAGGACGGCGCGCATCCCCGTCTCGCGATCGATGCGATCTTTGAGCCGCTTCGCGATTGCGAGGGTCACGTTCTTCTCGAACGTGCCTCGCTTACCGATCGAACCGGGGTCCTGACCACCATGCCCCGCATCGATCGCAATGATGATGTCGCGGCCGTGCACCTCATCGGCGGATTTCACCACCCGAGGCGGAAGGCGTGTCGCGGCACCCTCCAGATCAACGACAAGCCGATGGCCGTAACTGCCACTTGGACTCACGGGGAAGCTCTTGGGATTCGCATTCGCTGCGAGATCGATGACGACGCGCAGAGCGCCATTGCCCTGCTCGCCGACACGAATCTGTTTGACGAAGCCTTGATCGGTCGGTAGTTGGCGCTTGAAATCGCCAGCGCTCGCGGCAGGGATGTCTACGACGACGCGATCTGGATTGTTCAAGGTGAGCAGCGTGTGCTCGGCGGGGCCGGAAAGGTCGAACACGATGCGAGTCGAATCTGGGCCGGCCCACACTCGTACGTCCTGCACCGTGACGGCTGCGAGCGGGGACGTCGACACGGCAGCAAGCGCGACCGTCGCGGTCAGCACGGAAAGTACGCGTCGTAGGCCCAGCACTCGCATGGTGCGTAATCTACCGCGTGCTCCGGCAGCTTTTCAATAAAATGATGGACATAGGACCGGTAATTTGGGATTTACCGCAACAAACGAGCGAGAGCTTCGGTTCCCTCAGGGGTTCGAGCGTGAAATTGCACGTCCCTGCCCTGCTCGGGTGGTTCCTTATAGGTGAGATCGATCGCGAGATCGGGCGGCGGAATACGCGAGCCGCCGCGAGATGGCCACTCGATGAGCAGAATCGTACCCGGCCTAAGAAGATCCCGAACTCCGAGCGGCTCCATTTCGCGAGGATCGGTCAGCCGGTAAAGATCGAGGTGATAAAAGGTGGCTGAGGCGAGCTCGTACGGCTCGATCAGCGTGTACGTGGGGCTTCGAACGGGACCGGTGACGCCCGCTTCCGCCAACACCCCGGCAACGAGCGTTGTCTTCCCCGCGCCCAGGTCGCCTTCAATAGCTACACTTTGTGGGCGATGGGTTGAGGCAAGAAGTGCTCGCCCTAGCCGCTGGCCGAGCTCGCGCATCGCTTCGGGCGAAGCGACGCTTACATGGACGGTACTGGATTGAGACACGTCGGTAGATGCTCGAAGAGATCGCTCGCGATCAACCCGCGCTGCCCACGTCGCGCCGCAAGATCACCGGCGATCGCATGTGCAAGCACCGCAACGCGCACGGCTGGATATAGATCTTGTGATTGCGCAGCGACCCCGGCGATCACGCCAGTTAACACATCACCCATACCAGGAGATGCCATGCCTGGGTTCCCACGATCGCAGATTGCCGGTATCTGCTGCGAGGCCATGACAATGCTCGCGGCACCTTTTAAGACAACGATGCTTTCGAACTGCTCTGCGATCGCGCGCGCCGCTGCCAGTCGGTCGCCCTGAACTTCAGCGTTCGTCACGCCCAGTAACCGCCCTGCTTCACCGGGATGCGGCGTGAGTATGCGATGTCCAGTGGGCAGATCTTTGGAACCTCGCTGCGCCAGTAGATTCAGCGCATCCGCATCCATGATCGTCGTGCGTTGCGAACGAATCACCGTTTCGAACATCGCACGTGACCACCCGTCCTGCCCGAGTCCAGGGCCTATGGCGATGATGTCTGCGCGTTCGATCAGCCCTTGAAGCTCGCTGCCATTCTCCACACCGCGACACATGAGCTCAGGTCGAGTCGCCACGATCGCACCTACGTTCTCCGGGCGCGTGGCAACCGTCACGCGGCCCGCACCGGATCGAAGCGCGGCCTCCCCTGCGAGCCGCGCAGCGCCCGCCATTCCGACGCCGCCCCCTACGATGAGTACATCGCCGTTCTGTCCCTTGTGAGCCGTGCGAGGACGCGGTGGCAGCACTTGGAGAATCTCTTCCTCCCCGATCCTCTGTCCGCTCGAAGGCAGATGCGCGATGGCCGCTTGCGACACCCCGAGATCGTCGAAAACAATTGCACCCGCGAAATCAGGGCCGCGACCGAGATAGAAGCCCAGCTTCAAACCGATGAATGCGATCGTGACGTGTGCGCGAACGCTCGCGCCCATCACCGCCCCGGTATCGCTCTGCAAGCCGCTGGGCACATCCAGCGCGAGCACAGGACGCGCACTTGCGTTGACGGCGTCGATCATGGGGACCACAGACGCATCCAGCGTTCGCGATAGCCCGGTGCCGAATACAGCATCGACGACGATATGTGCCGAATCGAGCGCACTCGAATCCCAGCTCGAGGTTGCGCCGCCGTCCTTGACGAAATCCTCGTATGCACGCCGCGCATCGCCCCGCAGGAGGGATGGATCGCCCATAGCGATCGTCGTCACGCCGAAACCGTGCGCTCTCGCGAGTCGCGCGAGAACGTAGCCATCTCCCCCGTTATTGCCAGGTCCGCAGATGACGAGAATCGAGCGGGCCTGCGGCCACTCCTTCTTCAATGCGAAGAGCGCAGCCTCACCCGCGCGGCTCATCAGCGTATAACCGGGGACGCCGAGCGTTTCGATCGCATACCGATCGAGCTCGCGAACCTGAGCTGCGGTGTAGAGGGCACGGGGCAACGACGACATTCTCTAAGAGTAACAGTGCTGAGTCATGGGGTGCTGCTGCCCTCGCGCGCTGAGGCAAGATATGGATCGCCAAGTGCCGCTTTGCCGACTTTCGCGGAAGAGTGCGGCGCGAGAGAATGATTGCCAACCCCAGCGCTTCTCGGCGGCCATCCTGTTGCAAGCTCCCTTCGAAGACTCTCAACTCGTGCCGGACTACGCGCTTCTGGTCGACCAGATCCGCACCTGGAGCCGCGAGCTCGGGTTTCAGCAACTCGGGGTTGCGAATATCGGTATTTCGGAGGACGAAGAACGATTCATCGAATGGCTCGCCCTGGGACGACATGGCGAAATGGAATACATGCAACGCTATGGACGCGGACGCGCGCGGCCGAACGAGATCGTGCCGGGTACACTGCGCGTGATATCGGTGCGCTTGGACTACTTCCCCGAAGCATTGGAACGTAGCGAGGAAGTGCTCGCAAATCCCAGACTCGGTTATGTCTCGAGATATGCGTTAGGGCGCGACTATCACAAGGTCATGCGCCGCCGTCTCGCGCAGCTCGCGACCCGCATTCGAAACGAGATCGCTGAGACCGAGTATCGAGTTTTCGTGGACAGCGGCCCGGTGCTCGAGAAGCCCTTCGCGCGCCAAGCCGGCCTCGGCTGGATCGGCAAGCACACGAATTTGATCAATTCGCGCGCCGGCTCCTGGTTCTTTCTCGGCGAGATTCTCACGAACCTCCCGCTGCCGATCGATGCACCCGCAACCGAGCACTGCGGTTCGTGTCGTGCGTGCCTCGATGTGTGTCCCACGCAGGCGATTGTCGCCCCCTTCCAACTCGATGCGACCCGCTGCATCTCCTATCTGACGATCGAGCTGCGCGGTGCAATACCCGTTGAGTTTAGAGCGGCGATGGGTAATCGAATCTACGGCTGCGACGATTGCCAACTCGTGTGCCCATGGAACAAGTTCGCGCATGTGACGAACGAGCCCGACTTCGCGCCGCGTCATTCGTTGGATGGTGCGAGCTTGGCTTCACTGTTTGCCTGGTCCGAAGAAGAGTTCTTGCGCAAGACGGAAGGCAGCGCGATCCGCCGCATCGGTTATGAATGCTGGCTGCGCAACATTGCAGTGGCATTGGGTAACGCGCCCACCAGTCCCGACGTGGTCAGCGCGCTCGAGGCTCGGCGTGCACACTCCTCTGCCCTCGTGCGTGAGCACGTCGAGTGGGCACTCGAGCAGCATGGCGTGCGTGAAGCGACGGATCCTTGAATGATTGATTCTCTCGCGGCGAGAGTTCTCTCAGGACGCCGCCAAAGAAGGTTGGTACTCGCTCACGTCACCGTTACGCGTCACGGGCCGCGCGCACGTTATCGATCAGGCGCGCGCGCCCGATTCGGGCTGCCGTGAGTACGACGAGGCTCTTTGACGCCTCGCTCGGCGTTGCGAGCGTCTCCGCGTCTCGCACTTCGAAGTAGTCTGGACGGAACCCTGCACCCTTCAGTGCGGCGAGCCCCTCGCTCTCGATCGCTGCGAAATCTTCTCGACCACTTTCGATCGCCACACGCGCGCGCTCGAGCGCGGCAAAGATGTGCGGCGCAACTGCGCGCTGCTCAGGTGTGAGGTAACGGTTGCGGGAGCTCATCGCGAGGCCATCGGGCTCGCGGGTCGTCGGCAACCCGAGAATTTCGACCGGCATGCACAGATCTTCCGCCGCTCGACGGATGATGAGTAGCTGTTGGAAATCCTTTTCGCCAAACAGTGCGACATCTGGCTGCACTAGATTCAGCAACTTCGTGACGACAGTCGCGACACCCATGAAGTGCCCCGGGCGGAATGCGCCGCACAGAATGTCTTCGAGCTCCGGGACGTGCACGCGCGCCGTCGTCTTCTGCCCGCGCGGGTAGATTTCCTCGACCTCTGGCGTGAAAAGCGCATCGACTCCTAACGTTTCGAGGAGCCTGCGATCTTCCTCGGGCGTGCGCGGGTAAGCGGCGAAATCTTCGTTCGGGCCGAACTGCAGCGGATTGACGAAGACGCTGACCACGACACGGTTGGCGCGCTCGCGCGCCGCCTTCACAAGGCTGCCGTGTCCTGCATGCAGATTTCCCATCGTGGGTACGAACGCGATGCGCTCGCCTGTTGCACGCCAGGATCGCACGCGGGCCCGCAGATCGGCCGTGCGGACGATCGTCTCCATCAGGCACTCACTGCGAGCAACATCAAAAGCAGTGCTCCGGTCCCGGATACACCTTCGTTTTCACTTCTTGGACGTATGCCTTCACCGCTTCGAGCGGACTCTCATGGCCGACCATGAAATCCTTGGAGAAGCGCGGCTTGCGCCCTGCCGTGATGTTCAGCACGTCATACAACACGAGAATCTGTCCGTCAGTGTCGGGTCCCGCACCGATGCCAATCACCGGAACGTGAAGCGCCTGGGTGATCTCTGTGCCGAGTTTCGCGGGAATGCACTCGAGCAACACGACATCCGCGCCTGCCGCTTCGAGCGCTTTCGCATCGTCGAGCATCTGTTTGGCGGAGGCGTCCTCCCTGCCCTGCACGCGAAACCCACCCACCTTGTGCACGGATTGCGGTTTGAGGCCGAGGTGCGCACACACGGCAATGTCATGGCTCGCGAGAAACTCGACGATCTCGATCTGACCTGCGCCTCCCTCGAGCTTCACGATTTTCGCGCCGCCCTCCTGCATCAATCTCACAGCGTTCTCCAACGCCTGCTCTCGCGAGGCGTACGTCATGAACGGCATGTCGGCCATGAGGAAGGGGCGATACAAACCGCGAGCGACGGCTCGACAGTGATAGATCACATCGTCGAGTGTGACCGGCACCGTAGTGTCGTGTCCCTGGATCACCATGCCGAGCGAGTCGCCGACGAGCACGAGATCGACGCCCGCATCGTCGACGAGGGTTGCGAAGCTCGCATCATAAGCGGTGATGCAGGCGATCTTCTCGCCTTCAGCCTTCATCCGCAGCAGCGACGAAACGTTGACGGGTGGACGCGGCGCGTACCGCTCTTGCAGATGCTTGTACATGGGTTTGCCGACGATCTAACAGCGGCCAAGAATGAACGAGGGGTGTGGAAACATCAACTTGGGAGGACGTTGCGGTGACGGGTGACGAGTGACGCGTGACGGGCAAGAACGAGACGGTCAGACGAATTGTCGGGCTTCTTGCTCGTCACGCGTCACTCGTCACCCGTCACCCGTCACGTGCCTCAAACGGCGCTCTTGAGCGGATTATAGAAATGCCGGCCGCGGCGGATACGGCACACCTGTTCCAAGAGCTGCGCGTAATCCTGTTCGTTGCTGACGAAGTCAGCTTGCGCAGCGTTGACGATCAATAGCGGCGAGGCGTCGTAGGCATGGAAGAAGCGCGCATACGCTTCCTGGAGCCGCTCGAGATAGCCGCGTTCGATTTGCTGCTCATAGCGAATTCCGCGCCGCTCGATGCGCTCGAGGAGCACATCGATAGGCGCCTGCAAGTAGATCACGAGATCGGGCACCGGTGCGTCGACAGCAAGGCGTGTATACACCTGCTCGTACAAAGCGAACTCTTCATCGTCGAGCGTGAGTCGCGCGAACAGCCGATCCTTGTCGATGAGGTAGTCCGCGATACGCACCATATCGAATAAATCGTGCTGACGAATGTCCTCGAGCTGACGCGTGCGCTGGAACAAGAAGAAGAGCTGCGTCTGCAGAGCCGCAGCACGAGGATTCTTGTAGAAGCGCTCGAGAAACGGATTGTCATCCGCTTGTTCGAGGATCAACTCGCTACCGAAGCTGCGCGCGAGACGTCGCGCCAAGCTCGTCTTGCCAACGCCAATGGGTCCCTCGACGACGATCAATCGATGCGGCGTCGGCACGATGGTTTTTTCTGACATGTTCAATGCGTTCGTGTACCGGTGCCGCGCTCTTCTTGATCGAGCTCACGCGAGCACCTGCAGGCCTTCACCGCTCGCACGCGCGGCGAGCTGCCTCACAACACCCATGCGAGGCAGGAGAAGGTCGGGAGCGATATCGCGCAGAGGATACAGCACGAAGTTGCGCTCGGGGATTCCGGGGTGCGGAACGGTGAGATTCGTGTCGTCGATACTTACATCTGCATAAGCCAACAGATCAAAGTCGATGAGGCGAGGGCCCCAACGTTGTACGGGCAGCGCGCGTCCGAGCTCTGTCTCGAGCCGTTTGAGCGTCGCGAGGAGCTCGTGCGGATCGAGTTGAGTGATGAGGCCCGCAGCGGCGTTGACGAAATCAGGTTGCACCACCGAGCCGAACGGCTTCGACACGTAGAGACGCGAGCGCGCGATGAGTTTCGTTTGCGCTAACGCGCTCAGCGCAACGAAGCCGCGTTCAACCTGTGCGTGAGGCTCAGAAAGATTACTGCCGAGCGCGACATAGGCCGGCGTCCAGATCGCGTTCAATTCTCAAGCGCTCGCGGCAGGCGGGCGCCTGCGTCGGCGGCGCCGCCGGCGGCCAGAGGGTTCGCGCACACCCTTCTCCGCTGGCTCGATCTTGAGCAGTCGATCTTCCGGCGACAGCGTCTGAATCTCGGTCCACCATTGTCCAAGCTCCGGATCCGCATCTCCTGCAGCGACGCGTAGCAGGAGAAAATCGTAGGCCGCCCGAAAACGCGGATGCTCGATAAGCCTAAGTGCGCGACGCCCTTCTCGGCGTTCGAATCGCGGTTGCAGCGCGATGATCTCCTTGAGCGGCAGGGTGAAGCGGCGGGGAATTGCGACTCGCGATTGCTGCCGCGAGGTGACGAGCTCGCAGGCAGCGAGGAGCTGCTGGAACTCAGCACCTTCCCGCTTCGGTGCGCGAGCCGCGGCGCGTTCGATCGCAGGCCACAGCAGCACCGCGAACAGAAACGTCGGCGTGACCGGCTTATCTTCTCGCACGCGGCTATCCGTTCCCTGCAACCCGAGATTGAGCAGCTTGATCGCAGCGCTCTGCGGCGCTTCGGCGTGAGCCTCTGCGAGATCTGGGAACAGGTGCTCGAGGATGTTGAGCTTCGTGAGCCACTCGAAGGCGGCCGCGGCGCTGCCCGCGAGGAACATCTTGTTCACCTCGTCGAACAATCGTGCGGGCGGCACCGCATCGAGCATCCATGCGAGCTTTGGAATTGGCGCAAGCGTGTCCGAATGAATCGAGAATCCGAGCTTCGCAGCGAAGCGAATCGCGCGAAGAATGCGCACCGGATCTTCGCGATAACGTGTTTCAGGATCGCCGATCAGGCGCAGCACGCGTGCGCGCGCATCCTCTACACCACCGACATAGTCCCAAACCGAGAAATCGCTGATGTTGTAGTAGAGCGCATTCGCGGTGAAATCGCGCCGCCATACATCCTCTTCGATCGTGCCGTAGAGATTGTCGCGCAGAATGCGTCCACGCTCGTCGAGGACGCGATGGCCGCCCTCATCGACGCTGTTGTCTTCATCGATCGGCGTGTGCGCCGCGCGAAAGGTTGCGACTTCGATGATCTCGTAGCCGAAGCGGACGTGCGCCAAATGAAAGCGTCGACCGATCAGACGGCAGTTACGAAAAAGCTGCTTCACCTGATCGGGATGCGCATTCGTCGCGACGTCGAAGTCCTTCGGATGC
Source organism: Pseudomonadota bacterium (assembly GCA_023417315.1). Classification (GTDB taxonomy): domain Bacteria; phylum Pseudomonadota; class Gammaproteobacteria; order Steroidobacterales; family Steroidobacteraceae; genus Steroidobacter. The sequence goes on from JAEZFW010000017.1 coordinate 54,685, forward strand.
AGCCCGAGTAGCAGATCGCGCACTGCGCCGCCGACGAGGAAGGCCTGATAGCCCGCCTCTTTCAGCCGGTAGAGCACTTTGAGAGCGTTCGACGAGATGTTTGCACGCGAGATCGGGTGCTCGTCTCGCGCGAAAACTCTAGGACTGCTCGCAGGATCGCCGGAAATGGAAGAATTCGTATGATTCAATAGCAAACGCCGCTTGAGCCAAAAAAGGCGCGCCGTATAATACCGCACCCTCTACAAGGGCCCAGCATCAAACACGGGCCCGGCACTTACACCGCTCCCATCGTCTAGAGGCCTAGGACACAGCCCTCTCAAGGCTGGTACGAGGGTTCGAATCCCTCTGGGAGCGCCATTCACCTAGCGACAACGTCGCAAGTGAATGGCGCGCAGAGGGATTCCTGACCGAGTCGAGAGGGTTCGACAAAATCGTATGGAACGATTTTGGACAGCGATAGCTGGCGAACGCGCGCCGGCCAGGGACGGACTAGGCGCATATCCCTCTGGGAGCGCCATTGCGAACAACTCGTTTGGGCTCTTCGGGAGGGTGTCCCATCCCACCACTTCCTGCCAACAACTAGGTCGAGCTGCTCAAGCGACCTTCTTCCTAACCGCTAACCGCTTCTGCTCGGCATAATGCGCGCAAAGAGCGGGGCCCCCTATGACGCCAGCGGATCGCCGAATATCAGAGCTCATCGATAAGTGGCTCGTCAGCATCGACCTTCATCTTCAGTACGTGGAGCTGAGCGATGCCGCCTATGCGCGCGTGCAATCATGGCCAAAGCACGACCGTCCCACGCGTTGGGTACTCGAGGTGGCGCGGCAGAAAGTGCTCGAGCTCAAGCAACACGTCGAAACCCGACAGGCGATGGGCGATGGCAAATTCGCGGAATCGCTGGAGTTGATGGCGTTCCTAGCGAACCTTGTCGGCATTCAACACATACAAAGATTCGTTCCGCTCGCGGACCCGAACAAAGCGGAAGCATCGTCAGGAGTGTCTCAGACCGTGGAAGCACCCACGATCGTTCGAACGGCCCCGCACCGGACGCGTCCCGCAGGTGACGATACGACACGCGAAATGCCGCGCTTGAAGGCGTCAGCCGCGCCTGCAAAGGCTGCGACTTCCACGAAGCCTCAAGTCGCCCCGAGGCCAGAAATCAAAGCGCCTTCGCGCGCATCAGCCAGCGCTCCGGCCCCATCTGCACAGACGAAGGGCTCGGGCAAACCGTCAGGCAGTCCGCCTGCAGGGGATCTACGCGGCAAGATCATTGCCGATGCCGTGCGCTTAATTAAATGGGGTAAGTCGTGGCACGAGCTCGCGGAGCTCATCGAGCGAATTGCGGATCGTCCATCCGCCGCGGAAATCCGAAAGGTGTTAAGAGCGAACCGCGCGGAAATCGAGGAGAAGGCACGGAAGAGCTGAGGCGTCTCCGCTCTCCCCAAAAAAAAGGCCGGGCACAAAGACCCGGCCAATCAGGGGGATTCGACACACCGCAGACGCTCTGCGGCGCAACACAACCTTTGCAAGTCCGTGATCTCAGGGGCTGATCGCGTTTTTGCAGTGCCAAATATACCGACTGCTGCCCCGCAGCACAAGTGGACTTTGGGCCTAGACGGGCGCGCTCTGCGCCAACGGCCTCGATACCGCTCGACCGACTAGGCGTGGCGCTCGCCTCGGCACGGTAGCTCGCTCACACCGTTTGAGCCCGTACCTCATGTGACCCTTCCCGAAGCACAAACTGCTCGCTCTCCGCTTCGCTCACCGGCGCAGTGCGTCTGACACCGTCAATCCCTAAGCCTGGATCCCGGCCTTCGCCGGATGACGCCCTCGTCTAGGGGGCGAAGCTCTGATGAGATGGCGACGACGCGGCTACCCAAGGCCAGTCGTGGACCGCCCGTCAGCGCGAGCCGCCCACCGCCTTGAATTCACCTCCCTTGCTAGACAAAATTCGGGGCCGCGCGCGCAGCATCGAAGGGCAGCACGGACTGCTGGAGCTGCGATCCGCGCTTTGGATGCGATCGCCGCGACAAAACGAACGACTCGCGAGCATCTTTCAATGTCGAAGAGCTCTGAGGTTCTACCAGAGGGAACTGGCAATGCGCATCGCAGTCACAGGACACATTTCCCGAAAGGCGCACCATGATTGAAATCAGTCATCTGACGAAGCGTTACGGTGCCTTGACGGCCGTCGACGATATCTCGTTCAACGTCGAAGCCGGACAAGTGCTGGGCTTTCTCGGGCCGAACGGCGCGGGCAAGTCCACGACGATGAAAATGATTACGGGGTTCTTATCCCCAACCGCGGGTTCCGTCCGAGTCTGCGGGCACGACGTCGAGAGTGCTCCGCTCGCGGCGAAATCATGCATGGGCTATTTGCCCGAAGGCGCACCCTCTTACGCCGAGATGTCCGTGAGAGCGTTCCTCGAGTTCATCGCGGATGTGCGCGGACTGACGGGCGAGCGCAGACGCGCACGACTCGATGATGTGATCGCTCGGCTCGACCTGAGCCGTGTGCTCGAGCAAGCGATCGAGACGCTATCGAAAGGCTTTCGCCGACGCGTCGGCCTTGCTCAAGCATTGCTCCACGATCCACAAGTATTGATCCTCGACGAGCCGACGGATGGCCTCGATCCCAATCAGAAACACGAGGTCCGCGCCCTCATCAACGCGATGTCGAAAGAAAAGATCATCGTGATCTCGACTCACATTCTCGAAGAGGTTGACGCAGTGTGTAACCGCGCCATCATCATCGCGGGCGGCAAGATCCTCGCCGACGATACGCCGAAGGGCCTGGCCGCGCGCGCGCCATCCGGCAAGCTCGATGATGTCTTCCGCCAAGTCACGATGGGCGTGAAGCCGACGCAGAAGGAGCTCGCCCATGCATAACGTGCGCGCAATTTTTCGGCGGGAGTTCGCGAGCTACTTCGCCACTCCGCTCGCGTTCGTTTTCATCGTGATCTTCCTGCTGCTCGCAGGCGTCTTCGCTTTCTACTTGGGCGGCTTCTATGAGCGGGGTCAAGCCGATCTCGCCCCGTTCTTTACTTACCACCCTTGGCTGTATCTCTTCCTCATCCCTGCCCTATCGATGCGCTTGTGGGCTGAAGAGCGCAAATCGGGCAGCATCGAGCTGCTGATGACCTTGCCGGTCACCATCTGGCAAGCCGTGCTTGGCAAATACCTCGCCGCCTGGTGTTTCGCAGGCGTTGCGCTCGCGCTCACGTTCCCTATGTGGATCACGGTGAACTATCTGGGAGAACCCGACAACGGCGCGATTCTCGCGGGGTATATCGGCAGCTTCCTGATGGCAGGCGGATTGCTCGCAATCGGTGCATGCCTATCTGCCGCGACCCGCAATCAGGTGATCGCATTCATCTTCACTGTCGTGATTTGCTTCGGATTCCTGCTTGCAGGATTTCCGCTCGTTCTGAATTTATTCGAGAGCTGGGCGCCGCAAGCCGTCGTGGATGCGATCGCATCGCTCTCGTTCCTCACGCATTTCGGCTCGATCTCCAAGGGCGTGATCGACCTGCGCGATTTGTTGTACTTCGGCACGGTGATCGCCGCTTGGCTTGCTGCGAACGTGATCGTGCTCGAGATGAAGAAGGCGGACTGACATGGCAAACCGCACCCACACCGTAGGCAAGCGTACTTACGGCGCCGGCGCCCTTCTCGCGCTCGCCGTGCTGTTCATCGGCGTGACGATTCTGATCACGTTCTTGTTTCGAGGCGCACGCATCGATCTGACGGAGAGCAAACTCTATTCGATCTCCGAGGGTACCGAGCGCATCGTCGAAGGTCTCGATGAGCCGGTGAACCTTTATTTCTTCTTCTCGCAGGAAGCGAGCACACAATCGCCGCAACTTCGAGCATACGCGCAGCGTGTGCGCGAATTGCTCGAAGAGATCAGCGAGCGCTCGAGCGGCAAACTGCGGCTCAGCATCATCGATCCGGAGCCGTTCTCCGAGGATGAGGATCGAGCCGCCGAGTTCGGCCTCTCCGCGGTTCCCGTCAACGCAAGCGGCGAGTCGCTCTACTTCGGTCTCGCAGGCACGAACTCGACGGATGGACGCGAGATCATCAGCTTCTTCCAACCCGACAAAGAAGAATTTCTGGAGTACGACGTCGCGAGCTTGATCTATCGGCTCGGCAATCCCGAGCGAGCGAAGGTGGGGCTCATGTCGAGCCTTCCCGTCGACGCGTCGTTCGATCAGATGAGCGGCCGCATGCAAGAAGGCTGGGCGAGCATCGCGCAGCTTCACGAATTGTTCGACGTGCGCGCTCTCGCAACCAGCGTGACCTCGATCGACGATGAGATCGACGTGCTGCTCTTGGTCCACCCCAAAGATCTTGCACCGGCGACCCTTTATGCGATCGATCAATTCATCATGCGAGGCGGCAAGCTTATCGCGTATCTCGACCCACAAGCCGAGAACGACACTTCGGGCGCGCAAATGGGGATCCCGATGGGGCCGCGTGCCTCGTCGTTGGGACCGCTCCTCGATGCGTATGGCGTTGAGTTCGACTCGAGCCAAGTGCTCGGCGACCGCGAGCTCGGGCTGACAGTAGCGCTGCGCCAAGGTCAACCGCCGTCGCAGCACATCGCGATCATCGGCCTGAATCGCTCGAGCATGAACTCTCAAGATGTCGTCACCGCGGCGCTGGACACTGTGAATGTGATGACCGCAGGTTCGCTCAAGAAAAAGGACGACGCGCAGATCGAGTTTGAGCCGTTGCTGCAATCGAGCACGAATGCGGCGCTCATCCCAGCCAGCCGCATGGCGTTCTTGCAAGACAGCGATGCGCTGCTCGAAGGGTTCAAAGCGAGCGGCGAGCGCTACACGGTCGCTGCGCGCGTGCGGGGCAAGCTCAAGTCGGCCTATCCGGCCGGCAAGCCCGATACTGGCGAAGGCGGCAGTGATGCAGCTCAACACCGGGCGGAGACGGCTGAGGATGCGAACCTCATCCTCATCGCCGACACCGACGTGCTCTCCGATCCTTTATGGATTCGCGCGCAGAACGTGTTCGGCCAGCGCTTTGCGGTCGCATGGGCGAACAACGGCGATTTCATCGCAAACGTGCTCGACAACTTGGCGGGGAGCAGCGATCTCATCAGCATTCGGGGCCGTCAGAGCTTCTTCCGACCGTTCACGAAGGTGGATGAGCTGCGTCGCCAGGCTGACGATCAGTTGCGCGCGAAGGAGCAAGAGCTCGACCAAGAGCTACGCGAAACCGAACGTAAGCTCGCCGATCTCGAAGCCGGACGCAACACTCAAGGTTCGCTCGTGCTTTCGCCCGAGCAAGAAGCGGAGCTCGAGCGCTTTCAGCAGGAGCGTGTACGCATCCGCAAGGAGCTACGCGACGTGCGTCGCAGTCTCGATCTGGAGATCGAGCGGCTCGGTACGACGCTCAAGGTACTCAACATCGCACTCGTTCCGGCGCTGATCGCGATCGCCGCGATCCTCTTGGCGGTTGCCCGTCGGCGCCGGCTGATCGCTGGCCGCGCGGCGGCACGTACGGCGTGAGGTCCGAACATGAACTCGAAGAATCTCGGAATTCTGGGTGTCGTCGCAATCGCTGCGATCGGTGGAGGAATTTGGCTCGCGAGCGAGCGTTCGTCTTCGAATATCGACAGCGCCACTGCGCTCTATCCCGATCTAAAGAAGACGCTCAACGATGCCTCTGCAGTTCGCATCCACAAAGCAGGCGATGAGCTCGCGGTCGAGATCGCACGCAAGGACGAACATTGGGGCGTGGCGCAGCGGCAAGGCTATCCAGCCGATGAAGCAAAAGTGCGCAAGCTCCTACTCGCGATAGCAAACGCGGAGGTGCGCGAAGAGAAGACCTCCACTCCGAAGAACTACGCGAGCCTCGGCGTGGAGGATGTGAGCGATGCGAATGCGACCGGCGTGCGCATCGAGGTTGTCGGCATCGAACCCTCGATCAGCCTCATCGTAGGTAAGCAGGGCACAGGGCTCGATTCGCAATACGTGCGCAAAGCCGGAGAGCCTCAAAGCTGGCTAATAGATACAAGTCTCGACATTTCAGCCAATCCTCAGGACTGGCTACGTAAGTCCATCGTCGATGTCACCGCAGATCGGATTCAGTCCGCCACGATCGAGACGAAGGGCGCTAGACCGTATACTGCAGCGAAGGGCTCTAGGGCCGATGCCAACTTTGCCGTCGAGTCGTTGCCCAAGGGCAAGGAGCTCAGCTCACAAACTGCAGCGAACAGTGTGGCAACTGCTCTAGCCGGCCTCACCTTGTCGGACGTCCGCCCTGCCAGCGAGCTCACAGGAAAACCTGAAGCGCGCGCCACCTATCGCACCTTCGATGGCCTCACCGTCGAGGTCGATGGCTGGGCGATGGAGGACGATCGCTTCATCGCGCTTCGCGCTCGACACGATGAGGAGCTGGCGGAGCGTTTCAGGTTGCCGGCCGCTGAAGCGAAAGACGACGCCGAGAAATCGGAAGACCGGTCGAGTGCCGGCACAACCAACGAAGAAGACGCGTCCAACGCCGCGGAGCAGCCCGCACCAAGCAAGCGAGACACCGCAGAAGAAGCGTCTATGCTGAGCTCGTCGCTTGAAGGATGGGCGTTCGAAATCCCGGATTACAAGTACGATGCTCTGTTCAAGCCGCTTGATGGCATGCTGAAGAAGTAAGAAGGCTATGCGCGAGTACGACAAGCGCTAGCGTTGCTTGGGAAGCACTACGACGCGCGTGGCAGTCCAGCGATCGTGCCATGCGCGTCGCTCGGGATCGATCCATATCCAGAAATAGCCGAGACCGAGCGCGAAGAAGGACACGCAGGCGCCTGCCAATCGCTGGAAGACGTCAGCCCAGCTGAGCAGCGCTCCATCGACGCGCTCTAAACGTAACTTCCAAGCGGCCATCCCGAGCGTCTGACCGCGACGTGTCCAAAACACGCCGAAGAAGAAAATGAAGATCCCGAGCAGGACGGCTTGATAGATGTATTCAAGCGCACCAACGCGATCCGAGGTGATCGCCTCCCCGCCCGTAAGGGGCAAGATCAACGCGGTCACGACCATCCAGAGCGCGACGATGAGTAGCCCATCGTAGAGCATCGCTCCGAAGCGCCGGAACACTCCCGCGGGTTCGCGCTCGTTCGCAGGAATCGCCGCTGGCGCACTCGAGTCCGCCATGTCCCTATCTCACGCGGGCGACGGCGATGAACGTCACCAACGCGAGCAGGACGGTGGGAGCCCATCCGATGACGAAAGGAGGGAGCTGGAAGACCGCGCCGCCGCTCTCCAGCATCCTGGCCAACAAGAAGAACACGACTCCGATCATGATGCCCACGACGGTGCGTGCGCCGGTGCCTGTGGATCGCATCGGGCCGAATGCGAAAGGCACCGCGAGCACGACGATGATAGCCACCGCGACCGTTCGTGCGATCCGAGCCCAGAACGCAGTTTCGTACGAGCGCGCTTCGAGACCGTTCGCTTTCAGATGTCTGACGTACTCGAACAGTCCCCGCGCCGGCAGCGACTCGGGATTGAACACCGCCAAACCGAGAAACTCCGGGGAGAGCGTCGTTTCGATTTCGGCGCTCTCCGCGACCGATGCTCTCACGCGATCCTGCTCGATGATCGACCGTTCGAAATTATCGAGCTGCCACTTGCTGTCCGAGCCGATGCTCGCGCTCGTTGCTCGTCCCATGGCTGTGAGACGCCGACGGTCGTCGAACTCGAAGACGTAAACGCCGCCGTAGCGGTTATCCGCCGACTGTTGCCGTACCGAGATGATCGAGCTGCCGTCCTTCGCCCATGCGCTGCGATTGCCCGTCATGCTGAAGTCGCGAAACTTCTCGAACGTGCGCATTTGACGTGCATATTGCTCAAGGGGCGGGGCGATGAACTCTCCCAGCACCGCAGTGATCGCCATGAGGATCAGCCCGGCGAGCCCGACCCACAATCCGATGCGCATTGTCGACACCCCAGCGGTGCGCACGACGATCAGCTCGAGCGATCTTGCCAAGTTGCCGAGCGCGAGCAGCGCACCGATCAACGCTGCGATCGGCAGGAGATCGAAGGCGTACTGAGGCAGGTTCAATAGCGCGAACACGAAAGCATCATCGACACCGAACGTCCCGACGCCGATGTCGTCTTGCTGCGAGACGAAGAGGTACAGGCCGCTCAACACGAGCAGCACCAGCACGACCAGGAGCGTATGGCCGACGATTGCGCGCATCAAATAGCGAGCGAGAATCGAAGTCATCGCACCGCCCTCACGAGCTTGGCTCGGCGCCGGGGATTCTGGCGCGCCAATAACCACAACCCGAGACACAGCACCGCGACGTGCACCCACCACATACCGATGTATTCGGGTATGACGGCGCTCTCGAGCCAAGCCCGGCTCGCGGCCAGAAGCTCGGAGTAAACGAAATAAGCCAGAATCGCGAATCCCATCTTCGCGAAACGTCCCTGGCGCGGCCGCAGCTTCGCAAGCGGCACCGCGAGCACCATGAGCACGAGCGCCAACAGGGGTGTCGAAATCCGCCACTGAAGCTCCGCGCGATCGCGCAAGTCGCTCGATGCCAGCAACTCGCGACTGGGCTTCATCTCGGCTTTACTCGCGGTGCTGATGCCGCCTTTCACCGATATCGGAAAACCCGCCTCGCTGAACTCCATGATTCGAAACTGCGCCTGCCCAGGCACGCCTTGATACATCTCGCCGTCGTACATGACGAATAGCTGTTCGGCCTGTCCTGCCCCGCGTTGCTCCGCACGCGTTGCGACCCACACTTCGAACTCCCCCTCACCGGTTGTTGCACCCTCAGGTTGTGTCCTGCGTTGTTGCGCGGTCCGATCCACGAAGACGTGCACGTTGTGCAAGATTCCGTTGCCATCGACGCGTTCCGCGTAGAACACGACGCTGCCGTCCCCGAAGGTGCGAAACCGGCCAGGCTCCAACATTCCGAGCTGAGCATCGCGATACGCGCTCGCGCGCAGGTCTTGCGCACGGGCCAATGCCTCCGGAATCGCCCAGAAGGACAGCCAAAAAAGGAGCGCGGCGACGCCGACGCCCAAGATCGCAATGGGTTTGTATAGATTCAGCGGTCCGAAGCCGCACGACTGCATCGCTGCCATCTCGCTCTCGTGATACAGCCGTCCGAGCGCGAGCATGATCGCGAGGAAGAATCCAATGGGCACGATGAGGGACAGATAACTCGCGGACGTTAGGCCGATGAGCGCGAGGATGACACCTTGAGGGAACTCGTTGGCGGCGGCCTGCGACAACACACGGGCGAGCTGATTCGAAAGCAGAATGACGAGCAGGACGACTGTCACGCCGACCCACGCCACCGCTACTTCACGAAAGATGTATCGATCGAGTATCCGCAGAGAGAGTGCCTTCGGCCGCGCTAGGGCCTGATGTGTCGGTGGCCGTGACGCCGGCGCGTTTCGGGTAGACTACTCACGCGCATCGACCGCCCATCGAGTGCGCAAAAGTCGTTTTCCAGTTGGGTTCCCAATTGGGCTTCAAAGGGCAGTAACTTAAGCGAGGCGTCGCACCGCGTAAACCCGTTCGCGCGACAAAAGCAGCGACGCTTCGTCAAGATACGAGAGCCACGATACGAGAGGAAGCTTCATGGATTTTTTCGTCAGCACGAGCGCTCCGTCCCGCCAGAAGACCGATTGCGCAATCGTGGGTGTCTACGACAAGGGCAGCCTCACGGAAAGTGCGCAGGCGTTCGATCGCAAGATCGGCGGGCGCATTTCGCGTCTCGTCAAGCGCGGCGACCTGCGCGGCAAGGCCGGCGATGCCGTGCTGCTCACGGACATCAATGGTGCAGCGTGTGAACGCCTGCTGATCGTGGGACTCGGCGCACGCGATAAATTCAAGCGCAAGCAGTATCGCAAGGCGCTCGCCTCGGCCCTGAGCGCCCTCGCCCGCACGGGCGCGAAGGACGCGGTCAGTTATCTCGCACTGGAACAGCTCGCCGATGGAGACAGCTATTCGCTCGCGCGCGCAACGGCCGAGGTGGTCGGCAACGCGCAATACCGGGTTCCGGATCATAAGACGGCGAACAAGCGCCCCAAGTCGACCCTGACTCGGTTCGGTATCGCCGTGAATAGCCGCGCCGATCGTACGAGCGCAGAGCGAGGACTCGCGCACGGCCAAGGCATCGTGGCGGGGATGTCGCTCATGCGCGACCTTGCAAATCATCCTGCAAACGTGTGTACGCCGACCTATCTGTCGAACGCAGCGAAAGCGCTCGCTCGTGACCATCGCGGCATCCGCGTGCGCATCTTGAACGAGGCCGAATGCCGCCGCCTCAAGATGGGTTCATTCCTGTCTGTCACGAACGGCACTGAAGAGCCGGCGCGGCTCATCGTGCTCGAGTACTCCGGCGCCGCGCGGAAAGGAAATCCCACCGTGCTCGTCGGCAAAGGCGTCACGTTCGACACAGGCGGAATTTCCTTGAAGCCGCCCGCGAACATGGACGAGATGAAATTCGACATGAGCGGCGCCGCCTCCGTGCTCGGTACGTTCAAGGCAGTAGCGGAGCTCGAGCTACCCATCAACTTAGTGGGCGTCGTGCCCGCGTGCGAGAACATGCCGAGCGGTCGAGCGACGAAGCCCGGCGATATCGTGAAGAGCATGTCCGGCCAAACGATCGAAGTGCTGAATACCGACGCTGAGGGCCGCCTGATTCTGTGCGATGCAATTACCTACGCGCGTCGCTACGATCCCGACGTCGTGATCGATATCGCGACCCTGACCGGCGCGTGCGTGATTGCGCTCGGCAACCACTACACGGGGCTGTTCAGCAACGACGATGAGCTCTCTGCCGCACTGAAGGGCGCGGGCGAGCGCGCGGATGATCGCGCCTGGCCGATGCCGATCGGTGAGGAATACACAGAACAGCTCAAGAGCAATTTCGCCGATTTTGCGAATGTCGCCGGGCGCGAAGGCGGCGCTATCACGGCTGCGTGCTTCCTTGGCAAGTTCACCGAAGGCTTGCGTTGGGCGCACCTCGACATCGCGGGCACCGCATATGTGGGCGGCTCGCAGAAAGGCAGCACGGGCCGACCGGTGCCCTTGCTGGTCGACTACTTACTCAACAAGTAAGCCCTCGAGATCGAGCGAGACGTTCCGTGAGCCGAGTCGACTTCTATGTGCTCTCCGATCCTGCACCCGAGGCAGCTTGGCGGTACGCGTGCAGGCTGATCGAGAAGGCCGTAGAGCTCGACCATCGCATCTATGTGCAGCTCTCGAGCTCGAACGAAGCTGCGCGTCTCGACGACATGCTGTGGACGTTCAGCGATCGCAGCTTTCTCGCGCATGAGGTCTGGGACGGCGTGTCGGAGCCGCATAGCCTCGTCAAGGTGCTCTTGGGCGAGCAACCAGGGCCAATCGGATATCGACAACTACTCGTGAACTTCAGCGGCGTCGCGCCTGCAGATCTCGACAGCTATGTGCGCATCGCTGAGATCGTGGACACCGATCCCGAGCGCAAACGCCTGTCGCGAGAGCGCTTCAAGCACTATCGCGAGCGTGGTTGTACCCTGGAGACGCACAACGTTTAGCCTCGCGCGACTCCAGAAAGACCGGCGGAGCGGCACATTGAGGGATCCGCTGCATCGAGTATCCGCCGCCCGCTGCCAACCGCACGCCCCTATAATCCGGACCGAAGTTCCACTTCAGCCCACCCATGGACAAGACGTACGACCCGAAGCAAATCGAGCAGCGCCTCTATCAGCGCTGGGAAGCGCATGACTGGTTCGCGCCCTCGGGAGAGGGAGAACCCTACTGCATCATGATTCCGCCCCCGAACGTCACGGGGACGTTGCACATGGGGCATGCGTTTCAGCACACGCTCATGGACGCGCTCACACGCCTGCACCGTATGGAAGGTCGCAACACGTTGTGGCAGCCCGGAACGGATCATGCGGGGATCGCGACCCAGATGGTGGTGGAGCGTCAGCTCAACGCCGAAGGGAACCACCGCCGCGACATCGGGCGCGAAGCGTTCGTACAGCGCGTGTGGGAGTGGAAAGCTCAGTCAGGCGACACGATCTCGCGCCAGGAACGCCGCCTCGGCAACTCAGTCGACTGGTCGCGCGATCGCTTCACGATGGATGAAGGTCTGTCGCGCGCGGTGACAGAAGTCTTCGTGAGTCTTTATGAGCAGGGGCTCATCTATCGCGGCAAGCGGCTCGTCAATTGGGACCCGGTGTTGCACACCGCGCTTTCGGATCTGGAAGTGCTGGCGGAACCGGAATCCGGTTCTCTGTGGCACCTGCGTTATCCGCTCGAGGACGGATCGGAACAGCTCATCGTCGCGACGACGCGTCCCGAGACGATGCTCGGCGATACCGCCGTCGCCGTTCACCCCGACGATGAGCGTTATCGCCACCTTATCGGTAAGCAGATCCGACTTCCGCTCGCGGATCGCTTGATCCCAATCATTGCCGACACCTACGTCGATCCGACGTTCGGCTCCGGCTGCGTCAAGATCACTCCGGGCCACGACTTCAACGACTACGAGATCGGCAAGCGCCACGATCTGCCGCTCATCAATATCTTCGATGCAAATGCGGTGTTGAACCATGCCGTCCCTGCGAAGTATCGCGGCCTGGAACGTTTCGCCGCGCGCAAGCAAGTGGTTGCGGATCTCGAAGCACTCGGGCTGCTTGAGAAGATCGAGCCGCACAAGCTCCCCGTGCCGCGCGGCGATCGCAGCGGCGCGGTGCTCGAGCCGTGGCTCACGGATCAGTGGTACGTGCGTATCGCCCCGCTTGCAGAGCCTGCAGTCAAAGCGGTCGAGGACGGTCGCATTCGCTTCGTACCCGAAAACTGGTCGAAGACGTACTTCCAGTGGATGCACAACATCCAAGATTGGTGCATCAGTCGCCAGCTATGGTGGGGTCATCAGATTCCCGCATGGTACGACGACGAGGGCAACGTCTACGTCGCGCGCTCCGAAGCGGACGCTATCGCACAAGCCCGCAGCAAACGCGGCAAGGACATTGCGCTCACACGCGATGACGACGTGCTCGACACCTGGTTTTCCTCGGCCCTATGGCCCTTCTCGACACTCGGCTGGCCGGAGCAAACGAGGGAGCTGCAGACGTTCTATCCGACGAGCGTGCTGGTCACCGGCTTCGACATCATCTTCTTCTGGGTGGCCCGCATGATCATGATGGGCCTGAAGTTCGCGGGCGACGTGCCTTTTCGAGAGATCTACATCACCGGCCTCATCCGTGACGAGCACGGCGACAAGATGTCGAAATCGAAAGGCAACATCATCGATCCGCTCGATCTGATCGATGGGATCGATCTCGAGTCGCTCGTCGCGAAGCGCACGAGCGGCCTCATGCAGCCGCATTTGAAGGACAAGATCGAGAAGAACACGCGCAAGCAATTCCCGCAGGGTATTCCCGCGTACGGGACCGACGCACTGCGCTTCACGTTCTGCGCGCTCGCGACGATGGGCCGCGACATTCGCTTCGATCTTGGCCGCGTGGATGGTTACAAGAACTTCTGCAACAAGCTATGGAACGCCGCACGGTACGTGCTGATGCAAGCGGAGGGCTCCCCTCCATCCTCTACATCGCCTGCATCGCTTACGATTTTCGATCGTTGGATCCGCTCTCGCTTGGGCGTGACGGCGCAAACGGTACGCGCACGTATCGCCGAGTACCGATTCGATCTTGCGGCGCAAGCGCTGTATGAATTCGCGTGGTACGAGTACTGCGATTGGTATCTAGAGCTATCGAAGCCGACGCTGCAATCGCAGTCATTGACTGACCAACAAAAGGCCGCCACGCGCGAGACGCTCGCGGCGGTGCTGGAGGGGACCCTCCGACTGCTGCATCCGTTGATGCCGTTCATCACGGAAGAGATCTGGCAGTCGCTCGCGCGCTACGCCAATCGCAGTGGCGATACCATCATGCTTCAACCGTATCCGACGGGGGATGACTTCCCGCGCGACCTCGAGGCCGAGCAGGCGATCGCGCCGATCAAGGCTGTCGTCTTGGGTGCTCGACAGATTCGCGGACAGCTCGATGTGCCTCGCTCGCGTCAGATGCCGCTCTTCGTGATCCCACCTGGCTCCGCAGAATGGCAGGTCATCAGCGAGAACCTCGAGCTGATCAAGGCCCTCGCGAATGCAACGCAGGTTAGCCGTGTTGAAGACGAAGCGAGCTTGCCTCCCACGGCGATGCAGATCGTCGAGGGCCACACCGTTCACGCGCCGCTCTCGAGCCTGATCGACGATGTCGATGTCGAGCTCGCGCGACTGGCGAAGCGCAAAGCGAAGGTGCTGCAAGACTTGGCGAGATCCGAAGGCAAGCTCAAGAACGAAAGCTTCGTCGCGAACGCGCCAGCCGAGATCGTCGAGCAGGAACGCGCACGCATCGCCGATTTCAAGCAGCAGATTGCCCAGCTCGAAGAGCAGGAACGCCGCGTTGCATTGCTCAAACGTTCTTCCTAACCGCTAACCGCTAACGCTTCCTCCATGGATTCACCTGTTCCCACGCTCATCACACAAGCGGATCCGGTCGAGCTGATCGCAGGCACGATCGGACAACTCAATCGGGTGATCCTCGGCAAAGAGCATCAGATGCGCTTGTGCATCTCGTGCTTGCTCGCGCGCGGACATTTGTTGATCGAAGACATCCCAGGCGTCGGCAAGACGACGCTTGCGCACGCGCTCGCGGAATCGTTGGGTCTTTCTTATCAGCGCATTCAGTTCACGAGCGACCTCCTCCCCGCCGACATCATCGGAGTTTCGATCTTCGATCGCGAGACGAGCGCGTTCCGCTTTCACAAGGGTCCCGTGTTCTCGCAGCTCGTGCTTGCAGACGAAGTGAACCGGGCGACTCCGAAGGCGCAGAGCGCTCTGCTCGAAGCCATGGAAGAGCATCAGGTCACCGTGGACGGCCAGACCTATCCGCTCGCCGCGCCCTTCTTCGTCATCGCGACGCAGAATCCCGTCTATCAGATCGGGACGTATCCGCTGCCTGAGTCGCAACTCGATCGATTTCTCATGCGCATCGAGCTCGGTTATCCCGATGCGACACTCGAGCGCCAGCTCTTGATGGGCCAAGACCGCCGCGATTTGCTGGCGATGCTCGCGCCGACGCTCTCTCCGCAACAGGTGCTCTTGCTGCAAACGATGGTGCCGAAGGTGCATGCCTCGGATGCGCTGCTCGACTACGTACAGGCGATCGTACGCTTCACGCGCGAATCGCCGCAGTTCGAAGCCGGGCTCTCACCACGCGCTGCGATCGCATTATTGCGTGCTGCGCAGGCCTGGGCGCTGATCCATGGTCACTTGGGGGTCGTGCCCGAAGACGTGCAGGCCGTGCTAGGGGCGGTCGTTGGACACCGCTTGAGGCCTAAGGACGACTCGGTTGCAAGAAATGCGACCGAAGTAGGCGAGCTCGTATTGAAGGGCGTGGGTGTTCCGTGACGAACGCATCGTGCTCGTGCGCGAGCGCTTGAACCGCTCACGTGTATGTCGGCCTCACCGAGCCGCGCCGCTCACCGCTCCGTCTCCGGCAAGCAGACGATCATTCGTATTCGAATGCGTGAGCTGACGCGCCGGCTATCCCTGCATCCACGCATTCGTCGCTGGACCCGCAAGCGTCACGGTCAAGATTCAGATCCATACACGCTGCCAGGGCGGCGTATCTATATCCTGCCGACAGGTTTGGGCGTCACGTACGGCTTCATGCTGTTCGCGATGTTCCTGGGCGCGATGAACTATGGGAACAATCTCGCGCTCGGTCTAGCATTTCTGCTCGGCGCCTTGGGGCTGACGGCCATGCATCATAGTCATCGCAACCTCGCGGGCGTGAAGATTCACTCCGCGGGCTGCGATCCCGTGTTCGCAGGTCAGACCGCGCGCTTTCGCATTGCAATCGAGAACGCCGCTCCACTCGCGCGCTATGAGCTGACCTTGGGAAACGAATCAGGCGACGCGCCGCCCCAACGCGTCGAGCCCGGCAGTCGCGCAATCCTCGAAGTCACAGTTCCCGCCGGCACGCGCGGATATCTATCCCTTCCATATTTCGAGCTCTCGACTCGCCATCCGTTCGGGCTGTTCCGCGCTTGGTCGGTGCTGCACATGGACCTGCGTTGCATCGTGTACCCCCGCCCGAGCGAACGCGGTAAGCCGCCCCCGTTGGTCGAAACCGATACGGGGGGCGCGCAGGACCTTTCTCGCGGTGATGATGACTTTGCTGGGCTGCGCAGTTTCCATCCGGGCGACTCGCCTGCGCGAATCGCGTGGAAAGCGTACGCGCGCGAACAAGGGTTGCAGGTGAAACTGTACGCAGGCACGCAGGTCACATCGCATCTGTTCGATTGGGATTCGCTCGTCGGATTGGGAGTCGAATCCCGACTTTCGCAGTTGTGCCGCTGGATCGAGGACGCTCACGCGTCGGGCCGCGCGTTCGGACTGAAAATTCCCGGCACCTACATTCCGCCGAACGTTGGCCCGTCGCATCGGCAACGCTGTCTGACGGCGCTCGCACTGTTCCACTCCGATGAACGCGATGCTGAAGCTTGAGAGCTTCTCCCCGTTCGGGCGCAAGCTCCTGTGGGTGATCGCGGGCCTCGTGCTCGCGGCTATCCCGCATATACCTCATCTGTCGGCTTGGATCGTCGTGCTCGCCTCTGCCGCGATCGCGATTCGGATCTTCACGGAAGTCAAAGGTTGGGCGCTTCCTCCTAAGTGGCTCCGCATCGTCGTCGCATTCTGCGCGTTGTTCGGCGTGCTGCTCACCTATCGCACGCTGAACGGCGTGGAAGCAGGCACCGCCTTGCTCATCGTGATGGCAGGCATGAAGCTGCTCGAAACACGCAGCATTCGCGATCTGACCGTCGTCATCTTTCTTTCGTACTTCGCGCTGTTCTCAGCGTTCCTGTACAACCAAGAGCTCCTGCGCTTGCCCTACTTGCTTGCAACTGCCTGGTTGCTCACGGCGACGCTGATGAGGGTGCATCAAACGACCCTGTCCATGCCCGTGCGCGAGGCGGCAGGACTTACGGGGAAAATGATGTTGCAGGCGTTGCCGCTTGCAATACTGCTGTTCATCTTCTTCCCGCGCTTACCGGGCAACTTCTGGGCGATCCCCGCCCGATCGCAAGCGACCACCGGGCTCGATGACGAGCTCTCGCCGGGCGATGTTTCCGAGCTCAGCATCTCGAGCGCCATTGCTTTTCGTGTGAAGTTCGCAGGCGAGCTTCCACCTCCGCGGGAACGCTACTGGCGCGGCCCGGTGTTGCACGATTTCGATGGCCGCACCTGGCGCCGTCCGCTGCCGCTCTACATCCCGCAGTCTGTCACGCCCGCTGGCGAGCACTACCGGTATCGTGTGACATTGGAGCCTCATCAAAGGCCGTGGGTCTTCGCCCTCGAAGTCGTCACACAATGGCCTGCTCATACGATGCGCACGTCGGATCTACAGCTCATCACTCGGCGCAGCCCGGTGACGACGATGACCTCCTTCGATCTGCAGTCCGCTACGCAATTCACGGTGGAAGCGCCATTACCATCCGCCATGCGTAATGCGGACCTGCGCTTGCCTCAAGACAGAAATCCGCGCAGTGTGACGCTCGCTCGCGAGCTGCGTGCAGAAGCGGGAAGCGATGAGGCCTTCGTGGATGCGGTGCTGCAGATGTTCCGCGAGCAGGAATACTTCTACACCCTCGAGCCTCCCCGACTCGAGCGCGATTCCGTGGATGATTTCCTGTTCAACACGCGGCGGGGCTTCTGCGAACACTTCGCCTCAGCCTTCACCGCACTCGCGCGCGCTGCGGGCATTCCGGCGCGCGTCGTCACCGGCTACCACGGCGGTGAGTACAACCCGATGGGCGAATACTTGATCGTGCGCCAATCGGACGCACACGCGTGGTCGGAAGTCTGGATCGATGCGAAAGGTTGGGTGCGCGTCGATCCAACTGCGGCGGTCGCGCCGGAGCGCATCGAACGCGGCATCGATGCGGCGATGTCCGAAAACGAACCTGTGCCTGGGCGCGTGTTGCGCAACAACCAGTTGCTCTCGAGCATTCGCCTGGCTTGGGACGCGGCGAACACCTTCTGGAACAATCAGGTGATCGAATTCAGCGAAAGCCAACAGCGTTGGCTTGCAGGCAAGATCGGTATCGAGGAGCTCGGGCTGCGGGCTCTGGGGCTCGCAATTGCGATCACGTTCGTCGTCTTCTTCGTTTTTCTCTCAGGTTATCTCGCTCTGCGTTTTCGACCGCGGCAGAAAGATGCGGTGCTGCAGGTGTACGACGAGCTTTGCCGAAAGTTCGCGAAAGCAGACCTACCCAGGCTCGCGCACGAGGGTCCGAACGATTACTTCACTCGACTCTCAGCGGCTCGACCGCATCTCGCCCGGCAGCTTGCGGAAGCGCGCATGATTTACATCGGATTACGCTACGGTCCGACACCGATGCACTCCACTCTGAGCCGCTTCAAGTTCATCGTGAATCAATTGAAGGCCTAGCCCGCATGCGAGGCCCGCCTCCTTCATTGCTCGCGTGCTGATATTCATTCTCATCGTCTGCCTCGCGCTCGCGGCGGCTGTATGGTTCATTCTCGGCCCGATCCTGCGCAGTCGCCGCAGAGAGCGCTGGACGACGCTCGCGATCCCACCACACTGGCGTGAGCACTTGCGTGCTCACATGTCTTTCTACGAGCTCATGCCGATCCCACTACAGGAACGGTTGTACGGTCTCATGCAGATCTTCTTGCGTGAGAAATCGTTCGTGGGCTGCAACGGACTCGTCGTCACCGAGGAGATGCGTGTTGTGATCGCGGCTTACGCGTGCCTCCTCGTCGCGAATCGACCGGGCGTACCGGGCAGCCACTTCTATGATGAGCTGATGTCGATCCTCGTCTATCCAACGGCCTTCATCGTGCATGAAGCGGATGAAGAAGATGGCGTCGTGACCGAAGGACACAGCGTGCTCTCGGGCCAAGCATGGGATTCGCGGCGCATCATCCTCTCGTGGGAGGACGTGCAGGAGGCCGCCACGGACGGTGCCAACGTCGTGCTGCACGAGTTCGCACACTACCTCGATCTCGAGGACGAAACGATGGACGGTGCGCCGGGACTGGGAAGCGCGCAGGAGTACGAACAGTGGTCTGCGACCTTTTGGGAGGAATACGATCGTTTAGTCGAGGATGTGGATGCGGGACGCGAGACGTTGCTCGACCCGTACGCGGCAACTGAGCCCGCTGAGTTCTTCGCGGTCGCGACCGAAACCTTCTTCCACGAACCGCAGGCTCTTCGCTCCGCTCACGGCAAGCTCTACGAGCAGCTCACGAAGTACTACCGATTGGATCCTGCGAGTTGGTCAGGTTGACGAGGATCAAGAATTCTCTTGCGGCGACCGCAGCGATCGCGCGACGACAGATGCAGTGCGGCGCAAAATCGTTGATCTAGATCTTTCGCCGCGGTCGCCGCGTCCGCCGCGAGATCATTCTGTTTCTCGATCTGCGAGCGATGTGGCCAAAATATCCCGTTCGATTCGAACGATGTTATCTACACCTGGGTGGCGTGCAGCGGGGCTCCATCGGCTTGCGGCGCACGTCTCGCAGAGATGGCGAGCAAGGCCGCACCAGCGGCGAACAGAATCACGATCGACAGGATCGCGATGCGTGAGCTGCCCGTGACGAGCGCGGTCGTGCCCATGAGGAGTGGCCCCAGCACCGCTGCGAACTTGCCCATCATGTTGTAGAAGCCATAAAACTCGCCCGCACGATCGTGCGGGATCAAGCGCCCGTAATAGGAGCGGCTCAGCGCCTGGATGCCGCCCTGCACGCAGCCTGTCGCGGCGGCCATGATGAAGAATTCGACGACGCTCGTGAGCATGGTCGCGTAGATCGTCACGAGCGTGTAGACGACGATGCAGATGAAGATACCGATGATCGGGCTCAAGCGTTGGCCCAGCCAGCCGAACAGGAGTGCGGCAGGAAAGCCGATGAACTGAACGAGCAGAATCGCCTGGATGAGGCTGGAGGTCTCGAGACCGATCGACATGCCGTAGTCGACCGCCATCTTCTGTATGGTGTTCACGCCGTCGATGTACAACCAGTACGACAGCAGGAACAGCCACGCCGCTCGATACTGACGAATCGTGCGAAATGTGCGGAGCAACTCAGCAAAGCTGTCTTTGACAACCTGCGCCGACAGAATCCGCGGTGTACCAACGTGCGCAGCCTTGCGCTCTCGTACGAACAAGAAAGTTGGGATGGAGAATAGGGCCCACCAGACGGCGACGGTTACGAAGGATGCCTTCACGGCGGCTGATGCATCGGCTAGGCCGAAGAAGGCCGGATCGAGTGTCATCCACACGTTGATGACGAGCAGCACGCCTCCGCCGAGATAACCGAACGCATAGCCTGCACCGGATACTGTGTCGATCCGATCGCGCGGCGCCACGTCGATGATGAGCGAATCATAGAAGATGATGCCGCCCCAGAATCCGATCGAGGCGAGACCGAACAGCGCAGCCGCCCAGGGCCAATTGCCCTGCCCCACGATGCTCAATGCGGCAGTCGTGATGACGCCGAGCACGGTGAAGACAGCCAAGAACCGAACTCTAGCGCCGCCCCGGTCTCCAATCGCACCGAGTATCGGTGCCATGAGCGCGAGCAAGAGACTCGCCCCACCGTTCGTCATCCCTAGCCAGAACGTGCTCTCCTGAGCCGAGACATCCCCGCTCCAGTACTGTTTGAAGAACACCGGAAAGAACACGACCATCACGGTCGTGGCAAACGCCGAGTTCGCCCAATCGTAGAAGGCCCAGGAAACGATCGGTTTGCTAAAGAGTGAGCGCATGTTGCGCCGTGATGTAAATGATAGAGGTGACGAAAGTGATGAAGGTGCTCGCCACGCGAGCTTAACCCGCGCAGCTTCGAACCTGCACCTGCATCACCTTCATCACTGCGACGCTACGCGGCTGCCGCCAAGTGCTCGCGCGTTTCGCGGAAGTCGAGGTCGGGCCAGCGCTCGAGCGTCAGCGACAGGTTGACGCGCGTCGGGGCGAGGTAGACGAGCGCGCCCGCGTGATCCATCGCCAAGTTCTCGTAAGCTTTCGTGCGGAACTCTTCCAGCTTCTTCGGATCCTTGCCGTACACCCAGCGCGCCGTGAAGACATTGACGTTGTCGAACGACGCTTGCACGCCGTATTCGTCTTGGAGGCGAAACGCCACGACGTCGAACTGCAGCTGACCCACTGCGCCGAGGATGAGATCGTTATTGCGCAGCGGCCGGAATACCTGCGTCGCACCCTCCTCGCAGAGCTGATCGAGACCTTTCTGCAGTGCCTTCATACGCAACGGATCGCGCAGCACGACGCGGCGGAACATCTCCGGCGCGAAGTTGGGGATACCGGTGAACATGATCGACTCGCCCTCCGTGAACGTATCGCCGATATTGATCGTGCCGTGGTTGTGCAATCCTACGATGTCTCCCGCGAAAGCTTCGTCCGTGTGCTGGCGGTCCGAGGCCAGAAACGTGAGCGCATCGTTGATGCGCATCTCTTTGCCGAGGCGCACGTGAAACAAGCGCATACCCTTCGTATAGCGGCCGGAGCAAATGCGCATGAAGGCGATGCGATCGCGATGGCCAGGGTCCATATTTGCCTGGATCTTGAAGACGAACCCGGTGAGCTTCTCCTCGAGCGGCTCCACCATGCGCGTCGTGGTCTCGCGTGCCAACGGACCGGGCGCGTGTGTGACGAACGCCGCCAACAGCTCGGTCACGCCGAAATTGTTGATTGCCGAACCGAAGAACACGGGCGTCTGCTTACCCGAGCGATACTGCGCGATGTCGAACTCGGCGGCTGCGCCCCGCACGAGCTCGACTTCGTCGCGAAAGGCCGCCGCGCGATCGCCCAGAAAGTGGGCCGCTGCAGCACTCATCAAGCCATCGATCGTTTCGTTGCTTCCTGCGCGACCTTTCTCGCCAGCTTGATAGACATAGATTCGATCTTCGAGCAGATGATAGATCCCCTTGAGATCGCGACCCATGCCGATCGGCCATGTGACGGGCGCGCACTGGATCTTCAGGATCTTCTCGATCTCATCCAACAACTCCATCGGCTCGCGGCCTTCGCGGTCGAGCTTGTTGATGAAAGTCATGATGGGTGTATCGCGCAGACGGCACACTTCCATCAGCTTGATCGTGCGCTCCTCGACGCCCTTCGCACAGTCGATGACCATCAGCGCCGAATCGACGGCCGTGAGCGTGCGATACGTGTCCTCGGAGAAGTCCTCGTGACCCGGCGTGTCGAGCAGATTCACCATGCGTCCGTCGTAAGGAAACTGCATCACGGAGGACGTGACGGAGATTCCGCGTTGCTGCTCGAGCCGCATCCAGTCGGATGTGGCGTGTCGCGTGGCCTTACGGCCTTTCACCGTGCCCGCGAGCTGAATCGCGCCACCGAACAGCAGGAGCTTTTCGGTGAGCGTCGTCTTTCCGGCGTCGGGGTGAGAGATGATCGCGAACGTACGGCGGCGGGCGATTTCGTCGTTTAGCGCGGGCATTAGAGGTTTGATGGCGGGGGAAGGCGCGAGATTGTAGCTGGTCGGTGGTGCCTATGGAGGCTCGGGCTATCTGAGCGTAGCGGTAACGTTTTGGGAGCGGGCCTACCGCCCGGACGTGTTTCAGGACCGGCCGTGAATACGTCCTTGTAAGCCTGCTACGAAAACATTCCCTGTTTTCGAAGCTCCTGAAACACGTCCGGGCGGTAGGCCCTCTGTGCGTGATTCAACGTCCGCTAAGAGAAGAGGACGCAAGATCTGGCCGTTGGCGCTCTGTCGTAGCTCGGAAAACCGACATCGAATTGCGAGCCGCCTCATGCGGCTGAGCCGAGCACCAACTCCGAATGGATGTGGGAGGGTGTGAGAAAGTCGGGGTGGGCTACGCGTCGGCGCTCAGGACGAGCTTGTAGACGAACGCGTCTTCGCGGCCGCCGACGGCTTGGTAGTACGCCTTGCGAATCCCGATTTGGGTGAAGCCGAGGGAAACATAGAGCGCAATGGCGGCGGGGTTTGAGGGGCGGACTTCGAGGAAGACGTCTTGCATCTGTGCGGCGCCGGCGCGCTCGAGCAGGTAATGCATGAGCTTGCGGCCGATCCCTTGGCTGCGCAGGTCGCTGCGCACGCAGATGTTCAAGATGTGTGCTTCTCCTGCGCCGTAAGACATGATCCCGTAGCCAGCGACCTCACCTTCGACCTCGACGACTCGACAGAGATAGCCGACGCGGATGCAGTCGCGGAAGACGCCTTCGCTCCACGGGAATGAGTAGGACGCCCGCTCGACTGCAATCACGTCGGGCACATCCGTCAAGGTCATGGGCCGAAAACGAATCGACGGTGTCGTGCTCGGAGACTTGAGCTCGGCGCTCATGACGGCATCTCGCCTCGGAGTGCTTCGTACGTCCTCACCGCAAGCATTAAATCGCTCCATGCCTTGCGCTTCTCGACCGGGCTGCGCAGCAAGTACGCGGGATGATAGGTGATGACCATCGGTCGACCCCCGGCGATCCGGTGCAACTTACCCCGCAGCTTACCGATGGGCGTCTGCGTCTCCAGCAGGGTTTGTGCGGCTATACGCCCAACGCAAAGAATGAGCTTCGGGTTCACGAGCTCGATCTGGCGGAATAGATAAGGGATGCACGCACGTACTTCTTCAGGACGCGGGTCGCGGTTGTTCGGCGGGCGCGACTTCAGGATGTTTGCGATGAAGACCTGCTCGCGCTGCAGGCCGATCGCCTTGAGCATCGAGTTGAGCAGCTGACCCGCACGGCCGACGAAGGGCTCTCCCTGCCGGTCCTCTTCCATTCCTGGCGCCTCACCGATCACCATCCAGTCGGCGCTGCGATTGCCCACACCAAATACCGACTGCGTACGGGAAACATGAAGCGGACAGAGCGTGCAACCGCGTACGCGGCCGGCGAGCTCATCCCAGGACAAAGCTGAGACGTCCGAAACAAGGGCGAGTGGTACGGAAGGCGCGGACTGCGGCGAATGCTCGCGGACGGGCGGCATCGAGTCGGGCGGTGTCGCGGGGACATCGCCAATTGGGATGCGGTCCCCTACTCCAGGGCGTTCCCAGACATCGATTTCGAGCGCCTTCAGGTAGGCGAGCTTGCGCGCATTCATGGTCAGTGATCAGCGGACAACGACGCGACGCAAGGAAGGCGTGCGCACCAGACGCATTCTACAAACATCTCGCCTCATCAAGCTGCGGGTGAGTCGGGCCGCACTTTGTGTTTACGGCGGAGCTTTCGCCAAACCCAGATTGCGGGTGCCGATGCCGCATACATCGCGAACAACGTGAACAGCGACTCGGGCGCCAGCGACACGATGACGAATACGAGCGGGATGAGCGAGGCGTACACCCAGCGGATTCGCCCCCGAACGTCGATGTCCTTGCCGCTCCAGTACGAGAACTTGCTGACCATCAAACCGCCGATGATGATCGTGATCAAGAACGCAAGCACGAGCGCGGGAAGCCCTCGAACGTCGAATGCGCTTACCACCCAAACGAATCCCGCTACTGCGCCAGCTGCCGACGGGCTCGGCAGGCCCTCGAAGTAGCGCTTGTCGACGACGGAGGCTCGCGAGTTGAAACGCGCGAGTCGCAACCCGGCCGCGACCGCGTAGAAGAATGCCGCCAGCCAGCCGAAGCGATACCAGAACTGCCCGTAGTCGGCGATACGCTCGATCCCCCATTGGTACATGACGATCGCCGGCGCGAGTCCGAACGCGACCATATCGCACAGGCTGTCGTACTCCTTGCCGAAATCGCTTTGGGTCTTCGTCCAGCGCGCCACTCGACCATCGAGCCCATCGAAGAGCATTGCGACGAACACGCCAATGCCTGCGCGGGAGAAATTGCCGTCGATTGCGGCGACAATCGCGTAGAAGCCGCCGAACAGCGTGCCTGTCGTGAAGAGGTTCGGCAGCCAGTACACGCCACGCGTCGGCTGTTCCTCTTCCGGCAAGCTGTCGCTCTGATAGTCCGTGGCCATATTGATGTTCTGGGTACTGACGTCGACGAATTCAGGGCAAGTGATCCAATGGGCACCCGGGCGCGTTCTCGCGCGCCGTTACTTGAGCCGGCTCCTCCTCGGACCTACACGCCTGCAGGGAACCGAGGCATCATAGTGGGCCGCGCGCAGTGCCGCCAACTCGAGATCCCGGCGGTTCGCTGTGACCTGTTTCACGGCGGATCTTCGGCAACAACAGCACGATGCGCGCCAATTATGGGCTTAACTCGTCGGACACCGCGTTGTTTCCTGAGCCTCGTGCTTTGCGTGCTGGGCATGCCGGCGCTCGCCGATCGGCAGCAGGATCCTGAGCTCGGCAAGCTCCTGACTCATGCGCTCACGGCGGAGGAGTGCTTCGAGGACAAGTTTGCAGAGCAAGTCTGGCGCGCGGCCATGGAGCCCAAACTGTTGAAGCGCGTCTCCGATCCGCAGGAACGCGCTCAGATTCTGCATCACGTCTATTGCGAAGCGCAGCGGCTCGAGCTCCCACCTGGTCTCGTCATGGCGGTCATCGATGTCGAGAGCAGCTTCAACCGTTGGGCCGTCTCCTCCGCTGGCGCGGTCGGCCTGATGCAGATCATGCCGTTTTGGCCACGGCAGCTCGGAATGACCAATCAAGAGCTCGTACGCATCCCGCAGAACATCCGGATGGGCTGCACGATTTTGAAGTTCTACCTCGAACGGGAAAAAGGCGACTACACGCGCGCGCTCGCGCGCTACAACGGCAGCGTCGGCCGGCGCACCTATTCCGATCTGGTGCTGGTCCGACTCGCCAATCGCTGGCACTTCCAGTGACTCGGGCGGCTTCGCCCTAGCTCGTGCGAAAGCCGACGGGCACGCCCGCAAGCTCGTCGACATCCACTTCGATGACTTCTACGGCAGCGACTTGAGCCGCGGGCGGTCCCTGCCAAAGCCAATCGATGAGCGCTTGCACCGCGTTCGCCTCGGCCACCGCCAGCACCTCGACGCGACCGTCCGCGAGGTTGCGGGCGTAGCCCGCGCAACCGAGCTCGACCGCCTTCTGCCGAGTGGACGCCCGATAAAAAACGCCTTGGACACGGCCGGAGACATAGCAGCGCCGCGCAACGATCGTAGACATCGCGGTTGGAAGGTTACTGACGAAGAATAGGACCGTCGTGTGAGCGGCTAACTCGCCCCGCCGTCGCGAACCTGCGCAGCATCGAGCGCTTCACTCGCTTTGCCTCGCGCCGCAATCGCATCACGGCGAGCATCGCGGTAGGCACGTCGCTGCAGGTTGGCTTCGGCGCGTTCCAACAACGTCTGCGCCTCGCTCAGAGTTGCGGGCGCAATCTTGTCGGCGCCCGCATCGCGCGCCGCTTTGATGGCTTGCCGCGCATTGCTCATCTCCTGCACGGGTGCACCGGCGCACGCGCTCAGGCCCACGGATAACGCGAGCGTCAAGAGCGCGAACCAAGTGCGCAGCGAAGAAGCCATCGAATCCTCACCTCAACTGCCTTTCGCCCGAAAGCTCGGTGCCGACTGCTGCATGCCGCGGAGCTGAAACTGCCCAAGCCCGCTCTTGTTCAGCAGTCTGTCGTACGTTCGATCCCTTCTTCGGCCAAGGCGGTTTGTTCTCCGTCGGCTTCGCGATGCTCGTGCGTCGCGATACCTGTCCAATCGACCGTAACAACGAGAAACTACACCGTCAAGCGGCCCACCCATACAATGCATGGAGTCGCATTCGCAGTTCCGCGTTGCGCGCGTCCCACACGATAGCGAGCTCAAACGCTGCTCACCGGAGAATCCTCGCGCATGCCTGAAATACTCGTCTTGTTTTATTCGCGCAAAGGCAGCACTGCCGAGCTCGCGCGACACGTCTGTCGGGGCATCGAGTCGATTGAGGGTGCACGCGCCAGGTTGCGCACCGTACCGCCGGTCGACACCGTCATCGAGCAGCCACAAGCGCGAATTCCCCCTGAAGGGCCGCCCTATGCCACACATGATGACTTGCGGGAGTGCGCAGGGCTCGTGCTCGGTAGTCCCACTCGCTTCGGGAATATGGCCGCCCCGCTCAAACATTTCATCGATGGCACGAGCGCGCTATGGATTAGTGGCGCATTGGCGGGCAAACCTGCCGCGGTCTTCACTTCGACGCAGACGATGCATGGAGGTCAGGAGACGACGCTGCTATCGATGATGCTCCCGCTGCTGCACCACGGCATGTATATCGTCGGACTGCCTTACACCGAAGTCGCGTTGAACCAGACGACGACCGGCGGCTCTCCTTACGGCGCGAGCCATGTGGCTGGCAATGCGGCACAAGCGAAGCTGTCAGAGGACGAGCGTACGCTTGCCCAACTACTCGGCCGCAGGGTGGCGGAGCTTGCGATTCGCATCGCCCGGTAGCCGGCAAGTGCTCACCGAGCAGCGGACGCGTCGCGCGATCCTCGTGACGATAGCGATTCTGATCCTCGTGCTCGGCGTTGGCATCGTCGGCCCCGAGCCTACTGGAGCGCGAGCGCTCTTCGCATTGCTCGTCGTCCTGCCGCTGTGCGCCTTCATACCCTTGCTTGCTCGCGGTCATCGGCGCAGCTATGCCGCGCTGACGTTGTGTCTCGCGGCGTATCTGACGTTCACGTTGATGGAGGTCGTCGCGAATCCCGGCGCGCGCATCTGGGCCGGCCTTGCATTGCTGATGAGCTTCGGCCTCTTCTCGCTCTTGATCGTCTACTTGCGAGTGACTCGCGTGCACTGAAGACGGTCAACCGTCGTGCGAGGCTGAGTGCCCAGAGACCCGCGCCAATACTTCTCGCACGAATGGTACTGTCAGCTTGCGCTGCGCCACGAGCGAGGCCTCATCGAGCTCATCCAAGAACGCGCAGAGGCTCGCCATGTCGCGCGGCATGCGTCGCTGTAGATACTGCACCGTCTCTTCCGGCAACTCGAACCCTCGCAGTTGAGCGCGCAACTGCAATGCCTTGAGCTGCTCATCATCATCGAGAGCGTGCAAGGTGAGCACGAGCCCCCCGTTCAAGCGCGAAGCCAAGTCGCGCAGATTGAATTTCAATGCTGCCGGCGGACTCGAGCCGCTGACGACGAGATGGCCACCGCTTTCGTCGAGCTCCTGATGCAGCCGAAACAAAGCGCGCTCCACCGTATCGTGACCGGCGATGATCTCAGCGTCATCGATTGCCACCAGCGGCAGCTGCCCATAGCCGTTGAGTCCATCTGCATCGATGTCCACTTCACGCAGAGGAACATACGCCGTCGCCGCACCCTGCTCGCTCCACTTCACGCACGCCGCCTGCAGCAGATGGGTCTTTCCCGAGGCGCGCGGACCATGCAACCAGACGCACGTAGGAGGCACCGCTGGCGCCATGGCCAACAAGGCATCCACGGCAGGCTTGTTGCGGCCGGGGTAATAGCTCGCGAACACCGAGCTATCCCGTAAGCGAATGCGCAGCGGAATCTGCGTGGTCATGCGAGTCCGCGTCGCTCGCGGCTCGCGGAGATCGCTTTGCGCGAATAAGTGATCACGTAGTCCAGACCGCTGACCACAGTCGTGACGAACACGAGTGCACCTAAAACCGTCTTGATCGGCTCAGCCGTGTGGCTCAATGCAGCGGCGCCGACGACGAGAAGCAGATAGAGGATCTGGCACAACGTATTCAGCTTGCTCACATACGTTGGCCGCCCATTTGGATATCCATAGAGAGAGTTGTATGCGATCGCACCCGCAGTAATCGTGAGATCGCGTGCCACGGCGGTGGCTGCCAACCAGATCGGAACGAGGCCCACCACGGCAAGTGCGATGAACACACTGACGAGCAACAGCTTGTCGGCGAGCGGATCGAGGATCTTACCGAGCTCGGAGGTCCAACCGAATCGCTTAGCGAGAAAGCCATCGAGACCATCGGTGATCGCCGCGACCGCGAAAACCCACATCGTCGTCCAATACTCGCCGCGGGCAAGCAAAACCGCGATCGGCACAACGAGCAGCATGCGGAACACGCACAGCGCGTTGGGAATGTGCCGCATGGCTTCGTTACTTTTGATAGCGAAACGCGAGCTGAGCTGCCGAAGCGCCGGACGCCTCGATCTGGCTCTGCGGGACGAGTCGATGATCGAGCGCGATCGCCCGTTGCAACGTGCTCGCATCGCCGCGCACAGCGAGCTGGAACCGCATCGTGTCTCCCGCGACTTGCTCGACCGCCACGTTGCGCACGAGCGTCATGCCTTCGAGGTAGTTGAGCGTCGAAGCATACGCATCGAGATCCGTAATGCCGCTCACCTCTACACTGATGCGCGTGAGCGAAGAGCCCTCGGCCGCGAACAACCTGGCGAAGGAATCAGCGGTCGAGTGGATGGCCTCTTCATACGTACCGGACAGCTGGGACACGCCCTCATCGGATGCCAGCATCCAGCGGAGCGCACTTCCGCGCGTTCCGCGCCCCACGAGGATCGCGTTCGCACCATTGCGGCGTGCGATCTGAGCGAGCGAGGCAGCGCCCCCCTCGCCCATTGCCAAGATATTCTGGTCCGTCGGATCGAGCGTGCCCCATAGCAACGGCAATCCGCGCTGATGAGCCACCGCAGCGATGCGCTCTTTGTCCGCAGGAGGTACATCGGAGCTGAGCCAACCTCCGCCGAGGTCATCGAAACTGAGCACCACGAGCGTCGCTGGGCGTTCGCGACCCCAGATCGGCAGGCCTGCTTCGGTCAAAAGGCGCTCGATGGACACATCGTCGAAGCCGACCTGCAAGACGTTCTCCTGCGTTACGCCATAGCGCTGCACGTATTGTCGCGCGTTGCCGAGCGCGGCACCGAGGCGCTCAGGCGCATCGCGCCGTCCGCTTACGCGAATGACGACGGTCTTGAGAGCCTCGACGAAAGCAGCTTCCTGAGAGCCCACGACCGGTTGTGAGGTGGCGTATAGATCCTCGACGGTAACAGCAGACGCCAGCGAGGGCGCGAGCAGTGCCGCGAGAACAAGCAACCAGGATCGAAGGGTAAGTGATACGACCATGGAAAAACGTAAAGCGCCTGAAAAGGCGGCGGGTCCGCTCCGCCGCGTGGGCGTGTAAAATAACACACCCACCTTCGCGTAAGATCCGAGCTCCTCCTCGCACGAAGCCGCTCGGTCGCTTCGGCCTCGAGGGTGTCCATCCAGCTTTTCTTGCTTGAGTGAACCTTATGTCTCGTCCTCCCGGCCCGATCACGTACAAAGACGCAGGCGTCGACATCGAAGCCGGCGATGAGCTCGTCGAGCGCATCAAACCTGCAGTGAAGCGTTCGATGCGGCCCGAAGTGCTAGGCGGTCTCGGCGGCTTCGGTGCACTGTTCGAGCTGCCCATAGATCGCTACAAGAGACCGGTGCTCGTCTCGGGCACCGATGGCGTCGGGACGAAGTTGCGACTTGCGATCGAGACCGGACGACATGACACCATCGGAATCGATCTCGTCGCGATGTGCGTGAACGACGTCATCGTGCAAGGAGCGGAGCCGCTCTTCTTTCTCGACTACTACGCAACCGGCAAGCTCAGCGTGGCGGTGGCGGAGTCGGTGATCAAAGGCATCGTCGAGGGGTGCGTCGAATCGGGCGCCGCGCTCATCGGCGGTGAGACCGCCGAGATGCCGGGTATGTACGCGGAAGGCGATTACGATCTCGCGGGCTTCTGCGTCGGGATCGTCGAGAAGGATCAGATCATCGACGGCAGTCACACCCGTCCTGGTGACACGATCATCGGATTGCCGTCCTCCGGTCCGCACTCGAACGGCTATTCGCTCGTTCGTAAGCTCCTGCAGACCACCAAAGCGACTCCGACGACGAAGCTGGGCAACGGCTTGCTGTACGACGCGTTGCTCGCGCCGACACGCATCTACGTGAAGCCAGTGCTCGCACTCGCGAAACTCGTGAAGATCCATGGTATCGCGCACATCACCGGCGGCGGACTGACCGAAAACATCCCGCGCGTCCTGCCCCATGGTCTCGAAGTCATGCTGAGCGCACAGACCTGGACACGACCCGCAGTGTTCGATTGGCTGCAGAAGGCGGGCAACATTCCGGCTGCGGAAATGTACAAGACGTTCAACTGCGGCATCGGCATGACGATCTGCGTTGCAGCCGAACATACCGATAAGGCAATGAAGTGCTTGAAGGATCAGGGCGAAGAACCCGTCATCATCGGTGAGGTTCGTCGCGGCGACGGTGGCGTCATCGTGCGCGGATGAGCGCTTCGAGTACGAGCGTTTCGCCCCTCGCCGGGCCGCCTCTTCCGATCGTGATTCTCATCTCGGGTCGCGGCAGCAACATGCGTGCGATCGCCGAGCGTGCAAGCAGCGGAGCGATGCCGTGCCGGGTTCGCGCGGTCATTAGCGACAAGGCCGAAGCGGCCGGGCTCGCGGTTGCATCAGTGCTCGGAATCGAGACACGCACGTTGTCGCCCAAACAGTACCCGGATCGTCTTGCCTACGATCGCGCGCTCGCGGACCTCGTGGATTCCTTCGAACCTGCGCTGGTGGTACTCGCAGGATTCATGCGTATCTTGAGCGCGCCGTTCATCGATCGCTTCGCTGGACGCATCCTGAACATCCATCCCTCGCTCCTCCCGAAGTATCAGGGCTTGCATACCCACCGAAGGGCCCTCGAGGCCCGAGACTGTCAGCATGGCGCGAGCGTTCACTTCGTCACACAGGAACTCGACGGCGGCCCGGTCATTATTCAGGCGTGCATCGATGTTCATACGGAAGACACCGTGGATAGCCTTTCAGCGCGAGTTCAGCAGCAGGAACACATCATTTATTCGCAAGCGATCGAGTGGTTCGTGTGCGGGAGGCTGAAGTTGGAGGACGGACGCGTTTATCTAGACGATGAGCCGCTTGCCGCACCGATCCTGGTCGACGCTCGAGGAAGTTGAGTGCACTCCACACCTCTCTCGGTCGCAATCAAGTGCGCATTTGCGCTCACCCTGGCACTCTGCAGCGCTTTCGGTGCTCGGGCCGACACCCTCGTTTTCCCGCCTGCCTTCACCGCGAGCTATGCTGCCTCGTACCGCGGAATCGAAGCCGGCATGCTCACGTTTTCGCTTCGCGCGGAAGACAACGGTCGCTTCGTTTATGAAACCAAAGCCGACCCGAGCTTCCTCGCCCGCCTCGTGGTGAGTCGCAACGCCCTCGAGCGTAGCGAGATGATCATCGACGAGAATGGCGTCCGGCCGCTCAAGTGGACACTCGATGATGGTAAATCCGGCAACCAGGGAGATGGTGCTCTCGCCTTCGATTGGGACGCGGGTCGCGTAACTGGCACCGCCGAAGGAAAAAGCGTCGATCTTCCGACGCAGCCAGGACTGCAAGATCGTTTGTCGATTCAGATCGATGTCATGACCACCCTCTTGCGCGGCGGCGAGCCCGGAACAATTCCGCTCATCGATGACGAGAAGATCAAGCTCTATACCTACCGCCGCACGGGCACCGAGGAGATGGACACCCCGCTCGGGCGCATCGAAACCGTGATCTACGAAAGCGCCCGCGAAGGCTCATCCCGCCTCTCGCGTTTCTGGATGGCGCCCACGCTCAACTACATCCCGGTTCGCGCAGAGCAGATTCGAAAGGGTAAGGTGGAAACTGTGATGGAGATTCGCTCTCTCGAGCGAAGTGACGGAGTGACAAAGTGACGAGGTGACGCAGTCAGAAACCGTCGGCTTCGCCGCCAGGAACTCTTCTCTTGTCTGACTTCGTCACTTCGTCACCCTGTCACTTCGCGTGAGCGCTTACTCACGCCTTCGGCAGCGTGACGCCCTGCTGCCCCTGATACTTCCCCCCGCGGTCCTTGTATGAGGTCTCGCAGACCTCATCGGAT
The DNA here is from genome assembly GCA_023417315.1 of Pseudomonadota bacterium. Classification (GTDB taxonomy): domain Bacteria; phylum Pseudomonadota; class Gammaproteobacteria; order Steroidobacterales; family Steroidobacteraceae; genus Steroidobacter. The sequence goes on from JAEZFW010000017.1 coordinate 87,557, forward strand.
TCCAGGAATAGCATTTGTGCAACACCTTCGTTCGCGTAAATCTTCGCAGGCAGGGGCGTCGTGTTCGAGAACTCGAGCGTGACGTGGCCTTCCCATTCCGGCTCGAGCGGCGTCACGTTCACGATGATGCCGCAGCGTGCGTAAGTCGACTTGCCTAAGCAGATCGTGAGCACGTTGCGCGGGATGCGGAAGTACTCGACCGTGCGCGCGAGCGCGAAGGAGTTCGGCGGGATGATGCACACGTCGGATCTGACATCGACGAAGCTCCCCGAATCGAAATTCTTAGGATCGACGATCGTCGAGTTGATGTTCGTGAAGATCTTGAATTCGTTCGCGCAACGCACGTCATAGCCGTAGCTGGACGTGCCATAGGAAATGATCTTGCCGCTCGCCGTCGTCCGAACCTGCCCCGCCTCGAAGGGCTCGATCATGCCCTTATGCGCCATGCTGCGGATCCAGCGATCGGACTTGATGCTCATGCTTTCCTCGGCTTACTGGCCAACCGGCCCCTGGCTGCTGGCCAGAGTGCGCGTTATTGGCTGTTGAATCAGATGATCGTTTTGAGTGGCGTCGACCGCCAACTTTCTACATGGAAGTATCGCTCGGCACTCTTGCGCTGGCCAGTTGCCAGTGGCCAGTTGCCGGTTGGCCAAACTCAGGTGTCCTCGACCGAAATCGTCGGGAACACCGCCGGCGATTGGAGATTCGCACGCGCAAGACTTCCGGCGGTCTTTCGGGCGAAGTCGAGATACGCGCGGCCAAGCTTGCTGTCGAGCTCCGCCACGACAGTCGGCCGACCAGCGTCGGTCTGCTCGCGGATGCGAATGTCGAGCGGCAATTCGCCAAGCAACTGCACGCCGTATTGCTCCGCCATGCGCCGGCCGCCGCCTGCGCCGAAGATGTGCTCCTCGTGCCCACAATTCGAGCAAATGTGCGTGCTCATGTTCTCGACGATGCCGAGCACCGGCACTTCGACCTTCTGAAACATGCGCAAGCCTTTGCGCGCATCGAGCAGTGCGATGTCCTGAGGTGTCGAAACGATTACCGCACCGCTTACGGGCACGCGCTGCGCAAGCGTCAATTGCGTATCGCCCGTGCCGGGCGGCATATCGACGATCAAATAGTCCAGATCGCCCCAGCGGGTCGTCTCGAGCAGTTGCACGAGGGCCTGCGTGACCATCGGGCCTCGCCAAACCATCGGTTGCTCCTCATCGATCAGAAAACCGATCGACATCACCTTCACGCCGTGAGCCGTCGGCGCGATCATCGTGCGCTGGTCGGGACTCGAGGGCCGCTCGTTGCTCAACCCCATCATCATGGGCTGACTGGGGCCATAGATATCCGCATCGAGCAGTCCGACGGCAGCCCCTTCCTGGGCCAGCGCGAGCGCCAGATTGGCAGCCGTCGTTGACTTGCCGACACCGCCTTTGCCCGATGCCACCGCGATGATGTTGCGAATCCCTTGAACGGGCTTCAGGTTGGCCTTGATCGCGCGGGCAGGAATTTCCCACGTCACATCGACACGCAACTCGACCTTGGAGTCGATTTCGCGCGTGCGCGCCTGCAAAGCGGCCCCAAGCTCCGAGGCGTACTTGAGCGCCGGGGTCGGCAGCGTCAGGGATACCTCGAGGCGATCAGCCTTCAACATCATTGAGCGGATCGCGTCCAGCTCGTCCAGGGACAATCCTATGTACGGTTCGATATACCCCCCTATGCAATTGCGGAGGGTGATTTCGCGCTCTGTGCTCATGGTGATCTGACGCAGCGGCTGCTGCCGGCGATTGGGGCACGGATTGTAGCGGATCGCACTCGATCCGCCTGCTCCGCGGGCCCGGGAAGCGGTCTCTTCTTTGCGACGTGACGGCCCGTGGCATAATCCACCACAAAGCTTGAGACAACGAAGTGCCACTTGAGCCCGAAGGAGCGGACCTCAACCCCTCAGCGGCGGGCGCCCGGCGCACCACGAGCGCGTCAATGACGCGATGGATACCGAGACGACTCGATGAGTTTTTTTTCCGATCTGAGAGCCGAGCGCCTGATTGCGGAAATCCGCGGCATCGCAGATCCGCTGCATCCCGAATCGCAGAAGGCATTCCAGAAGCTGGCGAAAATCGGTGCTGGGGCGGTTCCGAAGATTCTCGATGCGCTCGCGGTCGCCGACAAGAAAGAGACGGCTGCGTACGTCGATATCCTGACGCAGCTCATCGATAACAAGACCTTTCCGATCATCGTCCAAGGTTTCGTCGACGCGAACCCGCGGACCATCGCTGCGGTAAGTCTTGCGCTCGCCGCCAGCCGCAACTACAGCCCAAGCCTTCTAATCGAGCTGCTCGAACGCGACGACATCTCGAAGCCTGCCGTGCTCGAGATCATCAACTCGCAGAAGAATCGTTTCACGGTGCGCGACCTGCTGCAGCACGCGTATAGCCAGGAAGCGAACGAAAAAGCCGCGCTGTTTCGGATCATCGGCGAGCTTGCGGACGAAAGCGCTATTCCGGAGCTCACGAGCCGCATCGAAGGCAAAGACTCCGTCGCGCGCATGCACATCATCAACATCCTGTCGCGGTTCAACCGCCCTGATGTTGCTGAAGCGATCCAAACGCAGCTCAAGGATCCGAACAAGCTGATTCGCCAGGCGGCGTTGAATGCGCTGTCGAAGATGGACGGCCCGATTCAGATCGGCCCAGTCTGTCAGCTCCTGCGCGATCCCGACCTCGAGGTTGCCAATCGCGCAATCGACGTCGTGGTACGCGCGAAAGATCCGGACACGATGAAATATCTCATCGATGTGCTCAAGGACGAGAACGAATACGCCCGTCGCGCCGCAGTGGAAGTGCTCAATCACCTCGGCACCTCCCGTGACATCAAGCACCTGCTGCAAGTGATCAAAGATGATGACTGGTGGGTTCGCACGCGTGCGGCCGATGCGCTGGGACGCATCGGCGGGCCGCGCGTCGTGGACGCCGTCATCGAGCTCGTCCGCGACGAAGATGAAGATGTGCGCCGCGCGGCGATCGAGATTCTCAATCAGACCAAGGACGAGCGCGCGGTCAATTTCCTGATCGAGGCGACGAAGGATAAGGATTGGTGGGTCAGCGAGCGGGCCGTGGATGCCTTGGCGGAGATCGGCAGCAAGAAAGCACTACCTGCGCTCATGGAACTTCTGAACGCGAGCAACACGCGTTCCCTTCCTACGATTGCGCGCGCGCTCGGCAAGCTAGGCGACGCCCGCGTGATCGAGCCGATCGTGCGATTGCTCGAACGCCCCGAGAAAGAGATCAAGGTGGAGGCGATCAACGCACTCGCGCGGCTGGCAGACGACAAGCGCGCGGACACCGTGCGCGGCTACATCCAGGCTGCCGGTGCGGCTGCGAGCGATGAGACGATCCAACACGCCGCGATCCGAGCAATCGAGGAGATCGATGCTCGTTACTCCAGCACTGCGGTTGCGGCGCAGGTGAAAGCGGCGAAGATGGCTGAGCCCGCACGCACACTCCTCATCGATCGCGGCGATGTCGACGCCGTCATCAAGAAGGCGGAGGAAGCTTCCGCGGCGACGCAGAAGCTCGACATCTCCACGCTCAAGCCGGGCGATGTCATCGAGGGCCGCTACAAGTTCATCGAGAAGATCGGCAAGGGCGCGTTCGGCACCGTGCTGCTCGTCGAAGACACCGTCGTGGACGAACGGCTCATTCTGAAGTTCTTGAACCCGAACGTCTCGCAAGACGAAGAGATGATGAAGCGCTTCGTGCACGAGCTGCGCTACTCGCGCAAGATCACGCACAAGAACGTCATCCGCATCTACGATTTTCTGTACATGCGCGGCAACTATGCGATCTCGATGGAATACTTCCCTTCGCATACGCTCGGCAGCGAGATCGTCAACGAGAAGCCGCTGCCGCTGCCGCGCGCCATTCAGTACGGGAGCGACATCGCAACCGGTATGGCGATCGCGCACCAAGCGGGCATCGTGCATCGCGACTTGAAGCCTGCAAACATCCTCATCAACAACGAGGGGCTGCTCAAGATCGTCGACTTCGGCGTGGCCGCCGCGCAGAAGGAAGGCGATACGCAGCTCACGAAGACGGGCTACGTGATCGGCTCGCCCAAGTACATGGCGCCCGAGCAGATCCTGGGCAAGAAGGTCGACGAACGGGCGGACATTTACAGCGTCGGCGTCATCCTCTACGAGATGGTGACCGGTGTGCCGCCCTACAGCCGCGGCGATCACATGTCGGTCATGTATCAGCACGTTCAGGGGAAAGCGAAGTCGCCGCTTGAGGTAAACCCTCAGCTTCCGAAGCCTCTTTCCGAGCTCGTGGTCAAATGCATGGCGGTAGACAAGCTCAAGCGCTTCCAGAGCATGGATGAGCTGAGACTTGCGTTGGAGAAAGCCCTCTAATACCAGCCCACACTGGGCTGGAGGCTGTAGGCTGGAGGCTGTAGGCTCTAGCAGATCAGAATCAGCCAAACAGCCGTATATGCACCCTGCTCCCATCATTTCGGCCCAAGGCACGCAGATCGCGTGCTGCCTCTTATTTGGCTGCGGCCTACAGCCTACAGCCTACAGCCGTTAACAAGCGCCATGGCCCGCATCGACGCATTCTTAAAGCTGGGCACCGACCAGGGCTGCTCGGATATTCATTTCGCAGTGGGGCTGCCGCCCATGCTGCGCATGCATGGCGATCTGCTCCCGATCAAATTCCGCGATCTGAGCCAAGCGGAGCTCGAGAGCTACATCGCGGAGATCATGAGCCGTCCGAACCAGGACCAGTTACGCAAAGGGCACGACGTCGACTTTTCGTATGTCTCCGCGAACGGCGGCCGCTTTCGCGTGAACGTATTTCGTAAGGAGACAGGTGTCGGGGCGACCTTCCGGGCGATTCCCTCGGATGTTCCTACGCTCGATCGGTTGGGCCTGCCGCCGATCGTCAAGAAGCTATGCGATCACCACCAAGGCATGATCTTGGTCACCGGCTCGACCGGCACCGGCAAGTCGACGACGCTCGCCGCGATGATCGACTATCTGAACGCTACACGGCGCGTCAACATCATCAGTTTGGAAGATCCGATCGAGTTCGTGCACAAGAGCAAGCAGAGTCAGATCATCCAACGCGAGCTCAACACGCACCTGCCTTCCTTCTCGGAAGGCGTGCGCGCTGCTATGCGCGAGGATCCGGACGTCATCCTCGTCGGCGAGCTTCGCGACGCTGAAACGATTCGCTGGGCGATGACGGCAGCGGAGACGGGTCACTTGGTGCTCGGCACGCTGCACACCACGGGCGCCGTCAAGACCATCGACCGCATCGTCGATGCGTTGCCCGCAGATGAGCGCGAACAGACGAAGAGCTTCCTGTCGCAAAGCTTGATCGCTGTCATCACGCAGGTTCTCGTGAAGACCGCCGATCAACGCGGCCGTAAGGCAATCTGCGAGATCATGGTCGTCACCCGCGCGATCGGCAAATTGATCATGACCGACCAAACGCATCAGATCCCATCGCAGTTGCAAACCGGCAAGGAGCTCGGAATGCAGATGCTCGACCAAGCATTGCTCGCGAACGTCACGGCAAAGGAGATCGACCCGGACGACGCGTATGTCTACGCAACCGACAAACGCCTATTTGCGCGCTATGTCACCGACACGAGCGTGTTGCCCAAGCTGGACTTAGCACCAGGATAAGAAGAAGTGATGGAGATGATGGAAGTGATGAAAGCGATGAAGGCCAGAAACGAGGCCGGTGCCTCTGACCTCCATCACTCGTATCACTTGCATCGCCTCCATTACGAAGGATCGTTGTGAGCACCGAACTCAGCACATCGACGAGCACTACGGGCGCGGGCGCGCAGCAGCCTGTAGCGAGGCGCATCGACGAATTCTTGAAGGACGTCTTGAGCAAGAACGGCTCGGACCTGCACTTCATCGCTGGCGACCCGCCGCGCATTCGATTGTATGGCGAGCTGCAGAATTTGCGACAGGAAGTCCTCGCGCCCGCATTCGTCGAGGAAGTGCTCCGCGAGATCATGCCGCGCGCAGCGCTGCAGCGACTCGAGGAGAAGCATGGCGCGGACTTCGCCTACATCATTCCGGGCGTGTCACGCTTTCGCGTGAACGTCATGCGCCATCTGTATGGTTTGGGTGCCGTGTGCAGAGCGATTCCATCCAAGGCCTTGACGCTCGATCAACTCAACATGCCGGACGCCGTGCGCAATCTGTGCAAGGTCAACAACGGCTTGATCCTCGTCACTGGCAAGACCGGCTCCGGCAAGTCGACGACGCTCGCCGCCATGATCGATGACATGAACTCGCGCCTCAAAGGGCACATTCTTACGATCGAAGATCCGATCGAATTCGTGCATCCGCGCAAGAACTGCCTCGTCAGCCAACGCGAGATCGGTTCGCACAGCCCTTCCTTCTCGGAGGCCCTGCACTCGGCTCTGCGTGAAGATCCGGACGTCATTCTGGTCGGTGAGTTGCGCGACTACGAGACGATGAGCATCGCAGTGACCGCTGCCGAAATGGGCATTCTCGTCATGGGGACGCTGCACACGAACGGCGCCGCAGCCACGGTCGACCGCATGGTCAACGCGTTTCCTGCGGACAAGCAGTCGCACGTGCGGGCAATGTTGTCGACATCGCTTCGCGGCGTGATCTCGCAGCAACTCATCCCGCGCGCCGGTAAACCCGGCCGCGTCGCGGCCCTCGAGATTCTGGTCAACACGCCTGCGGTCGCGAATCTGATCCGCCAAGGCAAGCTCGATCAGCTCGAGAACACCATGCAGAGTGGCGCGCAGCACGGCATGCGCCTCATGGATTCCGCGATCCAAGAGCTGCTAGAGAAAGGCGTCATCAGCGGCAAGGACGCGTACAAGAAGGCGATCAATAAGGCGAAGTTCGAGCAGTTCAAAGACATCGGGTGATGAAGGTGACGAAAGTGATGGAAGTGGTGTAGGTAAGAGGGCCATACCCCTTCTGACGTTCATCACTTACATCACTTGCATCACCCACCGCTAGTGACGGCGATCCGCGTGGCATAATTCCCGCCTTTCCACGCTCCGCCCAGCCTCATGCGCCATCTGTTCGTTACCACCGCTCTCCCCTACGCCAACGGGCCGTTTCACATCGGCCACATCATGGAGTACATCCAGGCGGACATATGGGTACGGTTCCAGCGCATGCTTGGCAACAAGGTGCATTTCGTGTGCGCGGACGACGCCCACGGTGCACCGATCATGCTCAAGGCGGAAGCCGAAGGGATCAAACCCGAGGAGCTGGTCGCGCGCATCTCTGCCGACCGTGCCCAATACCTCGAAGGATTTCAGATCTCATTCGATCATTGGCATTCGACGCATTCGCCAGAAAACGTCGAGCTCTCGACGGACATTTACCGCAAGCTCAAAGAGGCGGGCTTCATCTACGTAAAACCGGTCGAGCAGTTCTTCGATCCGATCAAGCAAATGTTCCTGCCGGATCGTTACATCAAGGGTGAGTGCCCGAACTGCCACGCCAAAGATCAGTACGGCGATGCCTGCGAAGTGTGCAGCACCGTGTATGCGCCGACCGATCTCATCGATCCGTACTCGACGCTCTCAGGTGCGACGCCCGTGCGCAAAGTATCGGATCACTACTTCTTCAAGTTATCCGACACGCGCTGCGTCGAATTCCTCAATGAGTGGTTGAGCGCGCCGGAGCGTCTGCAGCCGGCCGTTGCGAATAAAGCGCGCGAATGGCTCAAGGGGCAAGGAGATCAAGCGCTCGGCGATTGGGACATCTCGCGCGATGCCCCTTATTTCGGCATTCCCATTCCCGATGCGCCCGGCAAGTTCTTTTATGTTTGGCTGGACGCGCCAGTCGGTTACTTGGCATCGCTCAAGAGTTACTTCGACGGCGGCAAGGCACGAGCGAACGGCGAATCGCGTCGCTTCGATGAATTCTTGGCCGCACCGGAGGTGGAGCAGATCCACTTCATCGGGAAGGACATCATTTATTTCCACACGCTGTTCTGGCCCGCGATGCTGAAGTTCGCCGGGCGCAAAGTTCCGAATCACATCTACGTGCACGGATTCATCACCGTTTCCGGCGCAAAGATGTCCAAATCGCGCGGCACCGGCATCAGCCCATTGCGCTATCTGGACATCGGCATGAGCTCGGAGTGGCTGCGTTATTACCTCGCAGCGAAGCTCAACGCCAACGTCGAGGATCTCGACTTCAATCCCGACGATTTCGTCGCGCGCGTCAACAGCGATCTCGTCGGCAAGTACGTCAACATCGCAAGCCGCGCGGCGGGTTTCATCACGAAACGCTTCGAAGGCAAGCTGCTGCCGGTGGACACGAACCGCGCGGTCGCGACGGCGAAGTGGGCGACGCTCGCGCGCGAGCGCGAAGCCACGATCCGTGAGCACTACGAAGGTCGGGAATTCGGCAAGGCAGTGCGCGAGATCATGGAGCTCGCAGATCAGATGAACGCGGCGATCGATCGCGAGAAGCCTTGGGAGATCGCGAAAGACACCGCGCAGGCGGAAAGGCTGCATGAGGTGTGCTCGGACTGCATCCATGCATTTCGGCGCCTCACGTTGTATTTGGCGCCGATCCTGCCGGCGACCGCGGAGAAAGCTGCGGCCTTGCTGGGACTCGCGCTGCCTCTCACTTGGTCGCAACTCGATGAGGATGGCGCGGCGACGATCAAACCCTATGAACATCTCATGCAGCGCGTGGATCCAAAACAGCTCGAGGCGCTCTTCGAAGCACCGCAAGCAGCTCAGGTTGAAGGCACGCCGAATGCAGCTTCGAAGCCAGAGGCATCGAGCCCGCTAGAGGTCACGATTGAGGACTTCTCCAAACTCGACCTTCGCATCGCAAAGATCCTAAAGGCCGAGACTATCGAAGGCGCGGACAAACTCCTCAAGCTCACGGTCGACATCGGCGATGCGCAGCGCACGGTGTTCGCCGGCATTCGATCTGCCTATACACCCGAGCAATTGACCGGGCGTCTGACGCTCGTGCTTGCAAATTTGAAGCCTCGCAAGATGCGCTTTGGCACATCGGAAGGCATGGTGCTCGCAGCCGGCCACGGCGGGAAAGACATTTTCCTACTCGCCCCGGATGCAGGCGCGACAGTGGGGATGAGGGTGAAGTGAAAAGTTGGCCAACCGGCCAACTGGCAGCTGGGCCATCGGCCAGATGACCCCGCGATCCGAACGCAACACGATGGCGTTGGTTAGAATAGGCTTTCTCTGGCCAGCCGCCAGTTACCAGTTTGCCAGCAGCCCTTCTTGAATGTCCTCCCTCCTCCTCATCCTGTTGAGCGCCGTGCTGGTGAGCATGGTGGCGATCCGCGGGGTGGAAGGATGGCGTCCATTCGTGGATACCACGGATGTCTACGAGAACGCTGTCGGCGTGGCGATCGGACATGCGATTGCGTTGCCGATGGTTGGACTCGCCACCGGGCTACTGGCCTCGCTCGTGCTCGATCCGCTGGAGCTTTCGTATCTGCGCACGCCGGCGTTCATGGCAATCGTGATCGCGGTGGCTTCTGCTACGGAGATGTGGCTACGTCGCTACGGGAAACGCATCCCGGCGCGACCGGCGTTCGCGCTGCTGCTTACGACGAACAGTGCTTTGTTGGGCGTCGCACTCTCAGGCGAACAGCTGACCACGCGCTTCATGGATCTACTGTTTCTGTCGGTAGGCGGAGCATTCGCTTTCGTCATTCTCTTGCTGGCGGCCGCCACGTTGTACGAACGCCTTCGCTACGCTGATGTGCCCGCACCGTTCAAGGAAGCCCCCATTGCGCTCATCAGCGCCGGCCTCATGGCGCTCGGCTGCATGGGATTCATCGGACTGATTCCCGAATGACGATCCTCGCGCCGTTCATCTTGATGTTGGCCCTCGCCGGCATTGCGGTGCTCGCCGCGCGCGCCGCGGCCATGAGTGCTGTGGGCACGACACGGACGCATCTCATCGAGCGCATCAACGAGCTGCTCCCTCAGACCCAGTGCCGTCGCTGCACGTTCGATGGCTGCCGCCCCTACGCAACTGCAATTGCTGCAGGCTCCGCCGACATCAATCAATGTCCGCCGGGCGGCGATGCGACGGCCGCCGCGCTCGCGGGCTTGCTCGGCCGGCCCACCAAGAAAGTCGATGAGCGCTTCGGCACGATGCCTGCGGTCGCGATGGTCGCGTGGATCGACGAACCTGCCTGTATCGGCTGCACGAAATGCATTCAGGCCTGCCCCGTCGATGCGATCATCGGCGCATCGCGTTTCATGCACACCGTCATTTCCTCCGAATGCACGGGCTGCGAGCTCTGCATTCCGCCGTGCCCGGTTGACTGCATCGAGATGCGACCTGCCACTCAGTCGCTGACCGAAATCGTCGGTCACACACGCCGAGACGCGTTTGCGAGCTGATCGATGATCCCGACGCATGGTGCGCGCGGCGGCCTGCGACTGGAAGCGCATAAGGAGCGCTCGACCCGAGAGCCTATTGTCAAAGCCGCAGCACCGCCGGAGGCGGTGCTGCCGCTCGATCAGCATGCAGGCCAGGCAGCGAAACCGATAGCCAAGGTCGGTGACCGTGTGCTGCTGGGCCAACCCATCGCAGAGCCTACGGCGGACATCAGCGCATGGGTACACGCTCCGGTTTCCGGGCACGTGCGCTTGATCGAGCCTAGGCCGTGCGCGCGTATTGGCGGCGGGCCCGCTCTGAGCATCGTCATCGCCAACGATGGGCAGGACGCTCGTGCACCTTCGGAGCGGACCTTCGAACGTTTCGAGGACGTCGACCCGCTCGAGCTGCGCGCGTGGATTGCGCGCGCCGGCATCGTCGGTCTCGGCGGCGCGGCATTCCCCACCTCGACGAAACTTGCGAGCGGTGCGCAATCCGCTGCTCTTACGCTCCTGATCAACGGTGCTGAATGCGAGCCCTACATCAGTTGTGATGAGATGCTGATGCGCGAGCGCGCGCACGACATCGTGCACGGCGCGCGCATCCTAATGCACGCCTTGGACGCTCGCGAGTGCGTCATCGCAATCGAGGACGATGCCCCGCAATCCGCAGACGCGTTGCGCGCAGCGCTCGGCAGTGCGGGCAATGCGCAAATCCGGCTTTCGATCGTGCCCGCGCTCTATCCCGCCGGAGGTGAGCGCCAGCTCATCGCAGCGGTCCTGCACCGAGAAGTGCCATTCGCGGGGCTGCCGACGGATATCGGTATCTTGTGCCACAACGTCGCCACGGTGGCAGCCGTCGCGCGTTGGGTGCGGGATGGGGAACCGCTGATCAGTCGCATCGTCACCGTAACGGGCGATGGCGTTCAGCACCCTCGCAACCTCGATGTCCGAATCGGCACACCGATCGCACAGCTCATCGCCGAATGCGGCGGCTACACGCCTCGCGTGGAACGCTTGCTCATGGGCGGCACGATGATGGGACTTGCGCTGCCGAGCGATGAGATCGCAGTCGTCAAGAGCACCAACTGCGTTGTGGCAGCTTCCGCGCTCGACCTACAACCCCGGATGGCCGAAATGCCATGCATCCGCTGCGGCAACTGCTCCGAAGTTTGCCCTGCGTTCTTACTTCCGCAGCAGCTTCATCTCAACGCCCGGGCGAATGATCTCGCGGGCTTGGAACGGTACGGTGTGATGGATTGCATCGAATGCGGCTGTTGCGACTTCGTGTGTCCCAGTCAAATTCCGCTGGTCGAACGCTTCAGAGCAGCCAAGCCCGCGTTGGCCGCTCACCTGCTCGCACGCGAGAACGCGCGAGATGCACGCTTGCGCTATGAAGATCGCGCGGCACGCTTGGAACGCTTGGAAGCCGAACAGCGCCAGCGATTGGAAGAGAAAAGACGCCTGGCGCGTCGCACGCCCACGTAGCTTTCAGCCTATTCTGCGTGTCAAGCTTCGCGCATCGGCATCAGCACTGCGCCTCACGCATGGATTTTCCCACCGCCGCCCCTCCGCACGTCGTTGCGCCCACCACAGTCGCACGCGTCATGCGAATCGTGCTTTACGCGCTCTTGCCTACGATTGCCGCACACGTGGTGTTCTTCGGCCCCGGACTGCTCGTGCAGATCGCATTGGCAACGATCACGGCACTTGCTGCCGAAGCACTGGCGCTCCATCTTCGAGGTAAGCCGCTCAAGATCTATCTGAGCGATGGCACGGCGATCATCACGGCTGTCCTCCTCGCGTTGTGCCTGCCGCCGCTCGCGCCCTGGTGGTTGGTCGTGAGCGGCAGCGCATTCGCGATCCTGATTGCCAAGCATGCGTTCGGCGGCATTGGGATGAATCCTTTCAATCCCGCGATGGTCGGTTATGCGGTATTGCTGGTGTCATTTCCTGCGCAGCTGCTGACTTGGTTGCCGCCGAACGTGCCGGGCTTCGAGAGCGCGCAGCTCTCGTTCGCGCAAATGCTGAGCACGATCTTCACGGGTCAACTGCCCAATGAGCTGCGTTGGGATGCCATCACCTCGCCCACGCCGTTGAATGCGCTCAAGACGAATCTCTCTATGGGCATGACGATGCAGGAAGCGCACGCGAGCCCCATCTTTGGCGGGATGGGTGGACGCGGCTGGGAGTGGATCCATCTAGCGACCTTGATCGGGGGTGTGTGGCTCCTCGTGATGCGCGTTATCCGATGGCACATCCCTGTGGCGATGCTGGCCGCCCTCGCCGTGTGCGCATCGATCATGTATGCGATCGATCCAGGTATGTATCCGGGTCCGGTATTTCACCTCACCTCAGGGGCGAGCATGTTGGGCGCGTTCTTCATTGCGACAGATCCCGTGTCCGCCGCGACCAGCGATCGAGGACGCATCATCTACGCAGCCGGCATCGGGGTCCTCACGTACATCATCCGCACGTGGGGCGGATATCCTGACGGCGTCGCATTCGCTGTACTTCTCATGAACCTCGCGGTGCCGCTCATCGATCGCTATACCATTCCGCGAATCTATGGACACGCCGAGCGACCTTGATCCTGTACCAGCTAAGCGCGACCGGATCAGGTCCGTCATCGTCCTTGCTGGTGTCCTCGCGATCTTGACTGCGGCTCTCGTATGGCTCGCAGATGCCACGCGAGAGCGGATCGCGGCGAATCAGCAGTCTGGCGTCACCACCGCCTTGAACGCACTGATGGCGCCCAGGACTTACGACAATGAGCCGCTCGAGGACTCGATCGAGGTCAGCGCCCCTGACTTCCTCGGCACGAGCCGGCCCGTCCTTGTCTACCGGGCCCGCAAAGATGGGCAACCCGTCGCAGTTATTGTGCGACCGATCGCGCCGGATGGTTATCGCGGTCCGATCGAGCTCATGGTCGCCATTGCCTATGACGGCACGCTGATCGGCGTGCAAGTGCTACGGCACAATGAAACCCCGGGACTCGGCGATGCGTTCGAGAATCGCGAGGCGGATTGGCTGGATGGTTTCCGAGGATTGTCATTGATGAAGCCGCCGCAGCAACGCTGGACGGTACGCCGCGATGGCGGCGAGTTCGATGCGTTCACGGGCGCGACGATCACCCCGCGCGCGATCGTGAAAGCGGTTCGCAGATCGCTCGAGTTCTACAATGCGAATCGCGATCGGCTGTTCGATTGAGCTCGAGAGCTCAAGTGGACGCTGCAAGGTCGAAATAGATAGGCTCGCGATTCATTGGTTCTGATTCATCGTAGCTGACGTATTGGTGACTCGATCGCATGAACGCGAGTGATTCCCGCAGTACGGACTTGTTCCTGATCGCCGCGATGTGCCCTCTCGTCGCGGCCAGCGATACGGTCGTAAACGCGATTGCCTTGGGTATCGCAACGTTTCTCATCGCCCTAACCGCTACGGCAATCGTTGGCGCACTCGGCAGATGGCTGGATGGGGAGCTCAGCCTCGCGACCAGCCTGCTCATCGTGGCAAGCGTCGCTGCAATCGTGGAGCTCGCGATGCAGGCCTGGTTTCATGTGGCAAGAGAATCGCTCGCGATCTTCTTGCCGCTTATCGTGACGAACGTGGCGCTCGTGCACTTCCTGCTGGATCGTGATATTAGCGTCGGCGCGAATCTAAGACGCGTGTCGAAGCTTGCGCTGACGATCGCGTTGGTGCTGATCATCCTAGGCACCGCGCGCGAAATCGTCGGACGCGGCTCGCTTCTGCACGACGCTCAAGCGCTCATAGGCTCACTGGCCGGAGAGATCACTTTGTTTCGGGTCGATATGGGCTTTTTGCTCGCTATGCTGCCGCCGGGCGCCTTTCTTGCCTTCGGCTTGCTGCTCGCGACGCGCAATTGGCTGATGAGCCGACGAACGGCCCATTGATGACGCCGCAGAAGATCCGCACTATATTCGCGCGCTTCGAAGCCGCGAATCCCTCGCCGACCACGGAGCTCGAGTACCGCACGCCGTTCGAGCTGCTCGTTGCGGTCATTCTTTCCGCTCAAGCAACCGACAGGAGCGTGAATGTCGCAACACGCGTGCTCTTCAAGCACGCTAACACGCCCGCAGCCATCTTGACGCTCGGCGTAGAAGGACTTTCGCCGTACATCCGGACGATCGGACTTTTCAACACGAAGGCGAAGAACATCATCGAGACATGCCGCATCCTCGTCGAGGAACATGAAGGTGAAGTGCCGCGGTCCCGCGAAGCGTTGGAGGCCCTGCCAGGCGTCGGCCGAAAGACTGCCAACGTCATCCTCAACACAGCATTCGGCGAACCGACCATCGCGGTCGATACCCATATCTTTCGCGTATCGAACCGAACGGGCATCGCGCCTGGGAACGATGTTCGTGAGGTCGAGGATCGGCTGCTGAAAGTCGTGCCTGAGGGATATCGACACGACGCGCATCATTGGTTGATCCTTCATGGACGCTACACGTGCGTCGCGCGCAAGCCGAAGTGTCCACAGTGTTTGATTCGGGACCTGTGCGAGTATCCTGAGAAAACCCGTGTAGAGGTATAGACGTGCGGACGCGTGGACGCACGAAGCTTACAATGCACAGCTCATCGCCCGATCTGACGACCGCACACGTGCAGGTCCACCCGTCCACCCGATAGATCAAATGCCCTTCTTCGACACTCAATCTCGCGAGCAGCTGCGGCGCTCTTACGTCGAAGCGTGGCGTAAACATCGGGAGGGCTTGCCCATGGAGCCTCTCGAAGCGCAAATCGCCGACGTGATCGCGCTTCATCCCGAGTATCACGCTCCGCTCGAGGACCCCGAGGGCGCGCTCGATCGCGACTACACACCCGAAGGCGGTCAGTCCAATCCATTCCTGCACATGGGCTTGCATTTGGCCATTCGCGAGCAGATCGGCACGGATCGCCCTGCAGGCATCCGGGCCCTCTTCGAGAAAATCGCACGCAAGCTCGGAACGGAACATGACGCCGAGCACGCCATCATCGAGTGTCTTGCCGAAGCTCTCTGGGAAGCTCAACGAGCTGGGCGACCGCCTGACGAACAAGCGTATCTGGAGCGCGTACAGCGCTCGGCTTCCTAGTGCTCGGAAAACCAGGAGTCACCAAGAGCACATAGAACACAAAAGGGGGAAGATCCCGTGAGAGAAACGCTCTCGTTCTCATTCCAGAGCTTTTTTTTGTGTTCTTCGTGGTCGCTCTAAATCTCTAAAAGCGAGCCGTGTGGTAGATTTCGCGCTCGCCTTTCGACCCTGCGATCATCATGTCAGCGATCAAGCAAGAAGACGTCATCCAGAGCGTCGCAGACGCGCTTCAGTACATCTCTTACTACCACTCGCCCGATTTCATCCAAGCAATGAGCGCTGCGTACGAGCTCGAAGCGAGTCCAGCAGCGAAGGATGCGATCAAGCAAATTCTCGTGAATTCCCGGATGTGCGCGGAAGGACATCGCCCGATCTGTCAGGACACCGGAATCGTCACGGTGTTCGCGAAGGTCGGCATGGATGTGCGCTGGGAAGCCGACATGAGCTTGACCGACATGATCAACGAAGGCGTGCGGCGCGCCTACAACGATCCGCAGAACAAGCTGCGTGCCTCCATCGTCGCTGACCCGGCATTCGATCGGAAGAACACGCGCGACAACACACCAGCCGTCATTCACATGGAAGTCGTACCGGGCGACACGCTCGAGATCGCGCTCGCGGCGAAGGGAGGCGGATCCGAGAACAAAGCTGCGCTCACGATGTTGAATCCGTCGGACTCGATCGTCGACTGGCTGCTCGAAACCATCCCAGAGATGGGCGCAGGCTGGTGTCCACCAGGCATGCTCGGCATCGGCATCGGCGGAACCGCCGAGAAGGCGATGGTGCTGGCGAAGGAATCGCTGTTCGATCCGATCGACATTCAAGAGATTCGCGAGCGCGGTCCGCAGAACAAAGTCGAATCGCTGCGCCTCGAGATCCTCGACAAGGTGAACGCGCTTGGGATCGGCGCACAAGGATTGGGCGGCCTCACGACCGTGCTCGATGTGAAGATCAAGGATTATCCGACGCACGCTGCATCGCTGCCCGTCGCCGTCATCCCGAACTGCGCCGCCACGCGACACACGCACTTCGTGCTGGACGGCTCCGGCCCTGCCAAGCTCGATCCGCCGTCCCTCGATCTGTGGCCCAAGCTCACCTACGTCGCCTCGCCCGATTCGCGGCGCGTCAATCTCGATGCGCTGACGCGCGAAGATGTCGCGAGCTGGCAGCCTGGCGAGCGCCTGTTGCTCTCCGGGAGGATGCTCACCGGTCGCGACGCTGCGCATAAACGATTGAGCCAGCTCATCGAGGCGGGCAAGCCGCTGCCCGAGGGGCTCGATTTCAAGAACCGCGTCATCTACTACGTCGGACCCGTCGATCCCGTCAAAGGCGAAGCGGTTGGGCCTGCCGGACCGACCACCGCCACACGCATGGACAAGTTCACCGAGCTGATGCTCGGCAAGACAGGGCTCATTGCGATGGTCGGCAAAGCCGAGCGCGGACCGGAAGCGATCGACTCGATTCGCCGCCATCGCGCTGCGTATTTGATGGCTGTCGGCGGTGCCGCCTACCTCGTGTCGAAAGCCATCCGCTCGAGCCGCGTCGTTGCGTTCGGCGATCTTGGGATGGAAGCAATCTACGAGTTCGAGGTGAAGGACATGCCAGTGACGGTCGCCGTGGATTCACGCGGCATCAGCGTTCACGAAACCGGACCGGCCGAATGGAAGCAGCGGATCGGCGGGATCCCCGTGAGAGTAGAACCGTGAGCGATCAGCCCTACGCCATCTTCGTTCCAGCGATCGCAATGACGTTGCTGATCGCGATCGCCTGGATCCGTCTCTATCAAGAGCGCATCGGTGAGATGCGCTCGCGCCGTATTCATCCGCAACAAGTCGCAACCTCGAGGCAAATGTCCGAGACGATGCAGAACGTCAAATCGGCCGATCACTTCCGTAATCTCTTCGAAGTGCCGGTTCTGTTCTACGTCTTGTGTGGCTTCCTCGCGATCACGAAGCTCACGACACCTCTCCTGCTCGCGTGCGCTTGGGGCTACGTCCTCTTACGCGCGTATCACACCTATATCCACCTCACTCACAACAAAGTCATTCGCCGCTTCCAGGCGTACGTCGCGAGCACAATGGTATTGTGGGTGATGTGGACGATTTTTGCCGTCAAGCTGTTGACGGCGTGATCGCAAGTGACGAGGTGACGGAGTGACGAAGTCAGACGGTAGCAGGAGTGCGCGAGTGGCTTTCTGACTTCGTCACCCCGTCACCTCGTCACTTCGTCACTCACTCCCTTATGGGCCCGGCTATCACCGCCGGCGCGGCCGTGGGCTCGAGCTCATCGAACGAACCATCGGGAATGAGTGTCGGCAGTGCAGGACCGAATCCGTATTGAACGAGCAGGCGCGCGATGTGTGGATGCTCGCTGCTCCAATGCATGAAGTTCACGCACACGGCCTTCTGCTCCAAGCCTTGCGCATATTCAAAGGTCTTGCCGGTGAACTTCGCACCGCCCAGATCCTGCTCGAAGAGGACGCGGTGCTCGTCCCACGGATCCTGAACCGCATCCGGCTGCACGAACAACTCGATGGCGCGTACTTCCGCGTAGCTCGGAACCGTGCCGCAAAGCGCGATGCGCTGCGCGTCGGACTCCTGGCACTGTGCACCGACGATCTGCGCGCGGCACGCAGGCACGTAGGCCACGGACTCCGCGCTGCTTTGCTCCGCGGTCGCGCTGGCGTGGTGTAACGCTGGTGCGGCGCTCGCGAGCGCTGGTGCGAGCGGTTCGCTGTCCTCTTCCTCACGCAAGCTATTCGCCGCAGCAAGCTCTTGCTTCAGCTCTTTCTTGAGCTCCTTGAGCTCCTCGCGCATCGCGCGGATGTCTTCGCTATGCCGCTGCTTGAGGAGCTCCGAATACAAGAAGCCGCCGGCGGCAGACGCCACCATCAGCGCGAAGATCGCGAACGTGGAGCGCATCGTATTGCCCCGCTTCGGCTTGGTATCGACCTTATTGCGCGAGCGGAACGCGCCGAACAATTGAAACAAGGCCGTCGTCATGGTCGCGGCCGCGCCGATCATGGCAGCAACGATGGTCTCGGAAACACCCATTGCCGATAACGCCTCATTCCAGATGGCGCCGGCCGCAGCCGCACTCCATCGTTTTTTATGTCCGGTTCCAGCGCGAGACTGTAGTGCGTCACAGTTTTCGGCTCTGATACGCAGTTGGCAGTTTTCCGAGACTCGCTGCGGCAGCAGAAGCCGGCCGGGGCAGAATCGAGCGGTTTCCCCCAAAAGAGGCCTGGCCTATGCGCGCTTGGCGGCTGGGTGAGCATCTGGGCTCGATCCCGCCCCACTGCGGTTCGGCGTCGTCGAACGCTGTTCCTGAGACGCGTGTCTCCGTCCTATTCAATCGTGCTGATGGCACCCTCAATTGATGTCACGTGGCGCCGCTACAACGACTTAGAACCATCGTAAGGTGGCGCACAGGGCTGCGCGTCACCTTGCGCTCTGTCATGCGCGAACGCGCGCCGTCTTGACGACTTGGAGCGAAGTGAAATGCCGGGTGCAGCAGGCCAAGTGATTCTCGCCGTCGACGATTCAGCCTCGATGCGGCAGATGGTCCGCTATACGCTCGAAGGGGCTGGGTACAAAGTCGTGCAGGCGGGCGATGGCGTCGAAGCTCTGGAGCTCGCCAAGACCACGAACGCCGATCTCGTGCTCACGGACGTCAACATGCCGCGCATGGACGGACTGACACTCGTGCGCGAGCTGCGCGCACTGGGCACATACAAATTCACTCCGATGCTCGTGCTCACGACCGAATCCGGGCAGGATACGAAGCAGCGGGGTAAGCAAGCGGGTGCGACCGGCTGGATCGTGAAGCCCTTCAATCCCGAACAATTGCTCGCGACGATCGCGAAGGTCCTTTAGGGCTCTCCGGCATCATGTCCACGAGCCCAGACCCGCTCCCTTCGTGCGACGACACCGTGAGCCAGGCGGCCGCTTCCGAGTGGACGCCTGAGCAGCAGATCGCGCACATGCTCGGGCTGTGCGAAGCCCAGATGGAATCCGCACTCGCCGAGTCCGACCGCGCCGTCGAAGTGCTCATTCGCGCGTTCACCGGACTGTCCGAGAGCACACGCGCATTGAATGGCATCGCCGATGACTTGCCGCCCGAGTTCCGCGACAAAATCAACGCGCGATTGCAGGAGCGCGTCGGAGCGATCCATCAGGAGATGTCGCAGGCGGTCGTTGCCTTCCAGTTCTACGACAAGCTCACGCAACGCTTGGGCCACGTGCGCTATAGCCTCACTTCCCTTGCCATGTTCGTGTGCAATCGCGCGCAGACGAGCCAACGCGAGCATTGGCAGCGGCTGTTCACGACGCTCCGCCGCCTCTATCGCACCGAAGAGGAACGCGAGCTGTTCCAGTTAATGGTGCAAGGTGCCTCCGCCGAAGACGCGCGCGCGCAAGCGGAGCAACACGCGCAGCAAGCCGTCAATCAGAGCGGCGAGATCGAGTTGTTCTGACTTGAAGCGGTTACGGTCAGCGGTTAGTCAAGGCACGAGCGCGCCTTGGAACTCGCCGTGGGGCACGCAGCAATTTGGTGAATCCGGCAAAGGGTGAGCCAGTGTTCCTGACTAACCGCTGACCGCTGGTTCTCCCCGACAGCGCAGGACACCAAATCTGCTTGTAATCCGGGAAAAACACGATGCGTTGCGAGCTGAGACCTGCGTCGCGAACCATCTACGAGTGCGATTGTCTCGAGCTGGCGCTGTGACCTGTCGCACAGAGCGGACAATCAAAAGGAATATCGTGCGAACCGTGTTCTGGTCTATCGCGCGAGCGAGCTTACATCGACGCGCATCCACGGCAGCTCGTGCGCCGAGGGGAGGAGATGCATTATGGCAATTGAATCGCGAACGATTGTAGGTGGGGCCGCCGCATTCGCACTGGTGGGTGCGGTGTTGTGGGGATCGACGGTATTGCTCACGTCACAGCCGGCTGCGCAAGCGAGCCGTGGGACGGTTGAGATCTCGTCGGTCGATGAGAAAGCGTGGATGGTCGAGGTCCAGGATGTGGGCCCGGTCGTCAAAGAAAATCGAACTGCCGCGAATCGCTAAAACGGTTTCGCGCCCAACCCTACCGCGGAGATTCTCCCTGGCCGGAGACTCCGCGGTTTGTTTTTTGTGCTCCGCCTTTCGTGCCCGTCACGCGTCATTCCTACCAGCCAAGCTGCTTCTTTCTCTCCTGCACGTCCTCCGGACTGTCAAACGTGTCCGCCAAGCTACGCAAGATGCCGTTGTCCAATCCATAGATCAGGCTGTGCACCGACACCGGCTGGCCGCGATGCCATGCGTCTTGCATCAACGTGGTTTCCGCAACGTTGATCGCCTGAGAGAGCACATTGAGCTCACACAGTCGAATCAGGCGCGCTTCGTCATCCTGCAACGCTGCTAACTCGTCACGATTGCGATTGCGCACGTCCTGCACGTGACGCAACCAATTGTCGATCAACCCCAGTTTGAAATCGTGCAGTGCTGCGCGCACGCCGCCGCAACCGTAATGACCGCAGACGATGACGTGCCGGATCTTCAGTACATCGAGCGCGAACTGCAGGACGGACAAGCAGTTCAGATCGCTGTGGACGACGACGTTCGCGACATTACGATGGACGAAGATCTCGCCAGGCATCAAGCCCAGGATCTGATTCGCGGGTACGCGACTGTCTGAACAACCGATCCACAGAAAGCGAGGAGCTTGCTGTTGCGCAAGGCGCGAGAAGAACTCCGGATCGGCACGTCGCATGCTGTCGGCCCATGCGCGATTGCGATCGAGCAATGTATCCAGGTTCGAATCTTCCGGGATCATCCTGTTCTATACCTCTGTGCCGCTTTACGGTGTAGACGTGCAGGCGTGTAGGCGTGCGGACGTCAAAAACTGAGCGCCGATGCCGAATCGAACCGACCCTCTGACGTCCACACGTCTACACGCGTGTACGTGCATAGCCACTCATCTGTATACATGCAAGTCTACTCATCGCGCGCGAATTTCGCGCGGTGTATCTTCGTTCGCATGACCCAGACACCCGAAGCGCCCACGCAAAATCCGGTGCAGCTGCGCGGTGACTATTCGCGCGCGGCAGACGATTACACGGTTCCACAGGAGTGGGAACGCTACACCGCCGAGGACCACGAGATCTGGAAGACGCTGTACGCTCGCCAGATCCGCTTGCTCGAGCACTACGCTGCACCCGAGTTCATCGCCGGTGCAAGAGCGCTCGATGCGCCCCCCGATCGAATACCGCGGATGGAGGACACGAACAAAATCCTCCGTGAGGCAACCGGCTGGCAAGTCGTCGCGGTGCCGGGCCTGATCCCGGAGCAAACGTTCTTTTCGCATCTTGCGAGTTGCCGCTTTCCAGTCACCGTCTGGATCCGGCGATGGGACGAGCTTGACTACTTGGTGGAGCCCGACATCTTCCATGACTTCTTCGGTCACGTGCCGCTGCTGACCAATCCCATCTTCGCGCGCTTCATGCAGGCATACGGGGCGGCCGGACCCAAAGCTGTTGCGGCGGGCGGGCTCAAGATGCTCGCACGTCTGTACTGGTACATGGTCGAGTTCGGCCTGATCAACACGCCCCAAGGACTGCGCGTCTACGGCTCAGGCATCCTCTCCTCGAAAGGCGAGACCGTGTACAGCGTGGAAAGCACGAAGCCGCATCGCATCGCATTCGATCTCGAGCGCGTGATGCGTACCGATTACTTGATCGATGACTTCCAGAAAACATACTTCGTCATCGAGCGGTTCGAAGATCTGTTCAACGCCGCGTACGACACGGACTTTGCTCCCATTTACGCAAAGTATCGGGATCAACCCGGCATTCCCCCCGAGAGCGTCCTGCCCGCCGATCGCCTGATCACCTGACGGCCTGATCGACTGTTCATCTGCGATTTTTCGTCCTTCCCTCATTCCGGAGAACCGAACGGTCTCAGGAGGGTACTCAGCAAATTGATCCCTAGAACGCTGACAGGAGGGCTGGGCCATGAACACGAAGATCGGATCAGTTCTTGTTGCAGTCGCGTGCCTCGTCGCGGCTAACGCTTCAGGCGCAGACAAGGGTTCAGACGACGGCAAGCGCGAATCTCGATTCGCCGCCAAGCTCAAGCCGACCAACGAAGTTCCTGCGCTGTCCTCGGAGGCGAGCGGTTCATTCAAGTTGATCGTGAATGAGGCCAATCAGACCCTTTCGTTCGAGCTCAGGTACGAGGATCTGGAGGGGCCTACGACGGCAGCGCACATCCACGTCGGTCAGAAAGACGTGAACGGGATGATCAGCGTCTTTCTTTGCGGCACCGCTCCGGAAGGGTTCCCTGCGGTTGACCCATGTCCGCCCGCTCCGGCGACCGTCACCGGCATCATCACGCCCGCGAACATCATCGGCCCTGCTGCCCAAGGCATTGAAGCAAGCACGATGGATTCGCACGAGTTCGACGAGCTGGTGAAGCTGATCCGCAAGGGCGTGACTTACGCGAATGTTCATAGCGCTCGCTTTCCCGGCGGCGAGATTCGCGGACAAATCCTGAGCGCAGACAAGCGCCGCTAGATGTGCGACTTCATACGCGGCGGGCGATTGCAGCGAGCGCATGCTAGCGCGGCGCTGTCGCTGGCCGCCTTGCTGTTGCACGCGCCGCTCGCACATGCAAGCGATCAGTGGGGTGGCTCGATCGCCGCGGTCAGCGACTATGTCTCGCGAGGACTGTCGCAGACCCGCGGCGATCCTGCCTTTCAACTGGGCAGCTATCGAACGATCGGGAGCCTGTGGTCAATCGGCGGCGCGATCTCATCGGTAGATCTCGGCGATTGGATCGATGCCTCGTACGAGTTAAGCGCGAATCTGACGCGCACGTGGCTGCTTGGCGAGCAATGGACGGTGCAAGCCGGCTACACACGTTATGTCTATCCTGGCGAGCGCGGCGACTACGACTATGGCGAGTGGACCGCAGCGCTGAGCTTTCGCAACTGGATTACGGCGACAGCCGCATTCTTCCCCGACACCTCCATCTATAGCCGCGGCGTGACGGCGTGGCGCGAAGATGCTGTATCGCTCGACCTTGCGCTGCTGCAACCGCTGAGCGAGCGTTGGTCGTTGCTCGCGGGCGTCGGGTACTACGAGCTGCCGGACCCATTCGCTGCGGGTTACTGGTTCTGGAGCACCGGCTTCGCCTTTTCCTGGAACGCCCTGCAACTCGACATCGTGCACATCGAAACCGATTCGACCGCCCTGCGCCTCTTCGGGCGGGATCGAGCTGGAAGTCGATGGAGCGCAGCTCTCATGTGGAAGTTCTAAGCGGTTCAATCCATGGTTAGCCTTCCACCATCGACCGTTCCAGCTGCCAGCGGCAATGAGCGCGAGCTCGAACTGCTGCGCCTCGTAGTCGGCCGCGATCGTGCCGCGTTCAAAGAGCTCTATCTCATCTATCACCGGCGACTCGCGCGCTTTCTGATGCGCATGACGTCGCACCACGAGCTGATCGAGGAAATCATCAATGACACATTGTGGACCGTGTGGCTCAAGGCCGGCGACTTTCGGGGAGCCTCGCGCGTCTCGACTTGGATCGTGGGCATCGCTTACCGGCGCGCACTGAAGACCTTACGCCGTGCGAACGTGCCTACGACACGAGCGGATGACGAGCTGCCCGCAATCGATGTGCATAGTGCGGATGAGGAACGGCAGTGGATCGATCAAGCGCTCGCAGAGCTGCCGTTCGAGCAACGCAGCGTCCTCGAGCTGACCTACCTGCTTGGGCATTCATGTGAGGAGGTCGCGGACATCATGAAATGTCCCGTCAATACAGTGAAGACGCGCATGTTCCACGCGCGCGAAAAGCTTCGTCGTTCGCTGCCGCGACTCGCTGGAGTCGAAGAACGATGAGCCTTTTTAGCAGCACACACGATCAGCACCGCGAGTGCTGGGATTTGCTGCCGTGGGTAGCCAACGAGCGCATCGCATCGCATGAATGGAAGCGCATTGAGGCACACTTGAGTACGTGCGATGCCTGTCAGAAAGAGCTGGCAGCACAGCGCGCCCTGCGCGAGCTTATTCGCGCCGACGAAGCGATCGTGATCGCGCCTCAGTCATCGTTTCAGAAGCTGCTACATCGGATCGATGGCGAAGAGATCGACGCGTCAGTGCGCTCGCCAGTTGCCGGGCCCGCTTCATCCGGGCGCGAGCAAACGCAGTCTCGGCCGCGACGTGCCACACGGTGGCTCGCTATAGCCGCAGGCATTCAGGCCCTCGCGATCGGCGTCCTGCTCGCAATGCTGGCCGCTCAGCATCAGTCGTTACTGACCGCACCGCGCTTCGCCACCTTGACGGCACCGGCGAGTGCCCCGGCGGGCCCGGTCATTCGAGTGGTCTTCCAAGACGATGTGACGATCGGCGAGCTCAATCAGATCGTGCGCGCATTAGGTGCCCATATCGTCGCCGGCCCAAACAGCGCTGGCGTCTATACGTTGCAGCTTGCGGGCGAGCAACGGACGAGCGCTGAATTGGAGCAGGTCGCCGCCCAATTGCGACGCGATGAGCGCGTCATGTTCTCCGAACCTGCCGTTGCGGAGATTACTGCGCGATGAGGCACCTCATACCCCTCACGCTCGCCATTATCGTGAGCACTCTGCTGGCAGGCTGCGCGGCTGTGCCGCCCGCACCCGCACCGGTGCAGTGGTCGGATGACGTCGATCACGAACGTTTGATCGTCGTCACGATCCGTAACGAGCGTCCGACGCTCGTACCGCGCGCAGGCTCCACCACGCGCAGCTACAGCGGAAGAAGCGCATATGCGGCCGCACCGGCGACACTCGCGCAATCGCGCTCGATCGCGACCACTTACAAACTGCGCGAAGTGAGCGGCTGGCCGATCGGGCTCCTGGGCGTGCATTGTCTCGTCTATGAGCTTGCTCCAGGCTCGGATCGAGAAGCGATGCTCGAGCGCTTGCGCCGCGATCGCCGCGTCGAATCCGCGCAGCCGCTGAACTCGTTCAGGACGTTGACAGGCACGCAAGCGGATCCTTATCGCAAGCTGCAACGCAATCTCGATCTCATGAACGTGAGCCGCGCCCATCGATGGTCGCGCGGCGAAGGCGTGCGCATCGGCATCATCGACACGGGAGTCGACGTGCAACACCCAGAGCTCGAAGGAAAGATCGCGACCTATCGCGACTTCGTCGCCGCTTCGCGCGCGCCTTCTCCGGACGCGCACGGTACAGCGGTTGCAGGCTTGATCGTAGCTGGCGACCGCAACGCCCTCGGAATCGTGGGCATCGCACCCGCCTCACGACTGTACGCGTTGCGCGCATGTTGGCCTGAACCCAATAATGGATTCGGCGCACGCTGCAACACCTTGACTCTGGCGAAAGCGTTGATTGCAGCGCTCGACGCGAAGGTGAACGTGATCAACTTGAGCCTAGGTGGACCGGCAGACCCGCTGCTTGCACGCATCGTCCAAACGGGGCTCGAACGCGGCGTGGTGTTCGTCGGTGCCGCCCCAAGCATCACCCAAGATCGGTTTCCCACTTCCATCGAGGGCGTGATTGCAGTCGACGCGCTAGGCCGAACACACACCGCCGATGCGCTCGTGTTCGCGCCTGGAACGGACGTGCTGACTCTAGCGCCGAACGGCTCTTACGACTTTCTGTCTGGCAGCTCGCTCGCGGCGGCCAGCATCAGCGCTGGGATCGCATTGATACTCGCCCGCCAACCAAACCTTACGAGCGAGCAGATCAAAGCGCTGCTGACGCTCTCTGCCAGGGGTCGTTCCGACGAGGCGCACTCGGCGCGCAGCGTCGATCTATGCGCCGCGATCGCGAGCTTGGTCAACCGAGGCTCGTGTGACTGAGCAAAGACGCGGTTAGCGGTTAGCGGCTAGTCAGAGGCGCTCTTGCGCCCTGATGATGTGCGATTACTCTCGTAACCAGAAGAGTGGAGCCAAATGAGTCCTCTGACTGACTCTGATTAACCGCTAACCGCTTCTCGTCCCACACCCTAGACCAATCGCACACCGTGCGCCGACAGCGGCAAGGAACGCAGAGGCTTGCCGTCGATCATCGCTAGCGCGTTGCACAGCGCAGGCCCGATCACCGGCGTGCCGGGCTCTCCCACACCGCTCGGCTTCGTCTGCAGCGGCAAGATGTGGACATCGATCTTCGGCATCTGCGTGATACGAAGCACGGGATAGTCATCGAAGTTGCTCTGCTCGACCTGACCGTCCTTGACCGTCACTGCGCCTTCGAGGATCGCACCCAAGCCGTACCCAATACCGGACTCCATCTGCATCGCCACGATGTTTGGATTGACTGCGAGCCCGCAATCGACCGCGCACGTCACGCGCTCGAGCTTGATTCCATCGCTCACTTTCTTGAGGTGCGCGACCTCCGCGACGACCGACCCGAATGATTCGTGCACGGCGAGACCGAGCACCTCACCCGCAGCACGTGTGTTCTTCCAGCCCGACTTCTCGACCGCCAGATCGAGCACCGCGACATGACGCGGATGATTCGCGAGGAGCTGCCGACGAAAGGTGTATGGATCCTTCTGCGTAGCGCGAGCGATGTCGTCGATGAAGCATTCAGTCGAGAAGGCGGTATGCGTCGAGCCGACCGAGCGCCACCATTGCACGGGGACTTGGACCTTTGGCGAATGCAGCTCCACCGACAGGTTCGGTATCGCATAAGGCAAGTTCGATGCACCTTCGACGGATGCAGGATCGATAGGTCCCTGACCTGCGAACGGTGTTCCAGCCAAGATCGATTGGCCCACGATTCGGTGCTGCCACGCGGTAATGTTCCCCTGCGCGTCGAGGCCCGCTTTGAGCGTGTGTACGAACATCGGTCGATAGAAGCCCGCCTTGAGATCGTCTTCCCGCGTCCACACGAGCTTCACAGGAACCGACACGCCCGCGGCCTTCGCGATCGCGGTAGCTTCCACGATATAGTCGGAGAGTGCATTGGCTCGTCGACCGAAGCTTCCGCCCGCATAGAGCTGATGAATTTTGACGCTCTGCTGCGGAAGCCCCAGGAGCTTAGCGACGGCTAACTGATCCGCTGTCTGGAACTGCTCGCCGTTCCACACTTCGCATTCATCCTTTCCGATGCGCACGACGCAGTTCATCGGCTCCATCGTGGCGTGCGCAAGGAACGGAAACTCGTAGGTCGCTTCCATCGTGCGCGTGGCCGCCTTGAACGCCTGCTCCACATTGCCCTGACTCTTCGCGGAGTCCCCGGGTTTCTGTGCCAGCGCTCGGTACTCCGCGAGCAATCGATCCGAGCTACCGCGAAACGCCGCGGATTCGTCCCACTCGACGACGAGCGCATCGCGCGCCTTCTTCGCGCTCCAGAAGTCGGTCGCGAGCACGGCCACCCCCGCGCGTGCCGCAGTTTCGAATGCGACGACTGCTTTCACACCGCGCATGGATTTCGCCTTCGAGCCGTCGAAGCGCTTGAGCTTCGCGCCGAATCGCGGCGGATGCGCAACGAGCGCGGTCAGCATTCCTGGAAACTTCACATCCTGAGTGAAGGTCGCAGTACCGGTCGACTTCTCGCGGCTATCGACGCGATGCCTAGATTTGCCGATCAAGCGATACTCGCTTGGGTTCTTTGGCTTCGCATCCGTCGGTACGGGCAGCTTCGACGCATCCGCTACGAGCTCGCCGAAACCCGCTGTCTTGCCGGAAGCTGCATGGCGTACCACGCCCGAGTCGATCGTGATCTCACTCGCAGGCACCTCCCAGCGCTGCGCAGCGGTCGCGACGAGCATCGCGCGGGCGGTGGCACCTGCTTTCGTCAGCTGCTCGAACGAGTTGGCAATCGCGGTGCTTCCACCTGTGCCTTGAAAGGGACCCCACATCGTATTGTTGTACTTCGATGCATCGGCGGGAGCGCCTTCGACGCGCACCTTCTGCCAATCGGCATCGAGCTCTTCCGCCACGATCGTTGCCAAGCCGGTATAGGCGCCCTGCCCCATCTCCACGTGCTTCGAGATGATCGTCACCGAATCATCGATTCCGATGCGTACGAATGCGTTCGGCGCGAGCGCTTGAGCCCCAGCCGATGAATCCGCATTCACACGCTTGCCAGCAGGCAGCCAAAACGCAATTGTGAGCGCGCCCGAGAGCTTCAACACATCGCGGCGCGTCGGGTGCAATGCATCCTGTTCCATCGTGCTCATCGTCTTCTCCTTGATCAGGCGAGCGTGCCGGCGGCACGTTTGATGGCGGAACGGATCCGCACGTACGTCGCGCAACGACAAATATTGCCGGCCATCGCCGCATCGATATCCGCATCGGTCGGTTGCTTGTTCGCTGAGAGCAATGCGACCGCGCTCATGATCTGACCCGATTGACAATACCCGCACTGAGGTACGTCCTCGGCAATCCATGCTTCTTGGACTGCCTTACCGATATTCGAGCCACCCACGCCCTCGATCGTCGTGATCTGCGCGTTCGTGACGGACGAGAGCGGTAGCACGCAACTGCGCGTAGGCGCACCATCGATGTGCACGGTGCAAGCACCGCACAACGCTTTGCCGCAACCGTACTTGCTACCCGTGAGCCCGAGGTAATCGCGCAGCACCCAAAGCAGCGGCGTATCCGGTTCCGCATCCGTTTCGAACGGTTGGCCGTTGATGTTCAGAGTAGGCATTGTGAATTCCTTGTTCTTCCGTTACGCACGAGAAGTCGCGAGCTCGGAAATTGCGGCGCGACGGTGCATGATGTCAAGCACGAGAGCGAATCAGCTTGCCTAAAACAGCTCGTAGATTGTCTAAAGCTCCATTCAGCTCCAATCGGTTCCATTCATCGCATTTTGACCACGTCTCAACGATACTTTGCATCTGGCTTCGTCACCCCGTCACTGCGTCAATTCGTCACTTCCATGAAAGTCCGCACCGCTATCGCTCACGCACCGAACGAACCGCTTGCGATCGAAACCGTGGACCTCGAAGGCCCGCGAGCCGGCGAAGTGCTCGTGCAGGTGAAGGCGACGGGATTGTGCCATTCGGATTTGCATGTGCTAAGAGGCAACGTTCCGTGGCAATTCCCGGCCGTGCTCGGCCATGAAGCGGCGGGCGTCGTGGTCGAATGCGGCCCCGGAGTCGAGGGGCTCGCTCCGGGCGATCATGTCATTCCGTTCTTAATTCCTCGCTGCCGCAAATGCGCTTACTGCGCATCGCCCAAGACGAACTTGTGTGTGGAGGCGCTCGCGCGCTTGCGCCCGCGCGAGAGTCGATTTTCCCTCAAAGGCAGCCCACTCACTCAGCTGTGGGCGCTCGGAACGTTCGCCGAGTACACGGTCCTGCCGGCAGATTCGCTCACGAAGATCCGCACTGATGCGCCGTTCGACCCGATCTGCTACGTCGGATGCGGCGCAACGACAGGCTTGGGAGCCGCTCTGTTTGCCGCGAAGATCGAAGCAGGCAGCTCAGTCGTCGTGTTCGGCTTAGGCGGTATCGGACTCAACGTGGTGCAAGGCGCGAAGCTCGCCGGTGCGCGCATGATCGTCGGCGTCGACGTCAATCCAGCGAAAGAGTCGATCGCGCGTCAACTCGGAGCAACCGAGTTCGTGAATTCGGGCGCGGTGCCGAAAGTCACCAGTCATCTCATGAAGCTCACCGCTGGCGGCGCCGACTACAGCTTCGAATGCATAGGCGAGCCCCTGACGATGCGGCACGCTTTCGAATGTACGAATCCGGCATGGGGCCGCAGCTACGTGATCGGTGTCGCGCCTCACGGGACGGATGTGTGTGCAACACCTGCGCACTTGATGCTCGGACGACATTGGACGGGTTGCTACATGGGCGGGGCGCGTCTCGAACAGCTGCCCGAAGTCGTCGATTGGTACATGGAACGCAAGATCGACTTGGATTCACTCGTCACGCATCGTCTGCCGTTCGAGCAGATCAACGACGGTTTTGCGCTCATGCAGCGCGGCGAATCGATTCGCACCGTAATTTCGTTCTAGTGCTCAGTAACGCGCTACTCGAGTGCTGCGCGAACGAAGTAAAGCGCTTCGTCGGACTGCGTCTCGCGCTTAAAGATCAGCATGCGTGCAACGTGCTGTAGATCGAAGGGACGTCCGCGTGGTGCGCGCTCTACCTCCGACAGTGGAATTCGAAGCACCTCGCGAGTGCGCGCCCGCAGAATAAACCGCCCGTTGTAACGATCGTGGAACTGGCGATTGTGTTGCCGATCGTCGATACGAACGGTGATGTTGAGATCCGTCTCACTTGGATTGACAAGGTCGAGCACGAGTACTCGATACTCGCTCCAGTCGGGCGGCACCTCGAAGATCTCGACACCGGGCCAGGCATCGCCGACGAAACGAACGTGAAGTGCGCGCTCGCCCGGTGTCGCCGCCCAGCGCTCCGGAAGCGGCACAGCTTGCGCGAGGACCCCTTGCTTCGCCACGAAGCGCAGGCCGAGACGCTCGTTGAAATCCACGATGACAGGAAACGAACGCGCCCGTTGCGCATAGGCATACGCAACCTCGACGGGCGGCCAAGCCAGCACAAGCACCAGCATCAGACCTGCGAGCGCCAGCGTCGAGCGTCGGCGCTTCGAAGAGGCGCGAAGAGCCGGGTCGATGGCGGAGAACACAAGCAGGAAAGCTGACGCACCGAGCAGATCCGTAATGAGATCTTCGATCGAAGCGTCTCGACCCGTTCCTAACTGCGCGATCTCAGTCGCGATTCCAAGCGCGAAGGCAATCGCGAAGATGACACCGTACTGAACCAGCGGTGTGCGTGCAGCGAAGCGCGGCTGGCCGCGCAGCACATAGAGCAGGATGAGCGCGATGCACCCGAAAATCGGTCCGTGTGCGAAGTTGTGCAGCGTGCGCAGCCACAGGAACCCTCCTTGACTCGGCGGAGCGAAAGCAATCGCTCCGAGCAGAATGACGAGCAGGATGACAGCGACTGCGACTCTATGCATCGAGGCGCTGCGACTTCTATGGCGGCGAGACTTCGAGCACGATCTTACCTTTGTGCGTACCGCTTTCCATGTATTCGTGCGCGGCCGCGGCCTCGGACAGGGCAAATACACGATCGACGATGGGGCGTATCGCGCCCGAGCTCAAGCGCGGCCAGACGTTCGCTTCGAGCTGTTGCCTCACGCGGTCCTTGAAATCGACGGAGCGGGGACGCAACAGTGAACCGGTGATCACGATACGCCGCTGCATCATGCGTACCAGATCCAATTCGCCGACCACCCCCCGTTGCGCGGCGATGACGACGAGCCTGCCTTCCTCCGCGAGCGCTAGCAGATTGCGAGATAGATAGCTCCCGCCCACCATGTCGAGAACGACATCGACACCTCGCTCTTGAGTCAGGTCGGCGATTCGCTCGACGAAGTCTTCGCGCTTGTAATTGATCGCGTGCGCCGCACCCAGCCGCTCGCAGAATCGGCACTTCTCATCCGAACCTGCCGTCGCGAACACCGTGTGACCGCGTGCCCCCGCGAGTTGAATCGCGAACGATCCGATGCCGCTCGACCCCCCGTGCACGAGCAGCGTGTCGTGAGCGCCCAAACGGCCACGCTCGAAGACATTGCTCCACACTGTGAAGCTCACTTCTGGAAGCGCTGCGGCTTCGATCATGCTGAGCCCGCGGGGAATGTGCAGCACCTGTCGAGCATCGACCGCGGCGAACTGCGCGTACCCTCCTCCTTGCAGTAACGCACACACCGGATCGCCAATTCGAAACCGATCGACTTGGCTTCCGAGCCCCGCCACCGTGCCTGACACTTCCAGCCCGGGCCACTCGGGTGCGCCGGCTGGCGGCGGATAGTGACCGCGACGTTGCAGAACGTCAGGGCGATTCAGTCCTGCCGCCGCGACCTGAATCAATACATCTGTCGGACCGACCGCAGGCAAAGGTCGATCGGCAGCCGCGAGGACCTCGGGTCCACCCGGCCGCACGATCTCCATCACTTGCATTCGCTCCGGCAGCATCGACGCCTCGCGTCAGAGTCGCTTCAGCCTTGCACACCCTCGTCCTTCAGATCCTCGAGCGCATCGAGATCCACGCCATCGAGCGCATCCTTGAGTTCGTCGATGTCGTCAGCTTGACCTGTGACTTTTACGGTGAATCGGTCTGCGACGACGACGACATATTCGCCGTTCGAACCTTCGCGATCCCAATACTCGCGAATGAGGCGGCCATCGTCACGATAGACCTTCTCGACCGTGCCGTTCGATTCGCTCTCGCCTTCCATTCCGGAAAACCCCGCAAGCGCAAGAAGTCCCTTCGCGGAGCCCGTATCGACGATCTCGAGGTCGATCGTACGCCCACTCTGCTCGTCTATGTAGCTCGCTGTAGCGGTCGTGATCTGCAAACCCATGGCGCTGTTGCGCTCGACGGAAAAGTCGCTGCGCGGCAGACCCATCAACGTATCGGGAATGAAGGGTTTGAGACGATCGGCGGGAAGCGCTTCCACCGCGCCACCGCCGCCTAGGGCCGCACCCATCATCT
Source organism: Pseudomonadota bacterium (assembly GCA_023417315.1). Classification (GTDB taxonomy): domain Bacteria; phylum Pseudomonadota; class Gammaproteobacteria; order Steroidobacterales; family Steroidobacteraceae; genus Steroidobacter. The sequence goes on from JAEZFW010000017.1 coordinate 120,502, forward strand.
GCTCGAGCGCCGCCTCTTGTGCTGCCTGATCGCCGGAGGCCTGTGCTGCTTCGAGCTTCTTGCTCGCTTCCTCTACGTCCTTGCCCCATTGCTCGAGCTTGCCGAGCGGGCTGTCTTTGTCCACCGCCACATCGCTGCTCGAGAACGCGCCCGCACCCCCTGCAGCGCTGAAACCAATGCCCGCCACGGTGCCCACCACGGCCGCGACCACGAAGTACAACACGATCGCCACAATGATCGTGACGGCTGTGTAGCCAGCCGATTTTTCTTGCGGCGCCTTCATCGTATGCGGCAGACCGACATACAAGAGATAGATGCTGTAGATCGCGCCAGCGAGTGCGATCAGTATGCCGAGCGCGGGCACGATCACGGCAATGCCGGCCACCCATGCGGCCGTATACGAGTAAGCGACGGTCTTGACCGCTTGCGTGCGATCTTTCTGCGCGCCGAACGTCGGCGCGAGCGCATCGACGATCAGTGCCATAACGTAGATCGAGACCAGCGCGAGCGCATAGGAGATCAGCATCCCGACGAGGCCTGTACCGATCGGAGTACGGATGGTGCCCGCGAACGGAATCGTGGTCCCGATGAAGCTGCCCTTGACGAACGCCGCAAGCGCCGGCAAAGCGGCCAGCGGCACGATGTAGCTCTTGTACAGATCGCCCACCGTCGCAGGCTCGCCCGCGACGACCGGCCACTCCGTCTTGGGCTGCATCAAGATCGCTTTTGCGCGCGCAATGATCTTGTTGATATCCACGGCAATTCCTCCCCATCGATTGTTATGGTCGAACTCGCATCTTAGCCGCACGATCAATTAGGGTCTGTGGCCCTAAGGAGCCAAGGGTTTCCTCGCGCTTCGCGAAACGAAGCGCGTAGGCCTGCGTCCCTCGGCGGGGAGGCCTCTCGGCGAGTAGGCCTGCAGTTGTCGGCGGGCGGGCCTAACGGCGGGTCAGAGAAGAGTTGCTCACGAAACAGTTCGTCGTCACCGGTACGCGAATTCGGGCCCGCCGTTAGGCCTACGCGCCGAGCGACGCAGGCCTTCTCGCCGTGAGGCCCACCCGCCGACGATAGCGTAGGCCCGTCCTATTTCTTCTTAGGCAAATACAAATCCGTCAGCGTCCCCTCATACGCCTCGGCGGCAAATGCGATCGTCTCGGAGAGCGTCGGATGCGGATGGATCGTAAGGCCGATGTCGGCGGCGTCGCTGCCCATTTCGATTGCGAGCGCGACTTCAGCGATGAGATCGCCGGCGTTCGGACCCACGATACCGCCGCCGATCACACGGTGTGTCTCGGGATCGAACAGCAGCTTCGTGAAGCCTTCGTCACGACCCAGGGAGAGAGATCGTCCGCTCGCAGCCCAGGGGAAGTTAGCTTTTTCGTACGCGATGCCTTTCGCCTTCGCATCCGTTTCGGTCACGCCGACCCAAGCAACTTCGGGATCGGTATAAGCGACCGACGGAATCACGCGCGCGTCGAAGGCGCGCTTCTCGCCATGGGCAACTTCGGCCGCGAGTTTGCCTTCGTGCGTCGCCTTGTGCGCGAGCATCGGCGGGCCAGCGATATCACCGATGGCAAAGATGTGCGGAACGTTCGTGCGCATCTGGCGATCGACTGGGATGAAACCGCGTTCGTTGACGAGCACGCCCGCAGCTTCAGCGCCGATGCGTTTGCCGTTGGGCGAACGGCCGACCGCGATGAGAACTCTGTCGTAGAGCTGCGGCTCGGGCGCCGAGTTAGAGGCGGTCTCAGCCGGCTCCCCCTCTCCCGCTTGCGGGAGAGGGTTAGGGGTGAGGGCACTTTCGAAATGCACTCGCAAGCCGCTCTTCTCGGATTCGATCTTGGTGACCTTCGTCTTCACCATGATTCGCTCGTAACGCTTCGCGATGCGCTTCTCGAGCGGACGCACGAGATCGCGATCGCAACCCGGCATGAGGCCATCGGTGAGCTCGACCACTGACACTTTGACGCCGAGCGCCTGATAGACAGTCGCCATCTCGAGGCCGATGATGCCGCCGCCCACGACGAGCAAGCGCTTGGGTAGCTCGAGCTCAAGTGCGCCCGTCGAATCGATGATGCGCGGATCGTCCGGCAGTCCCGGCAGGCGCACGGATTCGGAGCCCGCGGCGATGATGCAATGAGCGAAAGAGACTCGACGCATCTCCTTGCCGTTGCCGCCGGCCGTTTGTGCAGACGTCGCTGTCGTCGACGATTCCTCGATGGCAATCTCGTGATCGGACACGAACCGTCCATAGCCACGAATGACTTCCACTTTACGCTGCTTCGCCATCGTGGCGAGCCCGCCCGTGAGACGCGTGACGACCTTGTTCTTCCAATCGCGCAGCTTCGCCGGCTCGATCTTCGGCTCGCCGAACTTGATGCCCGCCGATTCCATCTCGTGCGCTTCTTCGATGACCTTTGCTGCGTGCAGCAAAGCCTTCGATGGAATGCAACCGACGTTGAGACATACGCCACCGAGCTGCGGCCAACGCTCGATGAGCGCGGTCTTCATGCCGAGATCGGCCGCGCGAAATGCAGCGGTGTAGCCCCCTGGACCCGAACCCAGCACGACGACATCGAAATCGTAGGAATGCGGCGTCTTTGCAGCGGGCGCTTCGCTTGCGCGCGCGCTCTCACCCCGTCCCTCTCCCGCCGCGGGAGAGGGAGCAGAAGGTGCTGGCGCGGGCGCGGAGCTGGAAGACGCCTTTTCTTGCGTGGAGGCAGAAGCTCCACCAGCTGCCGCAGACGCAGTTTTTTCTCCCTCTCCCGCCTTGGGAGAGGGTTGGGGTGAGGGCCGAGCTTCCCCAGACGCCTCCACCGACAAAATCAAACTGCCCTTGGATACTCTGTCGCCCTTCTTGAGCGCAACCGACTTCACTGTGCCCGCCGCCGACGCAGGCACATCGATCGTTGCCTTATCGGTCTCGAGCGTGACGAGCGGCGTTTCGAGCTCGATGCGATCGCCCGATTTCACGAGCACGTCGATGACCTCGACGTCTTTGAAATCGCCAATATCGGGAACGAGGATGTCGGTCATGTTGGCCTACTGGCTAACTGGCTACTGGCGACTGGCCAGAGACCAGAAACGAAAACAAACGACTCGGAACCGTGCCGCTCAGCTCTTGAGCGAGCGCTCTGGCCAGCGGCCGATTGCCAGTTGGCCAGTAAGCACCCACGCTGTTGCTCACGGCACTGCTTCCAACAGTCCCTTCACGTCCGCGAGTTGCTGCGCGAGGTAAGTCGTGAAGCGAGCGCCGGCAGCGCCGTCGATGACCCGGTGGTCGTACGCAAACGTGAACGGCAGGATGAGCCGAGGCACGAACTGATTGTCCTTCCACACGGGCCGCATGCTCGATCGCGCGACGCCCAAGATCGCAACCTCCGGCGCATTGATGATCGGCGTGAACGAGGTTCCCCCGATTCCGCCCAAGCTCGACACGGTGAAGCACGCGCCTTGCATCTCGGCAGCAGACAACTTGCCTGCTCGCGCCTTCTCAGACAGCGTGCCGAGATCGCGCGCGATCTCGTAGATGTCCTTCTTGTCGGCGTCGCGGATCACCGGCACGACCAAGCCATTCGGCGTATCAGCGGCAAATCCGAGGTGCAGATACTTCTTCATCACGAGGTTCTGACCAGACGGATCGAGCGAGCTGTTCACGACGGGGAACTGCTGCAAGGCTTTCACACAGGCGCGCAGGATGAACGCGAGTGGCGTGAGCTTGATGCCTCGCGCCTCGGCTTGTGCCTTCAGACTCTTGCGCGAGTCTTCCATCTCCGTGATGTCGGCTTCATCCATCTGCCAAACATGCGGGATGTTCAACCAGCTCGCCTGCAGACGCGGACCGGAGATCTTCTGAATACGTCCGAGCGGTTTGACTTCGATCTCGCCGAACTTCGCGAAATCGACTTCAGGCACTTTGGGCAGCGCACCGCCACCAGCGACGGCACCGGCGCCCGACGTGAGCACCTGCTTCACCCAGGCTTTCACATCATCCGCCGTGATGCGGCCTTTGACGCCCGTGCCCTTGACGCGATTCAAATCCGCGCCGAGCTCGCGAGCGAACTTGCGTACGGACGGGCTTGCATGCGCGCCACTGAAGGAGACGTTCATATCCGCCGGCGCAGCAGCCTTTGCTGCAGACGCGGGACCGGGTGCAGGTGCTCGCGGCGCTTCGGCTGGCGCTGCTGTTGGCGCTGGCGCAGCCGGAGCCGCTTCCGCTCGATCTGCCTGAGGCGCCGCAGCCGGTGCCGCGCCTGTGGTCTCGAGGGCGAGAATCGCGCTGCCCTTCGAAACGCGATCGCCTTTCTTGATCGCAACCGACTTCACGACGCCCGCGCTCGTCGACGGCACATCTATCGTCGCCTTCTCGGTTTCGAGCGTCAGAAGCGGCGTATCGACTTCGATCGTGTCTCCTGCCTTCACCAGCACTTCGATGACTTCCACATCCTTGAAGTCGCCGATGTCGGGGACTGTGATGCTGGCGACGCCACCAGCGGGCCGCTGGCTACTGGCCACTGGCGACTGGCCGGAAGCTGGCGCGCTCGCGCCTGCGCCCTCAGCCTGTGCTTCTTTTGCAGCCGAGGACTTCGTCTGCTCGGACGGTTTATCCGCGTCCGCCGTCGCGTGTCCGCCGGACACTTGAAGAGTGAGTATTACACTGCCTTTCGAGACACGATCACCCTTCTTCACCGCAACCGTTTTCACGACGCCTGCGCTCGTGGCTGGCACATCCATGGTGGCCTTCTCGGTTTCGAGCGTCAGCAACGGCGTGTCGATCTCGATCTGATCGCCAACCTTCACGAGCACGTCGATGACCTCGACGTCTTTGAAGTCGCCTATGTCGGGTACTTTGATTTCGGTGGCCATGGGTACGGAAAGCTGAAGGGGCTAGGGGATAGCGGATAGGGGATCGTCAGATCGGCTGTGGGGGCGCGCAACGCGGACAAGCGGTCAGACGCGATGAAGCACCGCGGCTCAGACCATGCGCTATCCCCCATCCCCCATCGCCTTCTCTCTTCATTGCGTCACCGGATTCGGCTTGTCGGGATCGATGTTGAACTTCTTCATCGCGCCCTTGACCGTCGCCATATCCAACTTGCCTTCGTCGGCCAAGGCCTTCAGTGCCGCGACGACGATGTGATGCCGATCGACTTCGAAGTGCTTACGCAGTTGCGCGCGCGAATCGCTGCGACCATAGCCATCCGTGCCGAGAACGACGTAGCGTCCGGGCACCCACTGTCGAATCTGATCCGGCACGATCTTCATGTAGTCGGTTGCCGCGATGAACGGTCCCGGCCGATCGCCCAAGCATTCGCGCACATACGGCGTCTTCTCGGGCTTGTCGGGATGAAGCAGGTTGTGGCGATCGACATCGAGCGCTTCGCGACGCAATTCCGAGAAGCTCGGCACGCTGAAGATGTCGGAGGGCACGCCGTAATCCTTCTCGAGAATCTCGGAGGCGAGGATCACCTCGCGCAAGATCGTGCCGGAGCCGAGCAGATTGACTCGCACCTTACCTTTGCCGCCGCTCTTGAACAGGTACATCCCCTTCAGAATCCCCTTCTCCGCGCCTTTCGGCATCGCCGGGTGCGCGTAGTTCTCGTTCATGCAGGTGATGTAATAGAAGATGTCTTCCTGCTCGGCGTACATGCGGCGCAGGCCGTCTTGAATGATTACGGTCAACTCGTACGCGAACGTCGGATCGTACGAGATGCAGTTCGGCACGACAGTGAACATCAACTGGCTGTGACCGTCTTGATGCTGCAAGCCTTCGCCCGCGAGCGTCGTGCGACCTGCCGTGCCGCCGATGAGGAAGCCGCGCGCTTGGCTGTCGCCTGCGGCCCAGACGAAATCGCCGACGCGCTGGAAGCCGAACATCGAGTAGTAGATGTAGAACGGAATCATGCTCACGCCGTAGTTCGCATAAGCGGTCGCCGCGGCAATCCACGAGCACATCGAACCGGCTTCGTTGATGCCCTCTTCGAGGATCTGGCCCTTCCTGTCTTCCTTGTAGAACATCAGCTGATCGGCATCCTGCGGCGTGTAGAGCTGCCCGGCCGATGAATAGATTCCGACCTGACGGAACATGCCCTCCATGCCGAACGTGCGGGCCTCGTCCGGAACGATCGGCACGACGTGCTTGCCGATATTCTTGTCTTTGATCAGCGTTTGCAGAATACGCACGAGCGCCATCGTGGTGGAGAACTCGCGATCGGCGGAGCTCTGCAGTAGCGAATCGAAGACCTCGAGGGCAGGCACTTCGAGCTTCGGCACATCGTAGCGTCGCTGCGGCAACGATCCGCCGAGCGTCTTGCGCCGCTCGCGCAGATACTTCATCTCGGGGCTGTCTTCCGGCAGCTTCTTGAACGGCGCCTTAGCAATCTCTTCATCCGAAATCTCGATGAAGATCCGGTTGCGGAATTCCTTCAGCGCCTCGTCATCGAGCTTCTTCTGCTGGTGCGTGATGTTCTGGCTCTCGCCCCAACGGCCCATCAAGAAGCCTTTGACGGTCTTCGCGAGGATCACCGTCGGTTGCCCCTTGTGGTTCACCGCCGCGTTGTAGGCATTCCACACTTTCTTGTAGTCGTGACCGCCACGATTCAAGCGCCAGATGTCATCGTCAGACATCGTGGCAACCATCTCCTTCAGCTCCGGATACTTGCCGAAGAAATTCTCGCGCGTGTACGCACCGCCCTTGGCCTTGAAGTTCTGATACTCGCCGTCGACGCACTCTTCCATCACTCGGCGCAGCAAGCCTTTCGTGTCGCGCGCAAAGAGCGGATCCCAACGCGAGCCCCACAGCACCTTGATGACGTTCCAACCTGCGCCGAGGAATGCCGCTTCGAGCTCCTGAATGATCTTGCCGTTGCCACGAACGGGACCATCGAGCCGCTGCAGGTTGCAGTTGATGACGAAGACGAGGTTGTCGAGCTTCTCGCGCACCGGCATCGTGATCGCGCCCATCGACTCCGGCTCGTCCATCTCACCGTCGCCCAGGAACGCCCAAATCTTGCGATCGCTTTGCGGCACGACACCGCGATTCTCGAGATAGCGTTGGAAGCGCGCCTGGTAAATCGCCATCATCGGGCCGAGGCCCATCGACACCGTCGGGAACTGCCAGAAGTCCGGCATGAGCCACGGGTGCGGATATGAGCTCAACCCATCCGAGCTTGCGACTTCCTGACGGAAGTGACGCAGATTGTTCTCAGACAAGCGGCCTTCGAGATAGGCGCGGGCATAGATGCCGGGCGAAGCATGTCCCTGCATGAAGATCATGTCGCCGGGATGCTGATCGCTCGGCGCACGCCAGAAGTGATTGAAGCCCACCTCATACAGCGTGGCGGCCGACGCATACGTTGCGATATGTCCGCCGTATTCGGAGCTCTGACGATTCGCTTGCACGACCATCGCCATCGCGTTCCAACGAAGGTAAGCCTCGATGCGTCGCTCGATCGTGCGATCGCCCGGATACTCCTTCTCCTGTCCGACGGAGATCGTGTTGACGTACGCGGTATTCGGACGGAATGGCAAGTACGCGCCGGAGCGGCGGGTGTAGTCGATCAAGCGTTCGAGCAGGAAATGCGCACGCTCTGCGCCGTGCGTCTTCAGCACCGAATCGATCGATTCGAGCCATTCCTTGGTTTCCTGGGGATCGAAATCGTCAAACCTGGAGGGTTCGGATGACATTACTGTGCTACTCGTTGGCCATTGTCGAAACGCCGCGCTTCCGAAGCAGCGTTCCTACGTGACTGACGAAAGACGGCAACGCATCTTTCGAAAGCTCGCGCTATGCGCGCTGGATCCGCCTTCCGTAGCGTAGCTCTCTGTTCCGTATGGCGAGGCGCCTCGATCATTCAGCGCGCTGCGAGCAGGTGCGCGTCGAGCGCGCTGCAGAGGGTTTCGGAGCGATTTACCGGGCATGAAAAAATGCCGGGAAAGCCGCGATTCTGCCGCCACCCAAGTTCGTACGGCTCAAAAAGCGCGCGTATGATCGGAGTTTGAATTTTTGGCGTCAAGGAACGCGAAAACGTGGAATTGCTTCCCGCAGAGCGCGACACGCGCATCCTCACTCGACGTGGTTCGATCACCGAGCGTGCATTGCAGGCTCATGATGCCGCGATCATCGTCTGCTCGGACGAAAATGCCGAATCCGCACTCCAATCTCTACCTCACGCTCAGCTTTGGCTGAAGCTCTATCGCGACGCGCGCAAGGTCGCCCCAGCTCGCTGCCTGCATGCTCGGGTCGGCGCAGGAGCGATGCCTGTCATCATCCTGTTCGCGAAGCCAGGCGCAAGTACGTTCGAGCAGCTGAGCCAGGCGGCGCGCGCATGGAAGGAGCTCTGTCCCTCGCTGAAGGCGCGCGTACTGCTCACGACACACGCAATGGAGACGACGAGGAGCACGCAATTATTGGAGAGCTTGCTCGCCGCGGGGCTCGCCTGGAGCGCCCCCATGCCGCAGTTCAAGTCGAAGAAAACCAACCACACGAAAGTGGCAGAGATCGTGTTGCTGAGCGAAGGTCCCGCGGTCGATGTCGAACGCACGCGCGCGATCGATCGCGGCAATCATCTCGCCCGATGGCTCACGATGTTGCCGCCCAATGTCTTGGACACGCTCGGCTATCGGCGCGCACTGCAGGTGCTCGCGAGACAGCACGGGTGGGACTTCAAGTTCTTCGATGATGCAGCGTTGCGTCGCGCAGGTGCGGGCGCATTCCTGGCGGTTGCACGGGCGAATGACCACCGAGGCGCAGGGATCGTGCGGCTGCGTTATCGCGCATCGGGAAGATCGAAGGCACGTCGTCTCGCGCTCATCGGCAAAGGCATCTGCTTCGATACCGGCGGCATCAATCTCAAGACTCACAAAGGCATGTACCACATGCATGAAGATATGCAGGGTAGCGCGGTCGCCGTGGGCACGTTGCTTGCGTTGACCGAGATGCAAACGCCGTATGACATCGATTGCTGGCTCGCGATTACGGAGAATCAGATCGGCGCACGCGCGTATCGGCCGCAGGAAGTCGTGCGCGCATCGAACGGTGTCACGATTCAAGTGGCCCACAGCGATGCCGAAGGGCGCATGGTGCTCGCCGATACGCTCGCACTCGCCGCACGCGAACAGCCTGAGCTGATTATCGACTACGCAACGCTGACGGGCGCCTGTGTGAATGCGCTCACCGAGCGGTTCAGCGGCGCGTTCACGAATCGACCGGATCTGCATCCTCTCATCGAGCGGTGCGGTCGCACGAGCGGAGAGCGCGTGTGGCCGTTTCCCATGGACGAGGATTTCGATTCGGATCTCGAATCGCACGTGGCCGACATCCTCCAGTGCACGCCCGACAGCAAAGGCGATCACATCCTCGCCGCACGCTTCTTGAATCGGTTCGTACCCAAGGAGATTGCGTGGATTCACCTCGATCTGGCAGCGAGTAATCGCAGTGGCGGACTCGCGCACATCCCGACCGACTTCACGGGCTTCGGCGTGCGCTACACAGCGCAATTGCTCGAAGATGGGGTGCTTACGAACCGGCCAACTGGTCAACTGGCCACTGGCATGCTGGCCAGAACCCGCGGCGCGAGATCGCGCGTTCGTAGGTCCAAATAGAGAGCGCGTTCAGCCGATGCTGTAAGCTTCATTACCATTGTTTGCATCGAAGCCATCGTTCTCAGGCACTTTCCGGGCAGCTCGTTCTGGCCAGTCGCCAATGGCCAGTTGACCAGTAGGCCCAAGACCCAACACTCGCGCATGCGCACACTCACTCTCACCCGCCCTGACGATTGGCACCTTCATCTGCGCGACGGCGCGCACTTGGCGAGCGTGCTCCCATTTACCGCACGTCAATTCGCGCGTGCTATCGTCATGCCGAACTTGAAACCACCCGTAACGACGGTCGCGCTGGCGCACGCTTATCGAGAGCGAATTCGCGCCGCCCTGCCGAAAGGACTCAAGTTCGAGCCGTTGATGACGCTTTATCTAACGGACACTACGCGACCTGCGGAAATCCGCGCGGCACGCGAGAGCGGGTTCATCGTCGGCGCGAAACTGTATCCTGCGGGTGCGACCACTCATTCAGATGCGGGTGTGACGGCGATCGAGAGGATCTTCGGCACACTGGAAGCCATGCAGGAGTGTGGGCTCGTCTTACAAGTGCATGGCGAGGTCACCGCACCCGAGGTCGACGTTTTCGATCGCGAACGCGTATTCATCGATCGGGTCCTCGCCGAGGTCGTGCAGCGCTTCCCGCAGCTCAAGGTCGTGTTCGAGCACGTCACCACACGCGAGGCTGTGCAGTTCGTGCGCTCGGCGCGGGACTGCGTGGGGGCCACGATCACACCGCAACATCTCTTGCTCAATCGCAACGCCCTCTTCCAAGGCGGCATTCGTCCTCATCACTATTGCTTGCCGGTGCTGAAGCGCGAGCACGATCGCGCGGCGCTGATCGAAGCCGCGACGAGCGACTGCCCGAGATTCTTTCTCGGCACGGACAGCGCACCGCATGCGAAACACACGAAGGAGCATGCGTGCGGATGTGCGGGCATCTTTTCTGCGCACGCCGCAATCGAGCTGTACGCGGAAGCGTTCGATGATGCAGGACGGCTGGATCGATTACAGGCATTCGCCTCTGAACGAGGCGCGGACTTCTATGGATTGCCGCGCAATCGCGAGACGATCACGCTCGCGCGCGAAGCATGGACGGTGCCGGCGTCTTACACCTTTGGCGATTCGGACATCGTGCCTTTCCGCGCGGGCGAAACGATGCGTTGGCGATCGCGCGAGGAACCGCGAACTTGAGCGACAAGCTTCCGATGGCGAGCCGATTTCGCGGCTTCTTGCCTGTCGTCATCGATGTGGAATGCGGCGGTTTCAACCCGAACACCGATGCACTGCTCGAGATAGCGGCGGTACTCATCGAGATCCAAGGCGATGGCACGTTGAAACCCGGAGAAAGCTGGCGCTTCCACGTGCAGCCTTTCCCCGGCGCCGGGCTCGAACCCGCCTCGCTCGCAGTGACGGGCATCGATCCTTTCCACCCGTTGCGCCCAGCGATCCCCGAGAAGGACGCCTTGACGCGCATCTTCAAAGAAGTACGCCGTGCCATGAAAGACAACGATTGCACGCGCGCCATTCTCGTGGGGCACAACGCGTATTTCGACCTGAACTTTCTCAACGCCGCCGTCGAACGCAACCAGCTCAAACGCAATCCTTTTCACCCGTTCTCGAGCTTCGACACCGCGACGCTTGCGGGCGTCGTTTACGGACAGACCGTTCTCGGGAAGGCACTGCAAGCAGCAGGGATCGCGTGGGATTCGGAAGAAGCGCACTCCGCCGCGTATGACGCGATGCGAACGGCGGAGCTTTTTTGTGCCGTGTGTAACCGGTTTGGCGCTGTTAAACCGATTACACCGTGACCAGCGACGGCAGTAAGCTGTCGCTAGAGAGCTGGCGCTAGTAAGCTCCACGACGCTCCGCTAGAGAGCTATCGTTGAGACAAATCTCACGAACGACATGCACGTGCGGCTCGCTCTGTCTAGCGTCAGCTTGCTCGGCGACAACGGCAGCCTTTCCAGCATCAGCCTTCTAGCGCCAGCTTTCTGACACCCTCATTTCGCGTCTGCTACCAACTTCTGCAATTCCCCGCTCTTGTACATTTCCAGAATGATGTCCGACCCGCCGATCAGCTCGCCATTCACATAAAGCTGCGGATAGGTGGGCCAGTTCGAGTACTGCTTCAGCGCCTCGCGCAGCTCGGGATCTTCGAAAATATTCACGTGCGCAAATTGAGCTCCTGAGGCGCTCAGTGCGCGAACCGCGGCGGCCGAAAATCCGCACTGGGGGAAATCAGGCGTGCCTTTCATGTAGAGCACGACGGGGTTCGACGAGAGTTGCGACTTGATGCGTTCGATGACGTCCACGGACTAAGTACCTCGACTATTCGGGCGATGGGCTACGGCCTACGGGCTGAGACACGGACCTTCGCGATTTCCAAACGTTCCGCTGCTGCAAGGCAAATGGCTTGCTGGGTTTCCGGCGACGCCCGACTCCAAGCGGCGATCTCCTCGAGTGTCCGCCCGCAACCGACACAGACGTTCTGCTGGTCGAGCACGCAGACTTTGACGCAGGGCGATTCGACAGGTTGGAGGGGAAATTCCGGCATAACAGGCGACGGTCGGTTCAATTATGGGGATCGGTACGCCGTTCTTCAAACGCACACGCCTTTAGCCGCCCAGCTGGCTCAATCGCCACATGTTCGGGCCACTGAGAACGGGAAGCCGCGGGATCTTGCCCGTCACTCGTCACCCGTCACCCGTCGCGTTATTCTGCCAGGATGACCACTCCAGCCCCCTCCTACATTGCCGAAACCGTTCGTCTCGCGCTCGCAGAGGACGTCGCCGACGGCGATCTCACGGCACAGTTGATCCCGGAGGACCAGCAAGGTCGCGCCACGATCCTCACGCGCGAGAATGCGGTAATCTGCGGCGTCGTTTGGGTCAACGAAGTATTTCGGCAGCTCGATGAGCGTGTGCGCATCGATTGGAAAGTTGCTGATGGTACGCGCACGCAACCGAATGACGTTTTGTGCTCGATTGAAGGGCCCGCTAGAGCGATGCTCACTGGGGAACGGACCGCGCTGAACTTCCTGCAGTCGCTGTCCGCGACGGCAACGGTCACAGCCACCTATGTCGATGCGGTGGCCGGCACCGGTTGTCGGATACTGGACACACGCAAGACAATTCCGGGTTTGCGACTTGCTCAGAAGTACGCCGTACGCTGCGGCGGTGGCACGAATCATCGCATCGGTCTCTTCGACGCGATCTTGGTCAAGGAAAACCACATCGCCGCGGCGGGCTCGATCGACGCCGCAGTACGCGCCGCTCGGAAGGCACCCCGCAAGGTGATGATCGAGGTGGAAGTCGAGAACCTGGAGCAGCTGAAGCAAGCCCTCGACTGCAACGTCGATCGCATCCTTCTAGACAACTTCTCTCTCGATCAAATGCGCGAAGCCGTGCGCATCTCCCGCACGCACGCTCAGCGCGCAGAGCTCGAAGCCTCAGGCAACGTCAGCTTGGACACACTACGCGCAGTCGCGGAAACAGGCGTCGACTTCATCTCCGTCGGCGCGCTCACGAAGCATGTGCGAGCGGTCGATTTGTCGATGCGCTTTGAGTGATCACCCACTCGAGTGACGAAGTGACGGGGTGACGGAGTGACGAAGTCAGAGAAGAACCGGGCACGTCATCGTGCCGAACAGGATAAGTAAGGCAACTGAAGGTAGCGTGACGAGCGCAGTGCGCGTGTTCTGACTTCGTCACTTCGTCACTGTGTCACTTGGCGCAGCTACTACTGCGCTCGCTCTGCCCCCGCCGCTCTCAGCACCCGCTGCGGCGTTGCGATGCCGTAGCCTTGTGCGTAGTCGACGCCTAGGCTGCGGAGCATCTCGATGATCTCTGCGTTCTCGGCGAACTCCGCAATCGTTTGTTTACCGGTGAGGTGACCGATCTCATTGATGGAGCGCACCATCTCGCGATCGATCGGGTCGTGCAGGATCTCTTTGACGAAGCTGCCGTCGATCTTCAGGAAGTCCACGGGGAAGTGCTTGAGATAACCGAACGAAGACAACCCCGTACCGAAGTCATCGAGGGCGAATCGACATCCAAGCTCCTTCAGCGCGTGAATGAAACGATTCGCTTGCGAGAAGCTTGCGATCGCGGCGGTTTCGGTGATTTCGAAGCAGATCTTCGACGCATCGATTCCGCTACGATGGAAATGATCGATGACGAAAGGCAGGAACTTGTCATCGCCCAAGCTCTGGCCGGACAAGTTGATCGAGCACATCGCGAGCTTCTCGCGCTCATCGGCTTCGGACACCAACCAACGCAGCGCGTGCTCGATCATCCAGCGATCGATGTTCGGCGTAAGGCCATAACGCTCCGCAGCGGCGATGAACTGATCGGGCGAAACGATCTTGCCTGCTTCATCCCGCATGCGAAGCAGCAACTCGTAGTGCAGTCCCTGTTGAGGCTCCTGCAGCGGCTGAATGACCTGTCTGAAGATTTCGAAGCGTCCATCTTCCAGCGCGTTGTTGATGCGTGCCGCCCACTGCATCTCCCGACGGCGGCGCATGAGATCGATGTCGTTCTCTTGGAAGCTGTAAATGCGATTGCGCCCAGACTCCTTCGCCGCGGCACACGCACTATCGGCCGCCGACAGGAGCGCAGCGACGTCTTCGTTCTCCGGAGAAATGGGTACCACGCCAATGCTCGCGCCGAGCCGGAACGTGCGTTCCTCCCACACGAACTTGTAGTTGCGAATGGCTTCGCGCAGCGCCTCGGCGTTGCGAATCGCCTCTTCCAGAGAGCAGCTCTCGAGCAGCACGCCGAACTCATCGCCGCCCAGACGCGCGACTGTGTCGCGCCAACGGATCTTCGACTTGAGCAACGCACCGACTTGCCCGAGCAGCGCATCGCCTGCGCTATGACCGCAGTTGTCGTTGATGATCTTGAACTGATCCAAGTCGATGTGACATAGCGCAAACGAGGCTTCGCGCGCACGCGCACTCTTCAACGCTCGCTCGAGCCGCGACTCGAACTCGCGCCGGTTGACGAGACCCGTGAGGATGTCATGGCTCGCGTGATAGGAGAGCTTGCGGTTGAGCTCGCGGCTCTCGCTCACGTCATGGAACACGAGCACGCCGCCCGACACGTTCCCCGCGCCATCGCGAATAGGAGACGCGCAGCTTTCGATGTAGAGCTCGTTGCCGTCGCGACGAATGAGAAGCGTGGGGCGTACCGACTTGATCGCGCGGGTGCGGCGAATCGCCACAGCCAGAGGATTCTCGAGCGGCTCGCACGTTTCTTCGTGGAAGCTGCGGAAGATCTCGTCGATCGTCCGACCTTGTGCGTGCTCGAGGCGCCAACCGGTAAGCTGCTCCGCGACCGGATTGAGATACTCGATGCAGCACTTCGAATCCGTCGTGATCACGCCGTCGCCGATCGACTGCAACGTAATCTGTGCGCTCTCCTTCTCCTTGAATAACGCCTCTTCGAACAGCTTGCGCTCGGTCACGTCGAGATCGACGCCGACGATCCTCCTGGCGCGACCTTGCTCATCCAAGCGCGCTTTCGCGCGACTGACGACCCATAACCAGACGCCGTCGCGATGTTTGAGCCGATGCACGCTTTCGAACAGCGGCTCTTTGCCGGAGAGATGTTCGCGCAGCGCCGCGTGCACGCGCTCGTGATCCTCCGGATGCAACAGTTGTTGCCAGTCGGAGAAGATCTCCATGTCCTCGTCCGAGTAACCAAGCATCGCTTTCCAGCGAGGCGAGAAGTAAGTCGTCTTCTTGTCGAGATCGAAGTCCCACAAACCGTCGTTCGCGCCATGCAGCGCGAGCTCGTTGCGTTCTTCGATATCCGTGAACTGACGTCGATATTTGAGGCGCTCCATGCCGCTTGCGTAACTGGATCCAAGCAGCTTCAACGTCAAATGCAGATTAGCGTCCCAGCTATCGCGCGGCAGCGTGGAACAAAGTGCGATGAATCCCCGCACGCGACCTTCGAAGCCGATGCCGATGATCAATGCCGCGCCGATGTGCAGCGCTGCAAGTCGCGCGGACTCGGCAATCAAATCTCGACGCGGATGCGAAGTGTCGCGGATCTCGATGATGCGCAGGTGCTCCAAACGATCGCGGAAGTAAGGGAGGCGTTCGAGAGGCTCGCCTTGTAGAACTTCCGGATTGAAGGTCGCGAACATGCTCGTCGCCGCGATCAGACTTTGGATGGAGCTGCGCTCTTCATCGAACGTTCCGAGCAGCACCGTATCGAGACCGGCGGCCTCGCGCAGTGCTTCGAGGTTTTCTCTCAGAACTGGATCGGCGCTCTCTTGGGAGAGATTTTGGAAATCGATCGAGGCCTTCGTCAGCAGGACGTCTAGGCCGGCTTTCGCTTTACGTCGGCTCGCGGTTCGAGAGGAGAACAGCGTATCCCCGCTCGGGGCGCTGTTAGCGATCACATGGTCGGTGGGATTACTAGCCATCGAGGCACGCTCGATCAGGAGCGAGGATCCCAAGTTCGATTGCGGCCGCGATTGCCTAGAGCGCTGTCCGAGTGGCGGACCGCCTCAGTCTTATAGTTTTGCACCCAACGTCCGGGCTGGGCGATGGCAGTCAGCAAAGACTCCTCCCTACTGCCGTAATCGGCCGTTTATCGAATAGGTGGACCGGCAGCGCGGGCGATTGTGGCACACGGTTTCCGGGGATGAAAGCCGAGACGGAACGGGTAGTTAAGTGTTTCGACACTGTCAGTCGATCCTCAGAGCCGATTCATCTTTTCCCGCATGACTTCGAGATAACAGAACGCAGCTAAGACGGCCCAAATACCTCTCGCAATCCGTCTCCGCCGGGCAACAACGAGGGCAATTCAGCGGCTTTTGCGCGGCTTTGCTTATCCATGGAGCTGTTGCGAATCCGGCTCGCGACCTCACACAGGGGGTCGACGCCTTCCGAGCGAGGTCAATGCTTTATGCTTCCAGGCATGCACGCGCATCACTCGCATGGCCCGCATCCGCACGCTCATGGGCACGGGCATGCGCACCACCATGACCATGGCGCGCCAAATAGCAGCCGCCTGCTCGGCATCGCTTTCGTACTCACTGCCGTGTTCATGGTGGTCGAGCTTCTGGGTGGGCTATTCGCCAATTCGCTCGCGCTGATCGCAGATGCCGGCCACATGCTGACCGATTCCGCGGCCCTCGCGCTCGCGTGGGCGGCAAGCAAGATCGCGTCGCGGCCTGCCGACACCAAGCGTTCTTTCGGTTATCAACGCCTGCGCGTGCTCGCTGCCTTCGTCAATGGTTGCGCTCTGCTCTTCATCGTCGGTTGGATCGCCTTCGAAGCGGTGCAAAGGCTCGCAAACCCGGTCGACGTGAACGCGACTGCCATGATCTGGATTGGCGCCCTGGGTCTGGCAGTGAATCTGATCGTGTTCACGATGCTGCGGCAGGGCGATGCGCACGACATGAACGTGTCTGCTGCGACGCTGCACGTGCTCGGGGACATGTTGGGGTCGATCGCTGCGATCGTCGCTGCGATCGTCATCCTCTTCACCGGTTGGTTGCCCATCGATCCTCTCTTGTCGCTGGTCGTGGGTGGGTTGATCGTGCGTAGCGCAATCGCGCTCGTACGCCGCTCGGCTCACATCTTGATGGAAGGCTCGCCGGATTGGTTGGACATCGCTGAGCTGCGAGCCACGCTCGAGAATCGAGTCCCCGCGATTCGCGACGTTCACCATGTGCACGCATGGCTCGTCGGTCCGCAAGAAACACTGCTCACGATGCATGCGTGTGTCGCCGTGGGTGCGGATCATTCCGCTGTATTGCGGGAGGCGAAAGCGGTGCTGGCGGATCACTACGGCATCACACACGCGACGATCCAGATCGAAGTCGAGCAATGCACCGATCAAGCGCCGTGCGCGTGATTGGAGTGATGTAGGTGATGGAAGCGATGAAAGTGATGTAGGTCAGAAAGCGCTGCGCGCAGTTCTCGTTGCCTCCATCACTTCCGTCGCTTACATCAACACCATCACGCGCCATCGGCGCATTTGAGCGCTCGTCCGCTCGCATCCCGCGTCGCAACCCGAGGCCTCCCTGTGTGACTGATGATGATGGCGCGGGCGTGCTCGGATCCTCGCCGATCGCAGAAGACGATCGTGCCGTTCACGACACCTTGCGTGTGCGGGCGGAATGAATATGTCGCTCGATTCGAGCTGATCGACATGTTGTCGCGCGGACCATAGACCGCAACGATCGCTTCGTTCGAATCTCGTTCCGCCGGCTCATCGCGATCTTCGTTGACGAAGACCATCCAGCCCACGGTCCAAGGCGCATCTTGGCTCGCGCACGATCGTCCATCGGCGGAGCGACAGAGACTCACGATGTGCCCTCGTTTGATCGCCTCGGCCCTCGCAAGAAAGAGCGCGTGGAAGAAGTCGTTCACCGATGCCGAGCGCGCGGCATTCAACCTGAGATCCAAGAAGGATGGCGCCGCGATCGTGCCCACAATGGCGACAAGTGCGATCGTGACCATCAACTCCACGAGCGTCAGACCACGGCAGGTCCGCGGACCCGCCTTTCGGTGCATTCCATACACTGGGTGCGTCCTCGAGCAACCGAGAAGCGCACGATAGAGGCGGCGATCTCCTGCAATTTCTCGATTTATGGGCCACTTGCGCACTTTCGCCCGGGAACGAGCCCCGCACGCCGTGATAGGTCTGCGGCGGTTTACCGCTGAATATGCCGCGGGGTATGCTCTTCCCCTGGTACTTACGAAGTGGCGAGCCTTCCGCCGTGAACAGCGCAGATTCTTTCCCGATGAACCGCGAGCAGATCGCAAAAGAGCTGTCCGCCCACGGGCTGAAGCCTACGGATCAACGCATCCGAATCGCTTCCGTCTTGATGAGTGCCCCGAAGCACTTGACGGCCGAGCAGATCCTCGCCGCCGTTCGCGAAGGGGGCGAACGCGTCTCCAAAGCGACCGTTTACAACACACTCAAGGTCCTTGCGCAGCACGGGCTCGTGCGGCAGATCCACTTGGATCCGGAGCGCTCGGTATACGACTCCACCCGAGCTCACCATCATCACTTCCACGATTTGGAAACGGGCGAGCTGCGCGATATCCGCCCTGACGAGATTGCCTTCAGCCGTTTCCCGGAGCTTCCGCCAGACATGGAGGCCGAAGCGATTGAAGTGGTCATTCGGCTGCGCAAGAAGAAGGCGATAGGGGATGGGCGATAGCGGATAGTCCGGTCAGCGCTACCTTGTAGAGAGCTTGTACCTCATCCCCTATCCGCTATCGCCTATCCCCTTCTAATCTCAGCTCCATCCCTTATACTTGCGCCCCCTCGCCGGAGTAGCTCAGCTGGTAGAGCAGCGCATTCGTAATGCGCGGGTCGGGAGTTCGAATCTCTTCTCCGGCACCATTTCGAACGAAAACGCCGCGCCCAGCGCGGCGTTTTCGCGTCGTGCCTCGGTCGATCGCTTCCGCGAACGACGGGGCACTGGCCACGGGTTCGATCGTTAGGTTGGAGCTGGGCGCCTGGTGCGCGTGCCTCGGTCGCGCTCCTCGACGCTGGCTCACGTCAACCGCCACGCGAAAAGGCAAGCAGTGTCCTCGAACGACTTGCAAGCAACCACGACAGGCAAACGCACGAAGTCGAAGCGGCGCCTCACTCGCGGTCGCATCTTTGCCTACCGCATCGCCGTGCTGCTGACGGCGCTATTTCTAGAGCTCGTCTGGCGTACGGCTCGAATTCGAGTGATCGGGTCCGAGCGGCTCGAGCAACTCCTTCGCGAGCATGGGGCCGTCGTGCCGGTGTTCTGGCATCAACATCTTCTGATCTGTGCGCGTTTTCTGACGGACAGGAGCATCGCTGGATTGAAACCGGGGTTCATGATCTCCCCGTCGGTCGACGGTGAGGCGCCCTCGATGCTCGCGCGGCTGTATGGAGCACACGTCGTGAGAGGGTCGGGCTCATACACCGGTGTGCGCGCGGTGCGCGGCGTACATCAAGCCATCGCGAAAGAATTGATCTCACCGGCAATCACTCCGGATGGCCCGCGCGGGCCGCGCTTCAAGATGAAACCAGGTGCGATCTTTGCCGCGCAGATTTCTCGCAAGCCTGTGGTGCCCATTGCCTACGCGGCGAAGCCCGCACGCCTGCTCAAGACCTGGGATAAGTTCGTGATCCCGTTTCCATTCGCGAAGATCCGGATCGCGATCGGCGACCCCTACACGCCCGATCGGCGTCTCGATGATGCGCAAATGGAGGCTGCGCAACGCGAGCTGGAAGCGCGGCTCCACAGCGTGTTCAAGGACGCCAATCAGCACCTCGACTCGAACGAGTAGCGACAAGTAGCGAAAGGAACGAGCGGAGAAGCAGTGCGACTCAACGGCCCGAGCGCCACACACATGCAGCTCTCACGGTGCACGGCTTCGCGTCGAGGGCGCGGTTCTACGAAGAAGCGCGCACCGTCTCATCGCGGCTTCACGATCATTGAGATTCTCGCCGCGCTACTCGTCATCGCGGTCGCGGTCATCGGCATCGCGGCGCTCTACTCGGACGCAGCGCAAACCCAAACCGAAGAACACATCCATCTGCAGGCGGCTGAGCTCGCGGCCGAGATCGCCAAGAGAATCGAGGAGAATGACGCGGGCCGCGTAGGCTACGCAGGCACAGTCGGCGTGGTGTGCAACCCTCAACCTCGAACCGCTTCACCGGTCGATGCAGCCGCGAACGAAGCGGCGTGCTGGGAAGATCGAGTTGAGCAGCTGCTACCAAGCGGATTGGGAACGATCATGCGGGACACTTCGACCACACCCGTGACTTACATCGTGGCCGTCAGCTGGTCCGCTCCACAAAAGGGTGCCGCGTCGTACGTGCTGCAAGTTACCCCGGATAGTGAGTGACGGGTGACGGGTGACGGGTGACGGGTGACGGGCAAGAGGATCGCACCACGCCGTCTGCTTCAATCTCAAAGAATCCTCTCTCGCGGCGGGCGCGGCGAAGCCGGCGAAAGACTTCGGAAAGAGATGATTGAGCAGGAAGGGTTGGACTGCGCGCGTTTCGGCTTCGAAGTATTCCGTTTTATTTTGCGCCGCGGTCGCCGCGTTCGCCGCGAGAGAATTCCTTATCTGCCGAATGCGAGCAGGTCATGAACCTCTTGCCCGTCACGCGTCCCCCGTCACCTTGCTAACCGCCACACGCAACTCGCGCGGCAAACTGAAGACGATGTTCTCGGGTTGGCCGACGAGGTCGATCGGCGCGGCACCGCCCCACTCTCGAATACGCTGCACGACCCGTTCGACGAGTACCTCCGGTGCCGAGGCACCGGCTGTGATACCGACCGCTTGCTTACCTTCGAACCACTCGCGACGCAGATCCTCGGGACCGTCGACGAGATAGCCGGGGATGCCCGCCTTCTCCGCAATCTCACGCAGGCGATTCGAATTCGAGCTCGACGGCGAGCCCACCACGAGGATGATGTCGCATTGCTCGACGAGTCTCTTCACCGCGTCTTGCCGATTCTGCGTTGCATAGCAGATATCTTCCTTTCGCGGGCTCGCAAGGCTCGGAAAGCGCGCTCGCAAGGCATCGACGACGCGTTGCGTGTCGTCCACCGACAGCGTCGTCTGCGTGACGAATGCAAGACGCTCAGGTTCTCGCACCTCGAGCTGCGCGACATCCTCCGGTGTTTCGACCAGAAGGATCTGACCGCCCATGGAAGTATCGAACTGCCCCATCGTGCCTTCGACTTCGGGATGGCCTTCGTGGCCGATGAGGATGACCTCTCGACCTTCCCGCGCATAACGGGATACCTCCATGTGCACCTTCGTCACGAGTGGGCACGTCGCATCGAAGACCTTGAGCGCACGTCGACGCGCTTCTTCCTGAACTGCCCGCGACACGCCGTGAGCACTGAAGATCACTGTCGCATCGTCAGGGACTTCGTCGAGCTCATCGACAAAGACCGCACCGAGACTGCGCAGGCGATCGACGACGTACTTGTTGTGCACGACTTCATGCCGCACGTAGATCGGCGCACCGAACAGCTCGATCGCGCGCTCGACGATGTCGATCGCTCGATCGACGCCGGCACAAAAGCCCCGCGGATTAGCCAGAAGGATTTTCATCAATCGACAGCTCGCTGTTCACCCTTGCTCTTCTGTCCGCTTTCCCGGAAGGAGTCGAGCAACACGCAGCCCGCGCCGATGGAAATGGCCGTATCCGCCACGTTGAAGGCGGGGAAGTAATGCGGGCCCCAATGGAAGTAGATGAAATCCACGACATAGCCGTGCATGACACGGTCGATGACGTTGCCGAGCGCACCGCCCAGCACCAACGACAAGCCTACTGCGAGCAAGATCTGCTCGGCCCGAATTCGGCGTAGCCACACCATCAACACGACGCTCACGACGAGCGCGAGCGTGATGAAGAACCAACGCTGCCAGCCGCCGGCTTGCGCAAGGATGCTGAATGCCGCACCCGTGTTCTCGAGATAGACGATATCCAGAATCGGTAATAACTGGATCGTGTCGCTCAGCTTCACAGTGTTCACGACGAGCGCCTTCGTCGCCTGATCGATGATCACGACGAAGAACGATAGCCACAACCAATTGCTCGCCCCTCGGGTGGGCGTGAACCAAACGCGCGAAATCGGATTGCTAGTCATAGATGTAGAAGTGACGAGGTGACGAGGTGACGTAGTGATGAAGTGACGACGTCGGACAAGATATCGACCCCTGGTTCTGGAAACGCAGACTTCGTCACTTCGTGTCTTTTCTCTAAGTCCATCGTCTCTCCTCGCCCGAACCGCTCACGTTGGTAACGCAGCGGCCGCAGATTTCAGGATGATCGGCATGAGCGCCGACGTCGGGACGCTTATGCCAACAACGAATGCATTTCGCAGCCTCCGTTGCGCGCACGACGATCCAAGACGCGTTGCGCTCACCCTCTTCCGCCGCGACGGCGTTCTCGGGCCGCTCGCTCGCCCGATGCACTCGAGCCTCGGAGGTGATGAAGACGAAGCGCAGCTCTTCGCCGAAGCGCTGGAGTGTCGCGAGCAAGTCGCCGCTGCAATAAAGGTCGATCTCGGCATCCAAGGGCGCGCCGATCGCGCCGGTGTTGCGGAGCTTCTCGAGCTCGCGCGCAACCGCACCGCGCAGCGCGAGAATCGAATCCCAATCGATCGCAGGTGCCCGCTTCGCATCCTCCGGCAACGTGCACCACGTTTCGAAGAAGACGGACTTTGCGCGTTGACCCGGCATATAGCGCCACATCTCATCTGCGGTGAACGATAGGATCGGCGCAAGCCATCGCGCCATCGACTCGATGATCCAGAACATGGCCGTTTGAGCGGAGCGTCTCGGGTGACTTCCCGCGGGCGTCGTGTAAAGACGATCCTTCAGCACATCCAAGTAGAAACCGCCGAGATCGACGCTGCAGAAGTTGTGGACCTTCTGGTAGATCAGGTGGAACTGATAATTGCGGTACGCCTCGAGTACTTCGCCTTGCAACTGCTCGGTGCGCCACAGCGCCCACTGATCGAGCGCGACGAGATCCGCGATCGGCACCTGATCCTTCGCCGGGTCGAATCCGGCCAGGTTGCCGAGCAGAAAGCGCGCGGTGTTGCGAATGCGGCGATAAGATTCCGCGACGCGCTTCAAGATCTCATCCGACAAGCTCATCTCGTTCGCGTAGTCGGTCGCTGCAACCCACAACCGCAAGACATCCGCGCCCAGCGTGCCGACGACTTTCTGCGGCACGATCACATTGCCGAGCGACTTCGACATCTTGCGGCCCTTGTCATCGATCGTGAATCCATGCGTGAGCACCGCGCGATACGGGGCGCGCGCATACATGGCGGCCGACGTGAGCAGCGAAGAATGGAACCACCCACGATGCTGATCCGACCCTTCTAGATAAAGATCGGCGGGCGCGGTGATCTCGGGGCGAATCGTCGAGACACAGTGATGCATCACCCCCGAATCGAACCATACGTCCATGATGTCCGTGACCTTCTCGTAATCCTGAGCCTCTGCCCCGAGCACATCGACAGGATCCAAGTCGAACCAGGCATCGATGCCACCCTTCTCGACGCGCTCGGCAATAGTTTCGAGCAGCTCAGCAGAACGTGCATGAAGCTCGCCCGTGCCACGATGAGTGAACAATGCGATCGGCACGCCCCACGCGCGTTGCCGAGAGATACACCAATCGGGCCGTTCCGCGATCATGTTGCCGATGCGGCTCTCGCCCCAACCCGGCATCCATTTCACTTTCGCGATCTCTGCGAGCGCAGTGCGCCGCAGGTTGGCTTGCTCCATTCCGATGAACCACTGAGCCGTGGCTCGGAAGATCACGGGAGTCTTATGTCGCCAACAATGGGGATACTGGTGGCGAAGCGGCTCCTCTTTCAACAGGCGGCCACGCTCGGCCAACACCGCAACGACGTGCTTGTTCGCATCGAATACGCGCTCGCCTTCGAACAACGGGGTACCGGCGACGAAGCGGCCATCGCTTCCGACCGGATTATCGATCTTGAGTTTGTACTTGAGTCCGACGACGTAGTCTTCTTGACCGTGACCGGGTGCGGTATGCACGGCGCCCGTGCCTGCATCGAGCGTCACGTGCTCGCCCAAGATCACAGGCACCGTTCGTTCGTAGAACGGGTGCTGCAGAAGCACGCCCTCCAATTGCGCACCCTTCGCTTCTGCAATGCGCTTCGACTCCGCCAATCCCGCGCGTGCGAGCACCTGATCTGCAAGCTCGCTCGCCAACACGAGGAGCTCCGAACCGGTGTCGAGCAACGCATAGCTCAAGTCCGCGCCCAACGCGACCGCCTGGTTCGCTGGCAAGGTCCACGGCGTCGTCGTCCAGATCACGACGTTCGCTTCCGTGCGTGGCGCTCGCGAGATGCCGAACCGCTGCACGAGATCGTCGAGATTGCGCACGGCGAATCTCACATCGATCGCCGGCGAGGTTCTCTCCTCGTACTCCACTTCGGCTTCGGCCAACGCGGAGCGGCAATCGAGACACCAGTGCACGGGCTTCAAACCCTTGTACACGTGCCCGTTGCGAAGGATCTTTGCGAACGCACGTAACTGCTCAGCCTCATAAGCCGGCTGCATCGTCATGTACGGACGATCCCAATCGCCCATGACTCCTAGGCGTTTGAAGTCGGTCCGCTGCGCATCCACCTGCTGCATCGCGTACTCGCGACACGCCTGTCTGAAAGCACGGGGTTCCAGCGTTTTCACTTCCTTGCCGCGCGCCTTCTCGATCTGATGCTCGATCGGCAAGCCGTGACAATCCCAGCCCGGAACGTAGGGCGCGTCGTAGCCATCCAAGCTGCGCGACTTCACGACGATGTCCTTCAACACTTTGTTGATCGCGTGACCCAGATGGATCGCGCCGTTCGCATAGGGCGGACCATCCGCGAGAATGAACGTCGGCCGACCACGTGCGATCTCACGGAGCTTCCCGTAGATATCGTTTTCTTCCCACCAGCGCAGCATGTCCGGCTCGCGACGAGCCAAGTCCGCCTTCATGGGGAAGTCGGTCTGCGGAAGATTGATGGTGCTTTTGTAGTCGGCCATTAGCAGTTGACGGTTGACGGTTGACGGTTGACGGCCAGAGAGATTTCGTCGCCTGGCTCTGTCGCGTTAGCAAGATTCATGGTCGATGAGCTACTTCTACTCCGGTTCTGACTGTCAACGGTCAACTATCAACCGTCAACTGCTCGCCAGGATCTGCCTGGCGAGCTCCGCATCGCGCTGCATTTGCTCGACGAGGGCATTCAAGCTTGGAAACCACTGCTCATCGCGCAAACGCGCGATGAAATCGACGTGCAAGTACTCGCGATACAAATCGCCGTCGAAATCGAAGACGTGCGCTTCGAGCAACAGCTCGCGGCCATTGACCGCAGGCCTCGTGCCAAGACTTGCGACGGCTGGCGCGTTCTTAAACGGTCCGCCCGATACGCGCACAGCGAACACGCCTTGAAGCGGTGTCGTGCGTCGGTGCAGCCGCAGGTTAGCCGTCGGAAACCCCAACGTTCTCCCGAGCTTGCCGCCGTGAACGACTTTGCCGGTCATCCGATAGGGACGACCCAGCAGTTTCGCCGCCCCCTGCAGATCGCCGCGATTCAAGAGCTCGCGAACTTTCGAGCTACTGACTCGCTCCCCATCGATCGAGTACTGCGCGACTTCCGTGACCTCGAAACCGCACTGCGTCCCAGCGCGTACGAGCGCATCGAAATCGCCTTTCAGGTTGCGCCCGAACTTGAAATCGTGACCGATGACGAGATGGCGAACACCGAGCTTTTCGACCAACACCCGCAGAATGAACTCGTCTGGCTCCATCGTACGCAGCCGCTCGTCGAAGCGCGCGCAAACGAAGCGGTCCACGCCGTAGGCTTCAAAGGCTTGCACCTTCTCGCGAAATCGCGTCAGGCGAGCAGGCGGATCGAGCTTGGCGAAGTATTCCCTCGGCATGGGCTCGAACGAGAGCACCGTTGCGGGCAGCGCTCGAACGTGAGCGTGCTCGCGCAAGACCCGAATCATCTCCTGGTGCCCGCGATGGATACCATCGAAGGCGCCGATCGTCAGGACGCAGCCCCGGTGTCGCGCGCGCAAGTTGTGTAGGCCCCGAACCACTTCCATCGCGGCCCCGCGCTCCCAATGGTCAACCGGATGGCTGGCATTATAGGGAAGTCGTGCGGCGTTGCTCATGGCATTACGGCTCAGCGGGCGGCGAGCGCAGCTTGCACCTTGAACTGATGCAAACGCACGCCCAGCCCGAACAGCACCGCGAAATAGATGGCGCCTCCACCGACTACGAGCCCGGCCAGCCACACAGCGCGATCCAGCGCCGGGGTTTGCAGCCACTGATCCAGGCTGCCCGAGAACCAGATGAGAAATCCTGCCATGGCGGCGCTCGCGGTCACGATCTTGGCGAGCAGAGCGACGCCGCCCGGATGCCGATGCAGAATGTTCTTGCGTCGTAGCCCCATATATAGGGAGGCGGCATTGAAGATCGCGCCAACACCGTTCGTGAGTGCGAGGAGTGCGTGCGCGCCTTCCGATTTGAGATTGTCCGTCGCAGCGAGCGCTGCGACGACAATCAGGTTCAAGAGCATCGTGAGCGCGAGCGCGCGCATCGCAACCTTCACGGGTCCCTTCGTGTCCTGCCGCGCGTAGTAGCCCGGCGCCAGCACTTTGATCAAGCTCCAGCCGAGCAGAGCGAACGAGAATGCCATCAGCGCGATCTGCGTCATCTCGACGTCGAAATCGGTGAACTCGCGACGGTGATACATCGTGACCGTCAGCGGCCCCGCGATCGCAAATAACGCGACCGAAGCCGGGATCACGATCAGACACACGAGCCGAACGGCCCACGAGAGCGTCGCAGAGAAATCGTCCGCCGATTTTTCTGCATGCTGCGCTGAGAGGCTCGGCAAGATCACCGTGGCGAGCGCGATGCTGAACACGCCGAGCGGAAATTCAACGAGTCGATCGGCGAGATAGAGCCAGGTCATGCTGCCATCGCTCAACAACGAAGCGATGCCAGTGCTGATGATGATGCTGAGCTGACCCATCGATGAGCCGATGATCGCAGGCCCCATCAAGCGCGCGATTCGCCGCACGGCCTCATGCTGGAAATTCCACTTCGGCAACCGAATCACCTTCAGCTTCAGCAGAGGCGGAAGAAGAATCGCAAGCTGCACGATGCCGCCGACGAATACGCCGACTGCAAGCGCCACGACAGGTTGATCGAAATACGGCGACACCCACACCGCGAATACGATCATCACGAGATTGAGCGCAACGGATGTGAATGCAGGCAACGCGAATTGTTTGTAGCTATTGAGCACACCGCCTGCGAGCGCGGTGAGCGAGACGAACAAGACGTAAGGAAACGTCCAGCGCAGCATCTCGACTGCGAGCGGGAACTGACCCTCCTCTTTGGTCGCGAACCCGGGCGCCGTGATGAGCACGATGACCGGCGCCGCAAGCACGCCAATCGCCGAGATCGCGATGAGCACTACACCGAGCGTGCCTGCGACGGAATCGACGAGCCCACGAACCTCTTCCGTCGAGCGCGTCGTCTTGTACTCCGCGACGACGGGCACGAACGCTTGTGAGAACGCACCTTCGGCAAACAGGCGACGCAGCAGGTTCGGGATCTGGTTCGCCAGAACGAACACCTCGAGCGCCGCCGCCGGCACCATAGAGGCGTACACGACGTCTCGCCCCAGCCCTGTGATCCGCGACAGGAGCGTAGTCAGTCCGACGACGAGCGTACTGCGAAAAAAGCCGCGGCTCATCGCACGCGGCTCGGGAAGGGCGTTCGGTTCATGGGGTGCGAATGGTATGT
This sequence comes from Pseudomonadota bacterium, assembly GCA_023417315.1. Lineage (GTDB taxonomy): Bacteria > Pseudomonadota > Gammaproteobacteria > Steroidobacterales > Steroidobacteraceae > Steroidobacter. The sequence continues at coordinate 148,425 of JAEZFW010000017.1, forward strand.
GAAAGAAGGGCTTGGCGCGCGATCGCTTGTTCAAACTGGAAAGCCTGTCGGCAGGAAAGCCTTCCGGCAAGATAGCCTCCGGCAGGAGAGCCTCACGGCAGGACAGAATGAGATATTGGCTCTAATGGCACGACGTAGACTGCTCCACGCCAAGAGTGCGTTCCTGACAACGCCCATGAGCCCAAACCGGATGGGCTCGGGAAGAGAGCTCCGTCTGTCCTGCCGATAGGCTTTCCTGACGCCGATAGCGCGTCCTTCCTGCCGAAGGCTTTCGTGCCGACGCCAGCTCGGCGTTCTTTTCCGCGTCCGCCCGGAGCCCGCCCTTGCGTTCAGGGCCGTAGATCGGCAGAATTCGCGGCTCTTTTTTCCGAGCGCACAAGGCGCTGAGTGTAAGTTCCGTGGCCAATATCAAGTCAGCCGAAAAGCGAGCCCGTCAGACCATCAAACGTCGCGCCCATAACATGGCGCTACGCTCGCGGCTGCGTACGGCGATCAAGAGCGTCTCGAACGCCGTCAGCGCGGGCAACAAGGACGAAGCCATCGCAAATCTGAAGGCCGCCGGCCCCATCATCGATTCGATGGTGAACAAGGGCATCATTCACCGTAATAAGGCGGCTCGGCACAAGAGCCAGCTCAGCGCGCAGGTGAAGGAGCTCTCGGCGAGCTGAGAGGAGCTGGCTTTCGGCTAATCTGCCGCTAGCAGCGAGGCCAGAAGCGAATACGAAAAGCCGGGCTGAGCCCGGCTTTTTATTTTCATGTGATCTTCTGGAATCGCCGCTACGAGTCGCTCGTTTCCACCCGTGGCTCCACTTCCGCGAGCTCTTCCAAACGGCGCATCACATCCTGGCAGAGCTGGTCGGTCCCTTGGCGCGCGAGGCCCGAGATGCGGTAGACAGGCCCTTTCCAGCGAAGCCGTCGAACGATGTCCTTGCAGCGTTTTTCCGCCTCATCGGCAGGCAGCAGGTCTAATTTATTGAGCACGAGCCAGCGTTCTTTCTTCGCGAGCTCCGCGCTGAATTTCTTCAACTCTTGAACGATCGAGCGCGCATCCTTGACGGGATCGGCATCGGGATCCGGCGGCGCCACGTCCACGAGATGCAATAGGATGCCCGTGCGCTGCAGATGCTTGAGAAAGCGAATCCCGAGACCCGCACCCTCGGCAGCTCCCTCGATGAGCCCCGGGATATCCGCCATCACGAAGCTGCGGTGCACACCCACGGAGACCACACCCAAATTGGGGTGGAGTGTGGTGAAAGGATAATCCGCCACCTTAGGCTTGGCCGCAGACACAGCGCGAATCAGGGTCGATTTGCCCGCATTGGGCAAACCGAGCAGCCCAACGTCTGCCATGACTTTGAGCTCGAGCCGCAAATCGCGTTTCTCGCCAGGCAACCCCGGCATCGCTTTGCGCGGCGTGCGGTTCGTGCTGCTCTTGAACCGAGTGTTGCCCCAGCCGCCCTTTCCGCCCTTCGCAACGAGCAAGCGTTGACCGGCTTCGGTTACATCGCCGAGCTCTTCCTCGGTGTCGACGTCGACGACGACCGTGCCGATGGGCACCGGAATCACTAGATCTTTGCCGCCCGCACCGGTGCAGTCGCGACTGGCGCCAGGCGTGCCGTTCGGCGCGCGAAACGCTCGGTGGAAGCGAAAATCCGCGAGGGTATTGATCCCTTCTTGGCCGACTAGATAGACATCGGCGCCCTTACCGCCATCTCCGCCATCCGGTCCGCCGAAGGGAATGAACTTCTCGCGACGAAAGCTCACCGCGCCGCGACCACCGTGGCCGGCTTGCACTTTGATGACAGCTTCGTCGACGAAACGCATAGAGGACGTGACTCGTGATTCGTGACTAGTGATTCGTCCGCACTGGAACCGCCTTGCAGGGCGTTCCGTGTCGCTCGGCGAAGCGAATCTTACGGCCCGCGACCCGCGAATCGCTAATCACACGGGCTTGAATCCCGACAACAAAAAGCCCCGGTCATGCCGGGGCCTTCATCTGGTCCCCTCCCCTGCGATGCGGGGGAGGGTTTGGTGGGGGCACCTTCGCGTGAGCGAGCTTTACTCCGCCACCACGCTCACGAAGGTATGCTGCTCGACGCCCTTCTTGCGGAACTGCACGCGGCCGTTCGCCTTTGCGAACAACGTGTAGTCCGTGCCGCAGCCGACGTTATCGCCCGCGCGGTACACGGTGCCGCGCTGACGCACGATAATGTTGCCCGCCACGACCTGCTGGCCGCCGAACTTCTTGATGCCGAGTCGTTTCGACTCTGAATCGCGGCCGTTCTTAGTACTGCCGCCAGCCTTTTTGTGTGCCATGACGTGATCTCTCTATCTCGTGATTCGTGACTCGTGACTCGTGATTCGTCGGACCGGAGCGTTCTTGCTAGTCACGACCCGCGAATCACTAATCACTGCGGAGCTAGGCGCTGATGCTCGTAACCTTGATTTCGGTGTAGGGCTGACGGTGCGTGCCCTGACGCAGGTAGTGCTTGCGTCGACGGAATTTCACGATCGTCTTCTTCTCGCCCTTGCCGTGGCTCTGCACAGTTGCGACGACCTTGCCGCCGTCCAAGAACGGCGAGCCCACCTTGACCTGATCGCCCTTACCGGCGAGCAACACTTTGTCGAACTCGACATTCGCACCAACGTCGGCCGCGAGCTTCTCGACTCGCAAGACCGAACCTTCGCTAACGCGATACTGCTTCCCACCCGTGGCGATTACGGCGTACATGATCTTCCCAAGCTCCGGACCTGCCGGGAGGACCCCGGCATAAAAGGGCGTGAAGTGTACGTAGGGAGGCGCGAACTGGCAACAGTTCGCGGCCAGAAACGGCCAACTGGCCGCTGGCTCCCTGGCCAGAATACTGCGAGCGGGCTTTTGGGGGCTCTCCGCCGCATTCTACTGCCTCTTCGCTCTGGCCAGTCGCCAGTGGCCAGTTAACCCTTCTGGCCTGTGCTTTCAGCTAACATTTCATCCCTGGCCCTATTCCCACTCCAATCAATGAGCTTCGAGTCCGTCAAAGCGCTGGTCGGTGACGACCTGCAAGAGGTCGATCGTGTCATCCGCCGGCGCCTGGCGAGCGATGTGGTGCTCATCAATCAGGTGGCCGAATACATCGTCGGCGCCGGCGGAAAACGCCTACGCCCGCTCGTCGTCGTCATTGCCGCGAGGGCATGTGGCGCCAAGGACCAGCGTCATGCCGAGGCCGCGGCGATCATCGAGTTCATTCACACCGCAACCCTCCTCCACGACGATGTCGTAGATGGCTCCAAGCTCCGACGCGGCCGCGACACGGCCAACGAAGTGTGGGGCAACGAAGCGAGCGTACTCGTCGGCGACTACGTCTATTCGCGAGCGTTCGAGATGATGGTGTCGCTCGAGAGCATGCGCATCATGGATGTGATGGCGAGCGCAACGAATCGCATTGCCGAAGGCGAAGTCCTGCAGCTCATGAATGCTCACGACCCGGAAACGACCGAGGCGCGGTATTTCGATGTCATCTATCGCAAGACCGCCAAGCTCTTCGAGTCGGGTGCACAAATCGCCGCGATCCTCGCCGGTGCCAACCCTGCCGTCGAGGCGGCGATGGCGCGATACGGCAAGCACTTGGGTACGGCATTTCAGCTGATCGATGACGTGCTCGACTACCGCTCCGACAGTGCCGAACTGGGCAAAAACCTGGGCGACGATCTGGCAGAGGGCAAACCGACGCTTCCTCTTATATATGCGCTCAAACACGCCTCGGCCGCCGAACGCGAGACGATCCGCGTGAGCATCGAACAGGGCTCGATCGAGGCGCTGCCGGAAATCACTGCCGCAATTGAATCGACGGGGGGCCTTGCGTACACTTCGCGCCTCGCGCGGAGGGAGGCCACCCTCGCCATCGAAGCGCTCGCGGATCTACCCGAAACGCCGTACAAGCAAGCTCTGCGCGAGCTTGCCGACTTCGCCGTTGACCGCACGCATTGAAGACCTGAAGGGGTTAGGGGTTCGCGGTTAAGCGTTAAGTTCGAACCGCCCACCTCCAACCTCCGCCTCCCAGCCATCGCATCGGGGTGTAGCTCAGCCTGGTAGAGCACTACGTTCGGGACGTAGGAGTCGCAGGTTCAAATCCTGTCACCCCGACCAATAAAATCAACAGATTACGGACGGCAAGGCGTTTCAACCCGCGGCGCTGTGCCACATCTGTTCCAGTACGTCTTTGAGGCGTTTACGCCGTACGTATCTACACGTGACTCCCCACACATTTGGAGAGTCGCATGGCATCGATCGTCAATCGCTCAAACTACATTGTCACCGTCGAGGGCAAACCAGAACTCACAAAGAGATTCCCATTCGACAAACTCGAGGAAGCCAAGCGATACCACCGAGAGCAACAGAAAGAAAACGCGAAGGAGCAAGACAACAAGAAGAGGAAGAAGAATGATCCGGAGCCCGTCCAGCTCACCCAACTCGAAGATAACCTGTTGGTTCGAATTCGAACCAAGGGTTAGGGAAATGTCCGCTGCGGATCGTTGATGCGTCTCTCGCTGTTCTGGCGGTCGGTGCTGCTGCCGCTTCCGGGCGTATGGTCGAACGCACCGCCTTAGCGCACCGTCCGACGAACAAAGGACTCACCATGAATATGCTCGTGATGCCTCCAAGCTCAAGCCCTTTGATACTGCTGCTAGTTGAGTCGTGCTTTGAGCGGCACGACCGGTACACGACAAATCGGGTCACCCCGACCAATCTTTCTTTTGGCTCCACCTTTTCTTTTGATTGGAAAAGAAAAGGTGGATGAGCTCAGGGAGCGCGCTAGCGCACCTACCCTCCTCGCGTTCGTGCGCGACTCTCATCTTCTTCTTTGGGATTGGCCAAAGAGAAAGTAATGACATCAGCGAGCGCATCCGCGCACCTTCGCATTCCACTACGTCGCGCCGCTACAGTTCGTTCTCCGCGGGAAGACCTCAGCCGGCTTCTGATTGGAAAAGAAGAGGTGGATGACACCAGGGAGCGCGTCCGCGCACTTTCGCATACCCGCTGCCGTGCTTCCCTGGCGGGAGAACCTCCACGCACTATCGCCCCGAACGCGAAATGCGTGCCTTGACGAGTCTCGCCTTCTTCTTCCGCACTTCCAGCGCGGCCAGCCCAAGGAGTCGCCGAAACTTCGGACACTCCATGTGACTCGGCGCCGAGCACGCCGCGGCGTGGCGTAAGCCGTCGCGCAGTGCTGAGAGCTTTTGTATCGTCTTCTCGAGCTCGTCTGCTTTGCTCACGAGCAACTGCCGATCGATCTGCGGCCGTCCGTCCGCAGTGAACATGCGCCCAATCTCCTCCAGCGAGAAACCGGCCGACTGGCCGAGTGCGATGAGCGCAAGCCGGTCGAGCACGCCTGCGTCGAACAAGCGGTGCAGACCGCGTCGACCAATGGACCTGATGAGCCGCTTCTCCTCGTAGAAGCGCAGCGTCGCGACAGGAAGCGAAGAGCGCCGCGAGACCTCCGAGATATCGAGAACAGGCATCCCCTTGACCTCAAGTTGACTTGAGGTCGTATTGTGTTGCTCGTACGCCGTCAGGGCAAGGCTCGAGGAGTCACTCATGAGGATTCTGCTGTACTCGGTCGCGATCGGCGCGGCTGCGACGATGTTGATAGATCTATGGGCAGTCATTCGTGCTGCGCTGTTCGACATTCCTCGGACGAACTACGGACTGGTCGGTCGATGGCTCATTGGCGTCACGCGCGGCAGGCTCCGTCTCGATACCGCCGATCCTGCGCCGCCTTCCGCGAGTGAGACCGCCGTCGGTTGGGGTGCACACTATGCGATTGGCGCGGCCTTCGCGATGGTTCTGCTCGCGCTCAGTCCTGCATGGCTCGATCAACCGACGCTCGCGCCCGCGATGATCGTCGCCGTCGGCACTTTGGCCGCCCCTTTCTTCTTGATGCAGCCCGGCATGGGCGCCGGTATCGCCGCATCGCGTACTCGCAATCCGTGGTCCGCGCGGCTGCAAAGCCTCATCACCCACGTGATCTTCGGCATCGGCTTATACGGCGCCGGCTCCATCGCGAGCTTGCTTCAGGTCTAGTCCAAGCCATATCCCAAACGTCCTACACGAGGAGAATCCATGCGTATCCCAGCTCGACTTGCACCCATCGCTTTCGGCGCACTCTTGTCGGCCATCATGGTCGCCATCGTTTCGGCCTTCGTGATCGTCAGCACACGAGGACTCGAGCCGAATTTTGTGTCGCAGTGGATCAGGAGTTGTCTCGCGACGTGGCCCATCGCATTTCCCACGGTCACGCTGATCGCGCCTTGGGTACGGCGCCTCGTCATGCGCTTCACCGAGCCCAGTGAGCTGCGCGCATAGCGACCTCGGCTCGCGGCGGCGCTCCGCCCCATCGTGATCGGTCAACGAATGTCACGATGTCAGGGGAGCGCCTCCTCACGCCATCACCCTCCGGCGCGATCCGCGTTCGGCGAATATTCTCCGCGCAAGAGGACCACTACGCCGGTCTTCGTCGTGATCTCCGGATGCCACGAGCCCGCTTGAGCGAGATGGACATCGCCCGCACGCAGGCGATGCGTGCCGATGTAGCATTCCCCCTCGAGCACAATGAACTCTTCATCGCGCGTGTGTCGATGTGCTGGCATGACACCTCCCGGTTGCACGCGGAACAGAACGGATTGATATCCGCTCGCTGCATCCTGTCTCAGAACCTTCATCTGAATGTGCGGCGTACACTCGACCCACTGCGCGTCAGATGCGCGAAAAGTCGTCGTCCCTTGCGGCGGCTCGTCGCGCGCTCGCTGCATCACACGCATTCGCAATAAGTCGCGCTGCTGCTCGGTGATCTCTGCGGGGGCGATGGCGGCGCTGATCTCCCGCGCAATCTCAGCGGGCAGCGCTGAGGGCGGGCGGCGGGCGGCACTCATGTGGTCTCCAGATAGTCGCGCAACTGAGCAAGTCCACGACGCAAGTGGCTCTTGACTGTACCCAAAGCCAACCCTGTCACTTCGGCAATCTGCTGATGCGAGAGATCCTGCAGGAAGGCGAGCGAGATCAGACGACGTCGTTCAGGAGTCAACTGAGCGAGCGCCGCTCGCACGCGGCTGCGCTGCTGGAGGAGCGCCAATAGATCATCCGGCTGCGGATCTTCGGTAGCGATTCCCGATAGCTCCGCACCCTCGTCGGAAATGATGTTGCTGCGACGTTGCCTCAGACGATCCAGCGAGCGACTCCGACACAACATGAGCAGCCAGCCGAGCGCATTGCCACGATGATCGTCGTACTCGGCAGCATTCGCCCACGCGTACGCATAGGTTGCACAGACGACTTCTTCGGCATCCTCGACATTGCGCAGAATCGCATTCGCGAGCGCATAGAGCTTGCTGACCGTGGCGTCATACAACTGCTCGAGCGCGCGTTCGCTGCCTGCATCCATCGCCGCGATGAGCTCCGCGAGATCGACAGTTGTCTGCGCCTCCGCCAGCCCCCGCCCTTCTGCTAACGCTTCCACACTGAAACCTCCGCGCGCGGCGCTCTCTACCTGCGCGCGATGTCTTTCGACGCAATGACGGCGACAGCACGCATGCTCATACGCCTACGTTCGTGAGAGCTAACCGGCGCCGCTGACTGCGGCAATGAACAGCACTGGACCGGTCGGCGCTCCAGTCGGGGAGCCACCGATCGGCTCTAGACTGATTGCGACCTGCCGGGAAGCGGCGAGAGCAGCGCGCTGTCCTTCATTCAACCGCAGTGCGCCCTCACCACTCTGAGGCATCAATCCGAGCGACACAGGTGCGCCGCCTTCCGTGGACAATGCCCAGAGCTCATACGCGTGCGCTGCGTCGCGAGGGGATCCCGGCAGAGCTGCTACGCGCAACACTTCGCGATTCGGACGCGCTTCGATACGCCACAACTGCACCTGTTGCTGATCGGCGATCGTTGCCACGAGCTCGACGCGACCGAGCATCGTCGACCACAGAACTGCGGCGGTGAATGCAGCAATGCCTGCAGCGGCGGCCCACTTGAGGACGCCGCGGGATCTTGCATCGCGTCTGCGATCTGCACGCACACGCTGCCGGATCCTTGGCCACACTAAAGCCGATGGATGCACCGGAAGGATGTGCGAGCTCAGGTCGAGCAAACGATCTTCCCACCGACGCAACGCTGCAGAAGCCGACGGGTGCTGTTCGCAGAGCTTCTCGAATCGACGCCGCGCGGGACCGCGCAGCGTTCCGAGTGCGTACTGCGCCGCCAGCTCATCGATCAGCTTGTCGCTGTCGTAGTTCATGAGTCCAGACAGTGCTTGAGACTCGCGAGCCCGCGCCGTACCCAGCTCTTGACGGTTCCGAGCGGGCTCGAAATCGTGGTCGCAATCTCATCCTGCGAATAGCCATCGACATACGCAAGCGACAGACAGCGCTGCTGCTCTGGAGTCAAACGCCGGAAGCAATCGTCGAGTGCGAGGCGTGATCGCTGCGACGAAGTCACTTCGACGAGCTCGGCTGCGGTCGCATCTTCGAGCGACTCTTCGGGCGCATCGTCCAGCCCGATGTGGACACGTTGCGCGCGCAGCAGATCGATCGCGCGATAGCGCGCAATAGACATGATCCAGGCGAGCGCGCGTCCACGATACGCAACGAATTGATCGGCTCGCTGCCAGATGCGCACCATCACGTCCTGCAAAGCTTCTTCCGCCAGCGCGCGGTTCTTGAGCATGCGCAGCAGCACACCGAGCACTCGCGCCGACACGAGGCGATAAAGATCTGCGAAAGCATCCTCGTCTCGCAACGCACAACGCCCGAGGAGCGCCTCGACGTCGTCACCTTCGGCCACCAATTTGGCATGTGCATTCGCAGGCGTGATCTCCGAGAGGGAATGCGCCTCGTTCATACTGTCTCCTACGTAGCCAATCGATGTTTGGATGCACCCGCAGGCAAGAAGCTGCGGGACCACGTGAGTAGACCGTGAATCACGCAGGAAGATGACAAAGACGCGAGATGGCTTCGCTCAAGAGGCTCACATACAGTCCGTCGCGCGTAGACGGTCCCTTCTCGGCGCGCCCAGCTCAAACGTCCATCGTCTCAGAATGACGTCTGCAGAGTGACTCTCAGGGTTCTCGGCTCGACCGGGTGGAAGTGAATGTCTTCAACAGGCTCGGATTCGTTCGCGAGCTGCGAGGCGTAGTAGTAGCTGATGTCGTTATCGTTGCTGTCGAAGACATTGAAGAGCGCTGCGCTGATACGCCAGCGCTCGGCGATACGATATCCAGCTTCGAGATTGACGAGCGTGGTCGGATGCGAACGCACGCTGTTGTCCTCAACGAGCGGCGCTGCCCCGAAGTGACGCAATCGCAGACCACCGAACCACCCGCTCGGATGATCCACTGCGACGCCTAGCGAAGCGACACGCTCTACGGCTCCTGGAATCCGATCGTCCGCTCCGCCCTCCTCTTCGAACCGTGCTCTCGACCACGCCAAGTCGACATCCACGATCAGCCAGCTTCGAGGACTCCAGATCGCTGCCACCTCGATGCCACTGCGTTCGCTCGCACGACTCGCTTCCGTCGTGCCCGCATCACCTACGAACAGCAGCTCCGAATCGAGATCGAGCGACCACAGCGACGCGCTGAGCTGCAGGTTTGGGATGATCGCCGTGCGCATGCCTACATCCACGCCCAGCGCATCGACGAGAGGATCGACGCGATCCACGGGCGTCACGCCATCCGCGGGGTCGACCGCGATCGTCGTGCCGCGCGCATCGTTGCTGTGAAACCCTTTACCCACGTCGACGAAGAACTCAGTCTGCGCCCACGGTCCCAGTACGAGCGCGAACTTCGGCGTGACGATGGCGTCGCGAGCGCTACCCGAGTTCGAGACTACATTGGCATTCACATCGAACTCGAACTGATCGACACGCAGTCCGAGCGCCGTGCGCATGACGGAGCTCCACTGGGTATCAGCACTCACATACACCGAGTAGCTCGTCTGGCGCGCGGAGTCCTCGCGAATCGTATTGAATCGCTCGCGAGCGATGGTGCGATACAAACCGACGTTGTAGATGTCGTCGCTCCGGACCTGCACGCCGACGGTCAGTTGCTGTGGACGGCGCAGCCAATCTAGCGTATCGCGCCAGGCGAACGCGCCGCCATAGATACGACGATCGTCGGATTGCTCGAACTGATCGCCGAGCTGCGGATCAAGGAAATAGCTGAAGTTGGAGAACAGATTCAGCTTGTAGTCGACTGCGTAAACCAGCGCGTTGACTTCAGCCCGTCCGACCGCACCCGCCCAATCTGCAGACACTTCGTAACGGCGCGAAGATCCGGCATCCGTCGGATCGACAGTGCCGAAACGATCGACTTGTCCGCTCTCGACCGCGCGCTGCGGAATCTGATCGGTGGCGCGCCAGTTGCCATCGTAGCCCTGGGCCAGCACGCTCATCTGACCCGTGCCGAGCGGTCGTGAATAGCGCAGGAGCGCGTTCGACTTCTTGAAGTTCTGGGGCAACTCCCATGGTCCGTCGATGTGAGCGTAGTCGAAAGCTGCGAGCAGCGTACCCGACGCGATCGTCGGGGAAGCTGCGATGAGGCCTCTGTAGTAATTGTCTTCGCCGCCCTCCGCCACGAGCATCGGCGCATCCAGGTGCCGCCGATAGCGCATGTCGACTGCGCCTGCCGCAGAAAAATTGCCAGTGTCCGCATAGTAGGTGCCCTTCCGGTAGGCGAGCGACTCAACCAACTCGGGGATGACGAAGTTGATGTCGGTGTAGCCCTGCCCATGCGCGTGTGTGGGCATGTTCACCGGAACGCCATTCACGCTCGTCGCGAGATCGGTGCCGTGATCGAGATTGAAACCCCGCAGAAAATATTGATTCGCCTTGCCGTCGCCGCTGTGCTGCGTGACGATCAAGCCCGGCACGACTTCCAGCAACTCGCCTGTTCGCAGAACGGGACGCACGCCGAGTTGCTCATCCGTGACGACACCTTGACTTGCCGACACGGGCACTCCGCTGAGCCGATCCAATCGGCCGATGACGGTGATTTCCTCGAGCATCTCGGTCGGCAATCCTCCGGCCCACAGAGCAGGGCTTGCGAGCCACAACGAGGTGAAGAGTGTCAGCCGCGATGCCATGAAGCCTCTCCTCGATGCGGGTTGCTCCTGCATACGTGCTCGCGGCCTCTCCGGATGCATTTCTTCGCGTCGGACGAAAGGGCTGAATCCGGATCCACCGCTGCAACGTAGACATCGACGTCGTCACGAACGGCAGTTCATCTAGACGGTTCATCTATGCGAAGGAGATCCTCATGAAACGCAACGCTCTGCGTGCTGCAGTACTACTTGCTGCAGCCGCCACACCGCTGCTCGCGTCGGGCTCGAGCCATCGCGAAGCGCCCTTTATCACCGGCGTGCCCAAAGTGGACGGCACCGACTTCTACATGTTCCGCAGCTATGAAGCGGGTCGCGAAGAGTATGTGACCTTGATCGCGAACTACGTGCCGCTCCAAGCCTCGTACGGCGGCCCGAACTATTTTCCGCTCGATGAAAAAGCTCTGTACGAGATTCACATCGACAACGACGGCGATGCGCGTGAGGACATCACGTTCCAGTTTCGCTTCAAGGACACGTACAAGAACCTCACCGTGCCCGCCGGTGACCAGACGGTAGCGGTGCCGCTCATCAACATCGGCCAAGTCGACACCGGCGCGGCAAATCTCAACATGTCCCAGAGCTATACGCTCGGCGTGGTACATGGCCGTCGACGCGGCAGTGATCCGCGGTTTGCGACCGATTCGGGGACGGGCAGCGAGATCTTCCAGAAGCCCGCGGACAACATCGGCAACAAGTCGATTCCCGACTACGCAAGCTATGCCAACAACTTTATCTACACCGCCAACCTTCCCGACTGCTCGCAGCCGGCGCGCGTCTTCGTTGGGCAGCGCAAAGAGTCTTTCGTCGTCAACCTCGGCGAGGTGTTCGATCTCGTCAATACCAATCCGGCTGGCCCGCGCGACGGCGAACCCAACATCATCTCGCAAGAGAACATCACGACGCTGGCTCTGGAAGTTCCAATCAGTTGCCTCACGCGCGGGAACGAGCCCGTGATCGGTGGTTGGATGACCGCGAGCTTGCGCCAGGGTCGGGTGGTCAATCCCAAGCCGTCGAGGCCGTCGCGAGCGACGGTGGCAGGCGGTGCATGGACACAGGTGTCGCGGCTCGGCAGCCCGCTCGTGAATGAGCTCGTGATTGGCCTGCCGGACAAGGATCGCTTCAACGGCAGCGAACCTCGCGACGATACTCAGTTCGCCACCTACGTGACGAACCCGACGTTGCCAGTGCTGCTCAACGTCTTGTTCGGCGATGCTGCAAAGCCGCCTCAAACGCCACGCAACGATTTGGTTGCCGCGTTCCTCACGGGCGTTCCCGGCCTCAATCAACCTGCGAATGTGCGCGGTGCTGAGATGCTGCGACTCAACACCTCGATTGCGCCCACTCCGGTGGCATCGCAGAACGATCTCGGCGTCTTGGGAGGCGACAACGCAGGCTTCCCGAATGGCCGACGTCCATTCGATGACGTGGTCGACATCGAGTTGCGGGTTGCTGAGGGTGCGTTGTGCAGCGAGGCGTTGAAGTGCGGCACACAGACGGCTGATCCGAACAATGGCACTCCATACACCGACGGTTCTCGCGCTGCGGGTCCGACGGCAGCGACGTCGATGGTGAGCGGTGCCATCAGCGCGGCCGATACCTATCTCGACACATTCCCGTATCTCGCGACGCCGGTTCCCGGCTCGCCGAACGGTAGCGGCACCTAAAGGAGAGCATGGTCATGAAGCACTTCAAACACACAACTGCAGCGACAGTCGCAATAGCGATACTCGTTGTTGCCGGCTGCGGAGGCGGCGGTGGATCGTACGGTGATAACAACACGGGGGTGACGCCTCCCGTTACACGCCCGCCGCCTCCTCCACCGTTGACGACCGACTTCACGATGTTCACACGCGATCTGCTGGCGCCCGCGAGAACGAACGACACCGAGGAACCCGTGGAGATCGAATCCATCGAGTTCGAGTTCGCGGACGATGATAATGAGGCTGCCTACGATGACATCATCACGGCGTCAGAATCGTAACGACGCAGCCTGCTGCTTGCGACGAGCCCGCGCGTTGGGGCTCGTCGCAGCGTTGGCAGTATGCCCTACGGTGTTCGGCGAACCGTATGAGCCCGCACGCGACGACACGGTGCTCATCCGCATACCTGCGGCAGCGAGCTCGCGTCACACACAACGTCTGCGGAGCGCACTCGCGAGCAACTCGCACGATCTGAGCGCGGCGCTCGAGCTCGCACGAGCGTATTTGGACGCCGGGCGCCGCGAAGGCGATCCGCGATTCTTCTCTTATGTGCAGGGGACGCTTCAACCCTGGACCGAGCGCGAGGATGCGCCGGCCAATGCACTCGTGCTGACCGCGACCTCGCTGCAAAGCCTGCACCGATTCACGGAGGCTCGATCGTTGCTCGACCGGGCCCTCACGCGTGATCCGCGCAATGCTCAAGCCTGGTTGACCAAAGCAACAATTCTTCAGGTTCAAGGGGAGTTCGACGCTGCGCAGGATGCTTGCAGTCATCTACTCGGCGTGACGGACCAGCGGATCGCGCTCGGCTGTCTCTTGTCCGCTCGAAGCATGAACGGACGGCTTGCCGAGAGCTATGCTGCCCTCTCGCGCGTCATGGCGAATATCGGCGGCCTGAATCAGGGCACTGTCAGCTGGCTCACGAGTCTGCTCGGTGAAATGTCAGTCCGAATTGGGAACGACACCGAAGCGCAACGCCACTTCGCATCCGCATTGACCGCCGACCCGGATGACAGCTACGCAAGAGGCGAGCTGGCCGACGTATACCTGCGACAAGCGCGCTACCACGAGGTCATTGCCCTTCTGAGTCAGCACGAGTCGCACGATGCCTTGCTGTTACGACTTGCAATCGCGGGCAAGCATCTCGGCACGCACGCGGGGAAGCGCTGGATATCGATGTACGACGCCCGCTACAAGGCCGCGCGGCGGGGCGGCGATCTCACGCATCTGCGCGAAGAGACTCGCTATCTGCTTGAGGTGCTCGGCGATGTGGATGGCGCATTCAAGACTGCGGAACGTAACTGGCAGACGCAGCGCGAGCCCGCCGACATCCGTCTCTATCAACGCGCCGCGATCCTCTCGGGAAGATCGCATACAGTGATCGATGCCTGGATCGCAGTGCATCGTTATCAAGACGCCACGCTCGATGCGAAGCCTGGGACTCGCCAGGTGCGCCTATGAAAGCCCTGCTCGCCGCGGCGTTACTCCTCGTTGCCTTGCCCTGCGCGGCACACAAGCAAAGTAACAGCTACCTGGCGCTATCGGTTACCGGCAACTCCGTCGAGGGTCGCTGGGACATTGCGCTGCGCGATCTGGAGTTCGCCATCGGGCTGGATGCCGACGCGGACGGCACGCTCACGTGGGGCGAAACGCGTCGAGGAGCCGACGCGATTCGCGCGTATGCCTTCTCTCATCTGATCGTGTCCGCAGTCGAGGCTGAGAGCAGTAGCGGGTGCGAGCTTATACCCGCTCGCCGCATGCTCATCGATGAGCACGTCGACGGTGCTTACGCGGTTCTGTTCTTCGAAGCCGAATGCGCCCTTGCTCCTCGTCAGCTGCAGATCGACTACTCGCTGCTCGAAGGCATCGACCCTAACCACCGAGGACTACTCGAGCTCAGCAGCCAAGGCAGCATGCAATCTCATGTACTCGCGAATGATGCGCCCGCCGTGGCGTTCGAGACGGTGACGCCAGATCGCGCGCGGCAGTTCAGATCGTTCGTGACCGAGGGCACTCGACACATCTGGCTCGGCTTCGACCATCTGCTATTTCTGTTCACCCTGTTACTACCCTCTGTTGTCACGCGCCGCGATGGACAATGGGAAGCGCGACACGGATTGCGGGACAGCGCGGTCGACATGCTGAAAGTCGTCACCGCATTCACGCTCGCACACTCGGTGACGTTGTCGCTGGCCGCGCTCGAAGTGATCGCTCTGCCCTCGCGACTCGTGGAAACGATGATCGCGCTGACCGTCCTACTCGGCGCGCTCAACATCCTCTTTCCAATCGTGCAGGAGCGTCGCTGGGTCGTGGCGCTCGGATTCGGATTGATTCATGGATTGGGTTTCGCCTCAGTGCTGTCCGACCTTGGACTGTCATCGGTTCATCTGCTCGAAGCATTGGTGGGATTCAATGTCGGCGTCGAGCTCGGTCAACTCGCGATCGTCCTCGCGGTGATGCCGGCCGCGTTCCTGATCCGCGATTCAATTTTTTATCGGCGCGCCCTGTTACAGGCGGGCGCTGCGCTCATCGCGGTGGTGGCCGCTTATTGGATGTTCACGCGGGCACTCCCTCTTGGGGCCTAAGGAATGTTTGCCTCGGAGGAACTCTTTTCGTCGATAGAACATTCGCTGACTACCGGCCGCACGCAATGACCCACCCCCGTGGCAAAGAACAGCACCGCTGAGATCCTCATCGTCGACGGACACGAGATTGCAATCTCGAATCCAGACAAGGTGCTGTTTCCCGAGGCGAAGCACACGAAGCTCGATCTCGTGCGCTATTACCTCGCCGTGAGCGAAGGCGCGCTGCGCGGCGCCGGCGGTCGGCCGAATATGCTCGTGCGTTATCCCAACGGCATCGACGGCGACCACTTCTATCAGAAGCGTGCGCCGAGCAATCGGCCCTCGTGGATCGAAGTGGTCGCGCTGCGCTTTCCATCCGGGCGTGCTGCAGAGGAAATCGTGCCTCGCAATGCAGCCTCGCTCGCTTGGCTCGCGAATCTCGCGTGCCTCGAGTTGCATCCGCACCCGGTGCGCGCCGAGGACCTCGACCATCCTGACGAGTTGCGTGTCGATCTGGATCCTGTTCCGGGCGTGACGTGGAAGCAGATCCAGGAAGTCGCACAGGTCGTTCGATCCGTTCTCGAAGAGTTCAAGCTCGTCGGCTGGCCGAAAACCTCCGGATCGCGCGGCATGCACATCTACGTACGGATCGAGCCGCGTTGGACCTTCGATCAGGTCCGACTCGCAGCGCTCGCGCTCGCGCGTGAAGTCGAGCAGCGCGCGCCGAGTTTGGCCACGAGTAAGTGGTGGAAGGAGGAACGCCAGGGTGTGTTCGTCGACTACAACCAGAACGCGAAGGATCGCACCGTCGCTTCCGCTTACTCGGTGCGACCGAAGCCCGACGCTCGCGTATCCGCGCCGCTCTCATGGGACGAGGTTCCCGATTGCGAGCCTGCTGATTTCACGCTCGCATCAATGCCCACTCGCTTCATGAAGCTCGGCGATCTGCACGCGGGCATCGATGAGCACGCCGGTTCACTCGAAGGCTTGCTAGAGCTGTTCGAGCGCCAAGGTCTTGGTGATGCCCCTTGGCCGCCACATTACCGCAGACAGGACTCGGAGCCTCCGCGCGTGCAGCCATCGAAGCGCAGACCCAAGCTTCCGCTCATCGAGATTGCGCGTGCACGTCGCAAAGAAGATGCGTTGGCAGGTCTCGAGCGTTGGAAAGCGCGCCATAGCGACGCTGCGGCGCATCTGCACCCTGCTGACGTGCTCGTCGATGCCATGCGCGGGCGCTACACCACGTGGACGCGGATCCGCATCAACCTCCAGCACGTCCCAGAAGCGGTGCGACCTCCTCAGGAGCCGCTCGATCCCGACGAGAAGATTCGTTCGAGCTCGTAAGGTGTCGTGACTTCAAGTTGATCGTAACGGCAGTCGTGCGGTGGCTTATCGGGCCGCCAACGCAAGAAGAACGCCGCGTGCCGAAAGCGATCGCCTTGCATGTGGTCGTATTTCACTTCGCAGACGCGCTCGATCCTGAGCGGCTCCCATGACAAGTCCTTGCCCGCGCTCCAGCGACTCTGCGCACCAGGCATTCGGCTCGATTCGCCGGCCGCGTCTGCCCATTCGCGCCACGGGTGATCGTTCATCGCGTTCTTACGCAAAGGCGAAAGCTCCTCCACGAGTTGCTTTCGCACCTTCGTCGTAAACGCTGAAGCGACGCCGACGTGCTGAAGCACGCCTTGATCGTCGTACAAACCGAGCAGTAATGAACCGACCGCATCCTTGCCGCTCTTGTACCACCGAAATCCGGCGACCACGCAGTCGGCGGTGCGAGCGTGCTTCACTTTGACCATGGCACGCTTGCCTGGCTGGTAAGTCCCGGTTTCCGGCTTCGCGATCACGCCATCGAGCCCCGCGCCTTCGAATCGAGTGAGCCAGTCGAGTGCAACCGCTCGGTCGCGCGTCATAGGCGTGAGATGGACTGGAGGATCGATACCGGCGAGCAGCTTCTCGAGAGCAGCGCGCCGCTCCATTTGCGCTGCGCCCATGACGCTCCGTCCGTCGGCGGCGAGCACATCGAACGCAATGAACGAGGACGGCGTTTCCTTCGCGAGCTTCGCTACGCGCGATGCAGCCGGGTGCAGCCGCAACTGGAGCGCGTCAAAGTCGAGTCCTCGCTCCGTCGCGATCACAATCTCGCCATCGAGCACGCAGTTCGCGGGCAACCGGCCCAGCAGGGCGTCGTGCAGCTCCGGGAAATACCGATCGAGCGGTCGCGAGTCGCGGCTCTGCAGATAGACATCGCTCTTGCCGCGGAACACGATGGCTCGGAAGCCATCCCACTTGGGCTCATATATATAAGCACCCGTCGGCAGCTCGTCAGCAAGCTTTGCCAACATGGGTTCGACTGGAGGCGCGACAGCCAGCGAGGAGTCATCAACCACAACGTTTCTCCGCGAAGTCGGATTCGACAGCACCATGCCCGCATTAGCACGATCATGCCGCGCCTGGCTCGGTTCAATTCACTCGCTGCGCGTCTCAAGTGTGCAGGAAGTTCACACGTCCAAGCCGTCTTCGGCGTCACCTAAACATCTGAAATACGCCCCGCGGTTCCGTAAAGTCCTCGGCGCTCGAGCCACTTACCATGCGCACTTCTGCGAGTAGAGCGCCCCTCGTTTGATCGGAGACCTTCTGTTCGCCGTGCTCTTCGGTCGCCTCGGCGATCAGCACGAGCGTTTCGGCTTACGAAGTCGCGTCCAACCCCCGTTCCGATTACGCTGTCGCTGCCCCCTGCGACTGCTGAACCATGATCGACACACAGCGCCACCCCGTCTGGAAAACCCTCGCGGCAATGCTCGCACTCGTGTGGCTAGGGTTCGTCTTCTACGGGGTATTGCAGCAGCTCTCAGGCATGATCACGCTGCGCGAGTTCGAGCCGCAGTTTGGCTCTTTTTTCGTGGACATGACGCTGTTGTACTGGCTGCCCTGGGTGCTGTTCGCGCCGCTCGTTGCCGTGGCATCTAGACGAATACCGATCCGACCGGACAACTGGTTGCGATCTCTGCTGGCTCATGCAGCCTTCTTCATGGTGATCGCTTTGGCACACGGCCTGGCGATCGGGTATCTCTATCATCACAGCGGCGCGGCGATCGGATCGATGGCTCAGTACGCAGCCTGGCAGCATGCTGGACACTACCTTTTCGGCGACGGCATGCTTCTGTTTGATGTCATCGTCTACGGCGTCCTTGCAGCGAGCCTGAACATTCGCCATTTTCACCAAGTCGTCCGTCAGCAGGAGCTCGATGCGAGCGAGCTCAATCATCGGCTTGCCGAACTGCGCTTGCAGACGCTGCGCATGCAGATCAATCCGCATTTCTTGTTCAACGCCTTGAACGCCATTTCGGTCCTGGTCAGGAAAGGCGACAACGAGCGCGCCGGTGAGATGATCAAGCTGCTGGGCAGCTTCTTCCGGCGAACACTCGAGAGCTCCGGTCGGCACTGGGTCGCTCTGGAGGAGGAGCTCGACTTCGTCCGCCAGTATCTCGCGATCGCGCAACTGCGCTTCGGCGATCGCCTGGAAGTCACCGAGCACTGCGATCCACTACTGCGAGGGGCTCCGGTGCCCGCACTACTGCTGCAGCCACTCGTCGAGAATGCAGTCACTCATGGACTGGGTGTGAAAACGGGGCCGTGCTCAATCGAGCTCGCGTGCCGAGCCGATGAAAACGGTCGACTCACAATCGAGATCGCGGACAACGGCGTCGGCGGGCGCTTCTATACGGATCCAGACTTCAAGCCGGGCATCGGTCTTGCGAGCGTACGCAATCGTCTCGAGCAGTTGTACGGCCGCGACCAGCGTTTCGAGCTCACGAGCACGCCGGGACACGGCACCCGGATACGGATCCAGATACCCCTACGACCTGCAGCGCCGATGGAAGTCGCATGACGATCCGAGTGCTCATTGTCGATGACGAACCGCTCGCACGAGAGGGCGTGGCAATTTCGCTGAAGCAATGCACGAACATCGAGGTCGTCGGCGAGTGCGCGGACGGTCCGAGTGCGGTTCGCGCGATTCAAGAGCTCACTCCCAACCTAGTCTTTCTCGACATCCGCATGCCGGGTCTGGACGGCTTCGGTGTCATCGACGAGATTGGAATCGACCGCATGCCGCTGGTGATTTTTCTCACCGCGTACGGCGAGCACGCGTTGCGCGCGTTCCGCGTCAATGCGATTGACTATCTTCTCAAGCCCATCGATCCGAGCGAGCTCGAACGGAGCCTCGATCGTGCGCGGCGTCAAATTGAGCAGCGCGCTCACGCCGCCTGGCACTCGGAGTTACGCGCGCTCGTCTCGACGCTGGTGCGTGAGCAAACGTCCGCCGACGCCGAGCGCATCCTCGTGAGGAGCGGTGGAAGAATCCGCGTGATCGATTCGAATGAGATCGATTGGATCGAAGCCTCTGGCGACTACGTGACCGTTCATGTGCAACGCCAGGCACATCTGGTACGAGAGTCATTGCGGAATATGGAGGCCCGCCTCACTCGTTTCGGGTTCTGTCGCATCCATCGCTCGATCCTGGTCAAACTACGCTGCGTTCGCGAGTTGATCGCCAAGGACAGCGGTGACCATGAGCTCATCCTGCATGACGGCACCGTACTGCGCGTCAGCCGCAGTTATCGCGATGCGCTCTACGATGCGCTGAGCGAGCCTCGATAGTCCCACTCGTCGTCTGTTTCCGCGGATCGGCGGCGGTTTGCCTCGACTCGACGACTCGTGTTGTGCGACTGCCTTGTTCATGAGCAGACTCGAACGCGTCGCTCTCTTGAAGGTATGCCGCCATGCTTCGAATCCTCCTTCCACTTCTAGTCGCTTGCCTTGGGATGACCACGCTCGCGAAAGCCGACGAGTCACCCACTCGCGTCGGAATACTGATGTTCGATGGAGTACAGATCATCGATTTCGCAGGACCCTATGAAGTTTTCGGTCAAGCAGGGTTCGAGGTGTACACGGTCTCCGCGAACGGAGGTCGTGTCACGACCTCCATGAACCTCAAGGTCGATGTCGATCATTCCTTCGGGAACGCGCCTCAGGCAGACATCCTGCTGATCCCGGGCGGCCACGTGGATGATGCGGAGCGCGATGTGCGCACGCTCGAGTTTCTCAAGCGCCAAGCAGCAAAGGCGGATCAGGTCCTCTCTGTTTGCACAGGATCGTTCGTGCTCGCCGCCACTGGATTGCTCGACGGCAAAGTGGCGACTACGTTTCACAGCGCGTTCGAGCCGTTTGCAAAGCGTTATCCCGCAGTCGAGGTCGTGCGCGATCGACGCTGGGCCGATGCAGGCAAGCTCGTGACAGCGGCGGGACTGTCTTCTGGGATAGACGCCGCAATCCACGTCGTTGCCGAAGTGCGCGGACTCGATGCAGCGCGGACTGTCGCGAGCACATTGGAGTACGACTGGAAGCCTGGTGAGCGCGAAGGCTACATCCGCGGCCTCATGGCGGACCAGCATGTTCGCTACCCTGCCGAGATGACGCTACCGGAGGACACCCACGTGCACCCACTACGATCGATTGGGGATGAGCGTCAATGGAGCACGCTCTATCACGTTGTATCTCCAGTCGATCGAGCGAGTTTCATCAGGCGCCTGCGCGAGCTTGCCGAGCGTGATGACGCGCTCGAAGTGGCCCAGAGCGCTCCGGACATCGCCAGCTGGCAGCACACTGATGCGGCAGGCAAGTGGCGAGTCACGATCGAGCCGAGCCGCGAAGATCTACCGAAAGGCTATGGCGTGCTTGTAGCGATCGCGAAGCTCGACTAGCGAGAGCAATCTGAATCCGAGTCTCAGCAGCGCCGTCTACGCTACGAGATCAAACATCGGGCTGCCGATAGGATGAGATTACCTGGCGAACAGAAAGAAGGCGCCCGTAAGCGGCGCCTTCCTCATCGGTCAAGTGCTCATTCTTACTTGCCGAAGCTCCATCGACCGCCGAGATACCACTGCGTGCCGTCGTCATCAAACGTTGCATCGATACCCGCAGCGAACGCCGGCGTGAAGAAATAGCGACCGCCGACCGCGAAGATCGTGTCGTCACCCCCTTCGTCGAAGTCCACGTGCTGCAGCCCTGCCGTTAGCTCGAGCTGCTCGAGCGCGCGGCCGCGCAAGCCGACGCCCAATCCAAGACCGTCGTCGTCGAAATCACCTACGCGCGGAACGTCGACCTCCATCTTCAGGTACGACACTGCCCCGATGATGTCCAAGTTCGAGCGCACCGGCCACGCGTAACCTCCGCCGACCTCGAATGTATTCGTGTCGATGTTGAAGTCGTAATCCAGATCGGTGTACTTGGCGAACACATGAACGTTGCCAGTCACCTCTAGCGAACCGCGTAGCTGAAAGCCATCGCCGTCAGCGTTGAAATCATCCAAGTCCGTGTTCACGTACCCGAGCTCGACGTAGGAGTAGTCGAACCCGTTTTCCGCGACCGCAGTACCGGCAGTTGCCAACGCCGCGATCGATGCAAAGATCAAACCCTTGCGCATAGTCTCTCCCTCAAGTGTTGAACGTACGGCGATCGAGTTCGCGCAAGATGCGCTACACGAAAGCACCGCTGGCTTGCTACCAGCGGCGCGGATTCTAGGTCACGCGAACTGAATGCGCACATAACGATGTGATCCCGAACAGCGACATCACTGCAGCTTCAGTCGCGTAGCCGGCGCCAAGAAGAACACTTGCCCGCAGTTCAGGGAAACCATGAGGTTTCGTTGTTCTGTGAAGCACGAACTCATGCTTCGAGGAATGCAGGTGCGAAGATTCGTCTCGCCGCCAAGGCACAACCGAATGAATCTTTCGCGAGCACTACTCTATGAAGCCATCCGCATTTCTTGCCCTGATTCTCTTTTCCGCCGCATCGCTTACGAGCGCCGCCGCCGATGTCGAAACGATCGAGCTCATGGGCGATCGCTACGCCGTCAGCAAGACACTGCCCGAGGAGATCGTCGGCTTGTATCGATATGAGGGCAAAGGCGAGCCGATCGTGCAGATCAATGCCGATGGCACCGGTCTCTTTCAGCCGCATGGCATGCCGGCGATCCCGATCAAGATCTGGATCCATATGAATGAAAGCGGCGTCCCGCATCGCGAGGTCGGCACAGAGCAGCGCTATCGCTACACGCTCTTGGTCCAGTACGGCGAAGGCGGTGGCGGCAACTACCCAGCAGGCAAGTACGATCTGATCGGCGTCACGATGCTCAAGGATGAAGGCCGCGCGATCGTGCTCGGCGAGCGCATCCGAAATCTGTAGGCACGATCTGGCGTACTTATCGATCGCTGCGTTGGATGACGAAGTCGGAGCGCTGCAGGGGCGACCACGCAGCGCTCTCCGACCATCGATCTTTGCGTTCCGACGCCACACCGTGTAAGAACGCGCCAATTGCGCCTTGGATCTCTACCTGAGATCGTGGCTCGGACACTCCTTGCGTCCGGAGCCGCAGCTGGTGACCACTACATTCGAAGAAGCACTCGCAAACTGCAGCGCAGAGCCCATTCATATTCCTGGCGCGGTTCAACCGTTCGGCATTCTGTTCGCGCTCGAAGGCGAGGCCTCGAAGCTTGCCGAGATGCGCATCGTGCAGCACTCGCGAAATGCGAGCGAGATCGCACTGGGCGGTGCACCCTTGATCGGGCGTCGACTGGGTGAGCTCATCGAGGTAGACGATTTTCCGCCGATCCCTAGTGGGGATTTCGAATCGAACGAACCGGTTCGCCTCGAGACGCACGCAAACGGGCACGAACATTGGCATGCCTTCGCCCACCGCCAGATGGGCACGCTCATTCTCGAGCTCGAACGCGTGCAAGACGCGCATCGTGCAGGATACGCGTTGTCGACGGACGCGATTCGAGAAGCACTCGGCGCGATCGAGACTTCATCGTCGGTCGTCGATCTGTGTCAAAAGGCCTGTGAGTCGATCAAACAAGCCACGGGCCTCAATGGCGTCTTGGTCTACAAGTTCCACGCAGACGAGCACGGCGAAGTGATCGCCGAAGAGAAGGATGCCGAGTTCCCGAAGTACATCGGCCTGCACTACCCCGCCTCGGACATTCCGCGCCAGGCACGCGCGATCTTCCTGAGCAATTGGGTGCGGATGATCCCGGATCG
The DNA here is from genome assembly GCA_023417315.1 of Pseudomonadota bacterium. Taxonomy (GTDB): domain Bacteria; phylum Pseudomonadota; class Gammaproteobacteria; order Steroidobacterales; family Steroidobacteraceae; genus Steroidobacter. The sequence goes on from JAEZFW010000017.1 coordinate 171,925, forward strand.
CGACTATGAACCGGTCGCGCTCGTCGCCAAGGAAGACGCCGCGCCGCTCGACTTGGGACGTTCCTTGTTGCGCAGTGTCTCGCCGATTCACATCGAATACCTGCGGAATATGGGCGTGCGAGCGTCGCTGACACTTTCGCTGATCTGCGATGGCAAGCTTTGGGGCCTCATCTCCGGTCATCACTATCGCGCACCGAGACACCTCGATTTCCACACACGCGCCGCCTGCGAAACGATCGCTCGCATGGTCTCGCTCCTTCTGCCGCACAGACAAGCGCTCGATGCGCGCAGCTCGCGCTCGCAGACGAGGCGAACGCACGAGGCGCTCGTCGCGCAGATGAGAGCAGAGCATGACGTCGCACTCGCACTTGTGAGCCCCGAGGACACGCTGTGCTCGTTGACTCACGCCGAGGGCGCAGCCGTGCTCTCGAACGATCGCGCATGGCTCACCGTGGGCCGAACGCCTTCGATCGAGCAGATCGCCGCACTCGCCTCGTGGATCGAATCCAAGCACGGGGAGCAGGAGGTGTTTCATACAGACCGTCTCGTAGAGCAGTACGACGCGGCCGCAGCGTTCGCAGATGTCGCTAGCGGCGTGCTTGCACTACGGATTCCGAAAGGAACCGCGAACTACTTGATGTGGTTCAAGCCGGAAGTACTGCAGATGGTGCGCTGGGCCGGAGATCCCCACAAACCCGTGACAATCGACGGTTCGCTGGCACGACTCCATCCCAGGCGCTCTTTCGATGAGTGGCAGGAGACCGTGCGGCGAACCTCGTCGCCATGGACGAGCGTCGAGATCGATGCCGCGATCGATCTCGGGCACGCCATCGCCGCGATCGATCTGCAGCGCCAATTCGAGCGCGAGCAGGACGCGCGAGCACGCGCGGAATGGGCAAGCGAGCAAAAGGAACAGCTGCTCTCCATGGTCTCTCACGATCTGCGCGACCCACTGCACTCTCTCAAGCTGAACGTCTCGCTGATTCAACGCACGCTCGGAGCGGAATCCTCCGCGAGGACCGGCCTCGTGTTGTCCGCGATGCATCGTTCGTTGGAGCGAATGAATCGACTCGTCACGGACTTGCTGTCGATTTCCAAGCTCGAGTCAGGGAACGTAGGCCTAGATATCGCAGTCCATAGTGCCGCTGATCTCTTGCAGGACGTCTGGCACATGCTTCAGCCCATCGCTCATGAAAAGGGCGTGCGGTTAGAGCTGCAACCTGCGAACCTGGATGTGCAGTGCGACCGCGATCGTATTCTGCAGGTTCTCGCGAATCTCGTCGGCAACGCCGTCAAGTTCACTCCGGGAGGAGGACTCGTTCAGGTCACTGCGGAAGAGACGACTCGCGCTGCATGCTTCGTCGTTCGCGACACCGGTCCAGGCATTCCGTCGGAACACCTCGATTGCATCTTCGATCGCTTCTGGCAAGCGCGTCAATCGAGGCACTTGGGCACGGGACTCGGTCTCTCGATCGCGAAGGGAATGATCGAAGCACACGGCGGGCGCCTTTGGGTGGAAAGCGAGCTTGGCAAAGGAAGCACCTTCCGCTTCACGTTGCCGCGAGCCAGCGAGGCACTCGATGCTTCGCGATGAGCTGCGCATGTACACACGCTCGCACCATGAGCGAATCGAGCGTGTCCTCGATCTACCCGGCTCGATTCGCCACGAAGCGGATTATGTGCGACTGTTGAGCTCACTGTTCGGCTTTTATATGCCGTATGAAGCGCGCCTGCGTTTCCACGGCGCGCGCCTGCGCGCCTTGAACCTGGAGGTCGATGCGCGGTTGAAGGCGCACAGGTTGATCGAGGACATGCAAACGTGCGGCTTAGGCAAACGAGAAATCTCGGGCTTGCCGCTGTGCCTCAGAGTGCCGCAACTGCCGACATGGCAGCACGCGCTGGGATCGATGTACGTATTGGAGGGGTCGACGCTCGGTAGCCAAATCATCGCGCGCGCACTAGGCACGCGCCTGCGCCTCAATCCCGATGCGCAGATGAATTTCCTCCTGAGCTACGGCACTCGAACGGGCGCAATGTGGCGTTCTTTTGTCGAGAGCTTGAATTCCATCGAGCTTTCAGCTCCCGAACAGTCGGATGTTCTTGCGGCCGCAGCAGAGACGTTCGAAGCCATGGAAAGCTGGATGTCGTTCGCGTATGCGACGAATCATTCTCTCCCACAGCCACTCACCGATGCCGAGGAGATGCGAAGCTAGGTGTTGATTCATTTGGCGCGCCTGCGCGCGTAGGCGTTCCACTTGCGATGTCCTTGAGCAGCTCATCGAGTTGCGTCATGTCGAGGGGCTTGATGAAGTGATGATCGAAGCCCGCCTCCTTAGAGCGCAAACGGTCGTTCGCTTCGCCATAACCCGTGAGTGCGACGAGTACTGCATCGGCCGTCGCAGGATCGTTGCGCAAGCGTCGCGCGAGCTCATAGCCGTCGATGTCAGGTAGGCCGATATCGAGCACGAACAGCTGCGTGCTCTCTTTGTGCATGGACTCAAGCGCGCGGCTCGCATTCTCGGCGACCGTGACACGGTGGCCGGTTGCTCGAAGCAGTTCCGCGAGCGATCGTGCTGCATCAACGTTGTCATCGACGATCATGATGTCGACCGCGCCTGCAGGCCGGTCTTCGCGGGTTCTCGGCTGTTCACGAACTGGATGAGACTGTTTCACTACGCGTGGCAGGGTGACCGTGAACTTGCTGCCTTTGCCCATGCCCTCGCTTTCCGCGGTCACCTCCCCGCCATGCAGCGAAGTGATCTGTTTGACGAGGGCCAATCCTAATCCGAGTCCGCCCTGCGAGCGATCTGGCGTACGCTGTCCCTGGGAGAACAAGTGGAATACGTACGGCAACAACGTGGGGGCGATGCCGCTCCCATCGTCACTCACCTGAATGCGTGCGTGTCCATCGAGAACGTCCAGAGAGACGGTGATCTGTCCACCCTGCGGCGTGTACTTAGCCGCGTTGTTCAGGATATTCGCGACGACTTGCACGAGCCGTGTCGGATCCCCCTCCACAACGACCGACCCCGAAGCCATGCGAACGGTGAGCTCGTGATGACGGGTCTCGATGAGTGGACGCACCTGCTCGATCGCGTGCGTCACGACGAGCTTGAGATCCACAAGCCGTTTCTCGAGTTGGACGAGCCCGCGCGTCACTCGGGAAACATCCAGCAAGTCATCGACCAGATCCGTCATGTGCTTCACCTGCCGCGAGATGATCTCGCCCGCGTGCTGCACGCGCTTCGGATCTGTCGGAGCCAGTTCGAGCAACTTCGCCGCTGTACTGATCGGCGCTAAAGGATTGCGTAGCTCGTGGGCGAGCATTGCGAGAAACTGGTCCTTGCGCTGACTTTGTTTCTTCAATTCCTCTTCGGCGAGCTTCTGATCATGAATGTCAGTGCAGGTCCCCATCCAGCGAATGATGCGGCCTGACTCATCTCTCACTGGAAGTGCTCTGCCCAGAGTCCAGCGATACTCTCCGGAACGATGTCGCAATCGGTACTGGACTTCGTAAGTCTCACCAGTAGTTAGCGAGTGGCGCCATGCGCTCCACGCCCGGGCCTGATCCTCGGGATGAAACATCTGGTTCCAACCCTCACCGTCAGTGGAGTGCAAAGGCACACCGGTGAAGTCATACCATTGCTGATTGTAGTAATCGTGATGGCCATCCGGGCGCGTCGACCACACCATCTGGGGCATCGCATCGGCGATCGTGCGGAACTTCGCTTCGCTTTCTCTAAGGGCCGCTTCTGTCCTGACTTGTGCCGTGATGTCCGTTTGCGCCAACACTGCACCTACGACAGCGCCGGTTTCATCTCGAACCGGCCTTGCGCGCAATAGGATGGTCTTTCGGGTGCCAGGCGCATCGAACGGCTCGATCTCTACCGTGTCACGGTGCACCTCTTCGCCGGCGAGCGCACGAGCCGTGGCCCATTCACGTGCAAGCACACGTTCGCCATGCCGGGCGGAATCGTCTGCCCACCAGCCCTTCCACTCAGCATAGGCTTCGACATCGCCAGGCATGGGATACTCACCCCATATGCACTTGTTCTCAGCGTTCGTCAGCACGAGACGCCCCGTGCGGTCAGCGACACAAATGCCGACCGGAGCCGCCTCGAGCACAGCATCCAAGCGGCGTCTCTCGTTTTCCGATGCCTCTTCGGTCATCGAGGCGAAACGCGCCACCGACTCGGCCAATGCCTGATCGATCGCTTCGTTGAAGCGTGTGACATCTCTCACCTGAGTGACCACATCTGCAGGCGAATGCTCGGCCCACAACCGCAGGACGCTCGCGCGCAGCGCTCGATACTCCGACACCAGTTGGTTCATGGTGTAGCCGGCTCGCATGCGCCCGGCCGCATGGAGCTCTGCATAAGATTCCGCTTCAGCCCTGGTCGCTTGACCGAGCGATTTCTTGCGCTGTTCCTCCTCGGACTGCTCGGTGTCGAGGTCAGTGATGATCGCATCCAGCATGAGCGCGGCATGATCGCGCAGCGCATCGATATCCATCCCAATTGCGGGGGGCACGATGGATCGCGCGAAACTCTCCCAATTTTGCAGTATCGACTCTTTATGGTGGGAGATGAAAGTAGCGAGACGCATGTGATGGCTCCCGTAGGCGGCGATTCGCGTGGGTGCTCGAGTCGGCCTTCGCGACAGCGCTCCACATAGCATCCCCCCGGATTACCAATGATGCCGCAGATCAAGACCTGATGATCGAAACGGCTCGGATGTTCCTACGTACAACAATTCTGAGCACTGTCCGGGCCAAGCGAGCGCATGCGTAGGCGTTACATGGGGCAGTCAGGAATCGTGGACGCGTGGATCCTGCTAGAGTGCTTACTCTTCCTCGGGTCTTCATCAAGGAGAAGCGCTGCATGCCCATACGACCAGCTCTCTGCGCACTTGCTGCGATCTATCTCGCCATACTCGCGCCACGAGCTACCGCGGATACGACGGACCGAGACGTCATCCATCAACTCAGAATCTATGAAATCTTCGAGAATAATAAACAGGCGTTCCACGATCGCTTTCGCGACGAAGCCGCCCGGATCATGGCCAAGTACGATTTCAAGATCGTGGCGTTCTGGGAATCGCGCACGACCGAACGAACGGAGTTCGTCTACCTGCTTGAATGGCCGGATGAAGCGACGCTGCAAGATCGCTGGGCGAAGTTCATGGCAGATCAAGAATGGAAGGACATCAAGAAGCGGACCGGTGCGGAGCACGGCGTGATGGTCGGCGACATCGAGGATCGCACTCTTCGGCTGACGGACTACTCGCCTCAGCGGCGGCTCTTATCGAAATAGATCGGCTCAAATAGATCGACGACGTGCCGGGATAGTAGCCGGGACCTCTACCTCTCGAAGCCTCCGAGCCAATCTCAGATAAGAGAATCTGTCGGCTGACGCAAGCAATTGTCATTTGTCGGGAGGTACACACGTGAGGCTGAATAGGCTCATCTGCACCTTCCTGCTTGGGTAGCTCATGATGCGCGAAATCCTCAGACTTGCTGTCGCTGCTGATCTCCGCAACAACGCCACACCTGCGTGATCTGAGCTTTGCGATCAGGCATTCATGCGTCATGAACGTCGTCGTGAACACTCGCACCGGCGAAGTGGGTGACTACGCAACTTGGATGCGAAAATTTACTGACCTGTGGAGCGAGGGCCGTAGCAAGCTTCCGGAGTTCATGAGCCTCTTGAGCCCGCACATCAAGCTATCCGCACCGGGCGTGCGCTCCACGTATGGCTGGAACGAATGCGAATCGGCGTTCAAGCGAACATTCGATGTGCTGCCCGACTTAGTCGCGGAAGTTCATCGATGGAGCGCCTCCGATGACGCACTATTCATCGAGATGACCTTCTCGGCCACGATCGGAGGCAAGCGTATCCATTGGCGCAGCGTCGACCGCTTCATCTTTCGAGATGGGATGGCCGTCGAGCGCATCGCATTCTTCAACCCGGGCCCTATCCGCAGAGCCTTCCTCGCACGCCCCTCTGGGTGGCGGCAACTCTGGCGGCGGACCCGAAGTGGGCTGTGAGCCAGTGAAGGCTCTTGCACCGGCCTAGTAGTTCAGCTTCGGATACCAGTCCGTTCCCCGTCCATCCGGCGTGAGATCCAGAACGGTCCAAAGCGGTGCGATATCCGGTGCGCCGCGCGGATCTTGCTCCGGATCCGCCATCTCCGTCGACATTTCGCTTGCCCAAAACTGGCGAACGGTGGTGCCGTCGCGATGGAAGACGACGAGCGCAGGCCATTCGAAGCCATTCTCGTCAATGAGCTTCAAATCATTCGCATAGTCATCCCCGATCGTCTGGATGAAATTCAAATCGCGCCAGCCGCGTTCCTGGGCGAACGCGAACTGACGTTCGACCGAGCTGCGTCCCAAGACCTTCAACCCGACGCGCTGCTTGATGTCGCGTGCGTTGCCGTTCAATGCGCCAAGCAGATTCGTGCACATGGGACAAGGGCGCTCGCGTTCGGGTCCATACATCCAGAAGTACGTGACCAAGGTGTCTTTATCGCCGAAGAGATCGACGAGACCGACCTCAAATGCATTCTCGTCCTTGAACCGATAGTTCTTATCGATGACGGGACCCGGCGGCAACCTCTGCCGCTGCTCCGCTAACCGCGCTATCCGCCGACGAAGCTCGATCTCTTCCGCGAGCAGGGCTTCGCGCGCCACACGGTACTCGCTGCTCTCGCCACCGAAGAGCGGTCGTCGTCTCTTGGCAAGATCCTGGGCGGAAACGAGGGATTTCTCTTTCATGAGGGGCCTCCTGACTGACTACAGGCAGTTGAATGATGTCGGAACGACGACATCAGTCGCCTAGATCCTGAGGACGTCATGGAGCTCTTGCGGCCGACATCCGAGGGGCCGTTTTTGCGGAAGTCGAAGCGCGATCGCTCATGCCGACGTATCACTCACGAATTCCGCGTCAGCTCAATAAACGTCTCCGCCTCGCTCCCGCACTCCACTCTCCACCGGCATTGCCGCGCTCTCGCGTTCGATCAGGCGCCGCACACGCGGAGGTTCGGTGCCGCAATGAAGCTCACGCAGGCGCTGAGGCACGATCGCATCGTGTTGGGTCATGCGGCTGTTGTGGCGGATGTAGTCGAGCCAGGTGGGTGTTTCATAACGCTCGATCCACACGCGGGGATCGGAGAGATCGCGAAGCAAGCGCCAGTTGCGGGCACCGTCGCGGCGGCGGATGCGTCGCCGCTCGTTCATCGCTTTGAGGAATTCGACGCCATCTTCCTCGCGAATGAGATATTCAATGGTCACGACGATCGGGCCGGAGCGTTCCACGATCGGTACAGCAGTGCTGGGCTCTCTCCAGGGGCGCAGGGGTTCGAGATTGAGATCTCCCGATTGCGCGAGGGGTATCCATCTTCCGAGCGCCGCGCATGCGATCAGCACGACAGATGAGGTGAGCAGCGCCGTCGAGATGCTTTCGCTCTCTGCAACCGCACCCCACAACCAGCTTCCTGCCGCCAACCCGCCGAACGCGGACATTTGATAGATCGACAATGCGCGCGCGACGACCCAGCGCGGCGCGGACATCTGCACTGCGACGTTGAATGTCGAAAGCGTGAGCAGCCATCCTGCCCCTGTGACGAACAGCATGCTCATCGTCGCGAGCAAGGAGGTGCTCAACGCAGCGATGGCTGCAGCGACTGCGAATGCCAGACATGCCGAGCGAACGATGGCCTCGGTCGAAAGTCTCGCGCGCACTCGCGCATTCCCGACTGCGCCCGTGACCGCGCCTGCGCCGAACGCACCGAGCAACAGCCCATAGGTCAGCGGCCCGCCGCGGATGAGCTCCTTAGCGATCAGCGGCATCAGGGCCATGACTGCGCCTGCGCCGACACAAAAGACAAAAGCCCGCACGAGCACTGCACGAATTCGCGGCGACATCGCGACGTAACGAATGCCCGCACCGATCGCCACACCGAGCGTTTCACGCGGTAATCGATTCGGATTGTCCGGCCGGCGCCAGCGCGCAAGCACCGCAATCAGCGGAATGTAGCAAAGCGCGTTGATGGCGAACGTGGCAGCGGCGCCGACGGCTGCGACGACGGCACCGCCAATCGCAGGTCCGATGCTGCGCGCAATGTTGAACCCCATGCTGTTCAGAGCCACCGCGCTCGGCAAGTCGCTTCGCGGCACCATGTCACCCACCGATGCCTGCCAAGCAGGCGCATTGAACGCGAGGCCGCATCCGATCAGAAACGTAAACAGCAACAGCAACCAAGGCGTGATCAGCCCGGTCCAGGCACACGTCATCAGTGCGACCGAGACGATCAGCATGAAGATCTGCGCGGCCAGCATCACCTTGCGACGGTCGAGACTGTCCGCTGTGGCGCCTGCGACGAGCGCCAACAACATCGTCGGCAGCGAGACCGAGGCCTGCACGAGGGCGACCATATCCGCCGACTCGGCGATCGAGATCATCATCCACGCCGCACCGACTGATTGGATCAGCCCGCCGACGTTTGCGAGCGTGCTGGCTAACCAGACGCGGCGGAAGATCAGGTGACGTAATGGCGCGAGTGCGGACTCGCGCCCGGTAGAAGGCTCTGCACCAGATTCGTTGTCATTCATCTGGTGCCGATCGTAGAGAGGCTCATCGGTCTATTCAAATCGCATTCGGCTGTAGGCTGTAGGCTGTAGCCAGAACAGAAGAGCGCGCATTTGCGCGTGCGTCGGCTGGAGCCCCCCTCCCTAGCCCTCCCCCGCCCTGCAGGGGAGGGAATCTGTTTTGCGCCACTCGCGCCTCCCGCGCGTGTTTCGGCTCGGGACTAAGGCCGTATCGCAGCAATTGCGCGCATCGCGCGCTTTACTGTCCACGACCCCCTAGTCACGACCCCTTCTTTCTTTACGCCTCGAGCCGCGCATTCATCGTGATCTTCGCGTTCAAGACTTTCGACACGGGGCAACCCTCTTTGGCTTTGTTCGCAAGCTCGTCGAACTTCGCTTGATCGATATTCGGGATCTCTGCCACGACATCCAGGTGGCTCGAGGTGATCTCGAAGCCGCCTCCAACCTTATCGATCGTGACTGCAGCACGCGTTTCGATGCGATCGGGCGTAAAACCTGCTTCGCCGAGCATCAGCGAGAGCGCCATCGAGAAGCAGCCCGCATGAGCCGCGCCGATCAGCTCCTCGGGATTCGTGCCCTTGCCGCTCTCGAAGCGCGACTTGAAACCGTACTGCGCCTCGTTGAGGACGCCGGATTCGGTGGAGATCACTCCGCCACCTTCTTTGATCGTGCCCTTCCATACTGCCGATGCGTTCTTGATCATGACTCCTCCTTCAAATGGCAAGCTACCGCTTGAAGCTCCCGCTAGAAAGCTGCCGCTAGAGGGGCGCGGTGCGCCGAGAAAGCTCACGCTAGACAGACAAACCGGATCTGATCTAGCGGTAGCTATCTAGCGGGAGGTGTCTAGCGGTAGCCCTCCAGCGATAGCTGTCTAGCGATCGCTTCCCGCCGCGCAGCGCGCGTGGAAGCGCGCTGCCGGGCGGGCTGTTCAGATGCTCATGCACACGGACTTCGTCTCGAGATAATTGTTCAACACCTCGTGGCCCATCTCGCGGCCCCAGCCGGATTGCTTGTAACCGCCGAACGGTAGCGCTGCATCGAAGATGTTGTAGCAGTTCACCCAGACGGTGCCCGCGCGCAGGCGATTTGCAATGCGATGGGCACGGCTGATGTCTTTCGTCCACACACCCGCTGCCAGTCCGTAGACCGTATCGTTCGCGCGCCGCACGAGCTCGTCGTCGATTTCCTTGAAGGGCATCACCGTTACGACCGGACCGAAGATTTCCTCCTGGACGACGCGCATGTCATCGCGTGTGTTGTCGATGACCGTGGGACGCACGAAGTAGCCTCCGTGGTTCGTGCCGCGGATCTGCGGCCCGACAGACAGGCGTGCACCTTCATCGTGTGCGGACGTCAGGAACGCTGAGACTCTCTCGAACTGCGTCTGCGAGACCAACGGGCCCATCTGCGTTTCTGGATCGAGCCCTGCCCCGACCTTCAGCGAGTTGGCGTACTCAGTGACGCCTTCCACGACACGATCATAGATCTTCTGCTGCACGAACAGGCGTGATCCAGCGCAACAGCATTGTCCATGGTTGAAGAAGATGGCACTCGCAGCTCCAGGGATCGCGAGATTGAGATCGGCATCCTCGAGCACGATGTTCGGCGACTTGCCACCGAGCTCGAGCGTCACTTTCTTGAGATTGCCGGCCGCGGCCTTCACGATCAAACGTCCGACTTCGGTCGAGCCGGTGAATGCCACCTTATCGACGCCCTCATGTGCCGCGAGCGGCGCACCGCACGTCTCACCGAATCCGGTGAGCACGTTGAGCACACCCGGCGGCAAGCCGGCTTCCATGGCCAGCTCCGCGAGCCGCAACGCTGACAGCGGTGTTTCCTCTGCTGGCTTCAGCACGACCGTGCAACCCGTCGCCAGCACCGGGGCCAGCTTCCACGCCGCCATCAGCAACGGGAAGTTCCACGGAATGATCTGCGCGACGACACCGACAGGCTCTCTGCGAGTGAATGCGTGATATTGCGCATTCGGCGTGTACGGCACCGACAACGAGATCGTGCTGCCTTCGAGCTTAGTGGCCCATCCCGCCATGTAGCGGAATATCTCCGCGGCTAGAGGCACGTCGGCTGCGCGCGCCACGACGATGGGCTTGCCATTGTCGAGTGCTTCGAGCTGCGCGAGCTCCTCGAGGTTGTGCTCGATGAGATCGCCGATCTTCCAGAGGATGCGCCCTCGCTCCGATGCAGTCATCCGTGCCCAAGGTCCACTCTCGAATGCGCTGCGGGCTGCGGCGACCGCGAGATCGACGTCGCGATTATCGCAGGACGCGGCATATCCGATGACCTCCGCATTCGACGGATCGTAGATCTCGAACGTCTTGCCCGATTGCGCGGGTTGCCACGTTCCATTGATCAGAGCCTTGTGCGGCCGGCTCACGAAGGCCCGCGCGCCCGCGCTCAGGCTCGTGAGCTGTGCGCTCGTGCGTTCGGTCGTGGTGCGTTCACTGGTGGTGCTCATGGAATCCTCCACTCGTCTGCACCCGACACGGGATGAAATGTCGGGCATGTACTTGCGATGCTGGTTTTCGCCGAGTGCGACGCTGCCTCAGCGGAAAGCGAGACCATGAGCCGAGTTGCCGCCCACTAACATCCGAGGAAATACCGGGAAGGATGCGGTGCGATTACTAAGGAAATTGACACGCGGCCACCTGGATAACACGCACCGCGGCCGCCGCGCTTCCACGGAACCGGCATGAGCTTGCGACGTTACTCGTTGGGCTCGCACCGAGCTCGGGCCGCCGATCTCACTGCTTCTTACGGCTTGCTGATGGACAGACACCTATCCGACGAAGTGGCCGCAGCATGCTCGTGACGCTGCTGAAGTTCCTGCACCTTTCGGCGATCGCGGTGTGGGCGGCCGGGCTGATCTGCCTGCCCCTTCTGAATCGTCAGCGCGATAGGGTCGGAGACGCGACCGATCTGCATCGGCTGCACTCGATGGTGCGGTTCTTCTTCGTCGTGATCGTCTCTCCCGCTGCGTTCGTCGCGATCGCCAGCGGCACCGCGCTGATCTTCGCACAACAGACGTTCACCCTCTGGTTCTCGGTGAAGCTGCTGCTCGTCGGCGTGCTCGTCGGCATCCACATGCGCCTCGGCCACATCATCCTGCGGCTATTCGAGAAATCCGCCCGTTGGCCCACATGGCGTCATATGGCATTGACGACCCTCACCATCGCAACGGCGACGGGCATCGTGACCGTTGTGTTGCTCAAACCGGCCCTTGAATGGGACGCGCTCCATGCGGAGGTCTTCGAGCCAGGAAGGCTCGGCGCGCTGTTCGACCGTCACGCGCATCGGGACGCTCGCGACGAGGAGCGCGTGCTCGCGTCACTTGTCCGAATCGATCATCAGTCCGACACCGTGATGAAAAACCAGCTTGCCGCCATGCCATCCGGCGAGGCCGGTGAAGATCGCGGCGAGCACCGACAGCGCGAGTCCGTGCGGCAGCACCTCATCGGGAGCAGTCAGCCTCAGCCCCCAATTGGCGCCGGCGATCGCGAGCAACGTCATCGCTGCGATGGCGTGAGACCAACTGCTGACTCGACTGCGGATGCCTTTGACTGCCAGCAGCTCCGCGGTTCCGACGAGCGCGGCGAAGATGCCGAGCCCAAAGGCGAAACCCGCGCTCCAAATGCCCGCGCGCAGGAAGAAGTCATCGCCGAAGAACCAATAGAAAATGTCGATGCCCAGCGTCGCGAACACTAACGCGATGGGAAAATGAACACTCATCGCATGCAGGGGATGACCTGCAACCGCAATGGTCGAGCTCACATCGTGCTTTGCCACGGCCTCTACCGGTGGGCTGCGCGAGCTCGATGCTCTCGATTCAGGGTCGTCGCTACTCATGAGGCCGCTTCTCCTGCCGCACTCGATGGCGAGCGCGACGCTCGCGAACCCGGCTGCGGCTCCCCTGAAACTCGAGAACGGCAACGCTCGTTCCGCACCGCCCTGATCTACTCGATCTGTCCATTGTCTGCCGGCTGTCGCGCCCCTTTGTCTGCGCTGGATCCGGAAGGGCCCGCCGCGCGATCGATTGCGACATTGTGGTGGTCGATGTTCGTCGGCGCCGCAGTGTTATTCGCGCTCGTGATGGGACTGCTCTGGTGGGCGTATCGCAAGCCAGGATTCGGCACCCAAAGCTCGCAGAGGACTTGGGTGTTTCATGCCGGCGTGATCATGCCGGGCATCATCCTTACCGCTTTGGCCGGCTTCGCCTTGGTGCTAGGCGAACGACTGGTTGCGCGAGGACACGATGAGATCGTGCAGGTCGATGCGATCGCGACTCGTTGGGCGTGGCACTTTCGCTATCCGCAGATCGATTCGGCGCGCAGCTCAACCGTGCTGCACATTCCGGCGGGGCGTCCAGTCGAAGTGCGCGTGGTGAGCGAAGATGTCATCCACAGCTTCTGGGTACCGCGGCTTGCCGGGAAGATCGACGCGATACCCGGGCACGAGAATCGAGTGCAGCTCTTGGCCGAACGGGCTGGACACTATGAAGGCGTATGCGCCGAATTCTGCGGCCTCGGGCATGCCGGCATGCGCTTTCGCGTCGTCGCACACGATGTCCGTGAGTATGAAGCGGTTGTCAGGGAAGGCACTCGATGACGGACGCGACGCACGAGCACGCATCGCCGATCGCGCTGCATGGTGCGCTCGATCGAATCTGGAGCAGCGGCTCGGGATTGACACGCCTATCGGCCGTCAATCACACCGTCATCGGCAAGCGTTTCATCGTCACGGCACTCGTGTTCTTCGCGATCGGCGGCATTCTCGCGATGCTGATCCGCACGCAGCTCGCGACTCCGAAGGCAGCATTCGTCGGCCCGGAGATCTACAACCAGCTCTTCACCATGCATGGCACGGTGATGATGTTCTTGTTCGCCATTCCGCTGCTGGAAGGGCTGGGAATGTACTTGCTGCCGAAGATGCTCGGCACGCGCGACTTGGCGTTCCCTCGCTTATCCGCCTACGGCTATTGGTGTTATTTGTTCGGCGGCACGATCATCGTCGCAGCCATGCTCTTCGGCGTCGCACCGGATAGCGGCTGGTTCATGTACACGCCGCTCTCCTCGTCTCCTTACACGCCCGGTATCAACGCCGATGTCTGGCTGCTCGGCGTCACGTTCGTCGAGATCTCCGCGATGACCGCCGCGGTGGAGATCGCCGTGACGATCTTGAAGCTGCGCGCGCCTGGCATGTCGCTCGATCGCATGCCCCTGTTTGCGTGGTACATGCTGATCACGGCGCTGATGATGATCTTCGGATTCCCACCGCTGATCTTGGGATCGATCTTGTTGGAGATGGAGCGCGCCTTCGACCTGCCCTTCTTCGATCCGACCCGCGGTGGCGATCCGCTGCTCTGGCAGCACTTGTTCTGGTTATTCGGACATCCCGAGGTCTACATCATCTTTCTGCCGGGCGCAGCCGCACTCTCGACGATCATTCCTGTATTCGCGCAGCGACCCATCGTCGGCTATCGCGCGATCGTCATCGCGATCATCGCCCTCGCCTTCTTGTCGTTCGGCTTGTGGGTCCATCACATGTTCACGGTGGGCATCCCACACCTCGCGCTCGCATTCTTCTCGGCAGCGAGCATGCTCGTCGCGATTCCCACATCCGTGCAGATCTTCGCCTGGCTCGCCACCTTGGCGAAAGGTAAGCCGCGATTCGACGTGCCGATGCTCTACGTCGTCGGCTTCTTCGCGGTGTTCGTGATTGGCGGGCTCACTGGCGTGATGCTCGCGGTGGTGCCGTTCAACTGGCAGGTCCACGACACGCACTTCGTCGTCGCGCACTTGCATTATGTGCTCGTCGGCGGTTTCGTATTCCCGATGTTGGCGGCGGCTTACTATTGGCTACCCCACTTCACGGGTCGCAGCAGCGTGCATCGGCTATCCGTGCCCGCGTTCTGGTTGATCTTCATCGGATTCAATCTCACCTTCTTCTTGATGCACCTCACCGGACTGCTCGGCATGCCGCGGCGCGTATTCACCTATGACGCCGAGCTTGGCTGGACCGGATTGAATCTACTCTCGAGCATCGGCGGATTTGCGCTCACGATGGGGTTTGCGCTGGTGTTCGCGGATATCATCATGCATCTCCGTTTCGGGCCGCGGAGTGTGCGCAATCCTTGGAATGCTGGCACGCTCGAATGGGCCGCGCCGACGCCGGCGCCAACATATGCGTTCGCCTCGCTGCCGCACATCGAGCAACGCGCAGATGATTTAGATGTCGATGAGGTCGGTCCGGCTCTTGCGGCAGGAAAGGGTTATCTCGGTTTTGTCCGCGACGATCGTATGGAAACGCTAGGCGTCGATATGCTGACCGGACGCCTCCAGCATCTCATGCTGCTTCCGCGACGCAGTTACCTGCCGCTCGTATCCGGGTTGCTTACCGCGGCCACGGTCCTGTCGATGCTCTTCAAGATCTACTCGCTGGCAGCGCTGTTTGCGATCGGCGTCGTGATCAGCTTCATCGCGTGGTCGCAGGTCAACACCATCGCGCGCGATCTTGGGTGGGTGGACGTCGGCCGTGGCGAACGCGCACCCCCTCACACCGAGGTCGATGGGTCATCGCCTTGGTGGGCGGCCGTCTTCTCGTTGCTTGCGGATGCAGCGATATTCGCATCGCTCGCCTTCGGCACGATCTACGTGTGGCTCGTCGCGCCCCAATGGCCCCCCCGCCAAATCGTCGAGCTCGGTGCCTGGAGTTATGTCGCGATCGTGGGGTTTGCGGCGTTCTTGCCGCTGGGGCGTTACGCCGTGGCCGCCAATTCGAAAGGCGCGCCGTTCGCTGCGCTCTGGGTGCTCGTAGCATTATGCGTCATACAAATTGCACTGCTCGCGCTCCTACTGAGCCGAGTTTCGGATCCAAGCACTCACGCTCACCTTGCGACATCCTTCACCCTGCTGCTTTATGCCGCCGTACACGCAGGACTCTGCCTCGTGCTCACGCTCAACACGATGTTGAAGACGTATCGCGGCCAAGTCTCACCTCGGCGCCGCGTGGACTTTTCCGTGAACAAGCTGTGGTACGACTACACGACGGTGACCAGCGCGCTCAGCATCGTGCTCGTGCTGTTCATGCCGCAGCTGATCGACATCGCACCGCCATGACGGACACGGTTCAGCCGCGGCGACTCCTGCTACTCGCGGTTGGTTTCGCGATCTGGGCAAGCGCACTCGTGACGTTGTACGGCGTGCACGCGGTCGGATGTGCGTTCGGATGGCCGCCTGCTCTCTTGCGCGGAAGCCTCGTGACACTGCTTGCGATCCATATCGTCGCGCTCGCATGGATCATCGTTCGCCATCTGCGCCGCCATCGATCATCGCAGGATGCGCCGCGACCGATCCCTTTCATCGAGTATGTGGGCGTGGGCGCCGCGATCGCTGCCCTAGCCGCTACGCTTTTCACCTTCGCACCGTCTTTCATTCTGAGTCAGTGCGTCTAACGGCGGCTTCAAGCGCAAGTTTTCATCCTCGCAGCCTCCTCACGATTGTTGTCACACCTACAAACTTCTATATCCACTCTGTAGGACAACAATCACCTACCCCACGTCGGAACGCACGCGCGTGGCCGTGCGTTAAGCGTCCCGTTGAACCTACTTAATAAGTAGGCCCGGGGGAACGCAGCCTTGCCCAAGTTCTTGCTCGTGGGCCCATATGACCCACACTGTGGGGAATACACCTTCTTGGCTCCGCCGCTCGGAGTCTGGCGCTTGGCGGGCGTGCTCGCAGCGGACGGTGTGGACGTCAAAGTCTTCGATCCGAACTGTTGCAGTGGACCGCCGCAGCGTGCGCTCGAACGCGAGATCCTGCGCGAAACGTGGGATGTGATCGGTCTGTCGACGACCGGCATGACGTTGCGCTTCGACTTAGAGCTCGCACATCTTGCGCGCCGACTCGCACCGCACGCCGTTCTAATTGCGGGCGGCATGGAAGCAACCTTTCGCCCCGAGCTGCTCTTCGAGCTTGGGCCATTCGATCGCATCGTGCTCGGAGAGGGCGAACATCCTTTACTCGAGATCGCGAAGCGATTGCGCTCGCAACAGCCGCTGATGGGCATCAGCGGCACTGCGGAACGCATGTCGGACGGGAAAGTGCTCCGCATCCCGCAACCCGCGCTGACGCGCGAGCAACTGCGCGCGGCCATCTTCGCAACACCGTACGAAGACATGCCGTACGAAGCGTACTGGGACCGGCTCGAAGCGGCGTATCGCGTGGGTGCGCTGCCTACGAAGGCCGCACGAGAGGCCTCTCTCGCCGAGATCCGCTCGGTCCGACTGATCACGCTCAACTACTGCCCGATGGGCTGCTCGTTCTGCTCTTCGACGAACTTCTTGCACGAAGCGCAAGGCAGTGTGGCTCCCATCGCTCGGCTGGATGCGGACGAGTGCGTGACCATGATCGAACGCATCGTGGCTGCGCATCCGCGCGTGCGCACGGTGATCTTCCAAGATGACATCTTCGTCTTCACGAAGGACAAACGCATTCTGCCGCTCTGCGAAGCCATCATCGCTGCGAAAGAACGCGGTTCGATTCCGTCCCAGCTTCAGTTCATCAGCACGAATCGCATCGATGCGATGTCGCACGAGCGCTTGAGCGCGATGCAGCGCGCGGGCTTCCGCGTGCTCGGATTCGGCATCGAGAACTTCTCGCGCAATGTCTTGAAGGAATTCAACAAGGGGCACATTTACTCACATATCGAGCCGATGCTGAATGCCGCGCTCGGCCTCGGTATCACGCCTTTCCTCGATCTCATCCTGAGCTCGCCAGCCGCTTCGCTGGAGGATGTTGGTGAAACCTTACGAGAGGCCTATCGCTGGTTGCGAGAGGGGTGCGAGATCGGAATGTACCCGTATGTCATTCCCTTCTCAGGCGCGGCCTTCGCGCGGGACCCGACCTTGGTACCGCATACGGAGTATGCGCATCGACACATCGAAGGCACGAGCGTCGAATGGGAGCAGCCCGCGAAGATCCTGCCGATCGATCCGCTCGTGCGAGATGTCATCTTGAGAATCGAGCGCAGTTTCGAATCTAGACTCGCGAATCTGCATGAGCACGCCGCACATCTTCCCTCGCGTGTACGCTCGCTCGTGTGGATTCTGGCGGGCGCACCCATTCTCGCCGAGCACGGCATCGTGATCGCACCAGAGCACGAGATTCGCGCCGAGCTCGAAGCTCGGCTGCCGCAAGTTCGGAGGACGACGGCGGAGCTCGCCGTCGCGACTGCGTGAAATCAAAGCCGCAGTGGAGCTTGATCGCACCGCTCGGCGTGTGCGCGCTGCTCACGGGTTGGATCGCGCTTGCGGCCGCCAATCTCCACACCGCGAGCTTCTCGCTATTGATTTATGGCCTGGCGAATCTGATCGTCTACACCGACGCGCTCGATTTTCTCCTGCGCTTGCACGTACGCAGACGTCACATTGCGACGGCACCGACCGAAGAGAATCGTCACCTCTCTATCGATCTCTCCGCGGCGCTGCCAGCGGGTGCGCGGCAAGTCGTGCCGACACGCCCCTACGCGATCATCGCCTCCATTTACAACTTGGAACCGTTGCTCGATGAGTTCATGGATGCATTCGCAAGCTACCGCGATCGGGTCTGGCTCATCAGTGACGGTTCCACCGATAGCACGGTGCTGCGGCTGCGCCACGCGGGATGGCGCTGCTTCGATGACGGCGTCAATCGCCGCAAGCCCGGCGCGTTGAGGCGCTTGCTCGAGCGCCTTCCCTCTCACATCGAAACCGTCATGGTGGTCGATCCCGACATTCGCATTCGCGCGCGCGATGGCGGCAGTCGAATCGACTTCGAGCGCTTCGTCCGCGACTTCCAGCAGTCGGGCGCCGCGGCCGTCTGCCCGAGGGTAATGATCGAACCCGATGGATTCCTCGCACGCTTCCAGGCATTCGAGTATGCACTTGCGTTCCGCATCGGGCGCGAGAGCTTGGCCGACTACAGCATCACCTCGGGCGTGTCGTGCTATCGCCGCGACGCGTTGGAGCGAGCTCTCTCCGAGCATACGCTGTCGGTGTACGCGGAGGATCTCGAGAATGCACTGATCCTCTTGAGTCGCGATGAACGCATCTACTACGACGGCCGTCTCGTCGTCAGCACGGAAGGCCCTGGCAATGTGAGGAGATGGTTTTCGCAGCGCGTCGGTTGGTACTATGGACTCATCAAGGTGTACACCGAGCGCTTCGGCAAGATCTGGCGCATCGCGAAGCGCACGCCGTTCTCGATGTATCACTTCGTCCTCTATCTCGGTGGGCTGTCGCTGATCCTGCATCCGTTGAAGATCGTGAGCGCACTGCTGCTCGTGTTGAGCTTCGTGAGCGGCTTCGACAACTTGTTTCTCGCCGATGTTCTGCCGCGCAACACGGTCATCAATCCCACTTACTTCGTCGCTGCGATCGGCAGCTACCTTGCGCTCGGCGTATTGGCACTCTTCACGGTCGTGCCGAAGATGGAGCGCGCCTACATCGCGCCCATCGTGCCGCTGTATCTCTTCTACGCACTCACGCACATCGCCCCGATGACGGTCGGTTATGCCAACTGGCTGTCAATGAAATTGTGGGGCCGTCGCGTGTACCGCGATCACTACGAGCCATTGCCAAGCGCAAGCACCAGCTTGCCGCTCGAAGAGAAGACGAACCTCATTCGGAAAGCCTCGTGAGCGCTCAAGATCTATCGACACCAAACGTCTATCTACCCAAGGTGTATTGGGAAGACCGCGCGCGCCGCTTCGCGGCGGAGGGTTCTGGCTTTGCAGCCGTCTGCTCGTACGGCATGCCAGAGTTCTACAACCGCATGATCGACCGCTGCCAACGACTCGCGCTCGAGCCGTGGCTCGATGTCTCACCGGGAACGCGCGTGCTGGATGTCGGCTGCGGTGTCGGGCGCTGGAGCTCGCTGCTCGCGGCGCGCGGCGCGTCGGTCACGGGCATCGATCTGAGCCCGACGATGATCGAGGAAGCGAAGCGCCGAGCAGCGGAGCGAGGCGTTGCGGAGCGCTGTCGGTTCTTGGTCGAGGATCTTTCCAATCTCGAGGCGGGCGAAACGTTCGATCTAGTCCTGGGCGTGACCGTCTTGCAGCACATTCTCGATCCCGAAGCCCTGCGCGCTGCGATCAGACGCATCGCGAAACATCTCGCGCCGCACGGACGTCTCGTGGTGCTCGAAGCGGCGCCTACACGTCGTGCCAAGCACTGCGACACCCACGTGTTCCATGCGCGACAGCGCGATGTCTATCTCGACCTGTTCAAGGATGCGGGATTGGAGCTCAGTGCAATGACCGGCGTCGATCCAGCTCCGTTCAAGACCACATTGCTGCCGCACCTGCGTAAGCTGCCGCGACCGCTCGCGACAACAGCGCTTGGCTTCGTCACGCTCATATCGACTCCGATCGATGTCATCTTCGGCCGCCGGGCGGTGGAGCGCTCCTGGCACGCAGTCTTCGTGCTCCAACACGCAGACGGTGAGCGTCATGAGCGTTAGTCGGCGCTCTGTCGTTTCGCTCATCGTGTTCGCGCTGCTCGGCGTGTTCGTCGCGCTTGGATTCTGGTACGAGTCGCGCCAAGCCGAACCCGGTCAGGCAGCGACCGACACCGCAATCGCGGTTACGAGCGCGAACGATCGCGGTGCCGGCACGCTTCGTGAAGCACTGTTCATCGCAGCTGCGGCGGATGGCGAGGCCACGATCTCGCTTCGTGTTCCGCGAATCACACTCTCTACGACCTTACCGCCCGTCGCGAACGCGCATGGTGTGCATATCGTGGCGCAGGAGGAAGGAACGGAGATCGATGCGAGTGGGCTTTCGAGCGGCGCAGTCCTCGATGTTTCAGGCCCCAATGTCTCGATCGAAGGTTTGCACATTCGCAACTGCAAGGCCGCAGGCATCCTGCTGCGCGCCGAACGATTTCGGCTGCAATCCGCGACGCTGCAATCCTGCGACGTCGGTGTCGAGATTGCAGAGAACGCAAGCCAGGTGCTCATCGAGCGCAATCGCTTCGTGAACAACCGCGTGGGTGTGCGCGTGGCGGCATCGAACCGCAACACGATGATCTCGAAGAACGAATTCGTAGCGCATCGCGATGCAGCCGTCTGGGCTGTGCGTCGCGAGCCCGACGAGCGTGGCGGTTCGGTCGGCATCCGCGAGAATCGCTTCACGAAGGAGCGCATCGGAATTCTCACCGCAAACGTATCCGTGTTGATCGAGCGCAACGAAGTCCTGGATTCGCGCGAAGCCGCAATGCAGCTCATGGGAACAGGTGCAGTGGTGCGAGGCAATCGTGTGAGCACGGGTGCGGCGATGGGCATCGTTGCCGAGAACGCGCGTGACGCCGTGATCGAAGAGAACGAATTCGACGGGCTCGCCGCGTACGGGATCATGCTCAAGAACTCCGCCGATACGTTGATCCGCGGTAATCGGATTCACAACAGCGGTTACGGACTAGCCTTCGTGCTCGGCAATACGCGCAGCCCCAGCAGCGCAATCGACAATACGATCATCGAGCCCAAGTTCAACGGTATCGATGTGATCGGCGATTCGCCGATCTTGCGCGACAACAAGGTTGTGCGGCCGCGCGCATTGGCGCTCAAGGTCATCGATTTCGACCCTGACAACGGTCCCCTCGTGCGCTCGCAACCTTTCCTCGAAGGCAACAACTTCGATAAGGGCGGTACGGTCATCGCGGCCGAAGGCGCTGCCGCGGTTCAAAGCGGAGTCGTACGTCGATGAGCTCAAAAGACGAGACACAGCTGATGCCGGCTCCGCTATGGAGCGATCCGCGCGTCCATCTGCTCGATGACACGTGGTTGCTGACGATCTTCGCGATCCTGTTTGCGACCGTCATCCCCTGGCTCGTCAGCTCGCTCGACATCAACTTCCTCACTGCATGCTTGGGTCTGCTTGCGCTCGGGGCCGTCCATATCGGTTTCTCGATCATCGGTCGACCCGCACGCAGCGGCGAGCGTCGTCCCGCACTCGCCGCGTTGCACGTTCTTGGAATCGTGATCGTCGGCTTCATCTGGCTGCAAGTCGGAGGGCTGCAGAACCCAGGCTTTCTGATCGTGTTCGCATTGCCGGTGGTCGGCTCGATTTTTCTGTCGCGGTGGCAGCCGTACTTGATGGCGCTGCTGGCAATCGTCGTCGTCGGCGCCGTTGCGCTCGCCCAAGCGCCCGAGCTGCGCTGGTATGCACCTGGCCTCAATGCGGCAGGCGCGTGGCTTGCGAGCGTCCTTGGTCAGGATGGTTCCGCCAGCGCACCGTTCGCCGGCTTCTACGCGCCATCGGGCTATTTCGTCGTGCTTCTCGAAGTCTTCGCGATCCTTGTCCTCGCATGCGCGGTCGCATCGGAGTACCTGGGTTCCATATTCGAGCGCTTGAATGCGCACGTCGAGATGGCGCGCTCCGAGGCCGAGCGCGGCCAAGAGTTCTGGGCGAGCTTGATAGAGGATCTGCCGGTCCCCGCACTGCTCGTCGATGCGGATACCTCGGACGTCCTGTGCGCGAGCGGGCGCGCGGCCGAGTACGCCCATGGCGACATCGTCACAGGCCGCAGCTTGTTCGAGACAGTGAAGTTCTCGTATCCCGATGTCGTCCAGGAGCTGATCACGCACACAGATGGAGTTTCCCCTTTCAGCATGATCAGGATCGGCGATCGCTTGCGCGCCGCAGAGGTGCACGTGCGACACATGGCGCAACGAGGACGCCGCTTCGCCCTCGTCGTCATCAAGGACACGACAGACGAGCTCACGATCGGCGCGGCACTCGATGTCACGGGGCAGGCAGTCCTGGTGATCGATGCGCAAGCGAGAGTGCTTGCGTTCAACAAACCTGCACAAGCGCTGTTTGCGACCATCGAGAAGGGTGAGGACGCATCGCGCTTGCTCACGTTAGCGGATTTGCCGCCGCGCTGGTGGGAACCGGGCATTTCAGGTCGACGCAAAATGCATCTCGAGCTGGGGCCACGCGTCTATCAGGTCACCTGCTCTGCCTCGCCCCTACCCGGAGAAGAAGAGCCCCTCTTCATCGTGACGTTCCTACCGGTCGCGCGCGCTGCCATCACCGAACGTACCGGCTCCACGATGACGGCGCGCATCGTGAACGGCACAAGAGTCACCAGCTCGAATCCCTCAATGGCATCCCCACCATGAGAGTGCTACTCGGCTCCGTATGTGCGTCACTGATGTTGCTGTCCGTGGGCGCGCGCGCCGCTGAAATCGACGCGCGCCCGCCCGATCGTCTCACGTTGAGCGGCAACGGCTCGGAGCTCAAGGACGTCGAAGAAGACGGTGGCGGCGGCTCGCTCAACTGGCTGCACTACTTCACACCCGATGTGATCTTTGGGCTGGGTGCGGAGCATCAGTACATCGCCGATTCCAAATGGACTTTCGGCGCGCTGCGCGGCGCGGTGAGTCGTGGGGAAGGCGCGTCCCGATTCACCATCTCAGGTGAAGTGCAGTACGGCGAAGGCGATGAGAGCGGCCGTGACTTCGACTATGGAGTCGCCGTGCTCGGTCTCAGCCGCGCGCTGACACCGAAGCTGTCGGTGCAGCTCGAGACCCGCCAGATCGAGATCGACAGGACTCATGGCAATCTTCCGAAGCTTGGCCTCACCTATGTGTGGACACCCCGGTTCGTCACGAGCGTTGCCTATGCAAACTCGGTCGGCGGCAATCTAGGAACCGAGCTTACGACCCTGCGTATGGACTACTACGGCCGCCTCAACCTTCTCTTCGGCGGCGCCTGGGGCGATGCCGATCCGAGCGTCGTCAATATTCAAGGCTTCGCGCTGCCCGCGCAGAGGTTGCGCGAAGGATTCCTCGGATTCGGCAAGACGTTCGGTTTCGGCGAAGTGCAACTGCTCGGAGATTATCTGGAGTTGGCGGACAGCGAGAAGGTCACCGTCACGTTGAGCTTCACGGCGTTCATCGGCTCTCGCGGCCGCGCGCAATGAAACTGAAACTCTCCAAACGCGCTGCTCAGTGGCTGCCAACCATCGCGGTTCTGGCGGTGGTCCTGCTTGCGGGTGGGCGCTTGATTCAGTTGAGCGTCGAGCAGCGCGCCGAGGAGATGCGAGAGTCCGCTCAAGCGCTGGTCGGCAGCTACGCGCGCTCGATCGAACGCCAACTGCAGCGCCTCACCGATCGCTCGAGAACTCAAGGAACGCGAGCGGAGCTGGACCAAGTGCTATCGCGTGTGCAGTTGAGCCAGATCGTCAGCCCGGAGTACGACTTCGAGCTTTCGAAGGTCGATGAGGCGGGAGGCCGACCGCGCGTCTTCGTGAGCACTCGAATCGACCCCATCGATGACGGCGCGACGAGCAGAATCCGCGCGCCGGCGGGATTCGCCCAGGAGCTGCCGAGCGGCTATCTGCAGCTCGTTATCCGACCGAAGACCGGCTGGTATCCGGCACGCGATCTCGCCTCCGCGATCGCATTGCTCGCCGTCGTCGCTTGGCTGCTCGCCTTCGCAACGCACGATCTCGTTCACGCCCTGCATCGCTCGCGCGAGGCGCTGGCGCTGTCGCGCCGTCAGCTCCAGCTCACCAATCGCAAGCTGGTCTCCGAAATCGAGCAACGCGAGAACCTGCAGCAGAGCTTCGAGCACTCGCGGTATCACGATGCCTTCACCGGCCTGCCGAATCGCCGCTACTTCATGGACCAGCTCGATCGTGCGTTGCGCGCAGTGCGAACGCGGCGCCGACGCGGCATCGCAGTGATGCTGATCAACATGGATCGCTTCAAGCTGATCAACGACACGCTCGGCCACACCGCCGGCGATGAGCTCGTCGTTCAAGCGGCACGCCGATTCCAGAAGGCGACGGAGTCGCGCGAGTGCGTGCTTGCGCGTTGGAGCGGCGATCAATTCGCCGTCTTGGCCTACGACATTCAATCGGCCGACGGCGCACTCGAGCTTGCGGAAGAGCTGCAGCAAGCCCTCCTGGAACCCTTCGATTTGCGCAAGCATCGCCTCAACGTCGCAGCTCGAATTGGGTTCACATGCATCGAATCCGGTTTGCAGCGCGCCGAGGAAGCATTGCGCGAAGCGGACATCGCTCTCTCCGTCGCGAAGCGGCACGAGAGCGCGAACGCGATCGCATACCAGCCCGCCATGGGCGGCAGCGCTGCGAACCTGGTGAGTCTGGAGGCCGATCTACACGTGGCATTGCAGCGGCGCGAGCTGCACCTGCTCTTCCAGCCGATCGTCGATCTGCATCACGAGCGTGCGGCCGGCGCAGAGTCGCTCTTGCGGTGGCGTCATCCCGTCGAAGGCCTGCTAGGCCCAGATCGATTCTTGAGCGTCGCTGAAGAAGTCGGATTGATCGTGCCGATCACCCGCTGGACGATCTCGCAAGCGTGTACGCTGGCGGCCGAGTGGCGGCAGCGTTTGCCGCGCGAGAAGGAGTTCTACATCAGTGTGAACCTGTCCGCGGCTGCCTTGCGCGATCCCGATCTCACCGCGTACGTTGCGCAGGTTCTCAGAGAAACGGGAGCTCAGCCGAGCACACTGAAATTCGAGCTCACGGAAGGCGGACTGATCAGCAATCCGGGCGCCGCCCGCGATGTTCTCGATGGATTGCGTGCGCTCGGGGTCGAGATGATGCTCGATGACTTCGGTACGGGCTATTCCTCCTTGAGCTATCTGCAACTCTTCCCGTTCAACTATGTGAAGATCGATCGACCGTTCGCAGATCGAGCAGGCTCCGAACGAACGAACACCGCGATCGCCGCCGCGATCGTGCAGATGACCTCGAGCCTTGGTTTGAAATCGATCGCCGAAATCGTAGAAACCGACGCGGCAGCGCACGATCTGCAGCAAATCGGCTGCGACTACGCACAAGGATACTTCTATTGCGAGCCGGTCGAAGCCGAAGAAGCCTTCGTGGTCCTGCGCAACTCGGAAGGATCGCTGCGCGCCGCTCGCACGGGTTCTCCCGGAGACAACTCTCCCACCATCATGCTCGACGATACACTCATGCTTCCATTGGATACAGTATCAGAGCATCTCAGTCACAACGGTTCCCGCGAATAACGGTGTGCCCGTTACGCGGCCGAGAACGCCGCGTACCCTTACCTCTTCGTCCCGAGCGTTGGCTCGCTACAGACTCCAATGGAAATCCGAACGAGAACAGTTCACTGACGCGCTTTCTGTGCAAGCTGCTCGGCGAGCGCCGACCTTTTCGAATCGCCTACGTATCGAAACAGTACAGCGAGGTTGTGGAGGATATCGACGTTCAAAGGATCTTCGATGGAAGCTTCCGCGAGCTCATACGCAAGATCGTGTACGCGGCCTTTGGAGATCTCCACCGAGTTGAACCTCGACTCGAAGGAATCAGAACCCGGCGGAGTGGCCGCGTGCAGGCTGGTCGCAACTTGTGCAATCGAACGAATGTTCGTGAAAGCCGCACCGGCGGGCAGCGACGGCGAGCCTTGTGCGAGCTCGGTCCACTGCTCGAGCGGGCGCAACACCGATGCCTCGAAACGTCCTGGCTGCACCGTATCGATCTGATCCAGAATCGCAAGCTGCGCGATCACTGCGCGTGTCTCTGGTTCCAAGCTCTCGAGCTCTTGCGGCACGGTGCGAGAGTCGATGAAGCGGAGCAGCCCGGCGCTAAAACGGGCGGCATCGAAAAGTTGCGCGCATCCTGCTCCACACTCCGCTGGGACTGGCACCCATCCCTTATAGGACTCCGTTGCGACTTCGACCCAACCGTCGCGCCGATTCGTGAACCAATAGACCACACCCTTAGGAAGGCGAGCAACAATCGCAGAAGACTCGTCGGGCTCAGCACGTAACTCATCGAGTGCTTGCGCAGTTTCCGAAATTTCCTCGACGGCTTGCCTTGGGAGAACGAGTCGCTGGACCACGATTCGCGCCGGCCTCAGCCGCGCCACGAGCTGCCCTCCGCCCATTGCTGGCGGCAATTGCAGACTCCAACTGAAATCGCTGTCGATCACACGCGGAGGCAATTGCACGAATGTATCGATACTGACCTCATCCGCTAAATATCGCACCATGCCCCACACGGCCAGCGTGACATCCTGCGCCTGCGACAGAGCTTCGACCTTGTCGAAATAGCTTAGCGGTTGCTCCTGCGACGGTGCGAGCGATCCACCATACCTCAGCACGCCGATCGAGCTGACACCGCTCTCCAGCACGATGTGGCGACCGATCAAGCTGGCTATCGCGTCGCCGATGCCAATATCATCGGGATCCTCGAACGTGAACACGGCGACTCGATAACGGGCACCTGGGATGCGCCGCTCCGGTGCGATGCCTCGTTGGATCAAACCGAGATCCTGCTCGCTGTCGAGATTAACTCTGGATCCGGCGCGGCGCTCGGTCTCGGCTTGGCGAAGCCGCTCGGCGCGACGAAGCTCTTCGTTCACATCGAGCTGAATCTCTCCGGCGCAAGGATAGGCGGCAACTAGAGCAAGAAGGCCGACGATCGCCAGGAAGGAGCGGCGGTTCATGGCGAGCCTCCCGGCAGCAGGCCACGATTCGGTACGCGCTGTTCGCAACGCGAACGCACCTCCTGCAGTGGCTGAGGGAGCGTGCCGATGATTCGCGCGGCTGCCGACGTAAACTCCACGCACTCCGCGAACTTGCCCGCCTTCTCATATCCGTTCACGAGCGCGGTGAGGATGGCTGCGTGAGCCTCCGGTTTGAGTCTTGCGAGCGCAGGATCGTTTAAGTTCACCTCGCCGCCCGAGGCGCGCAACGGCGCGGCCAACACGCCGTATCCATCGATCACTGCCATCTCCAGTTTCACTTTGCTCAAGGCAGCGTTGTCGACCCAGCCAACGAGAAATGCGTCGCTGTCGAGTACTTTCGCGAAGCGCTGGTAATCTGCAACCGCCCGCGGCCGAGCGCCGCCGCACGCGATGATGCTGGGCAGCGCAGTTGCAGCGAGCTGCTGCTGCATGCGCACGAGAAGATCGAAGTTCAACGCGTCTGCAACTCGAGAGGCGATATCGGGATCGCCAGCGCTGGCGGCTGCGGGACGGAAGTAACCCACGACGAGCGTGTGATCGACCGAACGCCGGCACTCTGCCACGAATGCGGGGACCAGCTCGAAATCGAACGAACGTGGCGTCGCCTTACCGGCAGTCACGACAATCGTGCGTGACCCCGAATCGAATGCATCCTTGCGCGCTAGCACGGTCAAGTGCTGCGCCTCCGGACGCGACTCGATCTCGAACGGAAGCTGGAAGGTACCATCCGTCCCGCTGACGGCAGCGCCGAGATCGGTGCCGCCGCGACGAATCGTAATATCGACGCCGGAGATAGCCGCCCCGGTTGAGGCGTCTCGCACCGTGCCGCCCACGATGATGGTTGCGCCTTCTGCCACACTGGCGAAGCCGAGGGCAGCAGCGCATATGAGCGCAGTAGACCAATCAACGAGGCGAAAGCACGACATCGATGTCACTCGTTAATGCAAGCTCGATCGGCTCTGCTGGACAACCTTGCACGTCTCGACGTGCCAGCTCTTGGCCGACGGGTGAGCGCAAAGTGAGTGCCCAATGCGCATTGCGCGCTGTCAAAGGGCCCACATGAATGTGCGCTCTTCCCTCACCATCCAGCAGGAACGAGTCTGATTGTGCGTCGCTCGAGGTGTCAAGCACATAGCCCGAAAGGTCATTCGGCCGGACGACGCGCGCGGAAAGATAACACGCAGTCACGCCGGAGTCGGTTGAGACTCGCGAACGCCAATTCACGACGCCCAGCGCAATCGCCACGAGCACGACAAGACCGATCGAGACCATCATCACGCGAGCACGTCTTCGCTTGGCGTTGATTCTGGCGACGGTCGCCAGGGTCGAAGCAACCAAGTTGCCGCCCTGCTCAAATGTCACCGCAGCCAGATAAGGCGGGATATCCGGCATCGGTGTCGCGCGCGCCAGCACCGGCACCACCCGCCCAGAAGGATTCGGCCAGCGCTTGCGCGCGATAGCGAGCTCGGTCATCGCGTACGACTCGGGTCGCACGGAGCTCGGACTCATTACGAATATGAACAGGTCGGCCGCGTCGATCCGATCGCGGATGCGCTCGTGGAACGCCTCGCCCGCCTCGAGCTGCGTGCGATCGAAGAACACTTCGTGCCCTTCCTGCCGCAGCGCAACTTCCAGTGCGTCTGCAATCGCCCGGTCATCATTCGAATAGGAAATGAAGACGTTCAAGGAATGAAGCCTCTCATTCTTGTATCACCAGGTTGCGGCCATGAGTCTGCCGCGATCCGCCGTTCACCGCATCTGAGTCTATACGAGCGGCCTGTGATTCGATCGCCGTCCCCTTCGAGCGCACGCGATCGCATCGGACTTATCGACTATTGCAGAGATGAATGGGCTCGGCTACAAGACGATAGTCCTGCGAAGCTGAATGTCTATGTCGATCGGATGTGCTGATCGATCCCTCTCGCAGAAACCTCCAGTCATCGCGCCACGCAACGCATTCGACCAACTATCAAGGAACACTTCTATGAACCTCAAAGATCGCGTCTTGAATCGAGGCCCGAAGAAGATCCTTGCACTGGACGGGGGCGGCATCCGCGGTTTGATCACCGTAGAAGCGCTCGTCCACATCGAGCAGATGCTGCGCGAGCGTCAGCAGGCCGGTCCCAACTTCGTGTTGAGTGACTACTTCGACTTCGTCGCGGGTACCAGCACCGGCGCCATCATCGCCGCTTGCGTCGCGCTTGGCATGCCGGCCCCACAGATTCGCGACTTCTATCTGGAAAGCGGCAAAGAGATGTTCGACCGCGCGAACATTCTGAAACGACTTCGGTACAAGTTCGAAGACGAGAAGCTCGCGCGCAAGCTTAAAGAGGTGTTCGGCGCTGACACTCAGCTGGGCAGCGACAAGCTGCGCTGCGTGCTCATGATCGTCACCCGCAACGTGACGACCGATTCGCCGTGGCCGATCAGCAATAACCCCTTCGCGAAATACAACGCGACGGACCGTGACGACTGCAACTTGAAACTCCCACTCTGGCAACTGGTCCGCGCGAGCACTGCCGCGCCGACCTACTTCCCGCCGGAAGAGGTGAAGATAGGGTCGCGCAGGTTCGTGTTCGTGGATGGCGGTGTGACGCCTTACAACAATCCGGCCTTTCTCGCCTTCCTCATGGCAACTTCGCGGCCCTATCGAATGGGTTGGAAGACCGGAGAGTCTGAAATGCTTCTGATCTCGATCGGCACCGGCAGCAGCGCTAACGCCAACACAGATCTGGACCCGGATCGGATGCACATCATCTATAACGCGACCACCATTCCGGGCGCGCTCATGTATGGTGCGCTCAACCAGCAGGACATGCTGTGCAGGGTGTTCGGCAAGTGTCTGGCGGGCGACCCGATCGATCGAGAGCTTGGCGATATGATCGGAACCGATACGACGAGCGAGCTCATCGGCACGCTCGGCCCCGTCGATCCAAAGCTCTTCACGTACGCACGCTATAACGTCGATCTCACGCACGCGGGACTCGAGGCGCTTGGCGTCAAGAACGTGGACCCCGAGCACATCCAGCTTCTGGACTCGGTTCAGTACATGGGCGAGCTGCAAACCGTCGGATGCGCATTAGCCGCCAACCGCGTCAAGTCGGAGCACTTCGCCGGGTTTGCATGAGCATCGCGAGCTCACCCACATAGGAGCGTGTCAATGAGCGTCAAGCCTCATGCGTTCGTCGCCATGCCCTTCGGTCAGAAACCTGGACCCGATGGCACCCGCATTGACTTCGATCGTGTGTATCGCGAATACATCGTACCTGCACTCATCAAGGCGGGACTCGAGCCATTCCGTGCGGATGAAGAGCCACGTGCCGGAGAGATCCGCAAGGACATGTTCCAGGAGCTGTTGGTGGCCGACCTCGTGCTTGCCGACTTGACGATCGACAATCCCAATGTCTGGTATGAGCTAGGTGTTCGCCACGCACTGCGCGCTCGCGGCGTCGTATTGATCTTCGGTGGCCGAGCGCCAGCGGCTTTCGATGTCTATACCGATCGCAAGTTGCGCTACAGCTTGAAGGACGGCGCCCCCGATCCAGCGGTCCTGGAACAGGAGATCTCGAAGCTCTCCGATATGGTGAAGGCCACGATGGAGTCGTGGCACGGACGCAAGGTCAGCCCTGTGTACGACCTTCTGCCGAATCTGTCGGAACCCGATTGGAAATCGCTGCGCATCGGGCAAGTCCGCGAGTTCTGGGAAAAGCACGACGACTGGGAGCGGCGAATCGAAGTGGCGCGCCGGAATGGACGAATCGGCGATGTCCTCGTGCTCGCGAACGAGGCGCCTGTCGCCGCCTTCCGCGCCGAAGCGTGGATCAAAGCTGGCGAGGCCTTGCGGAAGGCTGAGCGGTTTCAATTCGCCCTCGAGCACCTGGAGCAAGCGCTGCAGATCGAGCCCCTGCACCTGCAGGCCTTACAGGGCAAAGGTATCTGCTTGCAGCGCCTCGCTATGCTGAACGTACCCGGGCACTCTCTCGATCGGGCGCGCGAACATTACCGTAAGGTGTTGGACACCTTCCCAAGAGATCAGGAAAGCTGGGCGCTGCTCGGACGACTAGATAAAGATGCGTGGACACAAGCCTGGCGTTTGCCTTCCCGAACCAGAGCTCAGATGCGGGAGGACGCCGCGTACGAGCGAGCGCTCTTGCGCGCGACGATCGACAGCTATGCGCGAGCCTATCGCATGAACCCGAATCACTACTTCTCGGGGATCAACGCCGTCACGCTGATGCACCTATACCGACATCTCACGAACGACTCGCGCTATGACAGCGACGCGACGATGATGGCCGGCGCGGTGCGCTTCGCCGCAAGCTGTGCAACCGATGAGCGGCAGCAGTACTGGGCGAGAGCCACGCTTGGCGATCTGGAAGTACTCGCCGGGACGGCGCAGTCGGCGTGCGATGCCTATCAGGAAGCGATCGCGAAGAACGAGCGCGATTACTTTGCGCTCAAGTCCACCCTCTCTCAGTTGCAGCTGCTCGAGGATCTCGAGTTCAGGCCCGAGACGGTCTCTCCCGCTATTGCGACCTATGAGCGCGCGCTAAAGCGATTGACACCGCCCGAGGCGAGCTGGCAGCCACGTCACGTGCTGCTCTTCAGTGGGCACATGGTCGATGCGCCCGATCGACCCACGGCGCGATTCCCGGCCGACAAAGTGCCGATCGCGGCCGACGAGATTGCGAAAGCGCTCGACCGTCTGGAGGCAAGCGAGGAAGATTTGGCGTTGTGTCAAGCAGCCGCGGGCGGGGATCTCCTGTTCATCGAGCAGTGCCAGCAGCGTGGCGTTCGCTGCCAGATTCTGCTGCCGTTCGCCGAGCCTGAGTTCATCGAGCGCTCCGTCATCCCGTCGGTCGATGGAGATATGTGGCGCAATCGCTTCTTCGAAATGAAAGCGAAGCTGCAAAACCCGATCCGCATCATGCCGGATGAGCTTGGGCCGCTGCCTCGAGGCGTCGATCCTTACGAGCGTTGCAATCTATGGTTGCTCTACACCGCACTCGCCTGCGGCATGGACAAGGTGAGATTCATCGCGTTGTGGAATGGCGGCGGCGGCGACGGGCCAGGTGGAACGCAGCATATGTACGACGAGGTGAGACGCAGGACGGGGCGCGTCACGTGGATCGATACGCGCAGGTCATGGTGATTGATCCGCCATTTGTGCCGTTTCCTCAACACGATTTCCCCTCTCCCTCAAAGCCTCGGGGTCTAGCGATGGAGGAAGCACGCAGTCTTCGAAGCGGCTATTGCGAAACCACTCAGCGCGAAACCAGCCGCTGAATGTGACGTTCACAAATTGAACAGCATCGAATATCACCTCAACTTCAGGTCTTGCGAGATCGAGTACGAGCGGATCCGGACCGGTGCGCAGGCCACGTATCAAACTGTTCTCGAATAGTGTCAGCCCAGGCGTGATCACATGCCCATCTGCTGGTCCCGACTGGAAACGCACAGCGGACATGCCTTCCAAGGAGATGTCTACTCCACGAAACTTGCTATCCATGAATTGAGCGCTCAAGAACTGCGTGTCGTCGATCCACACGTTCCAAAAATCACAATTCTCGAAACGCGCGTCGATGAATGAAAGCCCGCTCAAGCCAGTCCGCTACCCAGGACCTGGGCCCAAGTAAACACCTGCCATCTTGCAATCCTCGGCAGCGAGGTCCTCAACGCGTCCGTCACGTATCGTGACGTCGATGAGCCGCGACTCCTTGAGCGATGCGCCTTGCCAATTCAAACCCGACCAATCCTCCCGCTTGAAGCGTTCTTGGCGGTGCGATAGAAATTGATCCACCTGCCAGGCATTTAGACGTGGCGCCGTGTCTCTAATATCTGGATCATCGCGCATTGCACGAACCTGACTCAGAAGCTGCGCATCGCGCTGTAGATTCCCGATTTGGGCTTCGAGGTATCCAGCGGTCCAAGGGGTGCGCGACTGCTCGATCGAAGCAAGGACCGAAGCGCGTTTTTGTGCGGTTTGCCAAGATTCCCATCTGGAGAAGAAAAGGAGTGCGACAACGAGCAGCCCGGCAAAGGCACCGATGGCTGCACCGCTCCGCAGCGCGACGCGTCGCAGTGCACGCCGCCTCGCTTGGTCCAAATGTGTGTCGATCTGCTCGAGTGCTTCGTCTTGCCATGGCAGATAGTGGACTGCAGATAACATGCGCTCCATCGGATCAGGCAGCGCTCCGGCATCAGCCCGTCTGATCCTCAGGAGCTGCAAGCCCAGCGTAGCTGCTGCGTATACTTCTGCTCGACACCATTCGCTTGTGGCCGAATGCCTTGTGTGTAGGAACAACAACGCGTCGCTCTTCTCGAGCTCCGCATACAAACCACTCATGAAGTGGTCGCCGATGAGCAGGTTTTGGGTATCGACGAAGACTCGATAACCCCGGTCTGTCAATAGTCGATACAGTCGCAGCGCGTGAGCTTCGTCTTCGCGCGCATAGCTCACGAACAATCGCGGGCGACTTAGCCTCATGAAGAACCTCCCACCTCCATACAGAACTTGATAGAAGCTTGCCGCTCACCCGGCATCCTGTTGCTCCTCATGCGCACCAGGATCTGGCGAGATGCTCGGGCAGCTATTTCTTCTTCGCCGTCGGCCGCTTGTTGCGCGTCTTCGTTCTCGCCTTGCGAGTAGTCGCCACCGCTGGCATTCCCTTTGCGGCTTTCGCGTTGCCAGCGGGGAGCGCCTGCAACAACTTCTCTATCGCGCGCCGTTCTGCTTGGGACAATCCCGGCGTGCTCCGATAATGCTCGAGCGTGAGCCGGATCTGCTCAGTGACCGAATTCCACTCGCGGCTTGATCGAGCACGACGCACGATGTCGCTGAGCTCGAGCAAGATACGATCCAGCGCGGCCGCCAAATCGCCAAGCGCCACCGCTTCATAGATGGTGAGCTCGGTTTCTGCGATCACAGACCAGAAATCCGGTTCGCTCACATTTTTCGTCGACAGCGAGCGGCGCACCTCATCGACCTCGCTCCGGTCCAATCCCGTGCCCGCCTTTGCGCCTCGCAGGATCAGCTCGAGACTCATGCGATTGATGGCTGGATAGAAGAAGTCAGCCGAACCGAGTTTCCGAGCGAGCGCAGCCGCAGCCTTGTAGTGCGCTAACGATTGCGACAAAGCAGCGTGTTTTTCGCGCTCAGTGCCCGCGATTTGAGACAGCCGCTTGTACGCGGAACCGAGCAGTGACTTGCGTTCGACGGTTTCGCCGATCGCGTGGACGCGCTTCAAGAGATCGATTGCCGTCTCGATCTGTGCGCGATTCCCGGTGTTCGCGCCGTGGCGAGCCATGAGATTCCCGAGTTGCTCGAGCGCCTTCAAACCGGCGCTGCCGTCAGCCGCCGCAGTCGCGCGCTCATACCAGGCGATCGCTCGCTCGAAATCTTCGATCTCGGCGTAAGCGGCACCGAACGCGGCAGCCACGGCCCCATGTCGATTCCACCCTCTCGCGGCCAGGCCTTCGAGCACGGTGAGCTGCTGTCGTCTGTCCGCTTCCCGGCTCATCCGCCGCTCATCATCCTCGAGATCGTCGAATTTATGATTCACCGCGATCGTCTCGAGATGAACTCTCAGATCATCGGCCGAGGCCACTTCCGGCGCATAGCCGCCGTCCGCTTTCCCCACGCTTGTACCCTGATACGTCCAATCGGGGTCGCCGTAGCATTGGTAGGCTGCCCACGTGTTACTTCGCGGATAGCGGTCGTATGTGCGCGCCCGCGCCTCCGCGACCGCATCGATGAAGCGCCATCCCAGCAGGAGCTTTCGATAGAACGTTTCGGCGAACAACATCGCAGCATCGTCATCGACGGCCCACCCCGCCGCAATCACGCATCGCACGCCGATCCGAATCAGTTGCTCTGCGACGTTCGCGGCGAGCTTCGGACGAGAGTCACGCCAAGTCGAAGGTGCCTCGGTATCAATCACCCTGCCGAGATGACAGCAATTGATGAAGGCGAGCTGCGGCACGATGCGCATCGATTCGACTTCTCGTGCGCTGAATAGCATCCCGTCGGACAGCACGACCCCGCCGATGTCCTTACCGTTCTCCTTGATGAAATCGCCGTGACCGGAAACGTGCAGGATGGCGAACGAGCTGTTGAGCACTGCCTGCGTAATCTGCTTGGCCTGCTTATTCAGCAGCGGATTCACACCGAGCAAGCGAGCAATCTCCCGGGCTTCGGCAACCGCACCCGGCAGGCGCGGATACAGGTTCGGCGGACACTGCGGCTCGCCGATCACGAGCACACCCGTGCTCGAATCCGCGGTGCGCGGCTTCACGCGAAACGTCTCTGTTCTCAACTTCCGCAACAGACGAGTTTGGATACCCCATGGCGGTGCCCCGCGCGTGCGTTCGACGTCGTTGCGATCGATGTCGAGCATCTCCCATGGGTATGCCGCCGTCGCGGTATCGAGCTGCAATACCAGGGACGTCGAGCCCGCCAAGAACGGCTCGATCTCCAGAGGAACGAGCAGCTTGAAGAGCGCTCGCCCGATGCCTGCGTCTTCGTTCTCGTCGGTCGCACCTTTCGACACCAAGTACTGCATGAGCTTTGATTGCGCCACGGCGCCGCGCACCTCGTCGCGCGCTCTGCGCGTCGACAGCGTGAACTCGAACTCGCTGCTGCCATCGGTCCGCAGCTGCTCGCGAATGGAGACGAAGTCGCTGTTGACGCCGCGATATCCGCCGTCGACCGGGCGCGGCAATGCACCTTGGCCGATGGCAATCCGCGGCTCGACTTCGATTCCTTGCGACATACTGTCTGCGAATGCTTTGAGCGCATTGAGCGCCTCGGTCGCACGATCCCTGTACATCTCGATCAGCTGCAAGTGCGACACGATCGGCCAACCGATGTCCGCCAATCGCGTGTTCGCCTCGGCGACGCCAAGCGCGACGGCTTGCGCGGACGTGGCAGGCGAGATCGCCGTGCCCCCACTACCGATCAACGTGGAAGCGATACTGAAGGTTGTCGGCACCACTCCTTCGTTCTCGACGAGTCGTTGCGCATAGGCGAGCGTGCCTTGCCGGATGGTCTCGATCAGCTCCGACATTCGAAGCGAGCCTTCCTCGCCGAGGCCGACCACGATCGCGGCTTCTGGACGCGGCATCGCAAACGGGTTCCCTGTAGGCCGGCGCGAGTTCGTGAAGATCTGATTGGAGCCAATGTCCGCTGGGTAAGCACCGCAGCGCAGCGCCTCCGACATCGTGTTGCCGATGAGATCGTCTATGACCCACTCGGTACCGGTGAGCTTCAACGATTCATAGTGGCCTACGAGGAGCGGCTCGCGCACGAACTTCAGGTTTGCGTTCAGCACGCGCACGCTCAATCGCATACCTGGCTCGACCGCTGCCCTGTCCCGCTCCGGCTCCGCGGCAAACACTTCATTCATCACGCTCGGCGGCATGTCGGCGCGCATCGTCCGTGAGGGCCGGCTGTACACGAGGATCGGTGCCCGCAAATCGGTGGCAGCGCTGCGACTCGCGCGCGGCGTCACGGTTGGCAGCTGCGTGGTCGCGCCCGTCTCTAAGAGCTCGACGTAGGCATCGAATGCCTTTTTCGCGTTCGCAAGCTCGCCGTGCACAACATCGACTTGCCAGGTTGGCACGCCCGGGAGCAACGCGTTCTCCAGCGTGACTCTCCCATCGCCTTCGGCCGTGTCGAGATAGACGACGCGTTCGTCTTCCTCGATTCTCTTGACTCTCGCAGGAGTTGCCTTAGCGCTACCAACGACCAATAGCGTGTTGCCGTCCGCAGCGAGCTCGGCCTGCTGCGCATCGAGACGCTTACGCAGAGCGACGGCTTGGTCGAGCACCGCTTGCGTCGGGATGCCCCAACTCATCTCACGCTGTTGTGCTGGATCGCGATGCCAGAAGGCGCGCTGACTGATCCGGCGGCGAACCTTCTTGAGATCCAACTCCTGAAGCTCTTCCCAAGTCGAGCTCAGCCCCAAGTTGAGCTCGCCATCGACCAGACCTGCCTGAAGCTGGAGTAGGCCAGGCATTCCCGCAACGAGCTTGCGTTGACCCAAGCCGTCGAATAGGCCACCCCAGGTCGTGAACAGATTGCCAAAGGAATCATCGCCACTCAGCACCTGCATCGGCGCGAATGATCCTCCGTTCGGTGTGCCGAGCATGAGAAAGCGCGCTTTGGGACGCGCCATCAGGCGTCGCCACGTTTCCGGGCTTTCCAGGCGCATCGTGCGAGCCACGAGACCTCCCATCGAGTGCGCCACGATACGGACCGGTTGCAGGGTCGAATCGCGTACCGTAAGCGCCTCGTCTACTTCGACGGCAAGCCGACGAGCTTCATCCTCGATGGGCCGACGCCAATCGAATGCGAACGGAAAGACCTCATGGGTTGCGGCCAAGTGATCGATGAGATCGTCATACGACATGCCCACCGGACCATCGGGTGCGATGCGGCTTGCGGTACTCGGATCCCAGCGCAAACGTTCGAGGCCGCTGATGAACCGTGCGCTCAGCCAGACGCGCTTGCCGTCGACCTTCAGATGGGATCCCAGAATTCCGGGTAACACAAAGACTGCGGGGCGCTCGGCGACATTGCCCGCATTCAAGCGCGCTGCGCGCGCCGCCCGTGTGCCGCCTGCATCCTCGCCCGCCCACGACAGCGGACCGATCGGGCGGAATTGCTCCGGATCCTTCTCGATCAACGCGCTCGTCAAGAGACCGGCCGTATGCTCGCTTCCGAAGTAGTTGAAGTGGGTCACCTTGCCGCCTCGATCGAGCACGAAGCTGGCCTTTCCATTCTCACGCGGCGTGCCGCCATACATCGAGCGCGTTTGCACGACGAGATCGTTGTCCGTCCAGTAGAACGCATCGGAGAGCAGCGTCTTCAGCCACGTCATGACCGAATCGCCCTCGATGTCGCCTGCGACGACTCGCAATTCGCTGCTCAGGGGTTCCGCTGGCGCATTGAGCCATTTAGTCATCGGCCGATCCGGCATCATCGCTTCGATGCCCGGTAGTTCTGCCGGATCCGTGCGCCGCCGCGCGACTTCTGCAAGGAAGTCGACGAGCTGCGGCAGCACGAGGACGCCCGCGAGCTCCATGCTCCACTTCAGGACGGATAAATAAGCGTCGAGGCGACGCGACGCCAGCAGCGTGCCTCGCGCGGGACACGCGACTCGCACGACGCGATCCACCTTGATCTTCCGTCGCCGAATCTCGCGCGCGAGCGCATCGAGGTCAGCCCGATGTTGTTCGTACCCTTTGCCCTCGAACAGTGCGAGGTCGGCCTTGCTCGTACCGTGGCCGCCGCAGAGGCGTGCGAGCACTTCGGCCACGATGCCGCCGCGGGAGTGAGTCATCAGGTGGAGGCACGCTCCCTCGGGAAGTGCACGCACCAGATTCAACGCGTTGCCGAATGGACTGACGCCGAGCGTTTCGTGCTCGAGTCCGTACACTCGAGCTCCATATTGCTTGAAAATCGCCACGACTCGACTCGGATGCTGCTGCCACAGCTTGCTGAACGTGCCGGAGGTGTTAGAGAACGTACCGTGCACGAGCACGAGCAGCGGATCACCGGCCTTAGCGGGTGCAGGCACGCTAGCGAGTTTCCGGCCGACGCCCTTGAGCATGGGCAATTCGTTCGCCTCCAGCTGGTACACACCCGGCTCGACTTGATCGTCGAGCCTTTTCGTCACGGCCGCCGCCGCGATGTCGGCGGCTTTGTCCTTGAACAATCCTGTGACGACTTCGACAGCATCGAGTACGACGTTGCCAATCCGCTGCGTGACCTTGCCGCGCGTTCCGGCGACACCCATCTCGTCACCGAGATCGTCCCAAGCAAGTTGCGCAGGAA
This sequence comes from Pseudomonadota bacterium, assembly GCA_023417315.1. GTDB lineage: Bacteria > Pseudomonadota > Gammaproteobacteria > Steroidobacterales > Steroidobacteraceae > Steroidobacter. The sequence goes on from JAEZFW010000017.1 coordinate 210,884, forward strand.
CGCTGACGTCTCCATCCGGAGATTGCGCGTCCGGTGCACCGCGGGAGAGTTGACTTCCTTGCTGCGCCCGCAATAGCTCGCGGGCATCCTCTGGATGCAGATACAACGTCGGCCCGTTTGCGATGTGCAGCAACACGATGTCTTCGCCAGGCGTCGCCTCGAGGCGGACGGCTTCCCCGCCGGCGCGGCGTGCGCCCACTCGCGCCGATGCCTTGACCTGCCCGCTGCTCAAACCGGCCGGGCGTGCTCCAGCAGGAGCAGCTTGGCCCAAAACGACGAAGGTGACTGTTGCAGAGTCCTTGGCCATGACGTTCCCTTCTCGAATCTTTGTTGAATGGCCTGCTAGCTCGGGTCCAGTCTTCTGTCTATCACCCGGAGCTGCGGCTTCGTGAGAGTGAAGTTGTACGCACAGAATAGACAACTGTCCATCAGTGGGCTTGACGATACAACGTGCGCGGTGCCTAAGCTTGACGTTATGGTTCGACGACTCCCGTTGCTGGCGTGAGCCAGCGTCCGATCGAATGATGAAGGAGAGATCGATGGAGCTTTCAAGGTTCTTCACGCTCAAGGAAATGACACGATCGGACAGAGCCGAACGTGCCAACATTCGCAACGAACCGGATCCGGAGGCGCTCGAAAACCTAGGGGCACTCTGCATGACGCTACTGGATCCTCTACGAGAAGCACTCGGCCGACCGATCCGCGTCAACTCGGGTTATCGTGGACCCGCGCTGAACGCGCTCATCGGTGGCGCGAAGAGGAGCCAGCATCGCGAAGGTCGAGCCGCGGACATCCAAGCGCCGGGCATGTCCGTCCTCGAGCTGTTCAAGACGGTCATTCGCTTGAACTTACCGTTCGATCAATTGATTTACGAGGCACAAAGCCGCACGGTGAAGTGGGTGCACATCTCACACGATCCGGCGCGCGACCGGCGACAGATCATGGTGGCAGAGTTCGATGAGAACGGCCGCGTGCTCAGATATCCAGTCATCTCCGTCGCAGACGCGCTTGCTCTATCGGAATCGAGATCACGGGCAGCCATGCCCGAAGTATGGGGTTATAGCGAGCTGCCTGATGAACCCGAAGCATCGCCACCCCTGGGGGAGCGGTCCTCGGGCATGGAGCGAAAGCGCCGCCGAACGAAAGCATCTTCTAGTAAGAAGAAGGCAAAGCGAGTGCGCGCGGGAGCGCGCGCGATTGCGCCGACGCCTGCCAGCAAGCGACGTGCAACGAAGGCATCCTCGAAACGAACGAGAAAGCACCGGGCTTCGTGAGCACGCACCTGCGCACTCCTGCGGAGCGAACCTGACGGACGATGAGAATCTTTCTGAGCTATGCTTCCGAGGACCGCGCGCTCGTGGAGCCCGTCCGTTACGCACTCGCGGAACAGGGCCACGATGTGTTCTTCGATCGAGAGGATCTACCGCCAGGCCACGCCTTCGACTCGCGTATTCGGGCGGCGATCGAGCGCTGCGATCTCTTCATCTGCTTTCTCACCCCTCATACCGTCGATGCGGGAAGCTACACGCTCAATGAGCTGCAAATAGCACAGCGTATCGCCCCGCACCCGTCAGGCAGAGTGCTGCCGGTGAAGCTCGCGGAGCTTCCGATGTCAGCGGTTCCGGCGTATCTCAGGTCCGTGACCATCCTCGAGCCGGAGGGCAATGTGGCGGCCGCTGTAGCCGACGCAGTTCATCGGATCCATGCGGCTCGGCGTCGTACGCGCACGAAACTCATCGTCGCGTTCACGGTCGCGCTCGTCGCAGTGGCCGCTTCGATCTACTGGCTGGTTCCTCGAAACACAAAGGATGCCTCGCCTCGTGTTCTCGTCGAGGCGGGCATGTTCACAATGGGCGACGATGAGCACTCGCCGCGCCGAGAGGTGTACGTGAGTGCCTTCCATATCGATGCAACGGAGGTGACGACCCGTCAGTATGACAAGTTCCTACGCGCGACCGGCTCGCTCACTGCACCGCCGGAGTGGGAGCGCCTCGATCTCGCGAGCGAAGGCGACTTACCTGTCGTGGCCGTCATGTGGCATGAAGCCGCTGCTTATTGTCATTGGGTAGGCATGCGTCTCCCGCGAGAGGCGGAATGGGAAAAGGCGGCACGCGGCGCCGACGAACGACTCTATCCATGGGGCAACGATGAACCGACCGCCGAGCGCGCGGTTTTCGGACGCGATGCCGAGTATGCCTACGATGGTGGGCTGGCGCCGGTCGGATCACATGAGGAGGGTCGCAGCGCGGCGGGTGCCTACGACCTTGCGGGGAATGCCTCCGAATGGGTGAGTGATTGGTTCGCCGAAAGCTTCCCGATCGATGCTGTGCGCGATCCAACCGGTCCAGCGGATGGCGTCAAGAAGGTCATTCGTGGCAGTGGATGGCGCGATGCAGCCGAAAGGCTCGAAGTCACGCGCCGATACTTCGCTGCGCCCGATCATCGATCCGATGACATCGGCTTCCGCTGCGCGAAGGAAGCCGACTGATCGTGGTCGCCTGCCGTTTGCGAGTTAGACGTCGATGTTCTTGACGAAGTCGGCGATGAAGGATTGAACGCGAGCCTCGATCACTTCCTTGTCTGATGTGAGTCGAGATGCCGTCGTAGCCAAAGTGCTCGTCGTCCTGCGCAACTCGGCACGTTGCGAGGAGAACTTGAAGAACAGGACTTGCGTGATGGTGCGCTCGGCCTGAATGGCGCATCCAAGCAGACTGATGGCCGGCTCGCCTTCGCTGGCGTCGACATAGCTGATCTGAAATTTCGCCCCGTGCGCATGACGACTCTGCCGATCGAACAGCGTGATCCAGGGCGAGTCCGCGTCCATTTCCTGCAATCCCTCCAGTACGGACACCACCATCGAGGTTGCAGCAACGGCAGGCCCGAGCATCGCGGTCAGCACGGGAATGATCGCCTGGTGCACGGTCAGACTCTTGTTTCCGATCTGCTGCACTTGCTCTTCCTTATCCGTGATCTGCCAACCGATGTTGTTGAGCACATCGCGGTACTTGAGATGCCAGTTGAAAACATTCTCGGCATCGAGCGTCGCTTTGTTCGCTGCAAGCTGCGCGAGCAACATCGAGTTCGAGATCAGAGGCCTGAGCTCCGCGGAGACATTGTCACTGAATTCAGTCAGTTGGGAGCCGACGGCAATGACCTCGCGCTCATCCGTGAACTTCGCTCGTCTACCCCGAGACACGCCCCTGGTTTCGCTCTCAGGCAGCTCGAGACCCATTACGTATTCACGAATCGACTCGGCAGAGCGCGGCATGGGACGTCTCCGATACATATATATGTGAAATTCATGGACAAAGGGGCATCTGCGCGCAATCGAGCTTACGCGATCGAAGGCGAGCGTTGCGCTGGCCGTTCGGACCATTGCTCTGCCGCGCTTCGTTCTGGTGCTCGCGCGAGCCATCTTCGCGGACCGAGAACGAGCCGGTTCGTATCGAGGAAATCGACCTATCTATCTATTTGCGCGCTGTCGTGCAGGCTACCGTGAAAGTCCTTCGGCTCAGGCTGACCCTTCTTCGTTGCCTTCTCGCGAGCGATGCGGTGGTTCATATCAGCGGGAATGAATGCGACGCGCTTGCCAAGCCTTTTTGCTGCCAGCCATTCATCGCGGGCCACATCACCCCCTCCGATCGCAACGAGAGAATGACTCGTGGTCACGATCGCCGTCGAGGTCGGTGACAGCGTCTTGCCGTCCGGCAAGAAGCCACCCCATGTTCCATCTTCCACGAAGAACACGTAGTCCACGCATGGCGACAGTGCAGCATCATGCTCCTTCGCCTGCGTCGAAACGATCCCGGACGTTTGAAAGCCCAAGCGCTTAGCTTGTGTGTAGACCGCGCCAATTCCTTGCGCGGTAGCACCGATGTTGATCACCGTAGTCTTGGGATCGAACCGCCTCAAGACATTGTTCGCTTGTCTCAGCATGCGCTTTGGATCTTCGTATTCCGCGCCCGAATAACCGAGAAACGTCACCACGGTCAGATCCTTCGAGGTGAAGAACGCTTGAACCTCTTCGGGCTTTGCCTCCATCGTGATTTGCGGAGGTTGGCAAGGCAGGCCATCTCGTGCACCCGCGAGCGCTGGGATCAATAGACCGAGCATCCACAGACCGCGCATAACTCACCCCTGCGAGCCGTCCGGATCTGGATCCATACTCGCAGCCACATCTGACGGTTCCCATGAAGACCCCTTCCCTTCGCTTCTCGGCGGGGCCAGAGATCCGGCGAGGCGACTTGACGATCGAGCCAACGCGCAGCCAGTCTAGCGGCCAGCCTAGCTTCGACTCCGGATGTCGCTCGATGAACCGCCAACACGCTCGTCTTACATTATCTTTGTCCTGCACCTGCGCTCTCGTCGTCTTGGTCTTTGCCGGCTCGCTTACTCACGCGGCCACGATCGATGAGCTCTTCGACACATTCACCGCCGAGTGGGTACGCGGCAATCCAGATCTCGCGACGAGTCTTCGTTATTTCAGCGGCGAGGAGCAAGATCGATTGGAACGTCAAGTCACGCCTCGTACGCGAGCGTATCGAAACGAGCGGATTGCGCTCGCGCGCCGCGGCCTGAGCGAGCTCGGCAAGTTCGATCGTTCGACGTTGAGCGAGACGCAGCGCGTCTCTGCAGGGCTCATGCAGTGGCAACTGGAAGCGATCGTGAGGGGCGAGTCGTATCTCGACTACACGTTCCCGCTCGAGCAGTTTCGCGGCGACAACGTCGATCTCGTCGAGACGCTCACCTTGCGTCATCCACTCGTCACGCCGAAGGACGCAGATAACTATCTCGCGCGGCTCTCGCTCGTCGATGATCGGATGAACGAAGCCATTGAGGAAGCCCGCCGCTTGGCCGAAGCGAAGATGATCCCACCACGATTCATCATCGATGCGACGCTCCAGCAGATGAAGACGTTCAGCGAGCCCGCCGCCGATCAGAATCCCATCGTGACCGTCTTCGCCGAGAAGACGAGTGCGATCGACGGCCTGAAGCCAGAGGCGCGCGAGCGTTTGCGCCAGCGTGCAGTGACGCTGATCGACAAAGAAGTGTATCCGGCTTGGCAGCGCGCCATCGCGCTTCTCGAATCGATCGCCACTCGCGCGACAGATGACGCCGGATTGTGGCGGCTCCCCGGTGGGGAGGCCGCGTACGCATACGCGCTCGAGTTGTTTACCACCACGAAGCTCACGCCCGAGCAGATTCACGAGATCGGCCTGAAACAGGTCGCTCAAATTGAATCTGAGATGGACGGCATCCTACGGCGTCTCGGTCGCACGGAAGGATCGGTTCAAGATCGCATGAGAAAGCTGGAGGACGATTTGCGGTACCCCGATCCCACGAGCGAAGCAAGCCGCAAGCAGATCATGGACGACATCGACGCGCTGATGAAGGATGCGATCGAGCGCAGCGTTCCGATGTTCGCTCGCATGCCCAAGACGCCGGTCATCGCACAGCCCTTCCCGCGCTTTCGCGAAGCAAGCGCTGCGGCGAACTATAATCGCGCACCCTTCGACAACTCGCGGCCTGCCATCTTTCAGATGCCGCTACGCCCACAGCGCATGACGAAGCTCGGTCTGCGTACGCTCGTGTATCACGAGACCGTCCCCGGCCATCATTTCCAGATCGCTCTCGAGCAAGAAAATCCCAATCTGCCGCGCTTCCGCCAAGCGCGTGCGCTCGGCGGCATCTCGGCGATGTCGGAAGGCTGGGCGCTCTACGCCGAGAAGCTCGCAGCCGAATCCGGCTGGTACGAAGGCGATCCGGAAGGCTTGCTCGGACAGCTCAACGCCGAGCTGTGGCGCGCTCGACGACTCGTGGTCGATACGGGATTGCACGCGAAGAAATGGACGCGTCAGCAAGGAATCGATTACGGAATCGAGGCGAGCGAAGTCGACCGCTACGTCGTGCTCCCCGGTCAAGCGTGCTCATACATGATCGGCCAACTCCGGCTCCTCGAGATCCGCGATCGCGCACGACGGACCCTCGGCAACAAGTTCTCTTTGAGAGACTTCCACGACGTCGTGCTGAGCACCGGCACCACACCGCTCAATCTCCTCGAACAGGAAGTCGAACGTTACTTACGCAGGAAAGTGACGGAGTGACGAGGTGACGGAGTGACGAAGTCAGAAGACGGCCGCGGCAAGCGGTAGACGGCAGGTTGTAGGCTGAACGCGCGAGGGCCGCGCTCTGACTTCGTCACTCCATCACCTCGTCGCCTCGTCACTTGACATCAGCGACTGGCCATCCTCTCCCGCGCGCGCTCCATCAGGATCTGAGCGACCTGCTGGCGCGCTTCTTCTTTCGTGAGACCCGGGGCGAGTTCGAAGATCTCGGACGGATCGAATGGATTCGCGAACAACGTCGGCGCCGGGGCCACTTCTTCCTCTTGCTCGACCGCGGTCTCGACCGCCGCACCACGCTCAGGCAATGGCGTCCACGCGAGCGTGGGACGATCTGCGACTCGCTCGGACGTCGCGACCTGATGCGCGACCAGTGCGGCGCTCGCGATGAGCACGAGGCCGAAGATACCGAGCGCGTGATTGCTGAGGAAGCCACGACGCGGAGCGCGCATGACGCTCTCCTCAACTTCAGCAGGCAGCGGTGTTCCGAGCGCTGCGACTTCTTCTTCCGATACGGCGTGCCACGAGGACTCGGCTCCTTGCATGGCGACGCTCGTGCGCGCCTGAGGCGGCGACATCGCAACCAACTCGAGCGTGTCCAATTCGACTTCAGCGATCGTGTGCATGTCTTGCTTGTGGCTCATGTCCTTACACCTCACTCCAATCGCGAACGCTAGACGATCGTTCGCAGCACGCCAACAGAGTTATGTCACGAGCGAGCTCGGGATGCTGGTAGCGTGACATCAATCACGCTCCCGACCGGTCGGCATGAACGAGCGGCGCCAGATCGTTGGCGCACGCTTCACCCCACCACAGCGGTTATGTCGGCTCGGCAAGCTCTGCTCTTGAATGGAGATCGGCTCGCCCGACCGTGTCTCTCGTTGCGCAAACGCCCTTAGGTACATTGCTCAGAGCGCACTCAGCTGGTAGATGAGTAGCTCGGTCATCTGCCCGATAGATGCCGCAACCAACAAGCGAGCTCACGAATGCAGCCGGGTGTCTCCGATCGTATTGTCGTCATCGACGTGCTTCGAGCGGTCGCCCTCTTCGGCATCCTCATGACGCACGTCGAGATGGGCTTTCTTGCCGGCATGCCGCCGGACCCGCTGTTCGACATCCACAGTTCCATCGATGCATTCGTTGCGGAAGCCGTGCGCGTACTCGCGAATGGGAAGTTCTTCTCGATCTTCTCCTTTCTATTCGGCCTGAGCTTCGCCATTCAGTTGGATCGCGCACGCGCTAAAGGCAGTGCGTTCTCAGGTCGATTTGCCTGGCGACTTGCGATTCTGTTCATGATCGGGTTCGTCCATGGCATGTTCTTCAATGGGGACATCCTGACCATCTACGCGCTCCTCGGTCTGTTGCTGATCCCCATGAACACACTCAGCAGCAAGTTCCTCGCCGCACTCGCGATCGTGCTCGTATCGAATGTCCCCGGACTTGCGAGAGGTGTCATGCAAGCGAATGCACCTCCAGCCACCGTTGAACAGCAGCTCGCGGCAACCACGGAGCGTGCACAGACGATGCAGTTGTTCCAGCGACAGTTCGAGATCAAGACGAACGGCTCGCTCGCGGAAGTCGTCAGGATGAACGTGACGGAATCGTTCCCGAGCAAGTTCTCGTTTCAAGTGGCGACCGGCCGTCTCTGGATTACGTTCGGATTCTTCTTGCTGGGCATTTGTGCCGGTCGCGCGAATATCTTCGTGGACACGCCCGAGCATAGACGCTTCTTCCGACGTCTCATGATGTGGGCCGGCGTACCCGCCGCGATCACGACGGCGCTCGCGATTGCTTATCCGGCAGCGATGCGCCTGCGCAGCCCCGACGAGCTCTGGGCGTATGCGAACCTGTGCCTGCAGCAAGCCACTCTGCCGGCCGTCTACGTCGGGAGTGTCGTTCTGCTGTTCTGGAGCAAACCGCAAGGATGGCTCGCGAAGCTCGCCCCGCTCGGCAAGATGGGGCTGACGACCTACCTCGTACAGAGCGCGTTCGGTGTACTCGTGTTCTATGGCTTTGGCCTAGGCTTGCTCGGTGATCTAGGTGTCGCTACCTGCGTCGCACTCGGCATCGTGTTCTTCTTCGTGCAGGCGTTCGCAGCGCACGTGTGGCTGCGATATTTCAATCTGGGCCCGGTGGAGTGGCTCTGGCGTTCGCTGACCTACTTCAGAGTGAAGCCAAACATCCGCCCGCAGACGAGCCCTGCCTAAGCCTCGATCTTCTCGAACGCCGCTCTCGACTCAACGCTGGGCCATGATGAACACGGGCCGTTTCAGCAACACCGCCGTACCGAGCTGCAGATCCGTGATTGCAACGCGAATGACCTGATGCGACTTGCGGAACTCCAGCTCGACGCCTCGGTCGATCGAGGCACGAGTCAACTGTTGCCAACCCTCCTCGCCGAGCTTCTTGCGGTGCCACTCCTCTGCGAGCTCGACGCTCACCGGCACCACATATAAGCAGCGCAGTTGGTCGCCAGCGGACTGGCTCGCGTTGCGCATCACGGGGATACCCGCCCAGTAATAATTGGAGGCGAGGAATGCTGAGCCCGAGCAATGCTTCGCTGGCTCCGCGGCGAGCACCGGCGCTGCCGCTGCCACAAACATGCTCACGAGCAAGTAGCGCGCAATCCTCACAGTTGTGTTGCCGGCTTTCATGAATCCCCACGCCTCCTGTTCGCCGGGAGGTCTGTGCTGGAATTCTCTAGCAACGCATCCTGTTCCATCGCTAGGCCCTCGGGATCCCGTGAAGCCAGGTTTCGACGCTGGAACGGCTTCAGGATGGATCTCCGCCTCCGGGACGCCTCCGGGGGAACGACGAACTCACAGCGTTCAAACATTTCCTGCTCTGTACGCACCTCGCGGCGGGCAGGAGCTTGAGCCTCGAGCGTGCCTAACCGCTTGTAGGGCCTGAACCATCAGGTCACACTCGCGCCCGTTTCGACCCACTTTGGACCACTGCACAATGATCCGGCTGCCCGCGAACCTGCTGCTTTCCATTGTCATTTGGCTTCCGGCGTGCGCGGCGCATGCCGCGTTCGGTGAAACGCCCTATGTGAGCTTTCAACCCGAGGCGCGGGGGGTCGCGGTGTTCGCGAACGGGCGTGCGAGCGCACTATTAGTCGACAGTGCCGATTACGCCGGAGTGGTCCGCGCCGCGCGCGATGTGCAAGCCGACATCGAACGTGTCACTGGTGTGCGGCCTGAGCTCTCGGCGACATCCGCTCCGAAAGGCACGGCGATCATCGCGGGCACGATCGGCAAGAGCCGTGCGATCGACGAATTGATCGCGAACGGCAAGCTCGACGTCGCAGACGTGCGCGGCAAGTGGGAATCGTTCCTCGTTCAGGTGATCGACAAGCCAATGGCGGACATCGATCGCGCCGTCGTGATCGCAGGGAGCGATAAGCGCGGGACGATCTATGGCCTGTACGACTTGTCCACGCAGATGGGCGTATCGCCGTGGTATTGGTGGGCCGACGTGCCGATCGTGCATCGCGCCACGGTGTTCGTGAAGCGCGGCCGCTACGTCGTAGGCGAACCGGTCGTCAAATATCGCGGCATTTTTTTGAACGATGAAGCACCTGCGCTGAGCGGCTGGGCGCGCGAGAAGTTCGGCGGCTTCAACCACGAGTTCTACGCTCACGTATTCGAGCTGATCCTGCGCCTGCGCGGCAACTATCTGTGGCCTGCGATGTGGGGCAGCGCATTCAACGACGACGATCCGAAGAATCCGGTGCTCGCGGATGAGTACGGCATCGTGATGGGCGCATCGCATCACGAGCCGCTCATGCGCGCGCACGATGAGTGGCGTCGCTTCGGCAAGGGGCCGTGGAACTACGCGACCAATGCCGACACGCTGCAGCAGTTCTGGCGCACGAGCGTCGAGCGCACGAAGAGCTACGAGAACATCATGTCGATTGGCATGCGCGGCGATGGCGATGAAGCGATGTCGGAAGAAACGAACGTCGCGCTGCTCGAGCGCATCGTGAGAGATCAGCGGCAGATCTTGAGCGAAGTGCTCGGCCGTCCCGCCGAGCAGGTGCCGCAGCTCTGGGCACTCTATAAAGAGGTGCAGGATTACTACGAGCGCGGCATGCGCGTGCCGGAGGACGTGACGCTGCTTTGGTGCGACGACAACTGGGGCAACATCCGCAGGCTCCCCACGCCCTCCGAGCGCAATCGTTCCGGCGGCGCAGGCGTGTACTACCACTTCGATTACGTGGGCGGGCCGCGCAATTACAAGTGGCTCAACACCGTGCCGATCACAAAAGTACAGGAGCAGATGCACCTCGCCTGGCAGCACGATGCCACGCGGATCTGGATCGTGAATGTCGGCGATCTGAAGCCGATGGAATTTCCGATCGAGTTCTTCCTCACGATGGCGTGGGATCCAGCGCGGTTACCGTTCGAGCAAATCGAAAGGTATTCGCGTGAGTGGGCCGCTCGCCAATTCGGCGCCGCACATGCGAGTGAAGTAGCCGCTCTCATCAACGGTTACACGAAGCTCAATTCGCTGCGCAAACCAGAAATGCTCGAGCCAACGACATTCTCGCTCGTGAACTACGAGGAAGCCGAACGCGTGCTCGGCGAGTGGCGCGAGCTCGTCCAGCGCACGAACGCGCTCAAGACGAGACTGCCAGCCGGGTCGCATGATGCATTCTTTCAGCTCGTCGAATATCCGGTCACCGCCAGTGCAGCGGTGCAGGAAATGTATGTAGCGGTCGGGCGCAATCGACTCTACGGGCTGCAGGGGCGAACCGATGCCGCACTCGAGGCGAAGCGTGCTCGCGAATGGTTCGATGCCGACGAGCGGCTCGCGAAGAAGTACCACTCAGTCAAGGACGGCAAGTGGAGCCACATGATGGCGCAGATCAACATCGGCTACACGTACTGGCAGCAGCCGGAGCTCGAGATCATGCCCGCGGTGAGCGAGATTCATCCGCGTCGCGGCGCCTCGCCTGCAATGTCGATCGAGGGCAGCGACGCTGCATGGCCCTTCTATGGCGCGAAGCCTGCCGTACTTCCCGCACTCGATACGCTAGCGCGTGGATCGCGATGGATCGAGCTCTTCAACCGCGGCGACACTCCTTATAAGTACGATATCAAGGCCGATCAGCCGTGGTTGGTGATCGATAAGCCTTCTGGATCCATCGACAAGACGACACGCGTGCATGTCACGGCTGCGTGGGACTCCGTACCCAAGGGCACGACAGCCGCCACGTTGAGCATCGAGACGGATACGGGCGAGAAGCTCACCGCTAGAGTGGACGTCGCGAATCCCGAGCGACTTCCACCGCGACGCTTCCGAGGTTTCCTCGAAAGCGATCGCGGCGTGGCAATCGAAGCGCCGAACTACACTCGTGCCATCAACGATCGCGGCGTCCGCTGGAAGACCTTGCCTGATTTCGGGCGCACGCTCGGTGGAGTGACGGTAAGCCCTGTCACTGCCGCGGAACGAGCTCCCGGCGGTTCGTCACCTCGGCTCGAATACGATGTGTTCTTGCAGTCGCAAGGCGAGCTCAAGATCGATTTGCACGTCGCGCCGTCCCTCGATTTCCAATCAGGTGAGGGCTTGCGCATCGCCGTATCGATCGACGATGCGAAGCCTCAGATCTTGAAGCTCGACACCTGGTCCGATGAGAACTGGGAGCGCGCCGTCGCCGAGAACATTCGCCGCTTGAGCTCGACACATACCGTTGCACAACCCGGCCAACACACGCTGAAGATCTGGATGGTCTCACCCGGCGTCGTGCTCGAACGCATCGTCATCGATGCTGGTGGGGCGCGTCCGAGTTATCTCGGACCTCCGGAGAGCGTGAGGGTCGGTGCGGATCGCATGTGAGCTCAAGTGACGAAGTGACGAAGTGACGGAGTGACGAAGTCAGAACGCCGTATCAGGCGACGTGCAGCGAGTCGAAACACTCCAACGAGAGGCACAGATTGCTCAGCGACCCAGGTCTGACTTCGTCCCTCGTCACTTCGTCACTCCGTCACTTGTACGCTGACTTCCATCACCTCTTCACCTGGTCACTTCGAACTTGTCCGAAACGCATCCCGTCGCCCTCCGCGCTCAACTCGTCGCATTCACGCTTCTCGCGCGCACGCAGCGGGATGAACATCCGCTGCGAACGTTGCACTCTGAGGATACGCGCGATGAAGATCGAGTTCCGCGTCAACGGCCAGGCGCAGTCACTTGAGGTCGACCCACAGACACCTCTGCTCTGGGTTCTTCGCGATCATCTCGGCATGACCGGCACGAAGTTCGGATGCGGGATCGCACAGTGCGGTGCCTGTACGGTGCACATCAACGGTTCTGCAACCCGCTCGTGCGTCGTCCCCATCGAGGCTGCAGCCGGTGCGGAGATTGCGACGATCGAGGGACTGTCGCCGAGCTCGCAGCATCCTCTGCAGCGCGCTTGGCTCGAGCTGAACGTCCCGCAATGCGGCTACTGCCAAGCCGGGATGTTGATGGCAGCGGCAGCGTTGCTCGAGCAGATCCCCTCGCCCACCGACGAAGACATCAACACCTACGTCACGAACATCTGTCGCTGCGGAACCTATCCGCGAGTGCGGGCGGCCATTCACAAGGCAGCGAAAGAACTGCAGCAGACTTCCACTGCAAGGAGCGCGTGATGAGGACAGAAGATACCGCCCGGGACTCGAAGCCGAAACTCAGCCGGCGAGAATTCCTGATCACGAGTACGGTGGTCGGTGGCGGACTCGCACTTTCGGTCGCACTGATGGAATCGGCACGTGCCAACGCGCGGCAGAGCGCTTCATTTGAGCCGAGCGAGATCGGTCCGTGGCTAACCATTGCACCAGACGACACCGTACTGATACGTGTCCCCTGCCCTGAAACTGGCAACGGGGCGATGACGCTGGCTGCACTGCTCATCGCTGAAGAATTGGGTTGCGATTGGAACAAGACGCGCGTCGAAATGATCTCGCTCAATCGCGATGCGCGCGCCAACAATGTCTACGGCGCAGTCGAGGGCAAAACGTCTTCCTTCGGCGGGCGTTCGACGACGCCGGCGATGATCGCACTCCTTCAGCGGATTGGTGCCACCGCGCGCGAACGACTCAAACTGGCCGCTGCCGCACGATGGGATGTTCCCGCCGATGAGATCGAAGCGCGCCAGAGCGTGCTCACGCATACGCGGACGAATCGATCGCTCCGCTATGGAGAAGTCGCAACCGAGGCCGCCAGCGTCATACTCGCTCGCGAACCGAAGCTCGAAGTCCCGCAGAAGTTGACGCTGCTCGCGGACAAGCAGATCAATAAAGTCGTCGATGCGCAGATCGTGAATGGCACGGGCATCTACGGGATCGATACGAAAGCGCCCGGCATGATCTACGGCGCAGTCATGCAGTCGCCCGTGCATGGCGGCAGGCTCAAGCGTTGCGACTTCGATGCGATTCGTAACATGCCCGGTGTCCTCGGGTTCGTCGTCGTCGATCCATCCGAGCCGCGCAAGCGGGTCAAGGCAGAACCGCAAGGGCATGAAAGCGCGCCGCAGAGCGCGGTCGTCGTGGTGGCCGAGCACTACTGGCAAGCGCGCAAGGCGCTCGAAGCCCTGCCACTCGAATGGGACGACGGCGCAGGCGCGAAGTGGAAGACGACAGAGCAGATCTATGCCGCTCTTCATGCTGAGATCGAACGCGAGGGCGAAATCGAAGACCAGAAGATCTGGAAGGAAGAAGGCGCGGCACTCGAACGCCTCTCGGCCGCTTCATCCTCACTGATCGAGGCTACCTACCAAACGCCGTACGCCGATCAAGCACCGCTCGAGCCGCTCAATGGCATGGCGCTCGTCACCGATGATCGCGTCGAGGTGTGGCATTCAGGCGCGATTGCCTCGCAGTCCTTCGTCATTGCCGCGGAGGAAGCCGGTGTGCCGCTCGAGAAGGTCCATCTTCATCAAGCGCTCGTCGGCGGCAACTTCGGTCGTCGCAACTTCGCCGACGATTTACGTATCGCGGTTGCGGCCGCGAAGAAGTTCCCAGGTAGACCGGTGAAAGTCATCTGGTCGCGGGAAGAGATGATGCGCCAGGGTCGCTATCGCTGGATCACCGCAGGTAAGCTGCGCGCGGCGCTGAACGAGGAAGGATTGCCGAGCGCGTTCCACGCGCGCGTCTGCCAATCCGGCTATGGCATCGCGGGGCTCGACAACATCGCGTACGTGAACGGCTCGATTCCGAATGTACGCATCGAAACTCGCAATCTGCCGTTACACATCCTCTGGGGCTCGTATCGCGCACCGGGCTATAACTCCTATCCGTTCTTCACGGAGTCGTTCATCGATGAGTGTGCGGCTGCCGCGAAGATCGACCCGCTCGAGTACCGACGCAAGCTACTCGCGAATCACGCCGATCCGGGCTGGCTCAAATGCTTGAACGAAGTCGCAGCGCGCGCCGGTTGGGGCAAGTCGCTCCCGCGTGGACAAGGACAAGGCATCGCGATCAGCAATTGGGGCAATTGGGTTAGCAAGGACCCGCAAGCGGGTACGACCGCCGCAGTAGTCGCGCACGTCGATGTGTCACGTAGTGGCGAGCTACGTGTGCTGCAGCTCGACATCGCCTTCGATTGCGGTCGAGTGCTCAATCCCGATGCCGTGATCGCGCAGATGCAAGGCGGCGTGCTGTTCGGCCTGAACATGTCCATCAATGAAGAGCTCAACATCGCGAACGGCCGAATCGTCGAAGGTAACTTCGATCAGTATCCGATGATCCGCATGGCCGACACGCCGCAAGTGAACGTCCATCTCGGCGGCCTCACCGGACACAGCCGCCTCTCAGAGGTCGGTGAGCCGCCCGTCGGCCCTGTCGGACCTGCGATCGCGAACGCGATCTATCGTGCAACCGGCAAGCGCATCCGGTCGATGCCGTTTCGCAAGCAGGAGCTGAGCTGGGGTTGCAGTAGCATCGCGCCTTGAACGCCCCCGGTGAC
>JAEZFW010000076.1 GCA_023417315.1 Pseudomonadota bacterium
GGAGAGGGTTGGGGTGAGGGAGCAAAACCCCCTCTCCCTCAGGGAGAGGGTTAGGGTGAGGGAACAAAACCCCCTCTCCCTCAGGGAGAGGGTTGGGGTGAGGGAGCAGAGCACCCTCTTCTTAAGAAGAGGTCGGGTGAGGGCTAGCTTCGCCGCATCCAATCCGGGTCGGGCAACTCGTGAAATGCGTGTCGCAGGCTCTCGCTCCAGCGGGTGCGGATCATCTGAAAATACGCATGCTCCTCCGTGATGTTCACGTGACTATGCACGTGCAGCGCATCGCGCTGAACACAGATCAGATCGAGCGGAAGGCCGACCGAGAGATTGGAGCGAATCGTCGAATCCATCGAAATCAATGCACACTTCGCCGCCTGCGCAAGACTCGAGCTTCGCGTGATGACGCGATCGAGAATCGGTTTGCCGTACTTGGACTCGCCGATCTGAAAGTAGGGTGTATCGCTCGTAGCTTCGATGAAGTTACCGGCCGCATAGATACAGAACAAACGCGGCGGCTCACCCGCGATCTGCCCGCCGAAGATGAACGATGCGTTGAACTCGACGTTGTGCTCCTTCAGCGCTTCCGCGTCTCGACGGTGCACCTCGCGTAGCGCATCACCCATTTCGCGTGCGGCTTCAAACATGTTCGGCGCGGTGTAAATGCTGGAGGCTGCCGCATCGATCCGCTCGCGAACGATGCTGACGAGAGCCTGCGAGATGGCGAGATTGCCCGTGCTCAGCAGCACCATCACACGCTCGCCACTGCGCTCGAACACGGTGACCTTTCGAAACGTGCTGATCTGATCGACGCCCGCGTTCGTGCGCGAATCGGCGAGGAACACCAAACCGGCATCGAGAAGCGCGCCGATGCAGTACGTCATGGCGAATGACCTGCTGGTTGGCTCGGCAACTGGCTCAGTGATGGGCCCAGCAATTGGCTCTCGGTCGGAGATTTCAAGAATGGATTCATGCTGCGAGTGTCCACGTTCGCCTCGTCAGGCGGCTCGCATCTTAGGCAGGCGCGATGGAAGATCGCAACGAGCTTTGCTCGCGGAAGCATCGGATTGCCGCGAGCTTATTGTTGGGCGGACGCCGCGACGATGACGCTCACTTGCATGTGTTCGGAGCCGCCGCCGCGCCGTACCCCGCGCACGGGACAGGCGTCGAGATAATCGCGTCCGACTGCGAGCCGGCAATAGCGAGCGAAGGCACCCGCGCGATGCGTCACGTCGATCGATCGCCAGCCGTGCTCGGGTTCGAGCCAGACATCGACCCAGGCATGGCTTGCGACACGACCGCTATCGCCGGTGTAGAAATAACCGCTCACGTAGCGCGCGGGGATGCCGACACTTCGGCAACAGGCGATGAAGATGTGCGCATGGTCCTGGCACACGCCTTTGCCGCGTTTGAAGGATTCGGCGGCGGATTCGTGGACCTCGGTCGCCCCGGGCTGATACTCCACCGCCTCGCACACCCCTTCGGCGAGACGTAGAAGTTCACGATAGCGATCGTGCGGTCGATGCAAGAAGCCCGCGGCGAATCGACGGATCGTGTCGTCCGGGCGCGTGAGCGGGGTTTCCGCAAGATAAGTCAGAGGCGAGAGCTGTCCTCCGTCCGGCAGATTCGTCTCATCGTCGAGCGTCTCAACGACGCCATTGACGATGATGCGAATCTCGCGATGCGGCTCGTCGAGCGTCAACAGATGCACCACGTTTCCATGAGCATCGACCTGCGTATTGTGACGCCCTGGTGCCGAGATCGACCAATTGAGCTCCCGCTGTACCGGATCCCGTCTCGGCGTGAGCCGCAGGTTCTGCACACTGCGTTTAACGGGCTCGAGGTAGCGATACAGAGTCTCGTGGCGGATGTGAAGTTGCATGGATTCGATGCCCTCAATCGGTGGCGGACACGAGGAAGTCGCGCGCGACGCGCTCGCCGAGGTCGCGCACCCGACTCAAGAATCCGACTAGATACTCGTGCAGACCGTTGTCGAAGACATCGTCGATCTGTCCAAAGCGCAGCGAAGCGTGCAGCTCGCCCGCTCGACGCTCCGTCTCGGCGGAGTGCGCGTTCTTCACGGCGAGGAGATGCGCGTACACCTCCGAGATCGAGCGATGTAGGGAGCGTGGCATGTCCTCTCGCATGATGAGCAGCTCCGCGACACGGCGAGGAGTGATGAGGTCGCGATAGACACGACGGTAGATCTCGAAGGCCGACACGGAGTGAAGAAGTGCGCTCCATTGATAGTAGTCAGCGGCGCCACCGGCATGCTCGCCGCGCGGCAACAACAAGTGATACTTCACATCGAGAATGCGAGCCGTGCTGTCGGCGCGTTCGAGATACGTGCCGAGCCAGGCGAAGTGCCACGCTTCGTCGCACAGCATCGTTCCTTGGATGACGCCGCGTGTCAGGTGCGAGCGGTGCTTGACCCATTCGAAAAAGCTGCCGATCTCCGCGTCGTTGGCGGGGCGCATGCTCGCAACGCGCATCTCGAGCCAGGTCGCGTTCACAGTCTCCCAGATCTCCGAAGTGAGCGTGCCGCGGACCGCGCGCGCGTTCTCGCGTGCGGCGCGCAGACACGTATAGATACTCATCGGATTGTCGCGATCGAAGGCCATGAAGGCCATCGCGTTCGATGAGCTCACCGCGCCATAGCGCGCTCGGTACGCCTCGAGCAGCCCGATGATCGTGAGCGTCGCCGCCCATCCTTGCTCGATGGTTTCAGGGTCCTGCGGGAGCAGCGAATTCCGATAGTTGACCTCCAGCATGCGCGCGAGATTTTCTGCCCGCTCGGTGTAGCGCGCCATCCAATACAGATGATCTGCGGTTCGGCTCAGCATCCCCTCAGCGCTCCAGCACCCAAGTGTCCTTCGTGCCGCCGCCTTGCGACGAGTTCACGACAAGCGAGCCTTCGCGAAGCGCGACGCGCGTGAGCCCGCCGGGTACGAGCGTGACGTCACGACCCGAGAGTACGAACGGCCGCAGATCGATGTGACGTGGCGCGACACCGGACTCGACGAAGGTCGGACACGCCGACAGCGCCAAGGTCGGTTGCGCGATGTAGCGCTCGGGTGCGCCGCGGATGCGCGCGCGAAATTGCGCGAGCTGCTCCGCACTGGCCGTGGGGCCGATGAGCATGCCGTAACCGCCGGCACCATGAACTTCTTTGACGACGAGCTCGTCGAGGTGATCGAGCACGTAGGAGAGGTCGTCCGGCTTTCGCAGTACGTACGTGGGCACGTTCGAGAGGATCGGCGACTCGCCCAGGTAGAAGCGGATCATCTCCGGCACGTATGGGTAGATCGATTTGTCGTCCGCTACACCCGTCCCAATTGCGTTCGCGACGGTGACTTTTCTCGCGCGTTGCGCAGCGAGTAGACCCGGGATACCGAGCGTCGACTCAGGACGAAAAGCGAGCGGATCGAGAAAGTCATCGTCGATGCGCCGGTAGATGACGTCCACCCGCTGCGGGCCGCGAGTGGTACGCATGTAGACGAACTCTTCGTCGACGAAGAGATCCTGACCTTCGACGAGCTCGATGCCCATCTGCTGCGCGAGGAAGGCGTGCTCGAAATAGGCGCTATTGTAGGAGCCCGGCGTGAGCAGCACGACGGTCGGATCATTCACTCCGAGCGGCGCCACGCTGCGCAGGTTCTCGAGCAGCAGATCGGGGTAGTGCTCGACGGGCGCAATGGAATGCATCGCGAACAGCTCGGGGAACAGGCGCATCATCATGCGCCGATCTTCCAGCATGTAGGAGACACCGGATGGAACGCGCAGGTTGTCTTCGAGGACGTAGAACTCGCCGCGTCCCGCGCGGACGACGTCGATGCCCGCGACGTGCGCGTAGATGTCGCCGGGCACGTCGATGCCCTGCATCTCCGGCCGATACTGACCGTTGCACAGCACTTGTTCGGCCGGAATCTTGCCGGCCTTGAGAATTTCCTGGTCGTGATAGATGTCCGCGATGAACGCGTTCAGCGCACGGACTCGCTGCTTCAAACCCGCGGCCATCTGCTGCCATTCGTCGCGCGGGAAGATGCGCGGGATGACGTCGAACGGGATCAATCGCTCCGTGCCGGCTTCCTCTCCGTACACCGCGAAGGTGATGCCCAGCCGGTGAAAGAACGCGTCAGCTTCGGCGCGCTTCAGCGCCATTCGATCGGGCGGTGTTTTCGCAAGCCAGGCTGCGAGCGTGCGATAGTGCTCGCGCACCTCCCCCTCTTCGGTATGCATCTCGTCGAAAGCAGCTTCTCGCATTCGCACCTCGCGTCGGGTCGGAGGCAGCGAAAAGCGTGCCAGGAAGGTGCATGCCATCGCTGAAAGTGCGAATGGAGGGGCAGGCCAAGCGGGCTTGCCATACAGTGTAGGCTCGAGCGCGCTGCTGCCGCCCGAAGCTGCGCCAGCATGGTGCGCTGAACGCGCCCGCATGCGCGCTCGCGGCGCATCGCGAGGCAGTTCAACCCAGCAGCTCGAGCTGCCTGCTGTCTCCGATCACGCGTTCGAAGTCGAGACCCAAGGTTACGAGCACGGGCTCAGCGACCGGCTTGATTTGCTTGAGGACGTAGTGCTCGCGATCGAGCGGGTGCTGCACGTTGTCAGTCGGCTCAGGGCCCGCCGTTGTCATCACGTATGCGATGAGCTTGCCGGGGTCTTGCGTCGATTTGCGTGCGGCAGCCACGTGCGGCGGTGTAGTCGCAGTGTAGTCCTCTGCGCCTTTGCGCAAGTTCTTGCGGTACACGAGCGCATCGTCGAGCTTGCCTGCGCGCACTTGTTTGACGATGTCAGCCAGGTAGGCATCGACGGGTCGGTCCGTGAACAGGCGCAAGTACAGCTCACGCTGAACTTGTTTTGCAAGCTCCGTCCAATCGCGCCGTACGACTTCCATGCCGACGAACTGAACGCGCTCGGAGCCATGGAGAAGACCTGCATAGCGTTTACTCGCGCCCCGCGTGCTATGGCGCGCCTGGGGCAGAAAGAGCTTGGCATACAGCTTCTCGAATTTGAGCTCGAGCTGACTCGTGACGCGCCAGCGCTCCGCAATGTACTGGCCGATCTCGCGGCTGAGTTGCGTAGACAGCTCGCGTCCTCGCGCGAGCGCTACGTCGGGATCGCCGCTTCCGGATTGCACGAACAAGCTGTCCGTATCGCCATACAGCACGACGAAGCCCGCCTGCTCGAACCATTGCTTCGACCAGAGCAGCAACTCGCGTCCCATGCCCGTAATCGAGTTCGCGAGGGCAGGGTTGTAGAAGCGGCACGCGGGCGTGCCGAGCACGCCATAAAAGGAGTTCATCAATATCTTGATCGCGTTCGCTGCCACGTCGTTGCCGGCTTTCTTCGCAGCTTCTCGCCGCGGGAACAGCTCATCCAACATACGCGGCAAGATCGCGGGGGCGCGAGCGAATGCACCATCCGGCGTGCGAATCAGATCCTCATCCGCGCTCGGCGATTCGACATAGGAGAGCGGATCGATGTTGAAGGTGCGAATGATGCTCGGGTACAGGCTCTTGAAGTCGAACACCCAGACGTTCTGGTGCAGTCCTGTGATCGGCTCGAGCACGTGCCCACCTTGTTGGGCGGCATACACACGTGAATCGTCGCCTCGAACGGTAGGCGCAACGATCCGCAAGCGTTCGAGCTCGCTCAAGTACAAGAAGTCGAACGACGCGATGCTCGCAGCCACTCGATCCGGCGTCATGCCTGTGAGCGCGCTGCGGGCGAAGGCGAGTGGGATCAAGCTGAGACGTTCGACGATCTGATAGGCAAGGCGTGCGTCGGTGCGCGCGTACAGCGCGAACGCGGCAAGGTCATGCCGATAGTTGTGCATGATCTCATGGATGCGATCTCGCACGTTTCCGGTCACCGCCTTGCCTTCGCCCAGCACTTCGCGCGCGACAGCATCGAGCGAATAGTCATCCATGCGTACGA
Organism: Pseudomonadota bacterium; assembly: GCA_023417315.1. Classification (GTDB taxonomy): domain Bacteria; phylum Pseudomonadota; class Gammaproteobacteria; order Steroidobacterales; family Steroidobacteraceae; genus Steroidobacter. The sequence continues at coordinate 5,929 of JAEZFW010000076.1, forward strand.
ATGCGCCGCGTAGCAGATCGATGCCATCGAGGGCGAGGCGACCGGGCACGCTCGCTTGTCCGCTGCCGAAGTAGCCTTCCGCTTTGCGCAGCCGGAGCGCGCCCCGATCTCGGCCGAGCTGCAACGGATGATTAAGCCGCTCAGCAATTCGTTGCAGCACGGTGAGATCGAAATCGATCGTGTTCCAACCTGTGAGCACGTCAGGATCGAAGCTACGCACGCGTTCGCAAAAAGCATCGAGCGCTGCACGTTCATTGAGGCATGCGGTGGCGCGCTCCGGCATCGGCCGTCCGCTACCGTCGACGATCAGGACCTCATCGAGTCCGGGTGCATATATCGAGATCGCGAGCAGACGCTGACCTTTGGGATCGGTCTCGATATCGAATGCAAGCGTGCGCGGCTCGATCGTCACCTGCGCAGGGCGCAGCACGGGGTTGTCGAACACGACGTCGATGCCACTGCCGGGTTTTGCCTCACCTTCGATTTCGCAGCCGCCCTTGATGCCGCGTTCTATTAGATGACGCAGGGCGAATCTCACGTCGCCTTCGAACGTATCGATGTGCGCGGCGTGCAGGCGATCGCGAAGGGGCGGTACATCCTGCGGTGTCTCGACGTCGATGCGGCACACCCGCTCGCCTGTGAAAGTGACCCGGTCGGTTTCCCGCAAAGCAGGTGCGTGCAGCGCCGCGATGCGCGGCACATCAGACGCTCGGACATAGAAGTGCGGCCGCTGCCGGTCATCCCGCACCAAAAACGTCCGACCGTCCGCGAGCCGACCATATATATGAATGACAGGCACGCGCACCCCGTCCGCCGGTCTGACGCGATAGCTCGCCTGCAGAATGAAACCCTGGATTGTAGTCACGCCACCGATTGTCCTCGAGCGGCGCCGTGGGGTCGACAGTCGGGCCCGCATCGGTTTTCGTCGGGGCCTACAATGGGTACCATTTAGGAGGACACACTTCCCCTCGGGGCCCCGTAGCTGACAAGAGGCGATGCGGATGCCTGGTGCGCGGCAAGCAGTCGAATCTTTGCTCGAGGGTACGGGCGTGGCGATCAACGGGCCCAATTCCTGGGACATCCGTGTGCACGATCCCGCCTTCTATCGCCGCGTGCTTTGGAAGGGAACGCTAGGCGTAGGCGAGTCGTACATGGACGGGCTCTGGGACTGCGACCAGCTCGATGAAATGCTGTTCAAGGTATTCCGTGCGGCCGCCGAGCGTCGCGTGCGCTCCATACACCGGTTCTTGATGGCGACGCAGACGTCCCTGGTCAATCGCCAATCGCCGCGGCGCGCATTCAAAGTCGGCGAGCAGCACTACGACATCGGGGATGACTTGTACGAGCGCATGCTCGATCCTCGAATGATCTATAGCTGCGCGTACTGG
>JAEZFW010000070.1 GCA_023417315.1 Pseudomonadota bacterium
AGGGTGGGCCAACGGGGGGCGGGGGGGAGCGGGCTCGATCGTGGCACGCTCGAGCCTCTACTTGGGAACTTAGGTAATCGCGTCTTCTTGATGCGCAACGTGCACGAAGATGCGCCCGTGTTATTTCGCACGCGGTGGGCGCTGTCGTACTTGCGAGGGCCGCTCACCCTGCAGGAGATCGCGCGACTGACACCGAAGGAGACCGCATCGACACCTGCACAGCCTGTCGGACATGACGGGCGAACAAGAGTGCAGCGCGCTTCGAGTACACCAGCGAAGCCGCTCATTCCAGCGGGCATCACGGAGCATTTTGAGCGTTCGCAGCGTGAGGCGGCGGTGTACTCAGCTTCGTTGCTCGCCATCGCGCGGCTGCATTTCATCGACCGCAAGCTCGGACTGGACGTGTGGCAGACACGTTCGTACGTGCTGCCACCCGAGGCCGGCAAGCTCGATTGGTCGACAGCTTCGGCTCGAGAAGAGGACATGAGAAAAGAGCTTGCCTCCACGCCGAGCGATCAAGCGAGCTTCGAAGAGCCAGCCTCGGCGTTGCTGCACGCGCCGAACTACAAGCAGTGGCTGAAAGAGATCGAGGACCACTTATATCGCGACGAAGCGCTGAAGATCTTGCGCTGCCCAACAGTCGATCAAACGAGCGCGCCGGGCGAAGATGAAGCAAGCTTCAGAGCGCGCGTCTCGTTGGCGGTAAGAGAGAAACGCGATGCGGAAGTGGAGAAGCTACGAGACAAATACGCGCCGAAATTGCGCGCGCTCGAGGATCAGCTACGTCGCTCAGCCGAACGGATCGAGCGCGAACAAGCCCAGCTGTCCGACCGACGCATGCAGACGGCCGTCTCGGTCGGGACATCCATTCTCGGCGCGTTGTTCGGGCGCAAGCGAATCAGTGCAACGACGATTGGACGCGCTGGAAGCGCAGCACGCGGCGCGGGTCGCTTGGGTAAGGAACAGAAAGACGTCGAACAAGCCGAAGCAGCGCGCGAAGTGCTCGAGCAACGACAAGCGGATCTGGAACGCGAGCTCGAAGCCGAGATCAACACTTTGAAGAGCGCGCTCGATCCGGCGGCGGTCGCCGTCGAGGAGCAGAGGATCTCACCTCGCAAGGCAGATATCGCGGTGGAGCTCGGAGTGCTTTGGAGCTGAAAGAGAGAAGTGCCAGTTGTAAGTTGCTAGTTCCTAGTTGTTAGTGGCGGGTGCGGACGTGATACGACGAGGCCCCGCTCCCGATGTCGGGAGAAGGGCCTCTGATATCTCATACGGATGTAGTTTGGTAAGCGGAGAATCGTTTCTCTTGCTAACCACTAACCACGTCTAGCACTTCCTGTCTTCCTCTTCCTAGTTCACGTCAGAGGCGACGTTAGAGCCGGTGTCCGCAAAGATCAGCTCGACGCGACGGTTCTGCTGACGACCGCCCGCATTGTCGTTGCTCGCTACCGGGAAGGTCTCGCCCTTACCGATCGAGACAATCTGATCGCGTGAGACACCACGCTGCAGTAGCGCTGTTTCCACTGCTGCTGCGCGCCGTTGTGACAGCTCCTGGTTGTACGCTTCCTCGCCGACGCTGTCCGTGTGGCCTTCGATCGTCACACGGCGTTCCGGCTCGCCCTTGAGCACTTCAGCGACGCGCTCGATCGTCGGATACGCACCGGGTTTCAGTGTCGCCTGAGCTGTATCGAACAGCACGTCGCCCAAGGTGAGCACCATGCCGCGCGGAGTAGGCTTGGCTTTCAGCGCTGCCAGCTCCTGCTCCAGGCTGCTCGCCCGTGCCGCCGCGTCTTGCGCTTCGCGCGCCTTGCGCTGAGCCTCGCGTTCACGCGCTTCGATCAGAACGGCTTGGCGTTCCTGCGTGCCCTTTTCGATTTCCTCGCGAGCCTGCGCGGCGAGGATGCGCTCGTTCGCAATCTCGGCGTTCAAGCTTGCGATCCGAGCCTCGTACTGAATGTCTTCCAGATCGCCTCCGCCCTCCGCGAGCCGATTCGCTCGATCGAGTGCTTTGCGCGCATCTGAGACATACGTGGCCGCTACACCTGCGCGCGGCGAGGCTTCGACCTGCGGCACGACCGCTCGTGCGGTCTGCAGCTCTTCGATGTTCTCGGGAGCCGATGCGCAACCCGCGAGGACTGCAGCAATCGCACCCGTCAGCATCAATTTATGAGTTCTGTTCATGATGACCTCCTTGAGGATGTGATTACGGCATGTCGGTCGCGGTCACCGACCCGCGTGCAGCCTCTTCGCGCAGAGTGCGAATGCTTGCCTGCAGCTCTTCCGCGGCACGACGTGCGGAGGCGCTCTGCGCCCGCGCGACTGCGAGCTCTGCATTGAGCTCCGCCTCTTGCGCATGACGCAGCGCCGGCTCTTCCTTCTCATCGTCCAGTGCACGACGTGCCAGCTCGAGATGATCGCGCGCCTTCTGCATCTCGAGCGCGCCGCTCTCGGCATTGCCGATGTTCTGCTGAGCTTGCTTCACAGCGGTTTCGCTGCGGGCCACGCGGTCCTTCGTCAGCTCGGACACGCCGCCGCAACCGGCGAGCAGACTGACACTTGCCAGAAGGGCCGGCAAACCGGCGCGAAAGATGTTCGTCTTCATAGGTGGGCCTCCAATGGTCCATCGCCCTGAGGGAATTTCTTCGTTAGCAACGCGTCTTTTCTTGGCGTAGTTCCGCGACGACACACGAGAAGCGTTGCATCAACACTCCCGGTGCAGTGACACTTGCGGACATGTAAAAGAGAAATGAGGCGATGGACTACAGCATGCAAACAATCTGCTCATACCGCGCGCTGGCGCCGCTTGCCTTGGCCGCATTCACTATCGTCACGATAGCTGCTTGCACGAAAGCGCCGTCGACACCGCAGGTAGGAGAATATCGCGCACTTCTCGAACTGCCCGGAGGCGAGGCGCCGTTCGGGCTCGAGATCGAAGAGATCGAGGGGCGCTATGTGCTGCACTTGATCAATGGTGCAGAACGCACGCGAGTCGACAATGTGCACGTATCGGAAGGTCGACTCACCGCTACGTTTCCCGGTTACGAGAACTCTCTACGTGCGCAGGTCACGAGGGAGGGGCTTGAAGGTGCGGTGACACTCATCAAAGCAGGCGGTAAGGAACAGATCATTCCTTTCGCTGCCGAGCTCGGTGAACGGTTTCGCTTCTATCGAGACGCCGCCTCCGACAATGCGGATATCGCCGGTCGATGGGCCGTGACCTTCACGGATGACGAAGGTGAGCGATCGATCGCAATCGGCTTATTCGACCAGGAGCACGATCGCGTGACCGGCACCATCATGACGCCGACGGGCGATCACCGTTTTCTGGAAGGTCAAGTTCATGGCGATGAGGTAAAGCTGTCGACGTTCGCAGGCGGGCTTGCCTACTTGTATCACCTGAAGGTCACACAGGACGGTCGCCTGGAGGGCGACTACTGGCAAGGCCTCGCGTGGCACGAGAAGGTGTCGGCGGTCCGGGATGAGAATGCGAGTTTGGAAGGCGCAGGTCGAACGACCGAAATGAAGTCGGACGAGCCGCTGCAATTCACGTTCCGCGATTCGGATGGCAACGACGTATCCTTGAGCGATGAGCGCTTCAGCAACAAAGTCGTCCTCGTCACGGTCGGTGGGACGTGGTGCCCGAACTGTCACGACGAGGCGAAGTTTCTCGTGCCGTTCTATGACGAATATCGGGAGAAAGGATTCGAGATCGTGGCATTGATGTTCGAGCGACACGGCGATTTCGAAAAGGCCGCCGCCGCAGTCCGCAACTACCGGCGCGACTTCAGTATCGACTTCCCCACGCTGGTTGCGGGCGTCGCAGAAGCAGATGATGTGAGCAATAAACTCCCGATGCTCACCGGCATCTACGGCTACCCGACTGCGATTCTGCTCGACCGACGGCACAAGGTGCGCGACATCCACACGGGGTTCTCAGGTCCGGCGACCGGCAAGCACTACGAAGAGTACGTCACTGAGTTCACAGCGAAGGTGGAGGAACTGCTGGCGGAGCAGAGCTGACGCGAGATTCACCCTGCTCTTGGCCTCGTCATCCTTGCGCAAGCGAGGATCCATCTTGAAGTCTCGTCCTCCGGATGGGTTCTCGCCTCCGCGAGAATGACGGAAGTTGTTGTCGGTCTATGCTCGTGAGAACGTCGACGCTCGTGCCGCTATGTTCGTCGTCCTCGCGTAGGCGAGGATCCATCTTCGATTCTGCTTGGCTTGCGGATGGGTCCTCGCATACGCGAGGATGACGACAGCACATCGTCGCTTGGCGACTGTTCCTTTGGTCGGAGTAATACATGGCACTCAAAGTTGGACTGATCGGATTTGGTTTAGCCGGACGATATTTTCATGCACCGCTGTTGCGACTCGCGGGATTCGAGATTCCCGCTGTCGTGAGTACCCGCCGAGATGAAATCCGAGAAGTGCTGCCAGGCGCGGACGTGCTTGCGAACGATGCCGCCCTATTCGCGCGCAAGGATGTCGATCTCGTCGTGATCGCAACCCCGACGCAGGCGCACTTCGCGCAAACACGCGCAGCGCTCGAGGCAGGCAAGCACGTCGTCGTCGATAAGCCTGTCACCGTGACTTCCACCGAGGCGCGCGCGTTGGCACAGCTTGCGCGTCAACACAAACGTTTGCTCACGGTGTTTCAGAATCGACGCTGGGATGCGGACTTTCTCACGTTGCGGAAACTGCTGGATCGGAATCGGCTCGGCCAAATCAACGGCTATCACGTTCGTTGGGATCGCTTTCGCCCGGAGCCCTCTGCGAGCTGGCGCAATCTTCCCGAGCCCGCTTCCGGCATGGTGTATGACTTGGGCTCGCACCTCATCGACCAAGTGCTCGTGCTGTTCGGCCGACCCGATTGGTTGCAAGCAGATGTATTTACGCAGCGGCCCGGCGCGCAGACCGAAGACGGCTTCGAAATCCTGATGGCGAAGGACAAGCTGCGCATCACCCTAGGGGTGAGCTATCTCGCAAGCGAAGGCGGTTGGCGCTTTCGGGTGCACGGCTCGGAAGCTTCGTTCTTAAAAGCTGAGCTCGACCCGCAAGAAGGCCAATCGCGCGCCGGCATACAGCCGGAAGATCCACAGTTCGGCGTGGAAGAGCCCAGCGTATGGGGCAAGATCGTCTACGGCGCAACAGGCAAGTCCGAAACGATTCCTTCCGAGCGCGGCTGCTGGGCGGAGTTCTATCATCAGGTTCGCAATAGCATTCTGGACGGCACACCACCGCCGGTGACCGCCGACGAAGCAGCGGACGTGATCGAGATGATCGAAGCGGTGTATCGCAGCTCAAGGGAGGGCAAGCGTGTGGCTCTCTAGAAGCGGTTAAAGGTTAGCGGTTAGTTCAGATTCGAATGCTCCGCTTCCCTGATTTGCACAGCGCACCGGGCCGTCCGATTAGCTGTATCCTTCGGGATGTGAATCCAGACTAACCGCTAACCGTTAACCCCTAACCGCTTCTCTTCTGCTATGCCTTCCTTCGACATCGTCTCTGAACTGAACGCGCACGAAGTTGCGAATGCCGTCGATCAAGCGAACCGCGAAGTCGGCACACGCTTCGATTTCAAAGGCACGAACGCGAAGTTCGAGCTCAACGAGCTCGTCATTACTCTGGTGGCGCAAGCGGATTTTCAGCTCAAACAAATGATGGATATCTTGCGCCTCAAGCTGAGCAAGCGTGGCGTAGACGTGGGGTGCATGAAAGTGGACGAGCCGGTGATGTCAGGTCAGACTGCCAAGCAGATCGTGACCTTGCGGCAAGGGATCGACACGGAGCTGGGCAAGAAGATCCAGCGGGTGATCAAGGATTCGAAGCTCAAGGTGCAAGCCGCCATTCAAGACAAGCAGGTGCGTGTGACGGGCAAGAGCAAGGACGACTTGCAGTCCGTGATCGCGCTCGTGCGAGGCGCGAAGTTGGATCTGCCGTTTCAGTTCACGAATTTCAGGGATTGAGTCAGAAAGCAGGTCTGCGTGCGACGACGCCCGGCCGGCCACATAGCATGCGCTACGGCGCCTTCGCGCCGTACGCCTGCCATTCTTTTCCGACGATCAATCGGGCGCCGCGGCCGAAGGTCCAGTACGACCACGCCCATTGAATGAGCACTGACAAGCGATTGCGGAAGCCGCTCAAGCGATAGATGTGGACGATCAGCCAGAACCACCATGCGAAGAGGCCGGTGAGCTTCAACTTACCGAACTCGCTGATCGCGCGGCTGCGACCGATCGTCGCCATCTGTCCGAGGTCGTGATAGCGGAATGGTTTGCGTGGTTTACCTTTGAGCTGCGCCTTGATCGTCTCCGCGAAGTAGATGCCTTCTTGCATCGCGACCAGCGCGACCCCTGGGAGCTGCTTGCCTTCCTCATCGACGAGACGCGACATGTCGCCGGCTACGAAAATATCCGCGTGCCCAGGGATGTTCAGGTACTCATCGACTTCGACTCGCCCGGCCCGATCCAACGTCACCGCGGGCAGCGTCTTTCCGACGTCCGAAGCCCGCACGCCTGCCGCCCAAAGCACGGTCGCGGCGGCGATCTTTTCCTCGCCTATTGCGACGCCTTCGCTCGTTATGTCGGTGACCGGTGCACCGGTCCACGTCTGCACGCCCAGCGATTCGAGATCGCGCATCGCTCGTGCGGCCAGCTTTGCATCGAAGCTCGGCAAAATGCGTGGTCCCGCTTCGACGAGAATCACGCGCGTTTGTCGCGGATCGATATAGCGAAAGTCGCGCGCGAGCGTGTAGCGACTCATCTCGCCGATCGCACCGGCGAGCTCGACGCCAGTGGGTCCACCGCCAACGACTACAAAGGTGAGCTGGCGACGGCGCTCTTCCGGATCGGTCTCTTTTTCGGCTGCCTCGAAGGCTTCGAGCACTCGGCGACGAATCTCGGTCGCCTGCGACAAGTTCTTCAAGCCGGGAGCGTGCTGCTCCCATTCCTCGTGACCGAAATATGCATGCTGCGCACCGCAAGCGAGCAATAGATAGTCGTACGCGAACTCGCCCGCATCGGTGATGACCTTGCGCTCATCGACATCCACGCGCTGCGCCTCGGCCTTGACGACGCGAATGTTGCGCGCGCTTGCAAACATGCTGCGAATCGGAACAGCGATGTCCGCCGGGCTGAGTGCCGCCATCGCGACCTGATAGAGCAAGGGCTGAAACAGGTGATGATTCTCGCGATCGATGATCGTGACTGAAACATCGCGCACGTCGCGCAGACGCTTGGCGGCATTGAGGCCCACGAACCCTGCTCCGACGATGACGACCTCCTTCATAGCAGACGAGCCGCCGCCCACTTCACGATGGGCTCGACACGCGCCGACACAAGCTTCAGTGCGCCCGCCTCGTCGACCCATCTAAACTCGTTGTGCTCCGGGCGACCGAGCTCTTCGATGACCGGTAACGAAACTTCGGCGGTGAAGGTCCTCGCCAAGTAGTAGCGCGCAACCTTGCCGCGACTGTAGGGACCGGTCTCGATGTAGTCCTCACCCCAGGCAAAATCGAGATCTTCGATGAGCGTTTCTTCTTTGACTTCTCGCACTGCTGCATTCAACGGCTCTTCGCCTGCCTCGACCATCCCTTTTGGGAAATCCCAATGCGTGAACGCGCGTAAGAGTAGATAGCGCCACCCTTCAGCAGTATCGCGCACTACTACAACGCCGGCGGACAATCTCGTCGGACGGGACATGCGCCGAGTATATAAGAGAACAAGTGACGGGGTGACGGCCGCTCCGGTGCATCCATGCACCCCGCGCCATTCGTGGCCAACGGAAATCCGCGGGACACATCCCTGTGTATCAAGGTGACAAAGTGACGAAGTCAGAATCTCGCTCTCCTACGTCGACACAAGATCCTCGACACCAGCACACCATCGGTGTCCGTATAGGTGCTTGCCACGGTTGATTGGCTTGCACGTCATTGCAGCTAACCTTCTGGTCCATCAGCCACGTGATCGAGCGGCGCCATGTTGATAGACTGAACCTATGAGGCGTCTAGCCTTTGTCTGACTTCGTCACGTCGTCACTCCGTCACTAAGCTCCGAATGAACCTTCGCGATCTTCGCTACTTCGTCGCCCTCGCCGATACCGGTCATTTCGGGAAAGCCGCGGATCGCTGCTTCGTGAGCCAACCGACGTTGTCTGCGCAGATCAAGAAGCTCGAGAACTACCTCGGAGTGCAGCTCATCGAGCGGCAGCCGCGCCGCGTGACCCTGACAGAAACGGGCGCAAAGATCCTGCCGCTTGCGCGGCGCATGCTGGAAGAAAGCGATGAGATCGTCGCGCTCGCGCGCAATGAACATGATCCTCTTTCAGGCAAGTTGAAGGTTGCGCTGATCCCGACCATCGGTCCGTATCTGCTACCGCTCGTGATGCGCAAGCTGCGTAAGCACCTGCCGCGTTTGAAGCTCATGCTGTACGAGTACCAAACGCAGCCGCTGCTCGAGCGATTGCGCTCGGGCGATATCGAGCTCGGCATCCTCGCCTTGCCCGTCCCGCTCGATGGGCTCGAGGCTCGCGAGCTCTATGACGAAGCCTTCACCGTCGCGGTGCCGAATAACAGCGAGTTGGCGAAGAAGACCTCATTGAGGACAGAAGACTTGAACGGCGAGACCGTCTTACTGCTGGAAGATGGTCATTGCCTTCGCGATCAGGCGCTCGATGTGTGCAGCCGCGTCGAAGTGAAGGAAAGCGAGGATTACCGCGCCACGAGTCTGGAAACTCTGCGGCAAATGGTCGCGGCCGGTCTCGGCATCACACTGCTTCCCGAGCTCGCCACACGAGGACCGTTCGGGTCTGGTCAAGGGCTGACGATCAAACATTTTTCCCGCCCGGTGCCTTCTCGCACAGTAGGTGCAGTCTGGCGCAAGAGCAGTGCGCGAGCTCAAGCGCTGAATGCAATCTGCGATGTCATCGAAACCACTATGAAGGAATTGAAGAAGTGAGGCGCGCAGCATCGGATGAGCGTTCGGGGCGAATGCGTGCAACCAGCCTGGCCTTCCTCTCATATATATGTGTGCTGCTGACAGCCTGTTCGAATTCTTCCAATCCAATCGAAATCGCTCACGCCTGGGCTCCGCCGACACCTCCGAACGCGACGGTCGGAGCCGTCTATATGGAGCTCATGGCGAAGGAGGCAGATCGCCTCGTGAGCGCATCATCGCCTGCAGCGGAACGTATCGAGGTGCATCAAACCTCCTTCGAAGAAGGTATGGCGCGAATGCGCCGCGTTGAAACATTACCGTTGCAAGAACGCGCTCGTGTCGAGTTTGCCCCCGGCGGGACACACTTCATGTTGATCGGCCTCACGGCGCCTCTCGAGGTTGGCACTCGGTTCCCCCTCGAGCTGCGCTTCGAGAACGCAGGCACGATCGTGCTCGACGTCGAAGTCATGGCGGCGGACGCAGATCACTCGCATCACTGATCGATGGCACCGCACACATCCATCGGCCCGACGCCCGCGCATCTACACGACGATCAGGTCATTGCGCTGCTGCAATCTGGCGCTCACGCGCACTTGATGATTGCTCACTTCGGCGAAGAGGAGTATCGCGAGCTCTCTCATCTCGCGAAGCTGGCTGCGACGCGACGAAACAAACGTGGGCGTTTGGTGTTCATTCTGCCGGGCATCATGGGCTCGCGCCTGGCGATGAAACGCGGACGCACGCTCGACTTGTATTGGCTGCATCCGCATGCGATCGCCGAAGGACAGCTCGCACAGCTCGCGCTCCCCGGCTCGCGAGCGTTGCGCCCGATCGGCGTCATGTTGCCCGGTTATCTGAAGATGAAGCTGATGCTCGAGGTCAGCGGTTTCAAGCCGGTGCTGCATGCATTCGATTGGCGCGCGGATCTCGAGCGCAACGCGCGAGCACTTATCCGCGCAATCGAGCGCAGCGGCGCATCTAACGTGATCGTTGTGGCGCACAGCATGGGTGCTTTGATCGCACGCGCAGCGATGCGTTTTGAGAGCAAACGCAGAATCAAGCAACTCGTGCAGATCGGGGCTCCGAACGAGGGGTCGTTCGCGCCCGTGCAGGCTCTGCGAGCGGTCTATCCAACCGTTCGCAAGATCGCGGCGCTCGATCGTGCCCATTCCGCGGAGCAACTGGCTCGCGATGTCTTCCTGACGCTGCCTGGCTTATATCAATTGCTGCCCAGGCCGCGATCGCCACAGGAGCTCGATCTTTTCGATGCTGCGAATTGGCCGACCGATCTTGCACCTAACGTAAGACTGTTGGAACAAGCCCGCAAAGTGAGAGCACGGCTCGTCAAGCCGGATGGTCGTTGCCAAGTGATTGCGGGATTCGGTCAAGACACGATCGTGTCGATCGAGCGAACAGGCGAGGTGTTCTCATACGAGATTCGACCTGAAGGCGATGGAACCGTGCCGCTCGAGCGTGCGAGATGGGAGGGAGCGCGCACCTGGTATGCGCGCGAGAACCATGGTGCGCTGTCGACGAGCACCGCAGTGCTCTCTGCACTCATCGATATCTTGCGCGAGGGCGAAACCGCACGCCTTGCCTCGTCCCTGCCCGATCGCGCCGATGTTCGCGAAGCTCGTTGGATCACTGATGCGGATCTGCGTCGCCATGCATGCATGAAGGTCGACTGGGATGCGCTCACGATCGAAAGCCGCCGCCGCATCCTCGAGCCGATCTTCACGCCGGAGTTCGTCGCGCCGACGAGTTGACGTCGTTACGTCAAACACGAACGTAGAGACAGACCCCCGATCTCGTCTGCGCTGAACGATTTCTCCGACCCGTTCCACAAACCGGCAATTCCTTGCCGAAGCCTTGCCGCTTGCGCTCAAGCGTTGCCGCCTCTGTGACGATACGAAACCTGAAGGCACCACAGCTTCGATGAGTCGAGGCGTCGTGCTCAGAGGGAATCGTAACTTTGCGCGACGAGGCGTCCGTGCTCACTCATCTTTCGAATCGAAGCATGCTGGTGACCGTGCTCACCATGACGATCGCAACGAGCAGTTGCGGCGGCGGTAGCGGCGGAGGCAGCTCTGCCGGCGGCGGTACAGCCGCATCGCCGCCGCCGAGCGCCGCGCCGATCGTCGTTCCGCGCGCGGTCGAGCAAACGGATCTGCAGATCGCGCAGCTCATCTATGCAGGTGAGCCGAGAACACCTGAGGGCTTCTACCGCGACAGCGCGCCTTCGGGTCACGCGTACGTTGCCACAGCGCATCTGAAGAACAGCGATCTACAGCCCACTGAGACTTCCGATCCGATCCACGAGTTGTGCACGAACGATTGGAACGAAGCGCTCGATTGGTCCGAAACGCATGCTCAGAGTGCGCAAAGCTACGCCGATCTCGTCGCGACGAATGATGATGCGCGGTACTTCGAGTTCGGCCGAGTGCGCGCAGGCGAGCCTGAGCTATACGTGCGCGATCGCGTGTTCAAGTGCGCGTACGTCGACCGCAGTGCTGCGAACCTACGCGAGGGCGAAGGTGCAGCCGGACAGCTCAACTTGCGTCCGCTCACCGCACCCGAGCTGCAAACGTTGAGCGAGTATCTGTGGCAGTTCACGCCCTACAATAACTTCGGCAATGCGGTGCTGAAGAGCAGCGGCACGTCGAACGCGAGCACTCTCGGGCACACCTTGCACATCGGCTCACTCGTGCGTAATGGAATCTCGAGCACGTGCGACCGCATCGACATACTGGCTTGGCGACACGCAGTCGATACATCCACCGGCGCGCTCACACTCGATATCGAAACGCTCTTCGGCTTCGGCGCACGCGAGTCGAACGGACTCGTCGAGCTCTGCAGCCAATAAGATTCAAAGACAGGCATGCCGTTGTCGGCGGGTAGGCCTAACGGCGAGAAGGCCTGCCGTTGTCAGCGGGTAGGCCTCATGGCGGGCCAGAAAAGCTTAGTCCCAACAGCATGCCCTTCCCGAGTCAGCGAGCGTCCCTTCTCCCTCGGGGAGAAGGTTAGGATGAGGGCTTTCTTCGCTTACTCCCCGCGTTAGCCTCCCCGCCGACAACGGCAGGCGTACTCCGAGCTATCGAGCGCGCGTTCCGATACCGAGGATGTCCTTGAACGTATCCTGGTCCGCTTTCATGCGGAACTTGATGAACGGACCTTGTGCGGTGTAGCGCGAGGCCTCGAAGTCGTCATCCTCGAATCCGGTGAAGTTGTATCCGATGGAGACCCACGTGTTGCGGGCAACCGTAATGCCGAAATCTACGCCGAGCGCACGATCGCTGACGTTCGACTGCAATGAAGAGAGCATCGTGCCGTGAATACCGACGTCGAAGCGGTCCGACAAGTCGCGGCGCATGTCGAGGCCATACAAAGTCGACAGGCCGCTGTAGCGCTCGCCATCGAAGGTGCTGCGCACGTAACGAGTACCGAATTGCACACCGAGCTGTGTACGCACATCGAGTTGCCAACTCGAGTTCAGGTTGTTGATCACACGAGCAGATTCGAACTCACCTAAGGAGTCGCTGCGCGCTTCGTGCTTGAGATCGAGGCGATTGAGCACGATCCACGCGCTCGTCGCCGGTCTGTACGCCCACGCGAGCTGCACGTCCGCAGCCGTCGCATCGCTGCCATTCGAAAACGCATTATCGAACCATTGAGTCGCTAGCGAGAACGCGTGCCCTGCTATGGGCTCGCGATAGAATCCGCCGGATGCGATCCAGCGATCTTCAGCATCGGAATCGCGATGCTCGAGCCGGCTCGTGAACGTCCATAGATCGCTGCGATACAGCGCGCCGAGGAACGTGGCCACGAAGTCGCCGCTCATCGCGCCAGAGGATAGCGGGACGTTCTCGTTAAAGGGTACGACGCCCGCCTCGCTGACCGTCTTGCTCTGATCGATTCCGGCATCGAATCCCCAACGCTCGTTCAACTGCCAACCCTGCGTCAGACCGACGTTTGCGAACACCCGCGGCCCGTACTCGGTGGCTTGTTGATTGAGACTGGATTGCAGCTGTGCTCGGCGCCACGGTGCGCTGCGAACGCCGATACGCGTCATATCCGCATCGAACAGCTCACCATCCGCGTGCTCGAACTCGGCGAAGAGGGTCGTCTCGGGGCGCCAGCGGTAGTCCACTCCAACGAGCGAGCGATTCGGGAAATCGACACTCCCGTTCTTGCCACCGAGCGCGAGGTCTTGCGACGCGCGCAAGGTGATCACGTCTTTGAACAGATCCACGCTGCCGTTGACGAAGGCTTGCTGCGATTCGGTCTTACCAGTGGAGAGCCCCGCATCCGCCACGTGGCGCGCGCCCACGCCTGCAGTGTAGTCGTCAGCGTCGTAACGAACCTCCGCGCTCACGAGCTCGCGCTCGGCACCTGTGTCCAGCATCTCCTGTTTGAAGGTCTCGGCTAGAAGGGCGATCTCATCCGTCAATCGATAACGACCGTCGACGCCCGCCTTGCGCGATCCTGTATCGAGCGAGAGCTGCTGGCCGACGCCGAATCCACTCTCCTGCTCGCGTACGTACACTCGTGCATCGAGGTTCTCGCCGACGTGCTTCAGCTCCGTCATATACGCGTTTGCGCTCTCGCCGCGTGACGGATCATCGGAATCGCTGCGCGCGAGCTCCGCGCGCAACTCGGTTGCGGCGCCGATCTGCCAGCGCAGATCCGTGCCGGTGATTTGAGAGTCACCGGCGGTCGCGCCCTCGCGCAGGAAGGTTCCGCCGATCTCGACGCGCTCGTTTGCGAACTTCACGGACGCGCGTCCGCCGGCGGTCATTTGCGCTTCGCCGCCGTTGAGCACTTCATACTCGGCAATGATGAAGACCGGATTGAAGTTCGCATCGCGGCTAGCAACCGGCTGCTTGAAGAAGAGCGTGCCGTTCAAGTAGTCGATGCTGTAATCGATGTGCCGAGTCAGCTCGCGTGTCTGGACGATGACTTCGGTGCGGATGCGATCGCGCACTTCGATGCGGATCTTGTCGGTATTCAGAATCAGCGGACGCCGCGACAGACGATATAGCCCTGAGGTGCCATCGCCTTGCAGCTCGTCCTTTACATACCCCTGCTCAGATTCCGCTGCAAAGGCCGTGTAGCCAAAGCGATCGCCTGCGTAGTCCGACTTGAACCCGGTGAACGTGCGGCTGTATCGCGAAAGCTCGGTCACCGTCATACCCGTTTCGAAATCGCCGAATAGAGCAGCGAACTGGCGACGCTCGAGCTTGAGGAAGAGCTTGCGCGCGCTCGCCGCTTCGAAGCGCTGCTCGGTCGCATCTCCATAAAGTGTGTAGAAGCGATCGGGCTCGACGGCGCCGAGCAGTCGATCCTTCTCGAGATCGTGCTCGCGCGCGGAGTCGTACGCCGCGGTCAACAAGTACTCCCCTTTGATCGCGCCTTTTGCGAAGAAAGCGACTCGCCCATCTTGGGCGTAGCCTTCATCTAAACCTGCATCGCGCGCGGACTGCATATTGTCCGACACATACTTGTGCGCACTCGTGCCTTCAGCGATACCCACCAAGATCCAATCGCGCGCCGCGGGCTCGAGCCATACGCGAATCTCTTGTTCTTGACGCTCGCTGAGACGCACGCGTATCACCGCCGTACCCGCTTGTGTGGTGGGCTCGAGCACCAAGCGTGCAAGGCCATCCGGATCGACGGTGAATGTGGGGCGGCGTGTCCCGACCGAAACGAGCTTGTTCTCGTGTAGCGCCTCGACCTCCCACCACGAGCGGTACGGTGCCTCGACCGAGTACACTCCCGTCGTGCCAGGCCGTGCGGCATGCCCCGAGGCATCCAGCATGCGCAGAGCGATCACTGGATGCGTGCGTCCATCCGCCAGCAGCGTCGATGCCCGTCGATCGATCTCGGCACGCACAGCCCCGCCGCCGTATCGAATCGTGCGCACGAGTCGCTCTACTTCAGCGCCCTGCTCATCGCGGACGACGGCGACGATCTGGTTTTCCCCGTCTCGAAGCTCAACACCGCGCCACAAGCTCACGCTGACGCTCTTCGCGCTATTCGCAGAGACGCCATCGAAGTTGAGCGGGCTGACCGGCGAGCCATTGGCGATGAGTTCCACCCGGTGCGCCGGCGCATGTTGTATCTCGATCTTGAGGGCAGGGATCGATGCGATGTCTTCGGCACCGGGTGTCAGCCACTTGGTGCCGGGCTGCAAGCTTTCGAGATCGATCGCAGTGGAGGCTGCGACGGCCTGCCGCGGGACAGGGGCAACATACGATGTGCTCGAGGTCAGCGCGAGTGCGCCTACGAGCTCGACCTTCTCGGAACGAGCCGCATCGCGCTTCAATGTCAGTCCGCCGGCGGCCACGACCCGCAGTCCTTCGATCGTGAGATCTACGCGACGGTTCATCGCGAGACTCTTCGCGTCGCGACCCGCCGCGAGCGGCTCTCGCGCGCCGCGCCCTTCGATCGTCACGTTCGCCGGATCGATTTGCAAGCGTGCGGCCAGGTAGTCAGCGACTGCTTTTGCCCGTGCAACGGAAAGCGCTTCATTGTCCGGATGCTTCGTGCGTACATTTGACGCGATGAGCGTGTTATCGGTATGTCCAACCGCCGTGAGGCGCAGATTCGTAAGATCGCGCCATTCCTCGATGATCTTATCGAGCTGTTCGCGATCCTCAGGTTGAATCGTAGTGTCGAGGACATCGAAGCGCGGTGAGAACCGATATGAGCCGGTTTCGTGCAGCATCTCTCCGCGCAGGATCACGTTGTCGATCGGAGCCGTGCGTAACCCTTGCCGCACGGGAGAATCAGCCATCGCGACGGCTTTGATCGCGAGCGCACCGCTGCTGTTTGGCCCGGCTTCGGTCTCGAACTGCAGTACGCTCACAGCGTCTGCCGACACGGAACCGATGTTGAACGTGAGGATGCCCGACGTCTCGCTGGGATCCGCGACCGACGCCGCTTGCAGCGCGCTCGATCCTCGTCGATAGCGCAGACCCTCCGGCATCATGATCATCACCCGAGCGTTCGAGACACCTACCTTCGAGGTGCTGAGCGTCGCCGTGTGCTGCAAGCGATCCTGCTTGCGAGCGGTTGCAAGTTGCAGATCGAACGTACCGGTCGGTGCAACTTTGCGCTGCAGCCGAAAATCGCTGCGCCACAATGCGCCGCCACGAACGTCGATGAATTGCGAGTAGCTGCGTCCGGCGTGGCGCACACCTTGATGACACTCCTGCATCAGATGCGATTCGGGCACCGTAATGGTGTCGACCTGAACGACGTGCGAGCCGGGCGGCACATCTTCAAAGTGATACTTACCTTCCGTATCCGTGATCGAGTAGCGGCCGTCCTCGAGATAAACACGAACACCGGCGACGCCAGCCAGCGTCTCCGCCGGCGCATTGCAGTCGCCTTCCACAACACGGCCCATGACGATCGCCCGCTCGCGGAACAGCTCTTCGCGCAGCTGAATCGTGGCCTGGGCGGTGTTCGATGCGACGCCGTCAGGGCCGATCGCCCGCGCCGAGTTCACGAGCTGCTTGCCGCGCGCACCGGCCGTGATCTCCACGACGTAGCGGATCTCGATGCGTTGACGCGGCGGGAGGGCGGCAGTGACGAACGTGAGCTCGCGACCGTCGGGTGAAATCTCTGGATCGCCGATCCTCTCACCCTCGACGCGCGCCGAACCGGATCGATAGCGAGCCCCGAGCGGTAGCGAATCGATCGTGCGCACCGATGGCACCGTTGCGTTCGTCGCAGTGTTCTCGACAATGAGCGAGTACTGCACGAAATCGCCGATCGCTGCGACGTTGGTCATCGCCGACTTCTGCACGAAGAGCTGCGTGGCGGCAGCATCGATCGGAATGTCGACCGCGATAATCGGCGCATCGCCGGCGGAGAACGCTTCGCCAAACGAGCCCGGCTGCAGGCGGTAGGGCGCACCCGGTGTCTGCGCGAGCTCACCCATGCTGAGAGAGGATGGAAACACATGCCCGGCAGGCGGATCGACTTCGATCCGATAGCGCCCGGCTGCGATGAGCGGGAAGCGGAAGACACCGGAGGGCAATGTATAAAGCGTACCGCCTGCATCGGTGACCGCCTCGCCGGTCACCATCTCAGCGGGATAGCGACTCACGCCATCATCGCCGTACACGACTGCCGGTGCACCGCTCGCAGCCTCGACGAGGCGAACTCGAGCACCGTCGATGGGCTCTCCAGTGCGAGAGTCGAAGATCAAACCGTAAGGATCGACGAGCGCGCTAGCGCGGCTCGTGTCATTCCCGTCCGTAGGATCGATGTACATCGAGCTGACTTCGGAGTTTCGATCTACTTCGAGCGTGCAGTTTTCGACCACCGACGCACGTACGCTCGTTTGGATATAGCCAATAAAGATGCCCGAATCAGGTGCTGTCTCCGAGAGCTGAAGAACCTCCGAATCTCCGCTTGGGCTCGTCACCCGCAGCTCGACGTGATCGATCGAGCCTGCATCCCGGTTCTGATCTGCATCCTGCAGGCGGACGAACACGGGCTCACCGCCGTGCAACGTCGCGGCTTCTCCCAAGGTGATCGCCTGGAACGCATCGAGCGTCGTTCCATCCGGCAACATCGGCTGGGGCAGTGTCGTCAAGCCGCCTGAGCGCCTGCACTGAGTAGGACCCGCAGTGCTGGAAAGTCCTCCCGAACTCGACGCTCGCAGCAGCGAGATGGAGGAGAGCGAGGGCGACGCCATCGTCGTCGTGCTGACCGAGTTCGTCGCAACCGAGACCGGTGAACCCGCAAGGTCGATGTACGACACGTGAGCGGTGTTCTCGATGACAGTGCCCGGCGGCGTTGTCTGAGCAACGGCGAGCGACGCGGAGCTTAAGAACGCCGTGACGCAAAGCAGGCTTTTCACCTGCGCGCGCCATGAAGATGCGAGAGTGTGAAATGCTCGCCGCCCGCCTGAAAATGCGAAGCAGAGCACATTCCTTGTGCCCATATACGCACCGAGGGCGGAACGGTTATTCACCGTCCCGCCCGCGTCGTGTGCTCGAGCTTCGAATGACAGGCCGTGCATTGGCTCACATCTCATGAGCCGCCGCACAGCGGCGATGAGTTACGCATCAGGGGACGTTCACGATCTCGACCTGGAACGTGACTGTCGCCGTCGCGCCCGCCGCGATATCGCCGGTGCTGACGCTGATCGAGCTGACCGGCGCGCCGACTGTGTTACCCGCATCCGGCACGGAGCTGCCGTTCACCGTCAGCGTGCCCACCCGGTACGTTGTCGCCGCCGGGATCGAGTCGTTCAGCGTCACGGTCGTTGCTGGGCTTGCACCGTTGTTGGCAACCGTGATCGTGTACTCGACGCGTGCGCCCGGAATGGCCTTCGGGTTTGACGCTGCGTTGAATGGATCCCACACGACCGCAGCCGTCTTCGTGACGGTCAACGCGGCAGAGGACACGTAATAACCCGCGACGACGAACTCGCTGTTGTCGCGACCGTTATCGGCGATCACCACATCGGCGGCGCCCCCTTGGTTGTTGGTCGCCGATTCGGTCTCAGGCGTCGCGCCCGAAGATCCGGATGTTGTCGCGCGCACCGTCAGACGCACGTTCGCGACTTGGCCGTTCGTCGCCGTCAGCGGGTAGTCCGCCACCACGATGATGTTCACCGTGGCATCGGGCGCCAACGCGGAGACGAACGTGGCCACGTCCACGCCGGGCTCGTAGGTTCCAATGACGCCGGCATCGACGTAAGCGGCAAGACCAGGAGCGTCGCTGTTGTCTGTGCGACCGTCGAACGTTCCGCTCGTCTCATCCGTGGCGGCGAAACTGAAGTCTTGATCGAAGTTCGTGAAGTTCGTAATCGTGAAGCTCAGGGTCGCGTCTTGCTGACCTGGCGTCACAGACAAGCCCGTTGCGGGGCCCGCAACGGTGAAGCGAATACGCTTGTCTACGACAAAGCTGGTACTCGCGCTGATATCGGTCTGCGGGATGGTGCCGACGCTGTAACTCACGGTCGCGGTGTTGTTGATCGTCGTCTCCGCCAACGTGCCTTCGGCACTGGCGAGCTGCGCAGATCCCAACGAACCGATCGTCACGAGCGCGAGGCTGACCCGCTTGAGGTGCCTTGCGATTGTCATTTCGAATCTCCTATGCATACACACGATTGGCAAGGAAAGTGTTCGTATCGACGCCCTTGCCGTACGTCGACTTCAAAACTCGTTACTTCACGATGGCGCGATAGCGCACAAAGGCGCTCGCGCCGGGGCCAAAGGGCGCCTGATACGTCCAGCGAATCGCACGGATGTCTTCGGCGCGGGCCGGGCGAGATGAGCCGTCGCTGTTGCGCACGACCAAGCTTTCGGCCGGCTTGAACTCCTTGTTGTCCAAGGAGTGCGTGATGTTCGTGCCGACGCCCATCGCGGAGTCCGCGACGTAAGTCATCTCGGCAGGCACCTCGTTCGCAATCACGACATCGTCGGCCGGTGTCGTGCAGACATTCTTCGCTGTGATCGTCCACACGATCTGCGCACCCGGAACGGCTTTGCCGACTGCAACGAGGCGTGTCGCCTTCTGACCTTGCTCGTTCACGTACTCCTCGAGCGTCTCCGCCTGCGTAGTGAGCTCGATGCACTGTGTGTTCTGCGCATGCGCGAATCCCGTCGCGAGCAGAAGTGCGAGTGCGGCTGCTTGATTGCGCGAGGTACGTTTCATGTTCGTCATCTCCTGAAAGGCCTTCCCAAAATTCCAAAGCGCTAGTTGATCGTCACCGCGAACTCGACGGTCTGCGGCCCCGACGCCGCAGTGAGATCGCCGAGGGTGAGTCGCACCTGCGGTTGCGGTGCGCTGATGTATTGACCGGCATCGCCATCGGACGCGTCCGTTTGCACGGCGCCATTCAGCGCAAGCGAGCCGGCCACGAAAGTGGTGTGAGTCGGAATGAGGTCGCTGAAAACAACGTTGGCAGCGGTACCGGCGCCAGCGGGAGTGACGACGATTTGATAGTTGATTCGCGCGCCTGACAGCGGACGCGTACCGCCAAACTGATCGGCGATGGTCTGTGACTTGATCGCTTGGATCCAAACGGCACCGATGAAGTACTCGCCGAAAGTTTGCGCGGCTGCGCCTGTGGCGCCGACGACCGCGTGAACCCCGCTGTCGCCGAGGTTGTCGAATGAAGTACCGGGAGCCCCGGTGCCTGTTTGAGCGCGTATCGAGAGTTGACTGCGCCCGCGCTGGCCATCGAGAGCCGTGCCAGGAATATCGTTGACGAGCAGGATGCGCACGCTCGCATCGGCAACCAACGTGGGATCGTTCGTGCCGGGGACGTAGGCTTGATCGCTCGGAGAAAGATCGCCGCTCGAATCCGTATCGAAATACAGAGAGGGGCTCGCCAATAGCGGATCGAAGTCATCGCCAGGAAGACCCGCGCTCAGCCCCGAGAGAATGAACGTCTCGGTGCCGTTGCCCGTATTCGTCAACGTAAAGACGAGCTCTTGCTGGGTTTCGCCGGGCGATGCGGCCGCGATGGCGCTGTCGATCGTGAGTACTGCATCGAGACGTTCGGCGACATCGATCAACGTCACGTTCGATGATGTCGTAAGTTGCGTACCGCCCATCTGGTAGCTGGCTCGAGCGGCGCCAGCGATCTGCGTTCCCGCAGGCGTGCCCACGGCGAACGCGGAGTGCGCGCCCACGAGGGCGAGCACTGCGAGCGCAGCACGGATGCGGACCAAGACCATCTGACCTCCCCAACTTTGAACGTCACCAGGACTCGTCGGGTCAGCCGTTCTGCTTGATCAGCTTCTTGTGCAGTAATCGGTGCCCCGCGAGAACTTCCAGGTGTTTCCTTACGGTGGCGGATTTTTGTCAAAGGCATGGGCACGTTCGTGCGGTCGTTCGCACTTCCCAATCGGTGGGCTCAAGTTTCTGGGGGAAGTGCCGACAGCATCGCGAAATCGCCGGTCTTTTGACGCCATTTCGTCACCTCTGAGACGAATTCCTGTGACGTGCTTCGCACGCCATCTGCGTACCGCGCACGGTGCGGCGCGAGACGCATGCACGGATGCTCGTAAGAGCGGCTCCTACGCTGCCAATCCGCCTTATTGACTTACCAAGGGGACGCACTTCTCGCCTTTGACTGACGCTGCACATAAGCGCGTCAAAATGTGAACGCTGACGAAGTGACTGCGGGCACGCCCTCACTAGGCTCCACGATCTCAATAGGGGCAGGTCCGTGTCGGCACGTCGCAAGCACGCATATTCATCGCTGGCCAAGGTCGCATTAGCGGCGCTGGTACTGTCGTTCGCGAGCGCGGGCTTGGCGGCCACGATCACGGGCACCGTGTTCGAGGATCGTAACTACGGCGGCGGTGCAGGTCGTTCTCTTGCAAGCTCGAGCGGAACGCCGCGCGGCGGAGTGCGCGTTGAGCTGTATCGAGAGACGGGCAACAACTTCAACTACGTCACCGCGGTCAATACGACCTCTGCGGGCGTGTATTCGTTTACCGGTCTCGGAGCTGACACGTATCGCGTTCGAGTGGTTAACGGCACCGTCACTTCCGCACGTGGAAGCTGCGCAGCCTGCGTCCCTGTCCAAACGTTTCGAACGAATGCGAGCACGGGGAACGTCGTTGCCGTCGTCGATCGGGTCGGAGGCGAGGATCCTCGCTTGAGCGATGCGCCCAGTCGCACGTCCGGCAATCTCGCGAATCTCACGATCACCGGCGTTCAAACACCGCAGTCAGTGACGGAAGTGGCGCTCGCGAGTTTTTTTTCGACTGCGACTGAGGTCGACTTCGGCTTCAACTTCAATGTGATCGTCAACACCCGCGACGCCACGAGCTGCGGACCTTCCGGCAGCTCGAGCACCTATTACCCGTGCCAAGGTTCGCTGCGCCAGTTCATCATCAATTCGAACGCTTTGGGCGGCGAAGCGTCGCTGGCACCGGCTGGCAATGGCCTGGTCGACGGGTCGACCGTCGCGCTTCCGCCGGGTTTCGAAACCAGCATCTTCATGATCCCCGATGGCACGGTGAATCCTGGGCAGCACAGCGGATATGCAAATCAACTGACGAGCGGCGTTGCCGAGATCGCGCTGGCAGGACCGCTGCCTATCGTCACCGGTACACGAACACGACTTGATGCGAGCACGCAGTCGGTTAACGTCGGCAACACGAACGCAGGCACGCTCGGAACGGGCGGCACGGTGGGCGCCGACAACATCCCGCTTCCGACGATCGCTCGCCCCGAGGTGCAACTGAACTGTGCGGCGAACAATGGCGCGATCACACTTGGGGGATCGGAGCAAACCATCTTGGGATTCGCGCTGCGCCAAGGCTACATTGAGTTGGCAGGCGCAAACGGCACGGCGCGAAACAATCTCGTCGGGATGCGTGCGAACGGCTCGAGCTCGGATGCGAGCTCTGCGGCTTACGGCATCGCCTTCTCTGCTCCGAATGCCACGATTCGCAACAACTTCGTGACGGTGAACAACTCTGCGATTCGCAGCGACGGCGGCGGGAGCAACTCGATCATTCATTTCAACGAAGTCGCTCGCCCGAGCAGCGGCCACACGAACACCTTCGATGGAATTCTGCTGATCAACGGCGCGAGCAACGTGCAGATCGTTTCGAATCTCGTGCGCGATCAGGCAGGAGGAGGCATCGAGCTCGGGTTCGGCTCGCCGAGCGATAGTTATTCGAACATCCTCATCGCGAACAACACGGTTCGCAACAACGGTTTCACATCCGGTAACTCCGCATCGGCCGAGCCCGTCGGCATCGTGAGCTACAACTACACGGGCACGAACGTCTCGTACTATCGCAACCGCGTGATAGACAATGCCGGTGCGGGAATCCTCGTTATGGCGGCGACCGGGACGATCGCGTCGCAGAACATCTTCAGCGGTAACGGCGGACTTTCGATCGATTTAGATCCGAATACTCGGGACCCCAATGCCCTCGGCGCGCTGAATGGCGTCACGCTCAACGACAATGGCGACGCCGATTCGGGCCCGAACGCACTGCTCAATTATCCCGTGATGACCTCCGCGATCATCATGAATGGTCAGTTGTCGATCAGCGGCTTTGCGCGACCGAACAGCTCGATCGAGTTGTACGTCGCACAACCTGACCCTACGGGCTTCGGCGAAGGGCTCACTTATCTCGGTACATTCGTCGAAGGCAGCGCGGGCGATCTGGCAAACACGACTGGAACGTACGGACCTGCTCCGATCAACGGCCGCAATCAGGGAACAGATGCGACGAACCGATTCGCTTTTCTGATTCCGCTGCCGAGCGGCGTGAGCAGTGGCATTCAACTGACGAGTACCGCGACGCTTGCGGGGCAAACATCCGAGTTCGGGGGCAACGTGATCGTGAGCTCGGGCCCCTTGCTGACGCATGTCAAAGCCGTGACCGTTCTTTCCGATCCTTTCAACGGCAGCACGAATCCTAAGAGTATTCCCGGCGCGGTGAAACTCTACACCGCGCAAGTCACGAACCAGGGTAGCGGCCCGGTCGATCATGACTCACTCGTTCTCACGGACGCAGTTCCGGCGAACACCGCGATGCTGCTCACCGATGTTGACACTACAGGCTCTGGCCCGGTGGCGTTCGTTCAGGGGCCTACCTCTAGCGGTCTTTCATTCACGTTCCTTGCGTTGAACAACCCGACGGACGATCTCGAATTTTCAAACGACAACGGACTCACATGGACCTACGCGCCGGTGCCCAACGCTGACGGCGTCGATCCTGCCGTCACTCACTTGCGTGTTCGACTGCGGGGATCCATGTCAGGTAATTCTGGCGCAGGCAATCCGAGCTTCGAGCTGCGCTGGCGTATTCGCGTGAACTGAGCGCGCACTTATTCACACAGCGCGCAACTCGACCTTTCTTACACATTCATGCCTAGAGCGCTGGTTTCGCCGGGCGCGAATGCCGCTGTCGTCACAGACGATTGCTCGTCGTGAGGGCATTCGTCTCTTCGCAACTACCGCGCGAGCCGCGCGCCTGGCGTTATGGCTTATTGTTCGCCGGGAGTATAGGCTTCCGCAGCGTTGAGCCGTGGCGAGACGTCGTCGATGTAACGACGTCCATCGTTGAACAGGGGCGATGTGACGGTGGAACCGACCGATACGAAAGATCCGAACTATTTTCACCGAGTCGTCGATTGTCAGTGGGCATGCCCCGCGCACACCGACGTTCCCGAATACATTCGGTTGATCGCACTTGGGCAATTCGGCGAGGCATACCTCGTCAATCGCGAATCCAACGTCTTTCCCGGCATTCTCGGTCGGGTCTGCGATCGACCCTGCGAGCCTGCGTGTCGCCGCGGTCGCGTCGAAGCCGAGCCCGTTGCGATTTGCCGCCTGAAGCGTGTCGCGGCGGATCATCGCGAAGACATTACGCCTCGCTTGCCGAAAGCGCCGAAGAACAAAAATGGTAAGCGCATCGCATGCATCGGTGCGGGCCCTGCATCGCTCACCGTCGCCAACGATCTGATGCCGCTCGGCTACGAGATCACCATGTTCGAGAAATGGGGTTCGCCCGGCGGCCTCATGCGCACGAACATCCCATCCTTCCGCCTGCCCGCGCGCGTGCTCGATGAAGAGATGGGCTACATATTGAATATGGGGGTGGACCTGCGTCTCGGCACCGAAGTCAAGAGCATGAGGCAACTGCTCGCTTCCGGTGAGTTCGACGCGGTCTTCGTCGGCAGCGGAGCGCCGAAAGGTAAGGACTTGGACTTGCCCGGCCGCCGCGCTTCTTCTCACGTGACCGACCACATCCATATCGGCATCGATTGGCTCGAGTCCGTCGCCTTCGCGCACACGAAAGCGATCGGCAAGCGCGTGCTGATCATCGGCGTCGGCAATACCGCGATGGATTGTTGCCGCACCTCTCTGCGTCTTGGAGCCGACGACGTCAAAGTGATGGCGCGCAAACCGCGCGCGTTCTTCAAGGCGTCCGAGTGGGAGCTCGAGGATGCAGAAGAAGAGAACGTCGAGATCGTCGTGAATCACTCGCCAAAGACGTTCGTCATCGAGAACGAGCGACTCGTCGGCATGACATTCGACAAGATGGAATACGACCTCGACGCGCGCGGCCGCATCGTCGCCGAACGTATCGTGGGCGAAGCGTTCATCCCCTGCGACGATGTGATTCTCGCCATCGGCCAAGAGAATGCGTTCCCGTGGATCGAGAACGACCTTGGCCTCGAGTTCGACAAGTGGCACGTGCCGAAAGTCGACAAAGTCACGTTCCAGTCCACGTTGCCCAACGTGTTCTTCGGCGGCGATGCCGCATTCGGACCGAAGAACATCATCTGGGCGGTTGAGCACGGCCATCAAGCCGCGATCTCGATTCATAAGTACTGCCAAGGATCGCCGGTCGACGAGCGCCTGCCGCCGCTGCTCAACTTGTCGAGCCGCAAGATGGGCATCCACGAGTGGGCTTACAAGAACGACTACAACCCGGTCGAACGCCGCTTGATGCCGCACGTCGACTTGAGAGAGCGTTTCAAGAAAGTCGACATCGAAGTCGAGCTCGGCTTTACCGCAGAGCAGGCTGTGGCAGAAGTCCAGCGCTGCCTGAATTGCGACGTCCAAACCGTGTTCGAGGCGAAACTGTGCATCGAATGCGATGCTTGCATCGACATCTGTCCAGTGGATTGCCTGACCATCACCGCGAATGGCGCTGAGCAAGAGCTGCGCACGCGCCTCAAGGCGCCGGCGCTGAATAGCGCCCAGCCGCTATTCGTGTCCGTGCCCTTGAACCACACGGGCAGGGTCATGGTGAAGGACGAAGATGTTTGCGTGCACTGCGGGTTGTGCGCCGAACGTTGTCCCACCGCGGCCTGGGACATGCAGAAATCCAAGATCAGAATTCCGTACGCGAGCGACGAGACCACTCCATCATGCTCCATGCAGCAGAGTCGCAAGACCGCCTGAACGATTTCGTCATCAAGCTCGCGAACGTCAACGGCACGGGCTCCGCGAGCGCCAACACCTTGCTGATGAAGTCCATCTTCCGGATGGGCATTCCAGTCATGGGGAAGAACTACTTCCCCTCGAACATTCAAGGTCTGCCCACGTGGTACGAGATTCGCGTGACGCATGAGGGTTACGTTGCGCGTTCCGGTCGCGTCGACATCATGGTTGCGATGAACGCAGAGACGTATGCCAAGGACCTGAAGGAAGTCAGTCCCGGCGGCTACTTGATCTACGACTCGACCTGGCCGCGTTCTGCGCTGCTCAAGCGCGAAGACGTCACGATCTTGGGGATTCCGCTGGCGCGCATGTGCAACGAGACGTTCCAGGGCGTGCGGGCACGAATCCTCCTCAAGAACATCATGTACGCGGGCGCGCTCGCCGCATTGCTCGACATCGAGCTTGAGGTCATGCGCGCGCTGCTCGGCGAGAGTTACGCGAAGAAACAAGCGCTGCTCGACTCGAACGTGAAGGCGCTCGAGATGGGATATGCCTATGCGAAGGAACACTTCGCGTGCCCGCTACCGCTGCGCGTTGCTCGCATGGACAAGACCGCCGGCCACATCATGATCGACGGCAATACTGCCGCCGCGCTCGGATGCTTGTATGCGGGAGCGACGGTCGGCGTGTGGTACCCGATCACGCCATCGACCTCGGTGATGGACGCGTTCAAAGGCTTCTGTCAGAAGTGGCGAGTCGATCCTGCGACCGGCAAACACAATTACGTCATCGTGCAGGCGGAAGACGAGCTCGCTGCCATCGGCGCCGTGCTCGGCGCTTCATGGAACGGTGCGCGCGCGTTCACGCCAACGAGCGGTCCCGGCATCTCGCTGATGAACGAGTTCATCGGGCTTGCTTACTATGCCGAGATCCCTGCCGTGATCTTCGACGTGCAGCGTGTCGGGCCGTCGACAGGCATGCCAACGCGCACGCAGCAATGCGACATCCTGCTTGCCGCTTACGCCTCGCACGGCGACACCCGCCACGTGCTGCTGTTCCCGAATAGTCCTGAAGAATGCTTCTACTTATCCGTGCAAGCGTTCGACCTCGCCGAGCGATTGCAGACACCGGTGTTCCTGATGACCGATCTCGACATCGGCATGAACGACTGGATGTGCCCGGCGCTGAACTGGGATGACGCGTATCGCCCCGACCGCGGCAAGGTGCTGAGCTACGATGAGATCGACAAGCTCGAGCGCTTCTACCGATATCTGGACAAAGACGGAGATGCCATTCCGTATCGCACGCTGCCGGGCGTCCACCCTAAAGGCGCGTACTTCACGCGCGGCTCGGGTCACACGCAGTACGGGGCGTACACGGAAGATTCTGCGGAATATCAGCTCGTGCTCGATCGTCTCAAGCGCAAGTTCAATACGGCGAAAGCGCTCGTGCCTGCTCCGGTATTTCAGGGTCGCAACTCGTCCGACGTGGCCATCGTGTCGATCGGCAGCTGTGACGGTGCCGTTCACGAAGCGCTCGATTTGCTCAAACGTCGTGGCATCCACGCTGACTATATGCGGGTGCGCGCGTTTCCATTTGGACAAGAGGTCGAAGAGTTCCTCGCGGCTCACGCGCTCATCTTCGTCGTCGAGCAGAATCGCGATGCGCAGTTCCGCAGCCTGCTGACGCTCGAGACCGCAGTAGAGAAGTCGAAGCTGCGCTCGATCCTTCACTACTCGGGGCTACCGATGGCCTCGACGGTCATCGTCGACGGCGTGCTCGCAGAGTTGGGCCCGATAGAGAAGCGGTTAGCGGTTAGGGGTTAGCGGTTAGTTCGGATGTAAGAACAGACCGGGTACTTCTCACGCTAACTGGCTCCTGATCGCAACGCATGCACCTCGTCGTCTCGCTAACCGCTAACCCCTAACCGCTAACCCCTTCCAAACCATGAGCTTCATCGCTAAACCCAAAGTCGCGCATCCCAGTTTGCCGAAGAACGCGCTCGGGCTCACCCGGCGCGACTACGAAGGCGCGATGTCGACCTTATGCGCAGGTTGCGGCCATGACTCGGTGACTGCCGCGATCACCGAGGCGGTGTGGGGCCTGTCGCTGCGGCCGGAGCAGTTGGCGAAGTTATCGGGTATCGGCTGCTCATCGAAGACGACGGCGTACTTCGTCAGCGGCGGACATGGTTTCAACTCCGTGCACGGGCGCATGCCATCGATCGCGACCGGCGCAATCGCGGCGAACAAAGATCTCTATTACATCGGCGTATCCGGAGACGGAGATACGTTGTCGATCGGCTTCGGCCAGTTCGCGCATGCCATCCGTCGCAACATCAACATGCTGTACGTCATCGAGAACAACGGCGTCTACGGTCTGACGAAAGGACAGTTTTCCGCCTCCGCGGATATCGGCTCGAAGGCCAAGCGCGGTGAAGAGAATCTGCAGCCGCCCATCGATCCTTGCGTTGCAGCTCTGACGCTCGGTGCCACCTTTGTGGCCCGCAGCTTCTCGGGCGACAAGGAGCAATTGGTTCCGCTCATTCAGGCGGGCTTGAAGCACAAAGGGTTCGCCTTGATCGACGTGCTGTCGCCGTGCGTGACGTTCAACGACCACGAAGGTTCGACGAAGAGCTACGAGTTCGTGCGCGATCACTACGATGAAGTGGTGCACGCGGACTTCGTGCCGCCGGCGCAGGAGATCACGGCGCAGTATGCAGCCGGTGAAGCCGTCCCGGTCACGATGCACGATGGCAGCCGGATTCTGCTGCGTAAACTCGATCCCAACTACGATCCCACTCGCCGCGGTAAAGCGTACAACTACCTGCGCGACAAGCTGGCGCAGGGCGAGTACGTCACTGGGCTCATCTACATCGACGAGAAGAGCCCCGAGTTCCACGAGGTCAATGGCACGACGAGCACGCCGATCAATCAGCTGCCGTATGAAGTGCTGTCGCCAGGTGCCGCGGGGTTAGCGAAGATTATGGCGAGGTATCGGTAGCAGGCGCGGCGAAGCACGCGCCAGTAGGAAGGTGATGAAGCTAGGATGGAATCCGCGTTACTCAACATAACGCGGCGGACGCGAGGTGCGCCTCTATCCTCGTTTCGACCAAAGTCTGCAAACCGGCGCATCCGTCGCGGCGCCGACACGGCGATGGCCCGCGCCTCGCTGCATGCAGCGCGGATCGCGCGCCCACTGCACGGCATAGACCATCGGATCGAGACTTGCGTTGACAAGTTCTCGCATGTGCCGCCGCCACTCTTCTCTCGTCTTCATGATCGACTCCAACCTGCCAACCACCCAACGCACTTTCATCGTAGGCAGTTCCTGCCTCTCAGTAGGATTCATCGGCCAATAGATGCAGCCTTTTAGCGACAGGGCGCATCGACGCAACCATTAGCGGTGAGATCTGGGCGCTGGTTCTCATCTGCGTGACTCGTGAGTCGTGATTCGCGGGTCGCCAGCGGTGAAGAGATCACCGCAAGCGCGCCGCCTCGGTTGCGGTAAATTGAGGTACAGAGCACACTGGCTCAGCCGCCGCCGCATCTCGTGCTATCGCTTTTCCTTCGCTGATCCTCTTGCTACCCGCGAATCACGAATCACTCACAGCCATGTCTGCACTCTTCGATCTGAGCTCCAAGGTGGCGATCGTCACAGGTTCGAGCCGGGGTATTGGACGCGCGATTGCCGAGCGCTTCGCGGAGCATGGTGCGAAGGTCGTCATATCCAGTCGCTCGCGTGAAGCTTGCGAGGATGTGGTCCAGGCGATCACGGAGCGCGGCGGCGAGGCATTCGCGCATGCCTGCAATATCGGCGTTCAGGAGGAGCTCGAGTCGCTCGTCACCGCCACGCTCGAACGTTGGGGCGGCATCGATATCCTCGTGTGCAACGCAGCCGTGAACCCGCACTTCGGGCCTTCAGCAGACACGCCGCGCGATGCGTACGACAAGATCATGCAGAGCAACGTGTGGAGTCATTTCTGGCTCTGCAATCGCGTGCTGCCTCAAATGGCAGAACGCGGGGGAGGCTCCATCATCATCATCTCGTCTGTTGCAGGCATGTTGGGGTCGCCGAGCATCGGCGTGTACGGGATCTCGAAGGCAGCCGACATGGCGCTCGCACGGAACATCTGCGTCGAATGGGGTGCGAAGAACATCCGCGCAAATTGCATCGCCCCGGGACTGATCAGAACGGACTTCGCCCGCGCGTTGTGGGAGAACCCGAAGATCCATGATCATGTGGTGAAGTCTTATCCGCTCCGCCGCATCGGCGAGCCTGACGAGATCGCCGGCGCCGCGGTCTTCCTCGCCGCACCGAGCGGCTCGTTCATCACCGGTCAGACGATCGTGATCGACGGTGGCGGGATGGTGGCGCGGTAGGCACGCTGGTTGAGCGCCCGTTTTCCGGGTCCGTCACCCTCGCGGAGGCGAGGGCCCATCATGCAAAAAAGACCAAGATGGATCCTCGCTTCCGCAAGGATGACGCCAATAAGGCAGCCGTGGCGTGCTGTGAGAGACCCTCATCAACCGCGGTCTTCGGCCGTCTTGTTCGTTGCCGTCGGCACGAAGAAGAAGTCGCCTACCTCGTGGCCTGCGCCTTTGATCGATTTGAATTCCGGCGTTTGCACGAACTTGTTCTTGGCCGCCGAGATCTCGACGCGCTTGCGGATGCGGCTGAAGAGCTCAGGAC